>BAYV01000033.1 GCA_000710935.1 Iodidimonas nitroreducens | reverse complement strand
GTCCCGAATGGATGAAAATTCAGTGGCAGGTCAGGTCCCGTTGGGAGGAAGATGTCGAAAAGATGCATATATATAAGTCTGCGATCTCCGATAACGCAGTCGATAACCGGAGCCGGTTAAATTGGCCAGAAACATCGGTAAATTGCATAAAATAAAATGCCAAATCGAATCCCTGAGCAGTCACTATCGAAAGGAACTCGACCTCGACAACGAAGCGCGGAAGGGAATTCGGTAGTACCATAGATAGGTTGACAAGTTAACCTCATCTCGACCACTGGACCGGAGTTGATCAACACGATCATGTCCACTTCAGTCAAGCGGGCACTTCCCGTCCGCAACCGTCACTATGAAACTGACGGGTCAAGAAAGCTGTGGCGACTTGAATGTCAGCCCTGGTTTTTAGAGTCTGGTAGACTTTAGCGTTCGGGACACCGAGAATTCTAGGCAACCACTATAAATATTTGACTTTTCAGGATACTTTCCTAAGCAGGCGAACCGCCTAACAAGGCGACCGGGTCGTGAGAGCGCTGACACTAAACCATACTTGAAAATGGATAATTATTATATCATATTTAGTTATGAATTTTGATTATGACCCCGCTAAAAGTGCCTCGAATCTGGTAAAGCACGGTATTGATTTCGATCAGGCGCAGGCTCTTTGGGATGACCCATGGATGCTTGAAGCGCCCGCCAAGACCGAGGATGAGCCGCGCTTCCTGTCGATCGGGAAAATTGAAGACAAGTACTGGACGGCCATCTGGACGCCGCGAGGTAATGTTGTGCGGATTATTTCGGTGCGGCGTGCCCGGAAAGAGGAGATCAGCTATTATGAAAGCAACTGAGTTCGACAGAAAGTTCGACGCAGGCGAAGATGTGAGTGATGCAATTGACTGGTCTCAGGCACGCCGCCGGAGCGATCAACCAAAGCGCGTGAACGTGGATTTTCCGACATGGGTCGTCGAAGGCCTGGACAAGCAGGCTCGACATCTGGGCGTGACGCGGCAATCACTGATTAAGCTGTGGATTGCCGAACGTCTACAATGAGACCCTTCTGAAAGAAGGCAATAACGTAACAAGATTTTCGGGCGCTGAAACAAACACAATTCCCGATGGATTATGCCATGGCCTGAAAGGCTGGATCCGCTTATCGCATTCCGGTGATCGCTGTATTCACCCGGTCCAACAGTTCCGTCCGGTTCCCGGCCCAATCCTAGATGCTGGACATGGCCATTGAAAGCAGTTCTGATCTATTTCGTTGCCGCGCTCGCCGAGATCACTGGCTGTTTTGCCTTCTGGGCATGGTTCCGACTGGACAAGAGCATATTCTGGCTGGCGCCGGGACTATTGTCCCTTGCGGCTTTTGCCTGGTTGCTGGCCTTAAGCCCCACAGATCAGGCAGGACGTGCTTATGCCATTTATGGCGGTATCTATATCGTGTCGTCTTTGCTCTGGCTTTGGATCGTCGAAAGCCATCGCCCTGATCAATGGGATATTATCGGAGCAGGGATTTGTCTTGTTAGTGCCGCGATTATTCTCTGGGCCCCGCGCGGTCTTTGAGGCTGTTTTTCTAACGGCATTTTTCCCGAAAATTTGTAACAACCGGCCATCATCGAACGGGCAAATTCAAGGGCGGCCCAATCAGCTTCAAGAAATTGTCTGGTCAAAGCCTATCTCCGGCTTTCCGATATTGCTTTCTTTCCTCCGGACACACCTGTTTCCAGGCAAAACGCTATGGAAATATTATTGCTTCGGCATCCTGACGGATAAACCAATTTCCCTAATTGGGCGAGATGGTTGCCGATTTCATCTTTTTACGTTAATGGTTTAAGAAGTGTTTAAAAGCAAGGTGTAATTTCGCTTCGCTTAATTCCCCTTGCCCCACCCCTAATCGGGGTCTCCGGCCTGCGCTGTCGCTGGACCGGCGGGGGGATCTCCGGCATCTTTTTCGCTAAAAGCCGAAAGATGCCTCCGCGCGGCGCCCCCAATGGGGGGGCAGCTTAACCTGCGCACGGTCCTCCTCTTGTCGAGGACCGTGCTCCGCGTCCCCCTGGTCGGGGGACTTGGCTGTAGACTGTCTCTATTTCGAGGATAAAAATGGCTGGCCGTGGACGTAAACCAAAGGATCCCTCTGACAGGCGAAAGCATGCTGTTACTTGTCGCCTGACCGATGCCGAGCAGAGCCATATTGACCAGCTGCGAGGCAAGATCAGTCGCGGTGAATGGATCCGCCGTGCCGCGCTTGATCAGTTGCCATCCATTGTTCCTCAAGCCAATCGCGATCTTTATGTTGCTCTGGCGCGCAGTGCGGCAAATCTAAACCAGTATCAACGTGCCATCAACGAAGGGCGGGTTGATGCTCCAGCGGTCGATATGGCGAAGTTACGCGACCAGGTGAAGGCCCTGCGCCGCCAGCTGCTGGGGGTGACAGATGAAAGCTAAAGTCGGTCGAGGCAAAGGCTTTCGTGGCGTCTTGAATTACGCGCTCAGCCCTAAGAAAGCCGCGCGGATTGTCGGCGGCAACATGGCTACAGAAACAGCTCGCGGTATGGCCGCAGAATTCAAGATTAGCCGGGAGCTGCGGTCCAATGTCGAGAAGCCGGTCTGGCATTGTTCTCTGGCGTTACCAGCCGGTGAGCAGATCGGAGTGTCCGAGTGGGAGGAAATCAGCAACGATTTCATGGAAAAGATGGGGCTTGGCCAGCATCAATTTGTAGCGATCGAGCATAACGACACCGACTATCAACACATACATATCATTGCCAGCCGGATCGGCTTGGACGAGCGCGTGTGGCACGGTAAGTGGGAGGCATTTCGGGCGATTGAGGCAACCCGGGATCTCGAGAGAAAATACGGGCTTACGATCACGCCGGGGCTCGAAGATGTCGCTGCGGAGGATCACCGAAGAGCGCTCAAAAAGGGCGAGGTGGAGCGCAGCCTTCGCACTGGCGAAGCTTCGGTGCGGTTGATACTGCAAAATCTGGTCAAAGACGCCACTATCGGGAACAAGAGCGTGCTCGCTTTCATCGATAGATTGGAGGCGGCCGGTGTGATGGTGCGTCCCAATGTCGCCCGGACCGGACGGATGAACGGGTTTTCTTTCGGGTATAATGGCGTTTGGTTGAAAGGCAGCCAGCTCGGGAAGAGCTATAGCTGGGCCGGCTTGCAGAGAGCCGGAATTGTTTATGAGCAAGATCGAGACGGGGCGGCGCTTATCGCGCGAGCAGAGCAGTCTGGCACATCTGATCGAAGATCCGGTCCAGAATCTGGCATGCCCGAGCGCCAAGAACAGAACCACAGCACAGGCCATACTCTAGCAGGCCCGGTAGCCCCAACCCATTCCGGTACTGTGGAACATGGCCCGGACGATACGATACCTCCCGCCCTGGCGGAACAGAAAGCCGCCTGGCGGCAGCAACACGCAGCGCTCAATGCTCCGGTCTATCGGATTACGCTCCGGAGCCAGCGCACAGATCTCGAGAACTTTAATCACGGCAAGGGTAAAGGCCCTAATGGCTGCGAGCAGTTTTACCCGGCGGCGGACGTCGAAAAGCTATTGCCGGATCTTTCCCGGCAAAATGCGCGCGGATACGATATTTATGTGACCCCTATCGATCCGGCGCACCATTATATTGTTGTTGGTGGTTTAAACGGCGATGATCTGGATCAGCTGAGGGCTGATGGTTATGTCCCTTCCCTTGTTCAGGGGAGCGGTGTGGGGAATTGCCAGGCAATTCTCAAGCTTCCCAAAAAGGATGGTCCGGATGAACAGGCGGCAGCGAACAAGCTGGTTGTGGAGCTGAACCACCAGTTTGGTAATCCCGATTATACGGCCATAACCAGCCGGTTCCGGCTTGCCGGATTCAGCAATAGAAAACCGGGTCGAGACAACGTTTTCACGCGCATTCTGGAGGCCCTGGGCGAGATCTGTCAGCGTGCGGCGGCACGCCTTAATGCGATCCGTGAAGCGATGGCCAGAGCTCGCAAGGAGCGCGTGGTGCGTCTCCGTGCGATCAAGGCCGAAACAGAGACCAGTCCCTCCGAGGGAAAGCAAGAGGGTGGCAAAGATCATATCCGTTCTCGATCGGACCGATTGGAGCCAGGGCAGATCGAGCCGAAACAGGATGAGCCTGAACTCGGCGATGATAATGAAAATGACCAAGGTTCTGGACTGACACCTTAGCGCTAAGGCTCCCAACATTGATGTTGGAACGAGCTAGAGTGATGCAGGTGCTTTTACGGCATTGTGGACCTGTCGCGGTTTGGTGCCGCTCTGAACCGCCCCGGGATTGCCGGAGGCCATTT
>BAYV01000034.1 GCA_000710935.1 Iodidimonas nitroreducens | reverse complement strand
CAAAATGGCCTCCGGCAATCCCGGGGCGGTTCAACATGTATGTAAGGGAACCAGAAACAGAAGCAATTGAAGCGGAATTAGCTCGGCCGAGCCAGGAAACAGCTAAAAGCCCGTAAAAGGACGCATTTATGACTAACCGTTTTGACTTGCGGCCCGCGATTACGAATCCCGCGCTTTGGTGGCCCAAGCGTCCACCAAGGGCCGAGTGGAACCGGATAAGAAGAACTGTTTTAGAACGCGACGATTATACATGTTCCACCTGTGAGCATCGCGCGATCAAAAACATGCACGTACATCACCTCGCACATTCCGATGACAACGCGATCGATAATTTAATCACGATCTGTGTCGCATGCCACGCTGTTCTTCATTTTGGGCGTAGCATTACCTTGGGCGTTATCGAAATATGGAATTGCCCGTTGCCACAAGCTGAAATAGTTCAGCAGACGCGTATGGGGATTGCGCGCGGTTTATCTTTAGAAACAATTAAGCAGGATCTTCAATTAGGCTTGGGGCCTCACCCACCAGCTTCTGATCTGTACGCAAACGAGCTCATTGAGGGAATGGGCAGCGCCCCCCGCGCTTACCTCCCGGAGCCACTAAAGGCTATATTTGTAAGCCTCAAGCAGTGGCAAATAAATCCGTCATCTTCATAAAATTTCGCGGAGAACTCACCGGATACGGAAATCTCGCCATCGATGTTTAAACAAACCAATCTGCAATGCTGTCACTGCTTACCATTTCAACTCGCACAACAAATTCAAAAACATCTATGCCATCTGCTGAAAATATAGAGTCGCTCGAAATTCCATCATCGGCAACGCCATCTGAAATTATTACCGACCAAACCCGGGTTATCTCTTCAACAGCTCGATCAAGCTTCCACCTCAAAGTCCCACTACGAACAATTTGATTTCCATATTTAAATTTTTCTACATCTATTTTATTTAACTTAACTGTCTCTGTGCTACCGTTCACTGATGCATCCAGGTAAAAATCACCACGTAACATGCTAGATACCGAATCATCCAAGGCCCTCTCGGCAACAACACTCGAAGGAAATAAGAATCCCGTAACCCTCTTTGCCAACTCTATATACAGTTTGTTCAAGTTATCTGCTGCTCGCACCAATTCTTCGCGGTCTTTAATATCACCAGGTATGATTGGGCGCTCGGATAATTTCGCGTGGAACAAAGCGCACCGGCGTACGCTGTATTGTTCCTTAATAAATTGTCGATAAGGATTTCCTCTAAGACGCGTTATATATTTGCGCATGTCCAGTCCGTAGCCTTCCACTACGTGCTTTAAAGCAGCTTGCAACCACCGGCGCTCGCCGTCGCCACGGCTCCAAGGGCAAACCTCACTTAATAGCGCTTCCAATGCCAGAAAAAGGTTCCGATAGGCCTCATGTAAGTCGGTTGCAGCTTGTGCCCGGCGGAAATATGCGAGCGACGGATGCCAACTTAGGGTCGGCTTCTGCTGCGTCCTGCGATTGCCGTCAGGATCAAGAATTTCTACTTTGAAGTGCATTTGCGGCGCGAACCGCATAGTCGAAACAGAACGTAGAACAATCCCATCTTCGCCCTTCCACCATATGCAATATTCCCGCAGAGGATTCATTATTTCAGAAATATCGAAGCTCTGCGCAGCAATGACATCTAAAGCCTGCTCTGCAAGACGATAAGCGGAAATGTGGATTTCTTGCTGGGCGTGTTTAAACGCTACCTCAATGTGCTTACCGTGGGGAGGAATGCGCACTTCACTTGCGCCGACATGGAGCTGGACCGGATTCAGTGGCCGCTCCAGATGAAATATCGCACCGCATGAAAAACTGCCCGCCCAAGATGGAAGGCCCAAAGAAAGCGCCAATTCGGCTCTTCGCTTATTTTCATCCAAATCTTTAAGAGAAAAAGTAATATTACCAGTTCGAAAAGTATCGCCTTTTTTAACTTCTAGGCCTTGCTGGTGCTGAGGCAGTGGAGGTAGGCTCGATTTTCTCCGCCGGACGCGCTTTCTCTTAGCTACGCTCCTTCTAACTATTTCCCAGAGATGCACTGCCTGTATCCTTAAATTTCAGCTCCGAACGTGACGCATTCCGCAGCCGGTCAAGAGCGCTGCTTGGAATTTATCCGAAAGGAGCCCGATGTAAACCAATTCCCGGGGCGTACTTGTACTCCGGGTTGACTTTTCTCCCCATCAAGTAGGTCGGATAAGTGAACGGAACTCGCTCAGGCAAGATTGCAGGTCGCCTTTCGTCGTACGGCAGCCCCCGCCGGATCGCCCCGCCCCCGCTGCTTCCGTATTGCTTCCGTGGCATGGAAAAGGGCTTGGCCATTTCTGGCTAAGCCCTTGGTTTTATTGGTTGCGGGGGCATGCAACCATCGATATCAGCAGGGCCTTTTCCAAGCGGCGGCGTGATGGGCCATCTTCATCCGACAAGCCGTCTCACCCTGATCTCGTCCGGTGAGTTATTGCTATCTCCGATACAGCAAATAGCGGCGCGACCATTAGCGTTGCCTTTGAGTGTATGTAAGCGTTTTGAAGGAATTTGCCATGAGCCGTTTCATACTTATTTCACGCAGCCTCGCCTCATCGAATACCAGTCACAAGAGGTAGTCCGGCGGCGCGCCATTCGGGCAATCCGTCTTCGAGGCGGCGCACGCGAAAACCTTTTGCACGCAGCTTGGCGACGGCTTCGAAGGACAGAATACAATAAGGACCTCGGCAATAAGCGACGATTTCCTGTGACGGATCGAGTTCGGCAAGCCGGGCTTCGAGGTCTTTGAGTGGAATGTTGACCGCGCCGGGCAGATGACCCGCCGCAAATTCGTCAGCAGGCCGTACATCCAGAACCATGACCAGCCCGTCTCGCGTCCGTTGCAATAGATCGTTGCGCGTAACCGGCTCCATGCTGTCGCGCGCGATAAAGTAGTCTCTGAGGATCCTGTCCGCTTCGGCGAGATTACGTTTACCCACGTCGAAAAGCGCCGCCATCAGCGCAAGCACGCGATCATCCGCAAGCTGGTACAGCACGAACTTGCCGTCGCGCCGCGCGGCGACGAGCCCGGCGCGCTTCAAGTGCTGCAAATGCTGGGACGCATTGGCGATCGAGAGGCCGACCCGCTCCGCCAAAGCCTCGACGCCGCACTCGCCCTGACCCAGATGTTCGAGAATTTCCAAACGATGCGGGGACCCGAGCGCTCGGGCGACAGTTGCGAATTCCGCGAACAGGGCCTGTTTGGGACCGATTGACATGAGCAAACCTTAGATTATATTATTCAATTGATTACTTGAATATAAAGCCATTCCCAGTCCCACACAAGGGACCTACGCCCATGACCGACGCACTCCTGGCGAATGAACCGGCAATCCGCATCGCCTTCTTTCTTGGAATCCTCGTCATTATGGCGGCGTGGGAGGCGACGGCGCCGCGCCGGTGGCGGGAGATTTCCCGCCGTGTCCGCTGGCCCAACAATCTTGGTGTCGTCGTCGCCAACACGGTGCTTCTTCGACTGGCGTTCCCAGTTGTCGCTGTCGGGCTTGCGCTGACGGCGGAGGCGCGGGGCTGGGGTCTCTTCAATATCATCGAGGCGCCCGTTTGGCTCGTCCTCGTCGGGTCGCTGCTCGCGCTCGATCTCGCCGTCTATCTCCAGCATGTGATGTTCCACGCCGTGCCCGCCTTGTGGCGGCTGCACCGCATGCATCACGCCGATCTGGAATTCGACGTGACCACGGGCCTGCGGTTTCACCCGGTGGAAATCCTTCTTTCGATGGGCATAAAGCTCGGTGTCGTCCTGGCGCTGGGACCGCCGGCCATCGCCGTGTTTGCCTTCGAGATTCTCCTGAACGCCACGTCGATGTTCAACCACGGCAATGTCCGTATACAAAGCGGACTCGACCGGGTGCTGCGCTGGTTCGTGGTGACGCCCGACATGCATCGCGTTCACCACTCAATCTATCCGCCCGAGACCAACAGCAATTTCGGCTTCAATCTGCCCTGGTGGGATCGCCTTCTGGGCACCTACCGCGCTCAGCCGAGAGAGGAGCATGAGGCCATGACGATCGGCATCGAACAGTTCCGTACACAGCGCGATTTGTGGCTCGACCGAATGCTGGTCCAACCGCTGCGCGGGCCGGCCATCGGCTACCCCATCAACCGCGAAAGGAACGAGCGGCAATGAAGGCGCGAACGGTAATTCCCAAGCTTCTCCTTCTTGCCAGTGTGGCGGCCGCCATCACCTGGGCGGCGCTGAACCGCGACCGGCTCGACCCGGCTGCGCTCGATGCAGCGCTTTCAGGCTTAGGAGTTTGGGCGCCTATCGCCTATGTCTGCCTTTACGCGGTCGGAACCGTTGTGTTTCTGCCGGGCTCGCTCTTCGCGCTGGCTGGCGGGGCGCTCTTCGGACCGGTGTGGGGCGCCGCATTCAACCTTGTCGGCGCTACCATCGGGGCCAGCCTCGCTTTCCTTGTCGCACGTTCCATCGGCGGTGACTGGATCGCGCGCAAGGCGGGTGGACAGCTTAAACGGCTAATCGAAGGCGTCGAAGCCGAAGGATGGCGCTTTGTCGCCTTTGTCCGGCTGGTGCCGCTGTTTCCGTTCAATCTGACCAATTACGCGCTGGGCCTTACCCGTATCAGGTTCCTATCCTATGTCATGACGTCGCTCATCTGCATGGCGCCCGGCGCCATCGCTTATACCTGGTTGGGTCATGCCGGCCGGGAAGCGCTTTCCGGCGACGCTTCGGCGATCCGCTACGGGCTCCTCGCGCTCGGACTTCTCGCCACCATTGCCGTCTTGCCGCGCCTGATCAAGCGCTTGCGTCAAGGCGGCGTCACTTGGACCGAGCCCGCGGAACTGCATCAGCAGCTCAATAAAGGTCAAACGACGCTGGTAGTCGATGTGCGTGGCACGGACGAGTTCACGGGCCCGCTAGGCCATATCCCCGGCGCGTTGAATCTGCCGGTCGATGCGCTGTCCCGTCGTCTGAGCGAAATCAAAGCGGAACAGGACAAACCTCTCATTTTGGTTTGTCGGACCGACAAACGCTCGGCGGCGGCTTACGCCATGCTTCATGATGCAGGCTTCAAGAATGTCGCGGTCTTGCGCGGCGGCATGGAACGGTGGAACGCCTTGGGATTGAAAGTAGCAGACGCGAAGGATGGACACACTAAAGCAAAAGGAAATTGATCGAGATCAAAGATTATCCGACAAGGGAACATGGATTGGTTACTTATGTTCAACTGTAGGTCGGGATCGTGAAATAGAAAACCCAAAAAGGAGACGGGCAAATGAAACGGCTTTATTCGATAAGAAATACTGCTGCTGCAATAGGCATTTTGGCGACAGTGGCAACTTTCTCGGCCCTAAGCTCAGCCAGCGCACAAGAAGAAACGGCGCCAACGCCCGAGCCGGAGCAAGGCCAAGCCATGGGCCCGATGCAGCAACAGATGATGCAGGGAATGATGCAGCAAATGCAGTCCTGCATGGGGCAGATGAGCCCAATGGATGAATCCCAACGAGACCAGATGCGTTCTCAGATGATGACGCATATGCAATCGTGCATGGAACAAATGCAATCAGGCGATGCGGACGACTCCGGCCAAGAGTGACTTGGAAGTTTTGCCTGCTGCGTGTTTTCCAAGCCGTCATCAGAAACGCTCGGAACAGGTGACAGCGCAGTTAAGGCCATCGAATAGGGATGGAATACTGGGGAGTGAAAAGATGACGGAACGCCGAATACTCACCACTACTGTCATTCGAATTGGCGCCACTGCAGCGGCGGGTTTGGCGTTTGTTTTGGCGCCCACTTGGAGTTGGGCGCAAGAGCCGTCTGACCCGACGAGGTATGGATACGGTCACCATATGATGGACTGGGGAGGAGGATGGTACGGCATGATCTTCGGGCCACCGATTATGATTCTTGTCTTGGCAGTGGTGATCGCCCTTGCGGTTCTGCTCGTGCGTTGGCTCGGCGGGCCATGGCCCGGAGGACAGCCGCAGCAGCATCAACCGCGAGAACGCACACCGCTCGATATCCTGAAAGAGCGGTATGCTCGCGGCGAAATCGACAAGGAAGAATTCGAGGAGCGCCGGCGCGTCCTGGGCGACTGATCTTCTCCGCAGTGTTCGGCACTGAAGCACACGCCTTCATCCTTCGAGTCCGGCAGCGTTGAGGCGCATGGTGCGATCAGGCATTGAAACGCCTCGGGGTTCGAAACGGTCCATGCTGAGGATGATGGCATTTCGGCCGTCTGATGTTTGATGTCGAACCTTATACAGCGCGGAGAGGAAAGATGAATTGGCCAAAGCGGATGATGATCGGTTTGGCGATATGCGCTTGCTGGACGGCCAGCGCCGCCCGCGCCGGAGTCGAATTCGAAATCGACGACAACGCCAAGTTGGAAATCGGCTTCTGGGGACAAGGCTGGTATCAGTTTGTCGAGAATGGTAAATCGAACGGCAGTAACCTGAATGATTTCATGGCCAGAAGGGTCTATCTGTCCTTGAAAGGTCAGGTCACCCCCTATTTCGAGTTCTTTACGCATATCGCGTCGGATCGGCTTGGCCAGGAAGGGCTCAACAATTCTTCACTGGGCCTGGGAAGCGGCGTCGCATTCCGCGATTTCTGGATTACGATCAAACTGGATGAGGCGTTCAAGATCCAAGCCGGGAGAATGTACGTTCCCTTGACCCGCAGCTTCGGCACGACCTCGACCAAGACCCTTCTCACGACCGACCTTCCCTTTCTACAGGGCGGCGTGCGCGGAAATATCTTTTACGCCAGCAAGGTCGGCCGCGATGACGGCGTAACCATCTGGGGCAATCCCTTTGACGGGCTCATTCAGTACAGATTCATGGTCTCCGAAGGCGTGGAGAACGATAACAATCCCGACGATAAGCTCCGTTTCGTGGGCCGTGTTGCGCTCAATCTGCTCGACCCCGAAAAAGGATAGTTCAATCAAGGCACGTATCTCGGAACGAAAAAGGTCCTGAGCGTCAGCTTCGGCTACGACACACAGAGCGGCTTAACTTTGAACGGCGTTGCGGGCCAGGACAATCGCGTTTGGACAGCCGATTTCTTCTTGGACCATCCGCTGGGCGATGGAGCCGTCACAGTCGAAGCGGCCTATATCGATATCAAAAACAGCACGCAGACGCACAATTTTTCCGATCTCGCGGCCGGCGACGACGCGCAGAACTATTACGTCCAGGCCGGGTATCTCATTCCCGGCGAAATCGGTCCGGGCCGCCTCCAGCCTTATGGGCGTTTCGAAACGATTGATGTCGATCGGAAAGGCGCTACTGATTTCATCAGCGTCGGGTCGAACTATTTTATCAAGGGTCACAACGCCAAGGTCAGTTTGGATTACACCTTTGTTGACCAGCAGAACAACCGGCCGGACCAGAGCATCGTGACGCTCCAGATCGCCGTGGGGTATTGATATTGAGAGGCTCCCCACCCTTTCGGGAACAGGAACGATGATGCAGAAAAGGAAAAAGCCGCAATGAACGCGCTCTTCATCCTCAACGATCCGCCCTACGGAACCGAGCGCTGCTACAATGCGCTGCGCCTTGTTCATGCGCTGCTAAAACGCGATCCGACGACGGATATCACCTTGTTTCTGATGGCCGATGCGGTGGTCGCCGCGCGCAAAGGACAGAAAACGCCCGACGGCTATTACAATATCGAGCGCATGCTGAAACGCGTAATCGGCGGCAAGGGCGCTGTGCTCCTATGCGGGACCTGCATGGATGCGCGCGGCATGACCGACGACGACATCATGGAGGGCGCACAGAGAAGCACGATGAATGAACTTGCCGAAGCCACGGCAGCGGCCGACAAGGCGTTGGTGTTCTAGCCAATGCAACGGATTTATCTCGACCACAATGCCAGCACGCCGATTGCGCCGGAAGTCGCCGCGGTGATGCGCGACGCCATGGATGGCCCTTACGGCAATCCATCGAGCCTGCATTGGGCGGGCGCGCCGGCGCGCGCGATGATCGAAAAGCCGCGCGGACAAATCGCCGATCTGCTCGGCTGCGCACCTGAAGAAATCGTATTTACAAGCGGAGGCAGTGAAGCCAACAATTTTGCACTTAAAGGCGCGTTCTTCGCGACCGATAAACCACGCCGCCATTTCATCACCACGAGCGTTGAGCATCCGGCGATCACGGCGCCTTTACGCTTTCTCGAAAGGTTGGGCGCGTCGGTGACCTTTTTGCCTGTTGATGGCACGGGACGCATTGATCCTGATGACCTGCGCCGGGCGATTACGCCTGATACGGTGCTCATCAGCATCATGCACGCGAACAATGAAGTGGGAACACTTCAGCCCATTGAAGAATGCTCAGCCATCGCCCACGGGCACGGCATTCCGTTTCATACCGATGCGGCCCAGTCGGTTGGAAAGGTCCCCACACACGTGGACGATCTCGGCGTCGATCTTCTGACCATCGCCGGGCACAAGCTCTATGCGCCGAAGGGCATTGGGGCGCTCTATATCCGCCAGGGAATCCACCCCGAACCGCTGATCCATGGAGCAGGCCATGAAGCCGGCCGACGCGCCGGCACAGAAAGCACCATACTGGCCAGCGCGCTTGGTGAAGCCTGCGCCCTTGCGCGCGATCTGACCTCGATGCAGAAGACAAGGACGCTCCGAGATGCTTTCTGGGCGATGCTCAAGGACCGATTCGGAAACGTCGTTATCCTCAACGGTCATCCGGACGAACGGTTGCCGAACACGCTGAACGTTTCCTTCATTGGAAGGAACGGCGCCGACATCCTCGCCGTAATTCCTGAAGTGGCGGCCTCAACTGGTTCCGCCTGTCATTCGGGGCGGATAGAACTCTCGCCGGTGCTCGAAGCCATGGGCGTAGCGTCGAATGTCGGCATGGGTGCGATCCGGTTCAGCCTGGGCCGCGCGACGACCCGTGAGGAAATCGACGCGGTTATGAACGCCCTTGTCAATACCATTCCGGCGAACGCCGGAGGTACAGGACTTGGCTAAGGGTTCGTGCGAGCAGGCAGAGTCTTCGGACTTTGCGTCCGCCTATGCCAATTGGCGCGCGAGCATGCTCGGCCGCGTGACCGACGATATCGAACGGACGCTGATCTTGGAGATGCTCGGCGATGTTCACGGGAAGCGCATATTGGATATTGGTTGCGGCGATGGGGACCTTGCTATCGCACTGTCGAAACGCGGCGCCAATGTCTGCGGTGTGGATTTATCCGCAGAGGCAATAGACGCAGCTCGCGAACGAGCGCGTGAGGAAGACGCAGATATCCGTTTCGAAGTCGCAGATGCTCAGAACCTTCCATTTCCATCGGGAGCGTTCGATGCGGTCATTGCCATCACGGTCCTTTGTTTCATCGATAATCCCGATGCGATCCTAAGCGAAGCTGTTAGGACTCTGCGTCCCGGCGGGCGTTTCGTTATCGGCGAGCTTGGGCGATGGAATCTATGGGCAGCAAGGCGTCGCATTCGTGGACGGATGGGCAATCCTCTCTGGCGCAGGGCGCGCTTTCGAACGGCTCGCGAGCTTCAAAAGCCCCTGAAGAGGGCGGGATTTGTCGTCGAGACAGTGCGCGGCGCTGTTTACTATCCGCCCTGGGGCGTCGCGGCGCGCTTGCTCGCGCCGTTTGATTCCTGGCTTGGACCACGGACGACTCTCGGCGCGGCTTTCATCGCTGTATCGGCGACCAAGCCGAATTGTCTCGATCCCAGTGTGGTAGAGGAACGAGCAACAATCAAGGCAAGGCCCCTCTCAAACTTTGTTTAATTCGGAGAAGACAATATTTTACATATGGTTTTCTCAGACTATTTAGAAGTTTCGCGCAGGTCCTTCAGATCCAGCCAGATTCCGGCGACCAGTTCTTTGACTCGCTTTTTGCGCCTGCCGCTGCATGTACTGGCGGTAGCAGGAATTTCTGCAGCTCATCAACCAATTTGACCAGTGGCGGCGGCGCGACAAAAAGGGGAGTTCTTCTGACGAAAGCCGCCCATCTTTCATTCACGTCGGCGTCTTCAGCGAATTCGGCCGACAGCGCCGGCGGGAGTTCCGTTGGCACTTCGGTTCCCCGCCGGTCGAACGTCGCGCGGATGGCCGCCGATAGGGTCTTGCCGTCAAACTCGAACATGCGCGCCAGACAGAAGAGATCGTAAAAATCCTTCATGCGGCTTGTCCGCGTACCGATGGAAACGATCGCTTCGAACTTTTCCGCCACAACCGTTTCGCGCGGATAGGTTTTCAGCCGGGGCGCAGGCATGTCGAGAAGCGTTGGATAGTCGCGCTCGTCGAGCCCGGGCGTCACGGCGTCGCCGAAGCCGATGTCGATTTGCACCGACACCCGCGCGGAACCGACGAAGGCGAGCGCGGAAACCCGAACGCCGTCATAGAGTTGATCGGCTCGGATGGGCTCCGCTTCGAGAGCGTTCAAGTCGAAGACAACGCCGTCGTCAGGAACTTGGGTCCCAAGAATGTCCGCGAACGCGCCGCGTATCTCTTCAATCTCGGAATCCCCAAAACCCAAAAGATCAAGATCACGCGTCGGCCGAATGACATCCTCGGTCCAGGCGACGAACAGCATCGCGCCCTTGAGCGCGAAGCGGTCTTTGTGCCGCGATGCGCTCAGGCGGAACAGGAGCCGCTCAAGGACATAGCGGACCAGGATGAGATTGTAGTCGAGCTTTAACCGAGGCGCGGCCGCCTTAAGGCGATCGCGAACAGACTGCGCGACGTTTTTGGGCTTATCCTTCATCGGCAAGCGTCGCATCGAGATAGGGTCTGATCACTGACCAGATTTTGAGCTCTTTGGCGAAGCGCACGATATCGTCGGGGCGCGCTTTGCGTTTGCGGACAGCGATGCGCAGGCCTTCGAGCGCGACATCGATCCCAACCTGCTTGCGGTAGCGAAAGCAATCGACCACGGTCTTCGCCGGGTCGAATATGGGTGTTTCGACACCGTCGATGACATGTTTTTCTATGCCGACGGACATCGCCTTTTCGCCGAACCGGATCGGCCGGATGGGCGGAAAATCGATCCGCGGAAGCTTTTGCTTTCGGCCGATTGCCACCCAGACAAAGGGCGGGACTTGAAGCGTGAGTTCATGGAATTGAAGCGCCGAGATCAGGCAAATGACGCCCTTCGGGACGGCCTTAGCGACCTCGGCGAGGCCGTGAGACAGGTCGAAATCGGCGTCGGGCAGTTGATAGAGCCCCCGCGACTGCCGAAGTACGGCGCCGTCCCCCGCCATGCGGGCCAGCGTCTGATAGTGGACGCCGGCCTGTTTCAGCTCCGAAAGGCGCATGATTCCGTGGCTCTTGAGAAGGCGTAGGGCGCGTTCGCGCTGGGTTTCGGACTGGTCGTTTCGCATGTGATAAAAGGTCGGCATATATTATTGAATGCCGCCTTTTTATCACAACGCCTCCGCCCTTGGCAATACGAGGATCGCAAAAATCCTACCCCTCCCGCCTATTCCACACCAGGAACGCTGCGCCATCCTCCTCGAACAGGGCCGCCCGGATGGGCTCGGGGAAGCTCGGGTCGTCGAGCTGGACGCTGAGATAATCCCGTGGCTCCTCGCTATTGGTCTTGGCCTTCCAGGCGGCGCCAAGCTCGGCGCGGCCGGCGTAGACGCGGAAATCCGGCGCGCCCTCGCTCTTTTTCTGGTCATTTGCTACGATCCTGGCCTTGACGTTGACCGTCAGGGTCCGGATCGTTCCGACATAGCCGTCCTTGCCGGCGGTGAAGCTGCCAATCGTAGCCATCTCTCAGGTCTCCTTTGCTTGGGTTGACGATGGACGCACGTCAGCCAAAGCTTTGCGCGCCCGCTTGAAGCCGGGATCGGCGCTCATGAACGCCTCCAGCATGAAGGGAATGAGGTCCGCCACCCCTTCCTTGTGGCCATAGGTGCGCCGGTAGATTTCGGCGTAATCGGTCAAGGCGGCCTTGAGCTCCGGGCTCGCGGTGAATGTGACCTTTGCTGGCTCGCGGTCAGGGAGCTTGTCGAGCTTAAGTGTCATGGTCGTCTCCTCATCCGCGGTAGGGCCTGAGCACCAAGTCCGAATGCACGATGATGCGAAGCGGCCAGCCGGGGCGGATGATGATGGTGGGCTGGATGTTGAGGTTGCGCTCGGTGATGCGCTGGCCGACCCGGTTGGCGCTGTCCTGGGTCGACTCGCGGATCGCCTTGACGAGATCGCCCTCGTCGTCGCCGAAGCTGAGCTCCGTCCCGACGCCGAGCAGCGTCGAAAGCACGATGCCCTTCAACAGCCGCCATGTATGGAAGTTCACCTCGTCTTCGAGGCCGGCATAGCCGGCCGTATCGGTGGCCGGCAGGTTTTCGATCACGACCGAAGAACCGTCGGGCATGATGATCCGTTGCCAGACGACAAGCGCGCGGCTCTGGCCGAAAGCAATGACGCTGTCATAGGTTCCGATGACGCGCGCGCCCTGCGGGATCAGCAGGAAGCGTCCCGAGACGGTGTCATAGACATTCTCGGTCACCTGCGCGATGACGCGGCCCGGCAGGTCGGAGTTGACGCCGGTGACAAGGCTCGCCGGGATGATGGTTCCGGCCATCACCTGATAGAGCGATGCCGGGTCCTGAAGTGCGTGGGGATTATAGATGTTCTCCTCGACCCCTTGCTTAAGGAAATCGAGCTTGCGACCCTGGAGGTTCTGGTCGTTTGCGAGATCAAGCCCGAGCCCTTGATCGGCCTCCGCCGTGCGGAGGCCGTCGAAGGGATTGCGTTCAGCCGGGCCTGGTGCAGGAACCGCATTGCCGATTGTGGCCGGCGTGTTCGTTGCGCCCTTCGTTCGCGTCGAGAGCTGAAAGAAGACGCCGGATTCGCGGCCTTGGCTCGCAAGCCGCGCCTGACGGATGCGCTCGGCGCGCGCTGCGTCATCCTCGGGATTCGGACGGAACGGCAAATCGGACGACGGCCCTACGCCAAGCTCGCGCTCCTTGTCCAGAATGGCGCCGCCAAGGTCGCCCGGCAGCGGCGGTCCGAGTTCGACCGGTTTCGGCAGATCACCGTAATTGCGTGGCAATCCTTCGAGTCCTTCGGGCGTCGGCGTGTTGTCGGTCCGGATCAGTTCGCGGCCGGTCTCATTGCGGTCGAACAGACGCGGCGGATCGAGGGCGAAGATGGTCGCGCCGAAGATCAGAAGAAGCCCCGTGCCGGACAGCAATATCAGTACACGTCGGTTGATCCGTGTCACCGGGCGCGGCTTGGCGCGCAGGGCGAGCGTTTCCGCATCGACCTTGGCCGCACCCGCGCCCGGCGGCTCGCCATGCCCCATATCGTCGTCGCGGGACGGCGCCATCAGCGATCTCCGGCGTCGAACGCGCCGATAGCGTCCGACCGTTCACGGCTGGTCACGGCGGGACGGCCGTCGGTGCGGGTGATGCGCACCACTTGCTGCGGCTCCTCGCCAAGCCGGAGCTCGGCGGCGGCGAACAGCCGATCGACAATGTAATAGCGCCCGCGCACCCGGTAGTTGACGAGCTGGTTGTCCCCGTCCGGCCCAACGACGAAGAGCGGCGGCGCCTCGCCCTGATCGAGGCGCGCCGGAAACTGGATATAGACCTTATGCGTATCGTCGAAGACGCGCACCGGCCGCCATGGCGGGTTGTCGCCACTGACGGCGTAGCGGAAACGCAGCTTGTCGATATCGAGGCCTTTGTCGACGACCTGGGTATCGGACTCCTCGGCGGCTTTGTTGTCCCGGCGAAGCGCCAGAAGTGCGTCATGGGGATATGTCCAGGACACCGAGGCCATATAGGTCTCGGGCGTGCTCGTAAGCTCCAGATGATAGGCGCGCCGGTCTGTGATGATGACGAGATTAGTCTTGAGGTCTCCCTTGATCGGCTTCACCAGCACATGAGCGCGGGCATTGTCCCCATCACCGCTCACCGTGTCGCCGATGACCCAGCGCACGGTATCGCCGGCGGAGGCGGAAACGATCTTCTCGCCCTTCTGAAGCGCGATGTCGCTCACTTGGCTCGGCGCCGTATAGAGTTGATAGAGCGCGCCTTCCGTATAGGGGTAGACCTGAATGGCGTTGATGTAGCCGTCCGCAGTCGGCTCCATGGCGGCGGCGGCGTTGGCGTCCTCCACCCGCTCTTCCGCCGATCGCGTGTCCGGCGCCGGCTGGGCACTGTCATTCGGCGCGGGCTTCAACTGACCCGGCAATGGCAGCGGCTCGGGAATTGTTACGATGCGGACGGGACGCAGCGGCTCGGCGGCGAGCGTCGCGGCGTCAAAATCGGCGCCGTCATAGCTGATCTCCGGTGGAAGCTCCTTGTGGGCGCAAGCCGCGAGCAGACCGGACAGGGCGAGGATGCTGATCTTCTTCATTGGTTGTCTCCGGGGATGTGGTCGCGGCTCCAATTGAGCGCGCGGACATAGATGCCGAGGGGATTCTTTCTGAGCGTCTCTTCGGTGCGCGGGCGCTGGAGAAGGATAGAGAGAACGGCGGTGTATCGGGTCGTGCCTGCGAGCGATCCGTTCTCGAATGTCTGTTCGCGCCAGCGCACGTCAAAGCTACCCGAGGACGAACGCACGACGCTTGTCACTTCAACGGTGACGGTGCGCTGGCCGACCTTGGAGAAAGGATCGTTCTCGCGGGCGTATTCGTTGAGAGTGTTCGCCGCCTCGGTCGTGGTGAAGCCATAGGCCCTGAGCCAGTTCTGGCGCACGACGATCGGATCAATCGATAGCGAGCGGACATTCTCGATGAAGCGCGCCAGGTGATAGGCAATCTGGGCATCAGTTGGTTCGTAGGCGGAGATAGCCGGGCCGACGGCGCGCACCTCGCCGAGATTGTCGACTTCAACCACATAGGGCGTGATGGTGCTGCGCCCCGCTTGCCAGACAGCGCCGCCCGAAAGGCCCATGGCGAGCGCCAGACAACCGAAGGCCATGTAGCGCCAGTTCCGCGCCTGAACGCGGGCGGAACCGATACGCTCGTCCCAGACCTGCGCGGCCTTCTGGTAAGGGGTCACCGGTTCGGGCGTCTGTCCGTATGCGGTCGTCGATCTCTTGAACATCATTCGTCATCCCTGAGCCGTGGGTTCTCGCCGGATACGGGCCGGTCGCCGTCTCGGACGGTGTGCGCGGCGACGCTCACGCCCTCGCGCATCCGCTGCTCGCGCCGCAGCCTTTGCGCCCAATCCGGCGCGCCGCTCGCTGCCGCGGTCGCGGCCGGGATATCGGTTCCGCCGGGAAGTACGCCGCCCGTGGCGGTGAACGCGCCGCGCGCGCCATCGGAAAAGGACTGGCGAACGCCGGCGGTCGCCCGGGCGGCAACATCGCGGATGCCTTGTCCAACGGCGCCGACGCCAGCACGGGTCATGCCTGTGACGCCGGCAGCGACACCGGCCGAACCGGAGGCCCCTGAAGCAGCGCGCCCGAAGCCATAGGCGGTGCTTGCTCCGCCGGCGACAGAAGCGGCCGCCCTAGTCGCACCGCCAGCGCCGGCCCCCAGCGCACGCGCGCCGCCCATCGCAACACTGGCGCCGGCGGCGGCG
>BAYV01000035.1 GCA_000710935.1 Iodidimonas nitroreducens | reverse complement strand
AGTTGGAGCCTCCGGCAATCCCGGGGCGGTTCATGCACCTATTTCGGTATCCACCAAATCAGCAGTCGGCCAGACATCAATATCATGATACCGCATGCTACTCACCTTGAACCACCCAGGAGGATATTCTCTTCAGTTTGCTTCTTCTGAGCAGCTTCAGCCGCCGATTGCCTTTCATAAGCTTGCATAAGTGAGTTGTGGATGAAACGCAGGTTCGCCTCAAAACTCAAATGTTTTGCGGTCAAATCGAAAGGACTCGGCTCATCGGCAGCAAAAAAGTGAGGGCGGCCCGCCACGCAAAGGGCCTTAGTCAGAAAGAATTGGCAGCGGCCATTGACCCGACCGCTCTGTCCATGCGGTCTCTCAGATTGAGCGTGGCGTGAATTCACCCAGCGTCGAAACCCTGGCCCTTTTGGCCAGAGAACTTCAGGTCTCTATGGAAATACTTGCCGCAATACCAAGCCCTTCGGCCAAATCTAAAACTGCACGACGGGAGGGGCTTGAATTTTCACTCTTGGCTGAAGTGGATCGGCTCAATGACAAGCAACTGGAAGCCCTTATCACCGTTGATCGGACCTACAGCTAAGGGTTTTGTGGTGCCATTTTTGCGCAGATCAAGCCAAATCAATGCCCAAAAACCCAAATAAACTCAGGTTTAGCCATTTTCATATGTGGGTAAATTAATGGGTTAGCGCCTGCTATTTATTATAACCCATTGTATTATAAAGGAAGCTGGCGGAGAGAGAGGGATTCGAACCCTCGGTACCCTTGCGGGTACAACGGTTTTCGAGACCGCCCCGTTCGACCACTCCGGCACCTCTCCTTGGGCGAGGCGGGAACCTAATCGAAGTTTTTGCCAAGCGCAAGCTGATTGATCACAATAATCAAACCAAATTCGAGCCGGGGCATTTTCCCCCCGGCCCGAGATGATTTATAGCCCCATACTACCAGCTTAAAGTGGCCCGGGCATAGATGAAGCGGCCATTAAAACCAAAGGGCGAAAAGCTTGAAAATGGCAGAATCTCGTTAAAAATCGAGAAATTTCCATTGCCGTCAGGCCTTGGCCCAAAGGGCGAGACATCGGGCATTTTATCAAACAGATTATTCGCCCCGGCCGCCAATTGCAGCCATTCCTTGAAATCATAGCGCAGTTCGATATCGGTGATCCATGCGCTGTCGATGATTTCATCCGTCACTTCAGTGCTTCCCGGGTCCAGCGTTTCACCAAAGCGGGTGAAGCGCAAAGTGGCCCCCAATTCATCGAGCAGCCAGTTTACCGCCAGATTGGTTTTGGTTTTGGGCTGACCTTTTTCAAAGCGAAGCTGTTCCAAACGGCCAAACAGATCTTCCCCTGTGAGATTAGCCTGTGCCAATGGACCCGGTGCGGCCAAAAGCTCGGTGACATCGGTTTCATTGTAATTAAAGCCACCGGTAAAGCGGAACAGGCCGAAATCATCGGTTTCATAGCTATAGGTTGCCACCACATCCACGCCCGTGGTGCGGGTATCGATGCCATTGATGAAGAACCGCGCCCGCTGCACGCCGGTGATGCCAATGCCTTCCAAAAGGGGGACCACCACATTGGAGGGCAGATTTTCGGTGAGAACAATCCGATCATCGATCTTGATCCGGTAGAAATCGACCGCGATATTCAGCCCCGGCAAAGGATCAATTACGAAACCAGCCGAGAGATTGAGCGATTCTTCGGCATCAAGGGGTGTGGCACCCAGCGCCACCGCCACATCGCTTCCCACCGGGAAGGTGCCCACTTCATTGGGAACGCCATCGATGAAATTGGTGGCCGTGGAGGTGAAAAACTGCTGCGACAAGGACGGCGCCCTGAAGCCCGATGAGACCGCACCGCGCAAGGCCAAGCCATCAATCACCTGATAGCGAGTCGCGAGCTTGCCATTCAAGGTTGAGCCGAAATCCGAGAAATCTTCAAACCGGCCAGCAATCGCGATATTCCAGTTTTCCGTGATGTCGGCATCGAAATCGGCATAAACCGCCCAGCTATTGCGATCGCCGGTCACTTCATTGCTGGGCTGAAATCCTGGGAAAACCTGCGAGCCTGCGGCCCCGGGGAATGGCCCCTGGATAAAGGATGCGGTCTCGCCCGCCTTCACCTGATAACGCTCATCACGATATTCCGCCCCGAAGGCCACGGAAACCGGATTATCCAAAAAGCCTACATCCAACATGCGCTGCACATCGGCATTGGCCACATAATGCCGAAACCGCAGACCGCCGGCATCAAATTCAGTTTGGCTGAGCGGCCCGAGCGAGGTATTCAGGCTGTTTTCAACGCCGAAATTAAACTCGTCCTCGCCATAAACGAAGCTTGTGTCAAATTGCCACTCACCAAGCGATCCACGCACGCCAGCCGCAGCCGACTGATCCTGAACATCGGTGACAATGAAGGGCAAGAAGCCATTAGGCTGCACTTCGGGCGTATTGCGGCTGTCATTGGGCCGCCGGAAGAAAGCGGCGCTTTCCCCTTCGCGATCACCAAGGCTGGCAAAGGAATAAAACTCGATCTCATCCGTGATATTATAGCCCATATTATAAAAGACCGAGATATCCTGCACATCCGCATTCCCAAAGCGGTGATTGAGACGATTGGCCGTGATTTCTCGCGGATCATCAACACTGAATTGGACGCGCGGATCAAAGCCCTGACGATTGGTGGGATTGCGATCGCGGAATTCGCCGCTGACATTGAAAAAACCGCGCTCGCCAATGGGAAGGCCGATATTGCCCTGAATCGTCAAGGTTTCCCCATCATTGACCGAACGATCCTTGCCCGTGGGAATGAGCTGCACATTCCCCCGGCTATCGAGCAAAGGGCGTCCATCGGGGCCGGTGGCAACGCCGGAAAATTCAGGAACCCCTGAAATGGTGGTGACATGCTGACCATAGGTGGCGCTGAGCGATCCCCCCTCGGGAGCCGTTTTCAGCACCACATTGATGACGCCTGCAATGGCATCAGAGCCATATTGCGCCGCCGCCCCATCGCGCAGCACCTCGATCCGCTCGATGGCACTGGCGGGGATCATATTCAGATCCACCGCGCTTGATCCACGCCCAACCGAGCCATTGACATTCAAAAGCGCACTGGTATGGCGGCGCTTGCCATTCACCAGAACGAGCGTGTGATCAGGGCCAAGGCCGCGCAATGTGGCCGGCCGGGTGGTATCGGTGCCATCGGTGATGGACGGCAGCGGAAAATTGAAGCTGGGCAAAAGATTCGCCAGAATCTGGTTCGTTTCGGTAAAGCCCTGCCGATTGAGATCGGCCGCGGTCAGTACATCGATGGGCACCGCGCTATCGGCAATCGTGCGATCAAGCCGCCGGGTGCCGGTGACCACGATCTGCTCGAGGGCAACAAAATCACCATCGTCATTATCGCTTTGGCTTTGCGTTTGCGCCTGCACGCCATGGCCCAAAGTGGCGCTGAAAGCCAATGTTGCCCCCAGCGCCGTGCTGCGGCCAAATTTGGCCAGAATCGTGTTTTTCATGAACGTTTCCTCTTTTCATTCAGTAAGTTAGTTTTTTCTTGCCTGATGCGCCCGTTTCTTGGCTGTGCTCGTTTCTCACCCGCCACCCTCAGTTTTTGCCTGCTTTATGCTGAAGGCAGATGGTTCGGATAAGAAAAGCACAAGGGCTAATCGCTTAACCCGAAAGAAAATACCTTTTTACGAGTATTTTAACTCCTTTAATTTATGTATGTTTGCGGCAGCGCACAACGGAAAAGAAAATATATTTCATAAATTATATCTAAGGCAACAGATTAGAAATTATTTCTTCATAAAAAATGCATCAAAAAAATGCTGTGGGCCGGATTTAACTTCATTAAAGGGTCTTGGGAAGCATTCAACCCACTATAATCATTCTCTGCCAAGGGCCGAAATCATCCCTGCGCCGGCCCTGGGCCAAAGCTGATCTTTCATGGGTTCTTGACTTTATATGAGAGGGTGGATAAACACGGGCCTTCATCGGTGCACCCTATGGGATGGTGGCGGTTTTGCTGCTTTGGCACGGGCTGTGCCAGCAGGATGAAAATGACAAACAGCCTGCGGACATCGACCTCCAAGCGCGTGCCCCCTCGGGGAAGATCGCCCGGTGATTTGCGGCGTAGAATGATGAAAGTGAAACCTATGTTCGCAGTCGTAAAGACCGGCGGCAAGCAATATAAGGTGTCGGTTGGTGACGTTGTCATCATCGAACGCCTTCAGGGCTCGGCCGGAGATACCATTGTCCTTGATCATGTTTTGATGCTGGGTGATGGCGATAAATTGGAAGTTGGCACCCCCACCCTTGCGGGCAAGGGCGTGACCGCTGAAATCATTGAGCAGGGCCGTGGCGATAAGGTCATCGTTTTCAAAAAGAAGCGCCGCCAGAATTATCGGCGGAAGCGCGGCCATCGTCAGGATCTGACCGTATTGCGGATCACCGCGATCGGCGATGAGAGCGGCAGCGCCAAAAAGGCAGCAGCCCCCAAAAAAGCCGAGGCAGATGCGCCGGCTGAAGCCCCTGCAAAAGAAGCAGCGGTGAAAAAAGCCCCCGCAAAAAAGACAGCCGCCAAAAAAGCAGCCCCCAAAAAGGCCGAATAAGGCGCAAGTGATCAAGGAGTAAGACGAGATGGCACATAAAAAGGCAGGCGGTTCCTCCCGCAACGGTCGCGATACCATTGGCAAGCGCCTTGGCGTCAAGAAATTCGGCGGCGAAGTTGTCGTTCCCGGCAATATCATCGTGCGTCAGCGGGGCACCAAATGGCATCCCGGCACTGGCGTTGGTTTGGGCAAGGATTACACTATCTTCGCCATCATCGAAGGCAATGTGGTGTTTCGCAAGACTCGCGGCAAAACAACCGTGAGTGTGGCGCCCTCTGCTCAGGCATAAGGCTGCTGCGGCCAGCCCTTTTTATCTGATGGCATGATCTTGTCATCGGATCTGTTAAAAAGAGCTGGGCCAGCAAAAGCCGCTGACGATAAAACCTTATGGAAGAAGGGGATGGCATACCATTCCCTTTTTTCGTTTGCCGCACAGGGCGCAATCTGTGCCAATTTCCTTGGAAGATATAGGCGATGAAATTTCTCGATCAGGTCAAAATTCATGTGCTTTCGGGTGCGGGCGGGCATGGCTGCATGTCATTCCGTCGCGAAAAGTTCGTTGAATTTGGGGGCCCTGATGGCGGCGATGGCGGACGCGGTGGCCATGTCATCCTCGAAGCCGTGGAAGGCCTCAATACCCTGATCGATTATCGCTATCAGCCCCATATCAAAGCAGGGCGCGGCCAGCATGGCATGGGCCGCAATATGACCGGCGCTTCGGGCAAGGATATCATTCTGCAGGTGCCGGTGGGCACGCAGGTCTATGATGGCGATGGGGAATTCATGATTGCCGATCTGCTCTCACCGGGTGATCGCATCCAATTGGCGCGGGGCGGCCAGGGGGGGCTTGGCAATACCCATTTCAAATCCTCCACCAATCAGGCTCCCCGCCGGATTACCAAAGGCGGCGAGCCCGAAGAACTCGATGTTATTTTGCGACTCAAGCTTTTGGCCGATGCCGGGCTTGTGGGCCTGCCCAATGCGGGAAAATCCACCTTTCTGGCCGCCACCACCCGGGCCAAGCCGAAAATTGCCGATTATCCCTTCACCACACTCACCCCGCAATTAGGTGTCGTGGGCTTGAATGATCGTGAGTTCGTGCTCGCCGATATTCCGGGATTGATCGAAGGGGCCAGCGATGGTCTGGGCCTTGGGGATCGTTTTCTGGGCCATGTGGAACGCTGCGGCGTGCTGGTGCATCTGGTGGATGCCACCAGCGATGATGTGGCTGCCGATTATGCCACCGTGCGGGCCGAGCTTGAAGCCTATGGCCATGGGCTGGCCGAAAAGCCCGAGATCGTGGCCTTAAGCAAATGCGATGCCCTGATCCCGGAAATCCGCGAAGAAATCCATGCGGCTTTGATGGCCGAGGCGCAAAAGCTGGTGGCATTTTTATCCAGTGCCAGTGGCGAAGGCGTCAGCGCCCTGCTCTCGCAGGTGCTGGGCTATATCGATGCGGCGCGCGGCATTGAAAATGAACTCACCGCACCGCCATCGCGCGATCCTTCTCTTGACGCCCCCACGGCATCAAGCCTTAAAACCAAAACGGTGCCGGATCAAATCTCGGATGATCAAGGGCAAAGCTGGTCGCCCTTGGGGACGGATGATGTCTCTTGAGGGGCTGCGATCAAGCCCGCCCCGCCCCCCTGCCTTTCCGCCATTGACCGGGGCCGCGCGCTGGCGCGGGCGAAAAATCGGCCTGCTTGGGGGATCGTTCAATCCCGCCCATGAAGGCCATCTGCATATCAGCCTTCACGCCCTTAAACGTTTGGGACTGGATGATATCTGGTGGCTGGTTTCGCCGCAAAATCCTTTGAAAAGCACCGATGGCATGGCGTCTTTGGACAAGCGCATGGCCAGCGCCCGGGCGATCATCGGCCGCCATCCCCATCTTCATGTGACCGATATCGAACACCACCTGGGCACAAGATACAGCATCGATAGCATCCAAAGCCTGCAAAGGCTTTTGCCCCACAGCCATTTTTTGTGGCTGATGGGTGCGGATAATCTGCAACAGTTTCCGCGCTGGCGGCAGTGGACCGAGATTATGGGGCGGATGCCACTTGCGATTTTTGATCGCGAACATTATTCTAGGAATTGTCTGACGGGGAAAGTCGCCAGCCGATACCGTCGAGGCCGATTGAATGAAGGAGCCTTGAAGTCCATTGCAACAGCAAAGACACCGGCATGGATTTTCCTTCCCCTGCGCAGACATCCGGCATCTGCCACCGAAATCCGTGAAGCGCAGCCTGCGTCTTCGCCGTTTTCCGTTGCAATGAATTCAAAGGAGTAAAGTTTGCACGCCATCGAACCGACGCCCGGCGTCACATCCAAGGCCGTTGCGGCAAAGCCCGACGATCTTCTGGACATGGTTCTCAGCACGCTCGATGAACATAAAGCGGAAGAGATCGTATCAATCCCGCTTTCGGGCAAATCCAGCATTGCCGATCATATGGTGATCGCCAATGGTCGCTCTGGCCGTCAGGTGGCCGCTTTGGCCGAACATGTGATGCGCACCTTGCGCGATAATGGACAGGGCCGCGTGCGCGTGGAAGGACTGGCGCAAGCAGATTGGGTTCTGATCGATGCGGGCGATGTGATTGTGCATCTGTTCCGCCCTGATGTGCGCAGCTTTTACAATCTGGAAAAAATGTGGGGCGCTGATGTGGGCCCTGACACTACATCGCATTGAGGTTGCAGCCCATTAAAGCGTCGGCCCATTAAAGCTTCAAGCGATTAGACTGGGGCCTGAAAGAGGGCATGAAGCAGAGATTGGCCACGTGATCGGTCTGGGATGTGTTTTGCCCTGATCCCCTGCTGGGGCGCTGCGGGAACCGGGATCCTTTTCCTCATTTTTTGGGAAGGGCTTTACAGTGCTGACCTTTTTTTGACAGGAATAAACACGACATCCGATGGACAATCCACATCGTGAAACCCCGCAACAGTCTGAAAGCCCGCACCCCCCCTTTGAAACCTGCAACATCTGTGGAACGCTTTAATCTTTTGCCTGACAAAGTTCGGGCGATCTGCTGGATGCTGACGGCGTCCCTGCTCGTGACCACCATGGGGGCGATGGTCAAATATATGGGGCAATCGATCCCCGTTTCGCAAATGGCAACGGTTCGATCGGTTTTTCTGGTGCTGGCCATCCTGCCTTTCATGCTTCGACAGAAACGAGCGGTTTTTCATCCCGGACGGCCCGGCCTTTTGCTGGCCCGGGCGGCCACCTTGGTGATTGTGAATGTGGTTGGCTTTTGGGTGCTCACCCGCCTGCCTTTGGCTTATGTCACCGCCATTTCCTTTTCCAAACCTTTGTTCATTGCCGTTTTGGCGCTTTTCTTTTTAGGGGAAAGGCTGGAACTGCATCGCACTATGGCCACATTGATTGGCTTCATGGGGGTTTTGGTCATGCTCAACCCTGCAGGCGTGGCTTTGGCCGCGGGCGAAGGCATGGCCGCCCTTGCGGCTTTGGGGGTGGCCTTTACGATGGCGGTAGGGGTTATTCTGGTCAAACAGCTGGCGGCCAGCGATCATCCCAATACCATCATTTTTTATGGCAATGTGCTGGTGGTGACCTCCCTTGCCATTCCGGCTGCCTGGTTCTGGGTTGATCTTGATGCGCAACAATGGGCCTTGCTGCTCACTTTGGGGCTGGTGGGGCTGGCCTCACAAAGCGCCTTCATTCGCGCTTATCAGACCGCCGATGCCAGCTTTGTCGCGCCCTTTGAATATGTGCGTTTGATCTCAGCGGCGGCGGCAGGCTATATCTTTTTTGGTGAAAGCCCCGATATCTGGACGGCTTTGGGCGCGGCGCTGATCATCGGATCAAGTTTCAGCATGGCTCGAAAAGCCCAGAAAACTGAGAGAAAAAGCTGAAAAACCGGCAAGGCTGGCGTGGCTTTTATGAGCCTGCTTGATCCCGATCCCGGGGCGTGGCATTCAATGAAAAACAGCCAACCAACAGGGACCACAGCCATGCAAATCGAAAACACAGCCATCATCATCACGGGCGGCGCATCGGGGCTTGGGGGGGCAACCGCCCAAAGGCTTGCCCAAGCCGGCGCAAAGATCGCCATTTTTGATCGTGATGGCGACAAGGGCAGCGCCCTGGCCAAAAGCATCGGCGGCCAATTTTATCCGGTGGATGTGACCGATGAACAATCGGTGGCGCATGCTTTGGATGAAGCGGAAAAGGCCCATGGTGTGGCGCGGGTTCTGATCAATTGCGCCGGGATTGGCGCGGCGGCCAAAACTGTGGGCCGGGGCGAGCCGCATCCCCTTAATCTGTTTAAAAAGGTGATCGAGGTCAATCTGATCGGCAGCTTCAATTGCCTGCGCTTGGCGGCGGCAAAAATGCTTGCGGCTGATATGGTGGGCGAAGAACGCGGGCTGATCATCAATACCGCCTCTATCGCGGCTTTTGATGGGCAGATTGGGCAGGTGGCCTATGCAGCATCGAAAGGGGGCATTGCGGGGATGACCCTGCCGGTGGCGCGCGATCTGGCCGATAAGCAGATCCGCTGTATGACCATTGCGCCGGGGCTGTTTTTAACCCCGCTTTTGATGGGCCTTCCTGAAGAGGCGAGGGAAAGCCTTGGCCGATCCGTACCCCATCCCCATCGTTTGGGCGATCCTTCGGAATATGCTTTGCTGGCTGAACAGATTATCCTTAATCCCATGCTGAATGGCGAAACCATCCGCCTCGATGGGGCTTTGCGCATGGCGCCGCGCTAAGAGCGGTGCCCAACAAATGAGACGCCGCGCTAAGAGCGGTGCCCAACAAATGAGACGCCGCGCTAAGAGCGGTGCCCAACAAATGAGACGCCGCGCTGAAGGCGCGCGCCCAACACATAAGGCGCCGCGCTTAGAGCGGTGCCCTTGCGTCTATCTGATATGCCTATTCCGCGCGCATTTTGGCCGATAAGGCAAAGACCGCGCGCGGGGCCAGGCGCTTGAGCCACAGGGCTTTCATCTCGCGCCCCTGCCCCACGGCGATTTCCGGCAATCCGCGTTCAAATCCCCGCGCGATCACCTCGGCGGCGGCCATGGCATCCATCCCGCCCGCAATGGATGCGGTTTGCCGTCCATGGGCTGATCCATCGCCCTTCAGGGCAAATTTCGATATATTGGTATTGATGAAGCCGGGCACGATGGTCGTTACCTTGATATTGTGGCTGGCCACTTCCGCCCGCAAAGCATCGAAAAAGCCCATCACTGCGTGTTTTGCGGCACAATAGCCCGTGCGTAATTGCGCCCCGATCTTGCCCGCCACCGAAGCGGTGACCGCGATATGCCCATGGCCCTGCCGGATAAAAATCGGCAGCAGCTTTTTGGTAAGCGCCACGGGCGCGAAAAAATCCAGCTCCATCACCGCGCGATAAACCGCCATATCGGTCTCGATGGCGAGGGATCGCTGGCTGATCCCGGCATTATTGATCAGCATATCAAGATGGCCAAAAGCCGCCACGGCTTGTGCCACCACATCATCGAGGGCCGCTTCATCCAAAGCATCAAAGGGCAAAATGAACAGAGCATCAGCCTTGGTGCCGGCCGCCATGATCTCATCACGCACGCGCTTCAACTCAGCCTCGCGCCGGGCCGATAAAATCAGCCGCGCGCCGCGTTTGGCCAATACCTTCGCCAAAGCTTCCCCAATGCCTGATGAAGCCCCGGTGATCCACACGATCTGATGATCGAATTTCATCCTATTTGTCCTATTCCGCTGATCATTTCTGATGGTCTTTCCACAGATTTTCGTCGCACCCTCAGCCAATCGCCCCTTTTTCCCGCAGGGACGCCCGGGCCGCCTCATCAATCCCGATTTCTTCCAAAATCGCATCGCTATCCGCCCCCAACAAAGGCGGAGGCAGGCGATAGCTGACCGGTGTTTTCGATAAATGGATGGGGCAGGCAACAGTGGGCACATCCACCCCCAAGGGATGGGCCATATCCACCCGCATCTGGCGGAACCTGGCCTGTGGATCGGCAAAAGCCTGGGCAATGCTATTGATCGGGCCATGGGGCACATTCACCGCCAAAAGCTTGGAAAGCCAATGCTCGGTGCTTTCACGCCGGATGATCTCGGCCAGTTGGGGCACCAGAAGATCCCGATGGCGTACCCTGAGATCATTGGTTTCAAAGCTTGGATTGCGCGCCAGTTCTGGGGCACCAAGAGCATCGCAAAAACGCTTGAACTGGCGATCATTGCCAACACAGACGATGATATAGCCATCGCTGGTTTCAAAATCCTGATAAGGCACGATATTGAGATGGGCATTGCCGATCCGCTTGGGGCTTTCTCCGCCGATCAGATAATTCATATTCTGATTGGCCAGCCAACCCATCTGGGTATCAAAAAGCGCCATATCCACATGCTGGCCCTCGCCCGTCTGATCCCGATGCCTAAGCGCCGCCAGAATGCCGATCACCCCATACATGGCCGTGGTGAGATCCGCCACCGCCGCCCCCACCTTGGTAGGCGGGCCATCGGGTTTGCCGGTCACGCTCATCAATCCCGATAGGCCCTGCACGATAAAATCATAGCCCGCCTGATCAGCATAAGGCCCGCTTTGCCCAAAGCCCGTGATCGAGCAATAAACAAGCCCCGGATTGATGGCCGACAGGCTTTCATAATCCAGGCCAAAGCGCGCCAGATTCCCGAGCTTGTAATTTTCGATCAGAATATCGCTTTTTGCCACCAGATTGCGGATGATCGCCTGCCCATCAGGATGCGCCAGATCAACACAGATGGATCGTTTATTGCGATTGGCCCCCAGATAATAGGCCGCCTCGCGATCCTTGCCATCCTTGTCCTTTAAATAGGGCGGCCCCCAGCTTCGGGTATCATCGCCGGTAATGGGCCGTTCCACCTTGATCACATCCGCTCCCAGATCCCCCAGAATCTGCCCGGCCCAGGGGCCTGCCAGCACCCGCGAAAGATCCAGCACCCGCAGATTTGATAATGCACCCGTCATCGATCATCCCATTCTTTTCAGCATCAAGGCCCATAGCGGCCGGCAAACTATCGCACTATCACCCGGCTTTTGGCCAGTGTGTGATGGCCCCCGAAAGCGCAAGCTTGCCGCACCGCAGCAATAGTCCTAGTCTTGGGGTATCGATCAGCAGAAAGGCAGATATCATGGTGCAACGGCATGAAGATATGGGGCAAAATCGTTATCGCGAAAGTTTCGGGCGATGGTTTGATGAATTTAAAGTGGGCGATATCTATGAACATCGGCCGGGCCGCACCATCACGGAAAGCGATAATACATGGTTTTCCCTGCTCACCATGAACACCCATCCCCTGCATTTTGATGCGGAATATGCCAAGCACAGCGAATTTGGCCGCCCCCTTGTGGTATCATCCTTCACCGTTTCCCTGCTTTTGGGGATGAGCGTTTCTGATGTCTCTCAAAAAGCCATTGCCAATCTTGGCTGGAAAGAGATTCAGATGACCGCGCCGGTTTTCGTGGGCGATACCCTTTATGCCGAAAGCGAAGTGCTGAACGTGCGCGAGTCCAAATCCCGCCCGGGTCAGGGGATTATAACGGTCCGCACATTGGGCAAAAACCAGCATGGCACCATCGTTTGCAGCTTTGAACGCTCGGTCCTGATCCCAAAAAAAGACCATGGCCTTGAATAAAACAGCTTAAAATGGGAACAATTTGGGATAAGCAGCATTTATATAGGGCCAAGACCCTAGATATTCCAATCAAAAAGGAGATATCCGTGACAGAACAATCCGCCCAAAACCGTGATTATTCCGATCTTTCGGCGCTTTTCCTCAACTGTACTTTGAAGCCCTCCCCCAAACAATCGCACACCGAAGGGCTGATTGACGTGTCGCGAAAGATCATGGAAAAGCAGGGGATCAAAACCGAAGTCATTCGCCCTGTTGATCATCGCATTGCCCCCGGGGTTTATCCCGATATGACCGAGCATGGCTTTGATCATGATGATTGGCCCAAGATCCAGAAAAAGGTCATGGCCGCCGATATTCTGGTCATTGGCTCCCCCATCTGGCTTGGCGATAAATCAAGCGTCTGCGCCCAAACGATTGAGCGGCTATATGGCTTTTCCGGGGAATTGAACGAAGCCGGGCAATATGCCTATTATGGCCGAACGGGTGGCTGCATCATCACCGGCAATGAAGATGGCATCAAGCATTGCGCCATGAATATTCTTTATAGTTTGCAACATCTTGGCTATGTTATCCCGCCACAGGCCGATGCTGGCTGGATTGGCGAGGCGGGCCCCGGGCCATCCTATCTCGATGAAGGATCAAGCGGGCCGAGCAATGATTTCACCAATCGCAACACCACCTTTATGACTTGGAACCTGATTCATATGGCCCGCATCCTGAAAGATATGGGCGGCATTCCCGCGCATGGAAATCAGCGCTCGGAATGGGAAGCCGGAAGCCGATTTGATTTTGAAAATCCTGAATATCGATAAAAACGCGGCAAAAAAAGGACCTGAAAAGGACGATTTCACAAGCCCTCTGACAAGATAGCCATGGCCATTAAGGCATCAATAATGCCGGGGTAAAGCTATGCCTGAAAGTTGGAGACGGCGTGATCAGGCGGCGGCTTGAAGTTGCT
>BAYV01000036.1 GCA_000710935.1 Iodidimonas nitroreducens | reverse complement strand
ATGCTGTTTCTGATCGCCACCGGGCGGTTGCTCTCCCCATTGGGGGATGAGGGCACCATAAGCCCCTGATTCTATGATCCTTCAGGCTGCCGCGGATGCTTTTGGGTCGCCTCGGGCCCATGATCTCAATCAATCATCACGAAGCCAATGATCAGCACCCTTTTCGGGTGCTGTGGTTTTTGGCGTTCAGCATCTGTGGATCAGAGAGAAGAGGTGGCCATTGTGATGGACCAGACCGAGGCGGCTGTTTTGGCCGCGCTTGTGGAACAGGCGCGCGTGCAAGGGGCGAATGTGCCGACTTTGCGGGCATTGGTGGAAGAGGCCAGCGAGCGCGGAGCCATGCGGGTTTTGCGCCATATCGGCCTTGAGGACGAACAGGCGCTGCGGGATGTGCGGGAATTGCGTGATCTTTTGGGCGCATGGCGGGCCGCGCGCCGGACCGCCTGGCACACGGTTGTGCGCTGGATGATCACCTGCCTGATGCTCGCTTTAGCGGCTGGATTAGCGCTGAAATTTAAACTTTTGCCGCCTGCCGGCTGAGAAAGGACCCAAAGATGATGGATGAAACGGCGCGCGCTGCTTTTGAAGTGAAGGCAGCTGATGAGGATGGTGTGTTTGAAGGCTATGCCTCGGTTTTCGATCTGATCGACGATGGGGCGGATATCATCTGCAAGGGGGCGTTCAGTGCGTCTTTGAAGGTTCGCCCCCCTTCTGCGGTCAAGCTTTTATGGCAGCATGATCCGGCCCAGCCTTTGGGGGTGATCGAGGCGCTGACCGAGGATAGCCGGGGTCTTTATGTGAAGGGGCGGCTTTTGCCCGATGTGGCCCGGGCGGCCGAGGCTTTATCGCTGATGCGCAATGGTGCCCTTGATGGGCTTTCCATCGGCTATCGCACCCTGAAGGCCCGGCAGGATCAGCAAAGCGGGGTGCGGATGCTTTTGGAGGTGGATCTGTGGGAGGTGTCATTGGTGACATTTCCCATGCAGCGCGCTGCCCGCATCCATGCCTTCAAGGCAGCAAATCCGCAGAGCATCCGAGATTATGAAGCTTTCCTGCGCGATGCAGGGGGCTTTTCGCGGCGTGAAGCCAAGGGGCTTGCGGCGCATGGCTGGAAGGCGCTGGACCGGCGGGATGACGGAACTGGCTGGACACAGACTTTGGCGCTGATCACCGAGATGATCGGCCAAATTGAACAGAACCAACATCATGAAGGAACAAAGCATGCGTGACGATATGACAACGGCCATCGAAGTGAAGGCCGCCGTTGAGCGACTGGGTAAAAGCTTTGAAACATTCAAGGAAACCAATGATGCCGCTGAAATCGAGCGCCGCAGCAAGGGCTATGCCGATCAGCTGATCGAAGAAAAGCTGGGGCGTATCGGGGCGGAAATGGATCGCCTGCAGGCGCAGGTCGAAGGCTTGGCCGTGGCCTCGAACCGTCCGGCGCTCGGGCTTGGCGGGGCTTTGGTCGCGGCGGGTGGCGAGCATAAATCCGCCTTTCTTGGTGGCTATGTGCGCAAGGGGCTGGAACGCGATCTGGCGCAATTGGAGGCCAAGGCGCTGAATACGGGCGTTCCGGCGGAAGGGGGCTATGCCGTGCCCTTGGAAATCGATCATTTGATCGAGCAGCGATTGAAGGATCTGTCGCCCATCCGTTCCATTGCCTCGGTGACCCAGATCGGCTCGGCCAATTATCGCAAGCTCATTGCCAAAACCGGCCCGGCTTCGGGCTGGGTGGGGGAAAGCGATCCCCGCAGCGAAACCACAAGCCCGGATTTTGCCGAAGTGGCCCCGCCTTTGGGGGAAATCTATGCCAATCCGGCGGCCACCCAATCCATGCTGGATGATGCCTTTTTCGATGTGGAAAATTGGCTGGCGACCGAATTGGCCCAGGAATTTGCCCAAAAGGAAGGCGCTGCCTTTATCAATGGTGACGGGATCAACAAGCCCAAGGGCTTTTTGACCGGGACGACCAGCGCATCGGGGGATGCCAGCCGCGCCTTTGGCAGCTTGCAGCATGTGGCGACTGGCAATGCCGGGGCTTTTCCGGCTTCAGACCCATCGGATATTCTGTTTGATCTGATGCACAGCCTGAAGGCGGGCTATCGGGCCGGGGCGCAATTCGTGCTCAATTCCGCAAGCCTCAATATCATCCGCAAATTCAAGGATGCGGATGGCGATTATCTGTGGCGCCCGGGCCTGGCTCAGGGGCAATCGAGCACATTGCTGGGGTTTCCGGTGGTTGAAGCCGAAGATATGCCCGCCATCGGACCGGATAGCCTTTCGGTGGCCTTTGGCAATTTTGCCCGTGGGTATCTGATCACCGATCGGATGGGCACGCGCATTTTGCGTGATCCTTATTCCAACAAGCCTTTTGTGCATTTCTATACCACCAAGCGCGTGGGCGGTGGTGTCATCAATTCCGATGCCATCAAACTGCTGAAATTCGCCATCGCCTGAGCGGCGGCGAGCACGATCAGAAAAGGGGGCAGAGGCATGGTGTGTGTCTCTGCCCCAATCATATGCGCGCAGGACCGTTCGTTCGGGGCGCGTGGGCTTTTGGATCAGACGAACGGGAACAGCACAGATGATGAGCCAGCTTCAGCCACCCCTTATCGAGCCGCTTGATCTGGCCGAGATCAAGGCACATCTGCGGATCGAACATGATGATGAAAACAGCCTGCTTGCCAGCTATCTTGTCGCCGCCCGGCAGATGGCGGAACGCATTCTGGGCCGGGCCCTGATCAGCCAGCATTGGCAATATGCCTTTGCGCGCTGGCCCGATGGCCCCCTGTGCCTGCCCAAAGCGCCCCTGCAATCCGTGATGGCGGTGCGGATCGTGCATGAAGATGGCACATCCAGCCTGCTTGATCCTGATCGCTATCGGGTGGAAAGCCGCGCCGAGCCGGGCTTTGTGCTTTTAAAAAGCGGTTTGGGGTTGGTCCCGTTGGGCTTGTCCCGGGATCGTTTTGAAATTGATTTTATCGCGGGCTATGGCGATCAGCCTGCGATGGTGCCCGCCCCCCTGCGCCATGCCATTTTGCTGATGGTGGCCGCATTTCATCAATCGCGGGGGACCACTGAAAATGTTTTGTCCGGGGTGGTGCGCAGTCTGCTCGATCCCTATCGCATGGTGCGGCTATGAGCCCGGTGATTGATGCGGGCCGCCTTGATCAGCGGTTGGATCATGAACGGCCGGTTGAAACGCTTGATGAAAACGGGCTGATGCAGGTGATATGGCAGCCCCTGGGCCGCCTGTGGGCTGCGGTTAAGGTGCAAGGTGGACAAGCCGCGCGCGAGGCAGAGCGGCCAACGGCGCGCTTGTCTTATGCCCTCACCCTGCGTTCGGAGAGCGATTGTATCGAAGGGGATCGGCTGCATTGGAAGGGCCGGATTCTGGATGTGGTGGCGGTGCTTCCTGATGGAAGCGATCCTCGTTTTATCGAGCTTTTGTGCAGTGAGACACGGCCATGATTCAACGCCAGATCACTACATCGATCCCGATCACAAGCCTGCTGTCCCGCGATATCGAGCTATTGATCAAAAGCTTTGATGATCGGCTGGCCCGGCTGGCCCGCATGATCGCTGAGGATGCCCGGGAACGGGTGCTTTTAAACAGTAGTACGAAGCCAAGCCCGGATGGCTTGGCCAATAGCCTTGATGTGCGCGCGATCACTGGGGGCCATGAGGTTTTTACCGACAAGCCCTATGCCGTATTTGTGGAATTGGGCACCGCGCGGATGGCCGCTGAGCCATTTTTGCAGCCTGCTTTCGATCAGGCGCTGCGAATTTTGACCGATCAGTACAAAGATCAGAACCGAGCAGGAGGCAACCCATGAGCGAAGCCGGATTTGCCGCTATCAATCAGGCCATCAAGGCACATTTATTGGCAGATGGGGCATTGATGGGCGGGCTCAAAGGGGTTTTCGATGAACCCGATCATCGGGCCCGGCTGCCTTATGCGATCATCGGGCCGCACAGTATCAGCGATTGGTCGGCGCAAAATCTTGATGGCACGAACTGGCGGATCACCATTCGCGTTTTTTCCCGCCATCCCGCTAATCGGGAGGTGCTTTTGCTGGCCGATCAGATCAGGGCGCGTCTTTTGGATGGCGGGCTGGCGATCGAAGGCTGGCATCTCGCCCATCTGCAATTTGAAGGCCTGCAAAGCCTGCGCGATGGCGATGGGGTGAGCCAGGCACAGCTTCGCTTCAAGGCCCTTATCCATCGTCTTTGAACCACCGATTTGGAAGCACCGGTTTTGAACCGGATTTCGACCTTTTTTATCATGTGAAACAACAGGAGCGTGCCATGACGGCAGAATCAGGACGTGGCTTTCTCGTCAAGATCAGCAATGGAGAGACCCCGCCGGTTTTTTCGACCCTTGCGGGATTACGATCCACTTCATTGAGCATCAACAGCACGGCTGTGGATATTACCAACAAGGATTCCGGCGGCTGGCGGGAATTGCTGGGCGGGGCCGGGGTGCGGCGGTTAACCCTTTCGGGATCGGGGGTTTTTACCAATAGTGCAGCGGAGAGCATCCTGCGCAGCCAGGCCCTGACGGGCAGCGTGTCTGCCTATCAGGTGATTTTTGAAAATGGTGAACAATTTACCGGGCAATTCCAGATCACGGCTTTGGATTATTCCGGCGATCATAATGGCGAGCGTACCTATAGCCTGTCGATGGAAAGCTCTGGCCCGATCAGCTTCACGGTGGCCCCATGAGCGGGATGGTGATCCATGAGCGGGGCGATGTGCTGCTGATATTAGGGGAGCGGCGGGTGCATCTGCGCCCCACTTTTGCCGCCCTTGCAGCCATCGAGCAGGCCCGGGCGCCCTTGATGACTTTGGTTCATGAAGCCAGCGAAGGCCGCCCGACGTTAAGCGATATGGCCCTTGTTTTTCATCATTGCTGGCTTTTGGACAAGGGGGATGAGCGGCCCGCGATCGAGGCGATTGGCGAGATGATCGTGGCAGCCGGATTGATGGCGCCGCTCCATAGCTATCGGGCTTTGCTGGCGGCGATTTTGGGGGGGCATGATGCCGATAAAGGCTGATCGGCCCGATCCTTCCAAAACGGATTGCAAAAGGCTGGATTTCAGGAAATTGGCAGGCTTTGCGATGGTTCGCATGGGCTGGTCGGCCGAAGCCTTCTGGTCATCCACGCCTGCGGATTTTTTGATGGCGCTCGATGCCCTTGATCCCCATATCCGGGCCCTGCCCAATGGGGGGATGGGATCGTCTCTCGATCATCATGATCTGAATCGACTGATGCAGCGTTTTCCTGATCAGACTGTTGACGCTGACCGGCTAAAAACGTCATAAATGGGGCCATGAGCCCGCATCCCAAACGAAAATCCTTAAGAGAACGCGTGGCAGCCCGCAAGGCGGGCCTGCCGGAATATGAAGGCGTTGCCGAACCCAAACCCTGGCGCCGATGGCTGCGCTATAGCGGCATGGCCATGCAGATCATCGCCTTTGTGCTTTTGGTGATTGAGGTGTTTCGCATGATCGAGACCGATTTTTTCGGCATCGATCAAAGCCGGATCATCATCTATCTCGTGGTGTTTTTCACCGGGCGTGTGCTGCAGATGATTGCAGGCTTTTCGCGCCACTGACAGAAAAGATCAAACATGACAACAGAACTGGACGCGCTTGTCGTGAGCCTGCGGGCCGACACGCGCCAATTTCGTGCGGATATCGCGCAAGCGCAATCCGCAATGAGCGATCTGGAGGCCATGGTTACTTTGCCGCAGGATGCGATGGGGCAAAGATTATCCCAACTTGCCGACTTGAGCGGGGCGATTGACCAATCGGTACGATCCAGCTTTTCCGGCCTTGATCAATTGCTTTCGCGCTTTGTGGAAACGGGCAAGCTGTCATTTGATGATTTGCGGTCGGTGGCTTTGTCGGCGCTCAATGATATTGCGCAGGCGGCTTTGCAGTCATTGTTACCCGGCGGCGGCGGCGGCGGGG
>BAYV01000037.1 GCA_000710935.1 Iodidimonas nitroreducens | reverse complement strand
TCCGCGCCGGGCGGAGCGGAAGCAAACAAAGAGGGGCCGGGGTCCATCTGGTCAAGGGCCACAGACTAGCTGCCCCAGCCTTGAGCACGCTTCATGCGAGTACCGGCGCCAACACCAACGGTTCGATCACGCGCCGCGCCGGGCGAAGCGGAAGCAAACAAAGAGGGGGCCGAGAGGACAAAAGAAAGCCCCCTGCTGATCTATTTCTGCCGCCAGCGCCCGGCGGCATCCATGAAATACTGCCCCGAAGGCAAAGCCTGAATGATCTGCCGCCCCGCCCGCGCCTGAACGGCCTGCAAAGGCGCCGAGGTTTCTTCAGCAATCTTGCGATATTCTTCCATCCGCTGGGCATTCACCCTTTGCGCCAAAGCCGTGATATCCGCTGAGGCCGAAGCCTCGACAATCCCCACAAGACCATCGGGCCGCTCGCCCAATGCACCGCGCGCCTTCGCTTCCGCCAATCCGGCTTGCGCCTGCGCCTCAGTGTGAAACTGCGGTACCATGACCAGAAGGATCAGAACCGAGAAAACAATCTTCATCATGCGCATCATTTGTTGCTCCCTTGAGGCAATGAGTCCGGGGCCTTGGGCACTGCGCGATCCAGATCATCGGCGCTCAGACCAAAAAGCGCGGGATTGCGACGAATGAGATCGAGAAGTTCCTGATCGATCTCGAGCCGCTTTTGCTCGGTGATATTGATATTGACATCAAAGCGGATCGGCTCAGACGGCGCCTGCAGCTTAACGGTGGGCGAACAGCCCGCCGCGAGCAGGCCAAAACCGAGCATAAGGCCCAGCCTTGCCCCCAACCGGCCCCCCTTATGGCGCATCTCATTCATGATTATGTCCCTTCACCTTCATTGTGGCCCCGATTTTTGGGGATTTTTCTGCACATCATCAAGCGGCATGGGGGGTGGCGGCATCTGCGATTGCCGATAAAGATTTTCAAGATTGGAGGCCCGCCCTGCCCCCATAGCGCTATCGATGGCGCTCATCAAAGCCCCTTGGAGATTGAAATTCAGTTCGATGGGATGGCCATCAAGAAAATCGGGATTTGCCCCCCGGGCTTCTAAATTCAGGCTTTGCTGGCCAGCCAAATCCCCATTGATCCCCAGATTGAGATGATCATAGTGAAAATTCCGCAAAGCCTGACGCAACATTTGCGACCGCAGATCATCGCCGCGCAAAAAATCCGGCAGATCATTGGGCGCATAGTGCATCACCCCATTTTCCGAGGCCTTTAAAAAACCATCCGTGATCTGCACTGTTCCATCCTTGTACTGCAAAGGCAGGCGACCGGTCAAAAGCCCATCCCCCGTCAGCCCATCAACGCCCCCCGCCTGAAAGATTTGGGCCAGTTTCGCATCTTCCACCAGCAAGACCAGATGAGTATCTTCAATCGCGGTTAAATCCACGATGAACGGTTCCACCCGGATGCTCCCGCCTGCCAGATCGAACCGCGCCGCATCAACCGAAAGGCGATCAGCATCGCTCAGATCAAAAACCGCATGACCATTTAGAAGGGGAAACCCGGCATTAAGGCTTTTGATCGCAAGAGATTGGTCCGCTGCGGTTTTAAGGGGCCAAATCCGATCGATCCTGATCTGTGACGATAGCCCCGAAAGGCTGAGCGCATCGCGTTCAAAACCAATCTCATCAAGGGTTAAAAGCCCCCCCATCTGAAGGCGCGACAAGAAAGGATCACTGGCATCCACCCCCTTTGCTGTAACAGGGGCTGCCCATGAAAGGGCCCCATCAAAACCTAATGTACCCACAAAATTTTGCAGCCTATCCCCTAAAAGGGGGAGCAAATCCCCCGGCTCGGCAATATCAGGCATGAAGGTGACGGGATAGAGCAAAAGCGTTGCCTGACCATCGCCGCGTTTTTCTGCGCGCCCATCCATTTCCAGCACAAAAACCCCCATTGGATCAGACGCCCAGGCCTTGAAATCGATGCCTGCCATATCCCAGACCGATTGGCCCTCGATCCGCAAAGGAGCCAGCATTTGCGGATCAGTGGCGCTTTTTAGGGTGCCAATCTCAAAATTCAAACTCTGGATTTGGCCTTTTTCCATCTCTATCCCGCTCGCGATGTCCGCAAAAATCAGCGCCGGATCGGGCCAGTTCAATCGCCCGCCTTCCGCCTTGATCTTCGCTGTGATCCCTGCATCGGGCAGGCTGTGTGCATGAACCAAAACTTGCGGACTCTGCCCCGAAAGCGGCCAGCTTTGGGTGCCATCCTTTATCGCGATGGCAAACGGGATTGACCTGATCGCCATCGCCAGATCGATCCGCTTTGTTGCAAGATCATAGGCCAGAAAAGGCGGAGATGGCTGATCGGATGGGGTATTCGGTTCGGCTGCATGAAGGCAGAGTGAGGGCAAGCCGCTGGCCATAAAGTCCACGACCTCAAGGCTATCAAGGCTTATATCCACGCATTGATTTGGCGCGATTGAAATCTTTTGGGGGCTGGCCTCCAGGCTGAAGGCAGGCATAGCAACATCGAGGCCCATGATATCGGCGTTAGCGATCCGCCCCGAAAAGCCGCTTTGAACTGCGCCTTCAACGAACAGGCTCGGTCGATCTTTGACGGATAACCCCGCGCGAGCATCGATCCGGGCCGTGCCCTTGAACTGGCCGGGCGCCATGCGGCCTTCGATCAAAGCCATATCCGAAATGACCAAAGAGCCCAGATGAATTTCCAGGGGATCAAGCGTTAAAAGCGGGCCACCCGCCGCCCATTCTAAGGCATAATCGGCCCCAAGACGGGTTTCGGTGCGGCTGGAAATGGCGGGATAAAGAGCCCCCGGATCGCGGCTTTCCGCTTCGATCCGCCCGGTGCTGGCCAAACTGACCAGATCGGCGCGGGCCTTCAGATGCAGGCTGTGATCGGGGGCACGGGCCCTGAGATCGGCCATCAGTGCACCTGTTTGCCAATCCGCCTCTAATGTCCCCTCAATTTTGGCCTCAAGTCTGGCTTCAGGGCTCTGCTCGGGGCTGGCTTTCGCCATTTGCGGCCAGATCAAAGCGCCCTCCTGCAAAAGGAGGCGGGCATAAAGGGGCGCCCCGGCTTTTGACAATGCCGCCTCGACCGTGCCTGTCATCTGCCCAAAATCATGGCGCAGGCTGATCGCGCTGCTGATCTTTGTCTGGGGTTCATTCCCATTCTCATTGGCCGGATCATCATCAAGGGCGATGCGCAGGCGATCCAGCCCCATGATCAGGGGGCCTTGTAACGGAGCCTCTTTCCCGGCATTTTTGAACACGAAATCAGCGCGGTTGAGTTGCAGCCGATCAAAAGGCAGGGACAAGCCTGCCGACTCCCGATTTTGCGGGAAAACAACCCCGGCGCAGGATAAAATCCTGACCGTTTGGCCTTCTAGAAGGGCGGCCTGATCAACCATGATCCGTGCGGAAAGGCTGCCGATCTCCAGAGATTGAAGGCGCCCCTTGATAAGCGCCCGGGGCGAACTTTGGGCCGTGATCTGATGAAGCACCAGATCCTTTTCAGCGCCCAAAGATAGGCGCCCGATGGCCACTGTCCAGCCTGCCTTGATGGAAAGATCATGCACCTGTGGCTGCGCGAATCCGGCATTTTTCAACAGGCGTTCAAGCCCCATCGTCAGGAAAAACGGGGCAAGGGCATAAAACAGGGCCAAAAGCACGATCAAGCCACCCCCGAGCCAGACCGTTCGCCTTAGCCATCCTGTGCGCCACGCTGTCACCGCTTATGATCCATCCGCCAAAGGGTTTCGTGCAGAACAAGCCCAGCACCCATCAAAAGGCAATAGAGAGATTGATCGAGCCAAAAACCTGCGATGTGCGTTGCAGCTCGAATTCCCGGGATCGCTCGATATAGCTATAGGTGAGGGCAAAGCGATCAAAGCTCAAGACAAGCCCGGCGCTGAATTCCCGCACAAAGGTTTTTTTGGCAACGCTTTGGCTTTGATCAAAAATCCCGCCATCCAAAAACAGATTGCGCGCCACCGCCCGGGTTTC
>BAYV01000038.1 GCA_000710935.1 Iodidimonas nitroreducens | reverse complement strand
CTTCCTGGCCGCAATCAAACTCGCTTCAATCCGTATTTGGCTTAGATTTTATGAGTCTACGGCCTAATCCAATGAAACTTTACCAATTAAAAAATAAGAATGGATATAATCCATTATTATTTCTTTCATATATAAATTGTAAAAATAGTGCATGTATTTTTACCTATTCATATAAATCATTTTTCCGAGCAACATTAAGCATTATTTTATCAACCTTCAATGTAGGATTAATTTTTTTTACAATAAAAATATCAAATATATCTGGATATGCACTTCTTTTTTCAACATTTATTTTTACAATAAATATGCTCTTTTATTTTTACAGTTTGATAGGTTCACGTTATTGCACCAAATTGCCTTTGCAAAAAAATGGGCGTGCGCCGGATATATTCGCAATGGAATGGTTTCTCATATTTTTATCTGGTGCGATGATTTGCATTTTTGGTTCACGATATTTCGATAGCGTTTTTAATTCTATAATTTTTATTTTGATTGGGATCATAGTTTTTCTATTCTCAACCCTACCTTTTTTTGGGGATCGAATTGCCGCAAAATTTGATAAGTCAGAATATGGCGCTTAACGGTTCAAATCCTTCTTCAAAATTCCTAACCCAGCGCACCGTGATAGCGGGTTTTATGCTGCTTTCATCGCTTTTCGCGGCGTCGGCTTCGGCGGTTCCGGCCCGGCCTGCGTCAGATGATCCCTTGCAGTGCATCGAGGCCGTGCACCTTGTTCTTTTCAAAAAGGCCGATCTGACTGACGGCCTGATTGGGTGCAGCATTCCGCGGGATTTGCCGCCGCTTCTTGCCACCGATTATGATATTCTCCTGAGCATGGAAAAACGGCGGGCAAGGCTTGGATTGGACCTGACGCCGGACGAGCAGGCTGCCTGCCATAAGCATAGCCTCGCCTTTTATCGAGATTTTTGGAATAAAGTGGGCGATACGGCCCCTGTTGATCCCGTCGCTTCGCCAAAGCTTCAGGATTTTATGCGCTCGGTCTGGCTGGAGGCCGAGCTGACCGGCGAAAGCGCGCGGCAATTTTTTGCCAATTCAGCTGATAGCACGCTTTGCATCGATCCGTTCTTCATTGTCGCCGTGCTGAGGACGCGCAACGCTGTCATCGCGGCCATGGACGACATGCTTGGCGCATTCAGCGAGGGATCGCTTCCTCAGAGTGCTGCTGAAACGCTCTGGCTTGCCACGCTTCATGCCGATAACCACCCCCTGTTGCAGCACAAGGCTGCCGATATTTTCGAGAAGGCAGCAAAGGCGGGTCGGTTTCCGGGAAAGCGGGCGGCCAATCTCGTTGATCGGTTGGAGCTTGCCGAAGGCCGCCCCCAGATTTATGGAACGCTTTACGATTGCGAGGATGGCAAGCTGCGCCCCCCATCGATCACCGATCCCGAGCAGATCGATGCCCGAAGAGCCGCCATCGGACTGACCCCCTACGCCACCTATATCAAGGAAAGCGAGGCCAAATGCCTGTCCCAATAGAATTTGGCCATGCCGATCTGCGTCCGTCATATGAAAGACTATATGGTGCATGATCAGCACACATGTCAGACGCTTCATCCCGGCCCATCAGCCTATCAGGCTCGTGGTTTTGGTGAACGACAAGATGTTCGATTATTAACGGGATATGTACGATCTTGTTCTATCGAAATTCTACTCGGAGATACCCACGATACAGAGACCTAAGCTGCACCACGCGCTGAATATGAAATAAGAGCGGAAACGAGCCATGGATGAAAACACTTCTAAAGAATCGTACCTCAGCAAACACAAGAAACTTCACCAAGAAAACAGTGTGGCTTTCCGAGAGGAAAAAGCCAAACTTACCTACTACATGCTTTCCCTGCCGTTTGCCTTGGCAAGCGTTGCTATCGCCTCGTTCCAATATCCAGAGCATTGGGTATTAATAGTGATTGAGATAACAGCATGGATTTTATTTCTCTGTGCAGGTGCGTCTGGACTGGTGGCGAAGCAAGCCATAGTTGAACGATATCGTGTTTCGTCATTGAAGCATAGTACCGCTTCATATTATATTGAGATAAACCACGTTATAACAAACGAAGATTACGATCTGTCCTTTTCACGAGAAAATGCAATCTTACGGGCGGAAAAAGTGGAATATAAAGCTGAAAGTTGGCATAAATGGTTTCTTATTGCTGGTAGTGTCGCATGGCTAATATCGCGGACACTCATTGCTGTAATGGTGGCGTTAGGGGCTGTTGGTGCAACTGGAAATTAGTTTAGGTCAGCCCAGCACGCAATATCAGGGTAAACTATCGCCAAGCTTATTCGCTATGGGAGCATAGACAATGAATTTAAAATTCATGGCATTGCTATCGACAATATTGGTTTTTGTTGAGGTGTGGTATTTTGATTTTGGTGTTGGCGGCCTCTTTGGAGGATTGTTGGCTGTAGGGTACTTGTATTATAGGGAAAAAAAGAAATTAGATCAAAATTCTGAAAAATCTTTAGCGAAAAATATATAGCTTTGATTTGCGGATATTTTTTGTTCTCACGTCTCGCCTACGCGTTATTTAATTCCCTTGACGCTTCCATCAGACTTTACTTTCTCCGTTTGGCTTCATCTTCCTCGGCCCTTGCTTTTGACAATGCAGATGCAAAAAGACCTGTGGGAACGGCAACAATGCCAAGCCCCACAATCACAACAAAAGCCGTGAAAACGCGCCCGCCCACAGTCACCGGATAGACATCGCCATAGCCAACGGTGGTTAATGTCGCCACCGCCCACCAAAGCGCATGAAACACCGATTGAAAGGCCTCTGGCTGCGCCTCGTTTTCAAAGAAATAGATACCCGTTGCCGCGAGGAACAAAACGATCATGGCCGCCGTGCCGAATAGGATCAATTCATCCCTGGCAATAAAAAAAGCGCGGTGGAAACGATTGATCGCCGGGCCATAGCGCAACAATTTGAGCAGCCGTAAAAGCCGCAATGCGCGGATCGCGCGCAGGTCCATGCCGAATGCCAGATAAAAGGGCAAGGTGGCGGCAAGATCGACGAGCCCAAAAAAACTGAAAATAAAGCGCGGCCTGCTATCTGCCACAAGCAGTCTTGTCAGATATTCCAATGTGAAAATGACTATTGAGAAAATTTCAAAGCCCGCCAAGGTGATGCGCAGATTTTCCGGGATGCTGGGGAGCGTATCGATAGAAAAGGCGATGAGATTGAGAATGATGAGGAATTGGATACCCCCATCGAACAGACGCCCTGCCCGACTATCGCGCCGCTCAATAACGGCCTTAAGGCGGAGGAAAGGACGGACGCGGGTCACCACGCCGTCCGCCGTCTCGCTTTCCTCCCGAACCGCCATCCTCACCCTCCCCTTTTTCATCGGCATGAGTATCTAATCTGGAATTAAGATAATTTATATCAATGTGTTAGCTTGACGCCGCACCTTTTCGTTGTTTCAAGATTTTTGCAAAAAACCTGAAGAGATCAACGATCTGGACCGATACCACTTGGGCGCAGCATGCCCGACCCGGGCTGCGCCTGCCAAGCGATTTAACCGACGCTGAATGGGCGCTGTTGGAACCATTGCTGCCGCCGCTGAGGGCTGTCGGCCATCCGCGCAAATGTCCGCTGCGACGGATAAGTCGAGGTGATCCTGCCGCCCGACGAGGCGATGCTCCGGGAGGGCCGGTCACAAGACCCTAATGTGCTCCGCGCCATCGCCCTGCTATTAATGGAAGCCTGCCACGAATGCTATGGCCGTAAGTGTGAGGTGGGCATCGAGCGGCGGATAAAGTTCAAAGGCCCTCGGGTCTGGACCTGTCGCGGTTTGGTGCCGCTCCTTTGATAGCGTAATGTGCAGCAAAGGAGATAACTCATGGGCACAGGTGAACCGCCCCGGGATTGCCGGAGGCCATTTGGTTTAAGTTAAGCGGCCATGTCGGTTTCG
>BAYV01000039.1 GCA_000710935.1 Iodidimonas nitroreducens | reverse complement strand
GGGTGACGAAATAAAAGTGAGCCCGGGGTGACGAAAGTAAGATAGCCCGGGGTGACGAAAGAGGGGGGTGACGAAAGGGGGGGGGCGGGCAAAAAAAGAAAGGGTGGCCAAAGCCACCCTTTCCCGTAGTTCAGAGCGATAAGCTGATGAAGCTTATCAGTTCTGGTTCCAATCGGTGGTGCTGTTCACGGCGCCATCGGCATTGAACATCAGGCGGTTCACTTCAACATTGCTTTGTTCAATGGTGAAGGTGACCGAACCGCGGGTGATGGCAACGGCATCGGGATCGAGCAGACCGGCATCAACCAGGGCATCCCCAAGGGCAACGGCGCTGATTTGCAGTTCGCCACCGGCAGAGGTGCCAGAGGTGAGGCCAGCAGCGGTTACATCAAAATCATTGATGCGGTTGCTGCCATTGGCATCGACGCTGTTGAGATTGGTGACGGTAGCGAACACCTGCGCCCCGGCATCAAGATCAGTGAAGCGGAAGATGTTGTTGAGATTGGCAGGCTCGAACGCAACCCAATCAAAGCTCTTGCTGGTGCCATCGCGGGTGAGGCTGGCGAGAGCGCCTGTCACACTGGCTGAAGGAACAGCGGTGGTGCCATTGGCACTGGCGACAGAGAAGGTGACATCCTGTGCCGAAACCATGGCTGCGTCATCACCCTGAAGCAGATTGATCGAAACGTTGCGATCACCACCGAGGAAACCGCCGATGCTGCCAGCGGGAACTTCAAGCGTGAAGACATTCGGAGCAGCCACACTGTTGACCAGAGTGAGTGCGGGTGCAACCGTGATGTTATCAATGCCGGTGGCATCTTCAACAGTGGCGGTGAGGGTCACATTGGCGGGGCTGACAACTCCCGTTTCAGCAGCAATTTCAGTTACCACGCCACCACCTGTTTGGGAGACATTAACTGTACCCAAGACACCTGTGAAGACAGGAGCGGGTGTAGCCACAAAACCAGCAAAAACCGGGGTCGTGTCGAGTGACAAATCGGGAAGTAATGCAGATGCCGTAACAGCGGCATCAAAAGGCTCAACCACTTCAACGATGTTATCGGCGAGTTCAGCAGCCACGATTTCAACGGTCGTAGCAGCAGAAGCGGCAATGCTGATATTGGCGGAAGCGGTGTTGCCCAGATCCGTGTTGGTGAGGATCACAGGAAGATTGAAAATGGCTTCGTTACCAGCGGTGCCGCAGTTCGCTTCAAATGTAGCTGCCGCGGTCACGGTGAAGCTGCTATCACCCGGGCCTGCGGTGCCAACGGTAAAGGTGCCCGCTGCGCAGGTGCCAGTGGTTACAGGGGTGGGCGCACCATTCAGCACGAAGCCGGTGCCGGTGAGATTGAACGTGATCGTGGCGGCATTGCCAGACAGGCCAAAGTCCGCTGTTGCGCCTTCACCGATCACGAGTTGCAGCGTGCCATTCTGCTGCAGGAAGTTTGAACCGGCAGCCAGATTGATGGGCGTACCTAATTCGCCGATGGTGCCGCCGGTACCAACCGTCAGTGTGGCATCGGCAAAAGCAGTTCCGGCCGAGAGCGCCACAATGGCGCTGGAAAGGGCCAGTTTATTGAGAGTTTTCATCGTGTGTCCGTCCTTGTTTAAGGTTAGGTCCATCTTGCGTCGAGAGCGGTCAAGTTCAGTTGGTTCGAGTGCTATTCTGACGCGAGCATGTCGCTAAACACAGCGCTCATCCCCTCTCAGCATGATGTGAAGTAGTTAGAATGAAAGCTTGGCCGGTGTCAAGCCATGGGAAAGCTTGGACAGTGACTTTTTTTTTCAGCATGTTATCCTAAATTTTACCTTTTGGATCTGGATGATCTTTTGCATCCTTTAAATCCGCATCTTGCATATCGGGCCCGATATGTTCGGCATAATGGCGCAAAAGCAGATCCGGGCCCAAAAGCAAAGTGAGGCCATAGCCCTTCTCATGCTGCCATTGCACCCGGGCCGCAAATTCCCCCAGATTGGGAATATCGAGGATCAGTTCCTCGCCCAAAACAAGGGGGGCGGGGCTGGCGATATGGGTGCCCGCCCAGGAAACATCCAGAATATCGCAGGGCCAGATCTGATCATTTTGGGTGATGATTGTGGCTGGCCAAGACACATTCATCCGCTGATCATGGCGGCGATCATCGTGATCATTGCTCATTTTTCTGGCCCTTTTTTGGCTGTGGGGCGGCCCGGGGGCCGGGTCCATCTTTGGAGGGTGGAGGATGGTTGAGGATGGACTTCGGGTCAAGGGCGGAGCCGGGTTAAGGGCGGGGCCCTGCACGAGATGGACCCCGGGTCAAGCCCGGGGTGACGAGAGAGGGGGCGGGGTGACGATTCTTGATCTCGCGCCAGTTCGCTGCGCTCACGGCTCCGATGGGGCGGCGCAACAGCGCCGGCGCTCAGTCGCGCTGGCTTCTTCTTCTCACCCGCGTCATCCCGGCCCCCGAGCCGGATCCATCTTTGGAGGGTGGAGGATGGTTGAGGATGGACTTCGGGTCAAGGGCTGAGCCGGGTTAAGGGCGGGGCCCTGCACGAGATGGACCCCGGGTCAAGCCCG
>BAYV01000040.1 GCA_000710935.1 Iodidimonas nitroreducens | reverse complement strand
TCCCACCGCCACGAGGCTGGCTGTTTGCACACCAAATTTTTGCAAAACTGCAATGATGGTGAACAAAATGATGGCATAGCGCACAAGGCTCGACACAAAGCCGGTGAGGGTTTGATCGATTTTTTCCGACCGCCCCATGATTTTGCGCACAGTGCGGTCGGCCAATCCCGCCACATAAAGGCCAATGATCAAAATCACCACAGCGCCCACCGCCGACATGCCATAAGCGGTCAGCAATTGCAGTGCGGTCTGCCATAGGTCTTCAAGCGCTTGTGCGTCCATGAGCAGCATCCCCCTTTGTGATAATGGTTAAAATCAAGATATGATTTATGCCATGAAGCACAGGGAATAGCGAGCAAGGAAGGCGAAAGAGAGGCAGAAAAACGCTGGCGGATCAGCCTGCGGTTTCAGATTTCCGGGCTTCGCGCTTTCTTTCATGGGGATCGAGATAGCGCTTTCTGAGGCGAATGGCTTTGGGTGTCACCTCGACCAATTCATCATCATCGATATAGGCCAGCGCCTGTTCAAGGCTCAGCCGTCGGGGTGTGGTCAGCACCACTGCTTCATCCTTGCCCGCCGCGCGGATATTGGTGAGCTTTTTGGCCTTCAAGGGATTGACCTCAAGATCCTGGCCCCGGCTGTTTTCGCCGATGATCATGCCCACATAAACCGGCTCGCCGCCATCGATCATGATGGTGCCGCGCTCTTCCAGATTCCACAGGGCATAAGTCACCGCCTTGCCGGTTTCCATGGAAATCAGCACGCCATTGCGGCGGCCCTGAATCGGGCCTTTATAGGGGCCATAGCGATCAAAGATGCGATTCATGATGCCGGTGCCACGGGTATCGGTGAGGAATTCGCCATGATAGCCGATCAACCCGCGTGAGGGGGCCGAGAATGTCAGCCGTATCTTGCCGCCGCCAGAGGGGCGCATATCCTGCAATTCCGCTTTGCGCAGGCTCATTTTCTCGACAACGATACCCTGCCAGGCCTCATCCACATCCACCATCACGGTTTCCATGGGCTCGGTGCGATTGCCATTTTCATCGGTTTTAAACAGCACGCGCGGACGGGACACAGAGAGCTCGAACCCCTCGCGGCGCATGGTTTCGATCAAAACCCCAAGCTGCAATTCGCCGCGGCCGGCCACTTCAAAGGCATCGCGCTCATCGCTTTCGGAAATGCGGATGGCCACATTGCCTTCCGCCTCGCGCAGCAGGCGATCACCGATCACCCGGCTTGTTACCTTGTCGCCCTCGCGCCCGGCAAGGGGGCTGTCGTTCACCGAAAAGGTCATGGCCAAAGTGGGGGGATCAATGGGCAGGGATGGCAAAGGCTGGGTGAGGCTGATATCGGCCAGCGTATCGGAAACGGTGGCATTTTGCAGCCCGGCAATGGCCACGATATCGCCGCAGCGGGCTTCCTCGACCGGCACCCGCTCCAGTCCGCGAAAGGAAAACAGCTTGCTGATGCGGCCCTGTTCGGCCAGCTTGCCATCCAGATTGATCGCCTTCACCGTCATCCCGGGGCGAATAATGCCCTGTTCGATGCGACCGGTGAGCACGCGGCCCAGAAACTGATCGCGCTCCAACATGCTGGCCAGCATGGCAAAGGGCATATCCTCGCGCTTATCGCGCATGGGGGCGGGTTCGGGCACATATTGAACGATCAGATCAAACAGCGCCGAAAGATCCTTCCGCTCATCATCAAGATGGGTGACCGCCCAGCCATCGCGGCCAGCGGCATAAAGGGTGGGGAAATCAAGCTGTTCTTCCGTGGCATCGAGAATGGCAAACAGATCGAACACTTCTTCATGGGCTTCATCGGAGCGGGCATCGGGCTTATCGACCTTATTGATCACCACAATCGGGCGCAGCCCCAAAGCCAGTGCCTTTTGGGTGACGAATTTGGTTTGCGGCATCGGCCCTTCGGCGGCATCAACCAGCAACACCACGCCATCAACCATCGATAAGATCCGCTCCACCTCGCCACCGAAATCGGCATGGCCGGGGGTATCAACAATGTTGATGCGGGTATTTTTCCACATGACAGAGGTGCATTTCGCCAGAATGGTGATGCCCCGCTCGCGCTCCAGCGCATTGGAATCCATCGCACGTTCGGCAACGCGCTGATTATCCCGCACGGCACCCGATTGCCGGAACATCTGGTCCACAAGGGTGGTCTTGCCATGGTCAACATGGGCGATGATGGCGATATTACGCAAGGTCATGAATTTTCGACTCACTAAAAGAACAGGCGCGCGGACTATAGGCAGAACGCACATAAATACAAGTGCGGTGGATCGCTCTGCACGGATCTTGCGCACATTATCCCAAAAAGATGCTCAATGGCATGTGGGAAGCCTCTGCTGCATTGCAATATGAACAGAGGTGTTTTTTGGGATGGGAAGACTCCCTCTTTCCTTGTCACCAAGTTTCGTCACCCCGGCCCCCTCTTTGTTTGCTTCCGCTCCGCCCG
>BAYV01000041.1 GCA_000710935.1 Iodidimonas nitroreducens | reverse complement strand
ACTGGGGGGGCCATAACCGGCGGGGCCATAACCGGCGGGATCAAAGGCCATTGGCGCGATCTGGGGGGCTGCGCCGGGCCGGCTCGCCTGCAATCTGCGATCCTCCATCTGCTGGTTGTGCACCTGATGGGCCAACGCCAAAAGGTCGGAAACAAGGCGATCGAGGCCCGCCGAACGAGACCCCTTCACCAAAACCACATCGCCTTTATTCAGCATCGGCAAAAGAAGATTGAGAGCCTGTTCGGGGCTATCGGCCCGCCGCACCGCCAGATCAGCCTTGCGAGCGGCATCCTGCATCAAAGGGCCAAGAGCGATCACGGCATCAAGGCGGGCTGCCTTCAGATCGGGGATCAGCGCCTGATGGCAGGCAGCGGCGGTGGCCCCCAATTCGGCCATATCCGCCAGCACCGCGATCCGGCGCGCGCCCTTGTCCTGAGGCCGCCGGGCCAGCACCCCAAGGCTTGCCCCCAAAGACACCGGATTGGCATTATAGGCATCATCGATGAGGCAAAAAGGACCATCGCCCAGATCCATGAAAAGCGCCCGCCCGCGCCCGCGCCCGGGTCGGAAATCCGCCAGCCCCAAAGCCGCCATCCCCAGATCGCCACCCAAGGCCCGCACGGCGGCCAAAACCATCAGGCCATTCAAAACCCAATGCCGGCCGGGCATATTGAGCCGAAAACTCAACCGCAGATCATCGAGATTGGCGGTGAGGCAGCTCATTCTTTCATCTTCATAAAGGCGGTGCACATGCACATCGGCAGTGCGATCATCGAATGAAACGCTGGTGATACTGGCTTTGGCCGCTTTAGCCGCCTCGATCAAAAAGGCAGCATGGCTGTGATCGATGGCTAAAATCGCCTGCCCGCCCGGCTTCAGGCCCGCAAAAATAGCGGCTTTTTCAGCGGCAATGGCATCAAGGCTTTTGGCCCTGATCGTCTGGTCATCCGCCACGTCCGGGCTATGTTCACCGCCCGCCTCGAACCCGGCGGCATGGGCAAGCCCGATGGTGGTGATGATCGCCAGATCCGGGGCCACAAGGCGCGAAAGAGGAGCGATTTCACCGGGGGCATTCATCCCCAATTCAAAAACGGCAAAGGCGGTTTCCCGGGGCATCCGCGCCAATGACAAAGGCACGCCCACCCGATTATTAAAGCTTTTGAAGCTGGCATGGGTGAGCGTATCGCGGCCCAAGGCCTTGCTCAGCATATCTTTCACGCTGGTTTTGCCGGCACTGCCCGTCACCGCGCAGACCCGCCCCACCATGCGTTTGCGCGCTGCCCGGGCCAGGCGATCAAGGGCGGCGAGGCCATCATCCACATAAACCAGCCTTGGATCATTAGGGGCCAGTTCGGCCGCCGGTCGGCTGACCAAAGCCGCCACCGCCCCCGCCTCAAAAGCCGCCGCCACATGATCATGGCCATCGCTGTGCGCGCCCGCCAAGGCGATGAACAGATCGCCGGGGATGATCTCGCGGCTATCGATCGCCACCCCATCCACAAACCAGCGCCCCTCCGCGCCCCCCAGATCATGGCCATGGCTGCGGCCCCCGGTAACCGCCAGAATTTCCTGCGCTGTCCATAAAGGCTGCCTGATCATGGGCCGGTCCTTTGTGATAAGGCTTTTTGCACCTGTTCCAGATCGGAAAAGGGCAGGATGTGATCGCCGATGATCTGGCCATTTTCATGACCCTTGCCTGCAATCACCAGAATATCGCCGGGCCTTAGCTTGTTGATGGCATTAAAAATCGCCCGGGCGCGATCAGCGATCTCGAGCGCATCCGGGCAGCTTTCCATAATCGCCTTGCGGATCGCCGCCGGATCTTCGGTACGGGGATTATCATCGGTGATGATCACCCGATCCGCATAGCGATGGGCCACCGCCCCCATGGCTGGCCGCTTGCCGCGATCCCGATCCCCCCCTGCGCCAAACACCACGGATAAAGCCCCGCTGCAATGGGGGCGCAGGGCTTCCAGAACCGTTTCAAGGCCGCCCGGCGTATGGGCATAATCAACGAAAACCCTGCCACCACCCGCTTTATCCCCGGCCCATTGCAGCCGCCCCAAAACCGGCTTCAAACCCTCCATGGCCTTGAAAACGGCAGCCGGAGACGCCGAAAGCGCGCAGAGGATGGCCGCTGCAAGCAGGGCATTTTCAGCCTGAAACCCGCCGAAAAGCGGCAGATCGATCTGATGGTCCTGATCGTGATAGCGGATGGAAAGGCGCTGGCCTTCGGCGGTGGGATCAATGGCCCGCACATGCAGATCGCAATCCGCACCCCGGCCCACGGTGATCACGGCCAGATCGCGGCCTTTGGCCAGATCGATCATCCGCTGGCCCGCCGGGCTATCCGCCCAGATCACCGCCACGCCATCGGCAACCAGCACTTCGCTGAAAAGCCGGGCTTTTGCGTGGAAATAGGCTTCCATATTCTGGTGATAATCAAGATGATCCCGGCTGAGATTGGTAAAGGCCGCCACTTTGGGCTGCAAGCCATCCAGCCGATATTGCACCAGCCCATGGCTTGATGCCTCGCACGCCACATGGGTGATACCATGGGCCGCCAGATCATGAAGCGTTTCATGAAAAGTGACGGGGTCGGGGCTGGTCAGGCCACCGGGGCGGCTGAGGCTTTCGCTTTCCACCCCCAAAGTGCCGATGCTGGCCCCGCGCAGATCAAGGGTACACCAAAGCTGGCGGCAGAAGCTCGCGACCGAGCTTTTGCCATTGGTGCCGGTGATGCACACGATATTTTGTGGCTGGGCGCCATAAAAAGCCGCTGCCATCTCGGCAAAGCGGCGCTGGGGCCGGGATGAGAACAAAAAACTCACAGCCGCCCCGGCTTGATGATCGCTTGCCTGATCATCGGCGGGGGCCAAAATCGCCACCGCACCCCGGGCAATCGCGTCATCAATGAACTGGCGGCCATCGGCGCGGCTGCCGGGAAGGGCCGCAAAAAGATCACCCGGGCGCACCTTGCGGCTATCGGCGGTGAGGCCGGTAATGACCTGTCCGGCATCGCCCCGCACCCCCAAAAGGGCGGCCAGCGGGCGGCGGATGGAGGCCCCCCCGCTCATGGTTTTTTCCTTGAATCTTCGATGACGAACGCCGCCTGCTGGAAGGGACCATTGTCTTCTTCATGGGGCCTCACCCCCAAAAGCGGGGCGATCCGCAAAATCACATCCGCAACCGTGGGGGCTGCCGTCCAGCCGCCACCGGCATAATTCCAGGTGGATTTGATGCCCTGCGGCTCATCGATCATCACGAAAACCAGATAGCGCGGATCATCCATGGGAAAAATCCCGGCAAAAGACGAGAGCAGCGCTTTCCGCGCATAGCCGCCGCCCACGGCTTTTTCCGCCGTGCCGGTTTTGCCACCCACCCGATAGCCCGGCACATCGGCCTGCTGGGCCGTGCCTTTCTGCACCACCAGCCGCATCAGGGTGCGCAAGGTGGCGCTGGTTTTTTCTGAAATCACCGATCTGCCCTTTGCCTTTTGATCGGCAGATTTAACCAGCAAAGTGGCAGGATGAAGATCGCCGCCATTGACCATGGCCGACAAACCACTGGCCAATTGCACCGGGCTCACCGCAATGCCATGGCCATAGGCGATGGTCATGGTGGCAATATCGCGCCAGCGATCCGGCACCAAAGGATGCCCCACTTCCGCCAATTCAAGGCTGGCCGGGCGCAAAAGCCCCAAACGCGATAAAAAATCCTGCTGGGCCTCGGTGCCCACCTCCATCGCCATTTTGGCCGCCCCGATATTCGAGGAATGAACAAAAATCTCGGGAAGGCTCAGCACCCGGTTCTGGGGATGATCATCGCGGATGGTGAACCGGCTGACCTTGATCGGCTCGCTGGCATCATAATGGCTGGCAATCGTCGCCGTGCCCGCCTCCAAAGCCATGGCAAGGGTAAAAGCCTTGAAGGTGGAGCCAAGCTCATACACCCCCTGGCTCGCCCGATTGAAAAAAGCCTGCTCAGGCGACGCTGCCGGTTCATTGGGATCGAAATCGGGGACCGAGGCCATGGCCAGCAATTCCCCGCTGCGCACATCCATCACCAATCCGGCCCCGCCAATGGCCGAAAAACGATCAACGCTGCGCTGAACTTCATCCATCAGGGCGTGCTGGACCCGCACATCCACCGACAGCGCCAAAGGCTCATCCACCTTATCCATATCCGATAAGCGGGCATCGAAATAATGTTCAACCCCGGCCAGCCCCCGGCCATCAGGATCGGTAAAGCCCAGCACATGGGCGGCCAGCCGCCCTTGGGGGTAAATCCGTTCTTCTTCCTCTTGAAAAGCAAGGCCGGGCAGGCCCAAAGCATTCACCTGCCACATCTGTTTGGGGGTGAGTTTACGCTTCAGCCACACAAAGCGGCCATTGCCCTGCAGCTTTTGCAGGAGTTGCGCTTCCACCAGATCGGGAAACAGGCGCGACAGTTTCGCCGCCACCTGTTCTGGTTCCAGTATGCGCATGGGATCGGCATAAAGCGATGCGGTCTTGAGATTGGTGGCCAAAACCACCCCATGGCGATCCACAATATCCGCCCGCAAAGCCGTTGGGGTCAAAAAGCTTTGGGCGGCGTAGCGGGTTTCGGAAACGGCCTGAAACAGGCCCAGATCAACGATCCGCAGGGCCATCACCGAAAAAACCACGCCAAACATCACAGCCACCACTACAAGACGCTGCCGCGCCTTTTCGATGGCTGTTGCCCGCGCGCCATCCAAACTGACGCGCAAAGACATCATCTTTGCCCCCCGATTTGGTCGAGAGATCTTTGGATTCGCGCGGCAAAATCAACCGGATCACGTTTCGTCTCCACCTCGGCGGGCGATGGGGCCCGGACCTTGAAAGCCGCCCTGTTGACGGCAGCCTGCAGATCGTCCGCCATCAGCCGATGATCGGCGGCGGCATAGCGATCTGGTGTTTCAGCTTGTGGCATCTCCGGTTGGGGCAAAGCGGGGGCCACAGGTTTATGCCGGGGCGAAGGCACATGGAAAATATCATCGCCCACCCTTTTATCAGGTGTGGCTTGGGCCAAAAGCCGCCCTTCCATACGATAAGGCAAGGACGTGAGGGAAGCGAGGACCTGATCAGGAGTAACCGGGCGCAGGCTCAAGGTCCGTACCGACACATCCTGAAGAGCCTGCGGGCTGGCGAGATAGGCCCATTCCGCTTCCAGCACCCGCACGGCTTCGGAATCGTCCAGAATCTGCTGCTCCAAAGCCGCCAGATGCGCGCGACGGTTTTCCACGCTGTGCTTCACTTTATAAAGGCCACCCGCCGCAAGAATCACGAATGAAAGCGCAAGAATGATCAGAAATTGTCTCATGCGGCATCCTTCCAAGCGGGCGCATCGGTGCGAACAGCCACCCGCAAACGCGCCGAACGCGCCCGGGGATTGCTCGAGATTTCCTGCGCTGTGGGTTTGATCGCCCCCTTTTTGGGCAGATAAAAACTGGGGGCCGGATGATCATCGGGTACAGCCGGGCGATGCCGAGATCCGGCAGGCAGGCGCCCTGCGCGCTCGGCCAGAAAGGCTTTGACGATCCGATCTTCAAGAGAATGAAAGGCAACGATGGCAAGCCGCCCTTCCGGCGCCAAAAGCCGCTCGGCAGCACACAGCACGCGGGAAAGCTCGCCCAACTCATCATTGACGGCAATGCGCAAAGCCTGAAAACTGCGGGTGGCAGGGTGGATTTTCTTTTTGCCATGGGGGCCATGGCCCACGGTGGCCGCGATGATCTCGGCAAGCTGCAAAGTGGTGGTGATCGGCGTTTCGGCTCGCGCCGCCACAAGGGCGCGGGCGATTTTCCGGGCGCGGGGGTCTTCGCCCAGATGATAGATGATGTCGGCAAGCTCTTCCTCGCTTTTGCCATTCACCAGATCCGCCGCCGATGGCCCCTCGCCCCCCATGCGCATATCCAAAGGCCCATCAAGCTGAAAGGAAAAGCCCCGGGCGGCGGTTTCAAGCTGATAGGATGAAACCCCGATATCAAGGGTAATGCCCGCCAGCTTGTGCACATCAAGATCGCGCAACAGGGCTTCCATCTCGGAAAAGCGACCTTCCAGAAGACGGAACCGCCCTTCATAGGCGCGCAGCATCTCGGCCCCGCGGGCAATCGCCTCGGGATCGCGATCAATGGCATAAACCCTGATCTGGGGTGATCGATCGAGCAAAGCCCGGCTATAGCCCCCGGCACCAAATGTTCCATCAACGAAACGGGCATTGGCAGGCAAGGGCTGATCTGTGGGCACCAGCGCATCGATCACGGCATCGCACATCACCGGCACATGGCCATGATGGGGCTTGGCGCGGCCCGGAATTTTGCGGGCGGCTTTGCTCATGATCCGTCTCCGCCGGGGCTGGGGGCGCGGGGGCGCATGGCCCCAAGGCGCATGGCGGCGGCCCGAGCCTTTTCGCGCTGGGCATCGCGATAGGCTTCCCACGCCGCAGGTTCCCAGATCAGGATCTTTTCGCCCACGCCCACAAACACCGCCATATCGGTGATCGAGGCAAACTGCATCAGGGATTGCGGCAGCAAAATCCGCCCGCCGCCATCAAAAGGCAGATCGAAAGCGGCCCCCAGAATCGTTGCGGCCAAAGCTTCCTTTTCATCTTCAAAAGCGCCGAAATCTTCGGCCAGCCTTTGCGACAATTCATCCATATATTCGCGGGAGCTGGCTTCCAGACAGGGCAGCTTGAAGCTTTCATAAACCACGATGCCGCTGAATTCACTGCGTTCCAGCAAGGCACGATAGCGCGCAGGAACGGAAACCCGCCCCTTGGCATCCACCTTATTGCTGTAATTGGCTGTGAAGCGCATGCCCCGCTGCCATCCCTGTTTGTGCATCTCGAAAGCTGAGCCCAAAGATGCGTGATTGCTGTTGCCCCTGATTTTTTTTGGGTTTCTATGGGATACCATGCCACAATATGGTTCGCAATGGGATGAAGCCCTTTTTGCAGTGCTTTTGAGGGCTTTGGGCCGGTCTTTCACAGCAATGTCTTAAGAGTGCGGACAAATCAGGCTAAATTAAAAGAAATGAAACCATGGCAAAGACTTGCCCGAAACCATCGGGATCAAAGCCTTTTTTGGTATTCGTTCTTTCTATGTTCTATATCACATCCTGATTATGCGCTTTATCGAAACATCTTGTGATATTTTGGAAAAAGTGCCGCCAAAGCGTGGCTGGCCACCGAGTCGGCAGCCCTGATGAAGATGACACGATTCGACATCTTCAGATGCATTCATCAATATTTGGGAATAATGCGCCAGATGGCCTGTAAGCCGGGTTCTGTGCCCCTGTTTGATCGCAACCAAACAGGGCGACGACCATTCCTCTAGGGCTGCCGTTGCCGACAGCCTCAAGCGATCAACCCGGACGACGGCCCAAAGACAAGGCCATATGCCGTCCCTATTCGATCTTGCTCCCGGTGGGGTTTACCATGCCCGCCCTGTTACCAACGCGGCGGTGCGCTCTTACCGCACCCTTTCACCCTTACCCGGCACCATGGTCCTGCAAGGCAGGGGGCCGGGCGGTTTACTTTCTGTGGCACTGTCCCTGAAGTCACCTTCGCCGGGCGTTACCCGGCACCGTATCTTTGTGGAGCCCGGACTTTCCTCGAAATCCGCCAAGCGGATCGCGCGGCCGTCCGGCCATCTGGCGCGCTTCTCAGATGAGCCATAAAAAGAAAGAGATCAAGATCAATCGCCCGCGCATGTCCCGAAAATCATCTGATCGCCGTTCTCAGAAGCGACATGGCCCCAAAGCGGCCTTGCGCCAGCGGAGCAGATGAGGCAAATTCCTCCCTGATTTTGATCTTTAAGGGAATTGGCGAGATGGCGCAGGCACATAAAATCGCGGCGGGCAAAGCGATCCGGCTTTTGGGCATTGCCGTCATGTCTGTGATGCTGGCCGGGTGCAGCTGGTTTTCCAGCAAGGAAGTGGACCCGATCTTTTCTGATATGCCCATGGGGCCAGACAGCCAAAGCATCAAAAAGCAATTTCCCGATGGCCTGCCCGGGGATCGCGATAACAGCCGCCACATGCGCACCAGCGATGCCCAGCCTGCGCTTCATCCCATCCCTGAAGCCGCCCCGCAATAAGGCCCCCATCAGCCTTCATGATCAGCTTTCATCATGGCGATAACAATCCAGAAAAATCCGCACCGCCCGGGCCACATGATCATCGATGGCACTGGCCGAAAGGGGGGGTTCGATCCCCAAGGTGCGCCGCAGATGCAGATCGCCGCGCATCAGGGTTCCAAAAAGCCGGGTCGCCTCGGCCCTGTCCTCGCACGTAAAAGCCCCTTGCGCCGCCGCATGGGCCAGCACTTTTTCAATGCCCGCCGCCAGCCGCCCGGGGCCTTCTTCAAAAAACATCTCCACAAGCTTTGGATGGCTTTCGCAATTCACCGCCAAAAGCCGGAACAAAGCCACTGCATCTTCAGACACCACCAATGTCACATAGCGCCGCCCAATCTCGCGCAGCCGATCTTCCAAAGATCGGGGGGCCGCCCCTGCCACCGGATCATCAGGAAAAAATTCCGTAACCCGATGTTTGATCACCGCCCGAAAAAGCCCTTCCTTATTGGTGAAATGGCTATAGACCGTTTGTTTTGAAACGCCCGCCCGCTGGGCAATCTGATCCATCGCCGCCCGATCAAACCCCATTTCCAAAAACAAATCCCCGGCGGCATCCAATATGGCCTGATGCTTATCCGTGCTGCGCGGCCGCCCGCGCACCGCCAAACAATCGCTTTTCGCTTTTTCCGGCTGCTGTTTCATCCAGACAAAACCCTCAAATTTATTTATTGGACTATAAAGTCCAGTTTTGTTATAAAGCGAGACTGTTGGAAGAGCAAGGCCCAGGAAGAGCGCGATTCTCAAAGGACGGATCGTCTCTTTTCTGATCACAGGCTGGTTCTGAGCACGATGGATAGGCTGACCCTGTGGCTGATAGGCCCCTTTTTTGGATAGCAACGGCATGACCGATTCTTCTTCACCGCTTTGGCACAGATTTTCCCCTTCTGTCTGGAAAAAGCTGGCGATGGCCGCCGGGCTTTTGGCGCTGATCGGGCTTGCCTTTCTCATCATTCTCGATGGCATGGGCAAGGGCCTGTCGCCTTTGGCGGGCTCTGGTGATCAAGGGGCGGAAGAACGGGCCATGCCGGTTTCCGTGCTGGTGGTGGATATGCAGGCGCATTATGAAATCGCCCGGGGCTTCACCGGGCGGGTGGTTTCGCGCCGGGCGGTGGATCTGGCCTTTGATAATGGCGGCATCATCAATCAGATCACCGTGGATAATGGGGCGCGCATCGAAAAAGGGCAGGCGCTGGCTTTTCTCGATACGGATCGGCTGATGGCCCGCAAATCGGAATTGGCAGCGAGCCTCGCCGAAGCCGAAGCCAATCTTTTGCTCAGCCGTAAAACCGTGGAGCGCATCCGCGCGCTGTACAAACAAGGCCATGTGACCGAACAAAGGCTGGATGATGCCATCGCCGATACGGATATGGCTCTGGCCCGGCAAACCAGCGCCGCCGCCGCGCTCAATTCTATCGAGGTCGATCTGGAAAAAGCGGTGTTGCGCGCACCGTTCGATGGGATCATTTCCCGCCGCCTGCGCGATGAGGGCAGCATCATCGCAGCGGGCACGCCGGTTCTTAATCTGATCGAGGGGGGCAGCCTTGAAGCCGAAGTGGGGATGCCCCTCGATTTTTCCCATCGCTTGCAATCGGGCGATCATGTGCCCTTGAAAACGCAGGATGACCATCTGGTTTTTTCCAGGGTAAAAAGCGTGGTGCCTTTGGTGCGGGGGTCCACCCGCACGGCCCTTGTCACCCTTGATATCACCGGCGATGTTGCCGATCTGATCGCCGATGGATCGCTGGTGACCGCCGAAATAGAAGAGCCGGTGGAAACCCCGGGCTTTTGGGTTCCCCTGCGGGCGCTGACCGCCGATGTGCGCGGCCTGTGGCGGGTTTATAAGGTGATCGAAACCGATGCGGGCGATGAACGGATCGTTTTTGAAAATGTCCAGATTCTGCATAGCACCGATGATCGCGCCTTTGTTTCGGGCACGGTATCGGATGGGGATCGGCTGATCGATGGCGGGGTTGCCCGCATTGCCCCCGGCAAGCGGGTAGAGGTGGTGAAAACCAGCCATTTCGATGGCGGGACAGCCGATCCATCAGAAGCCCAATCCCCCCAAACCGAACAAAAAGGCTAGGATGATGGGCAGTCTTTATCGCTATCCGCGCCTGATCATTCTTTTGCTGCTTTTGATCATGGTGGCAGGCAGTGCCGCCATCACCACCATGCCGCGCCTTGAAGATCCGCATATGGAAAATCGGGTGGCTTTCGTGATCACCCGTTTCCCCGGAGCCAGTGCCGCCCGGGTTGAGGCGCTGGTGACCGAAAAAATCGAACGCAAGCTGCGCGAAGTAGCGGAAGTCGATGATATTTCATCAAGTTCGCGGGTGGGATTGTCGTTCATCACCATCGAAATGAAAGACGAAGTGGAGGATGTGGATCGCGTTTCCGCCCTTTTGCGCGACAAGCTGGCCGAACTGACCGATCTGCCCGAAGGAGCCGCCGATCCGGTTTATGATGATGATCGGCTTTATTCCTTCACCGCCATCATCGGCCTTGTCTGGCATGGGGAAAGCGCCCCCAATTATGCCATTCTGGGCCGCCATGCGCGCGAGCTTGATACCCGCCTGAGCAATATTCCCGGCACCGATTTTGTGCGCACCTTCGGGCTGCCCAGCGAAGAAATCGCGGTCACCATCGATGATGATATGCTGGCGGCCATGGGCATGTCGGCTTTGGATGTGGCCAATCGCGTGTTTGCTGCCGATAGCAAAAACAGCGCCGGCACATTATCGGGCGAAGATAATCGCTATGTGATTTCGGTGGATGGGGCCTTTGACAGCTTAGAGCGCATCCGCACCATTCCCATTTCCACCAATGCCGATACCGGCATCGCCACTTTGGGCGATGTGGCAAAGATTGAGCGCACGCACCGCGATCCTCCCGATAGCCTTGCCTATCTTTCCGGCGATTATGGGGTGGTGGTGGCCGCCCGGATGCTGGAAGACAATCGCATCGATGGCTGGATGGAAAAAGTGCAATCGATGCTCGATAGCTATCAGGCCACCCTGCCGGAAAATATCACCGCCGATATCATTTTCGATCAGGCGCAATATACCCATCAAAGGCTATCGGATCTGATGCAGAATCTGATCTACAGCGCCTTTATCGTGATCATTGTACTGCTGGTCACTTTGGGCTGGAAAGCGTCATTCATTGCCGGATCGATTCTGCCGCTCGCCGCCCTTGCATCATTGGCCGTGCTCAATCTGCTGGGTTTTCAGATCGAACAGATGGTGGTCACGGGGATGATCGTCGCCCTTGGCATCATGGTCGATAATGCCATCGTCGTCACCGATGAGGTGCAGGGCCGCCTTTTACGGGGCGAGCGGCGATCCCAGGCCGTGGCCCGCACCATCCGCAAATTATGGCTGCCTTTGATGGGGTCCACCGTCACCACGGTGATCGCCTTCATGCCGATCATCCTGATGCCCGGCAATGCCGGTGAATTTGTGGGCGGCATTTCGGCCAGTGTGATCGCCGCCCTGATCACCAGCTATATCATCAGCTTCACCATCATCGCCGCGATGGCCGGGCGGGTGCTCACCCGATCCGATCCGGTGCAGGATGCCACCCAAGGCCAACATCACAGCCGCACATGGTGGCGCGATGGGGTGGATGCAAAGCCCATTCGGCTGGCTTTTCGCCGCTCGCTGCACTGGTCGATGAACCATCCCCGCGCCTCATTGCTTATTGCCAGCGCCCTGCCCCTGATGGGCCTGCTGCTGGCCAGCACCCTCGATGAACAATTTTTTCCGCCGGCTGATCGCGATCAATTTCATATTGAAATGACCCTGCCGGCCCAAGCCAGCATCGAAGAAACCCGCCAGTTGGTCGAAGAGGTCCATGCCCGGCTGGCCGAAGATCCCGATCTTTTGTCGGCACATTGGTATATCGGCCAAAGCGCTGCCAAATTTTATTATAATCTGCTCACCAATCGTGATGGCGCGGCCAATTATGCTCAGGCCATGATCACCGCCACAAGCCCCGCCGCGGCGGATCGCATGATCGGTCGCTATCAGGATCGCCTTGATCGCGCCTATCCCCATGTGCAAACGCTGGTGCGCAAGCTGGAACAGGGCCCCCCCTATAATGCCCCGGTGGAAATCCGCATCCATGGGCCGGATATCGAAACCCTGCGCGAATTGGGCGAACAGGTGCGCAGGGTGATGGCATCGGTGCCCAGTATCATCCACAGCAGCACCAGCCTTGAAGTGGGGCGACCGGAAATCACCATCGTTCCCAATGAACGCGCCGCCGCCACCCTTGGCATCGATCTGCGGATGATTGCCGATCAGATTCGCGCGGCGGTGGATGGGGCATCGGGCGGCTCGATCATCGAAGAAACCGAAGATGTGCCGGTGCGGATCAGAACCAGCAATGAAGGCCGAACCAGCCTTGAAGGGCTGCGGGCTTTGGAACTGGTCCCCGGGATCAGTAATCGCGAAGCCGATGGCAGCTTTTCCAGCGTGCCGCTCACCGCTTTGGCCCGGCTCGAGGTCAAGCCATCGGTAGGATCAATCCCCCGCCGTAATGGCGAACGGATCAACACGGTACAGGGCTTTATCCCCCCCGATATTCTGCCCGAAACAGCCTTTGCCGAAGTGAACAAGCGTCTTGACGCCGCCAATTTCTCGGTCCCCCCGGGCTATAGCATCGATTATGGCGGGGAAAGCGAAGAACGCAACGAAGCCGTGGGCAAATTGATGGCACAAGCGGGCGTGCTGGGGGTGCTGATGGTGATTGCCATCGTCCTCACCTTCAACAGCTTTCGTCTGGCTGCCATCACCTTTGCATCGGCCATTCAGGCCGCAGGGCTTGGGCTCTTATCCCTGTGGGTTTTTGGCTATCCTTTGGGCTTTGTGGTGATCGTGGGCCTGATGGGGCTGATCGGGCTGGCCATCAATGCCTCTATCGTTATTTTATCGGAACTGAAAAATGATCCCGCCGCGATGGATGGCGATGATGAGGCGATCATCCATGCGGTGATGTCCACCGGGCGGCATATCATTTCCACCACCCTCACCACGGTGGGCGGGTTCATGCCCCTGATCCTATCGCCCAGCAGCTTTTGGCCCCCCTTTGCCGTGGCCATTGCGGGCGGTGCACTTTTCACCATGATCGTCTCATTTTATTTTGCGCCCGCTGCCTTCAAGCTGATGCTGGGGCGGAAAAGCCAGAGCAGGCAGGATGAACTGGCCAGTGCATCGCCCGATCTGCTCAGCCGTGCCGGGGAATGATCACAGCCCATCGATGGCGGCGCTCAGGCGGGCGCCTTTATCGGTTGCGATTCGTTCAAGTGTGCGCACACGTTCTTCCAATTGATCGATGCGCTGCAATTGATCGGCCACCCCCAGCTCTTTCAGTCGGCTTTCCAGATCCTGCATCCTGTTTTTGGTCTTGTTGCGATTTTTCAGCACCTCGCCAATGGTGGCAATCAGCACGATCAGAACAACCATCTCAAACACGCCCATGGCGTTTCTCCTTTTTAATCAGCACCCGCTGACAACGTATTTTTACAAAATCTCGCTGCCCAAATAAACGAAATCACTGAAACTGATATCGGTTTGGCTATCGACCGAAAAAAACATCAATGCCTTCAAAGAAACACCGATCTCGATGGATTGGGGCAGAATATCGCCGCTTTTTGCATGACGGTTGAAGGTGAACAGAGTTTCAAAGGCCTTGATTTTCGCAACCATCGGCTTGGAAAAAGGGGCCGGGGCAAAAATTCGCATGGATGAGACAAAAGGTGCATCGCTCGAAAGATCAACAACCAGATCGCTTTTCAAATGCTCGGCGAATGCAGCGCTCTCCGCATCGAGCCATTGATCCAACTGCCCCTCTATGCGGTAATGCGCTTCTCGATCATTGATCGAGACGAGGGTCGCATCCTGCCAATCCAGCTTTGCAATCATCTCGCCATATAAAGCAAAGCTATCCGAACTCTTGCCAGAGCCCAGATCGGGCTGCTCATAATCCGCCAGATCCTTGACCGAGGGGGCCGCCCCATCCACCGCCAGCAATTCCCATTGGGCCCCATCGGGCTGGCGCGGATCAAAGCGGGTGCGCCGGTCGGTCTTTTCATCATCTGCCACCATCACCAGATGATGCTGATAGCTGTAATGGCTGCGCTCAGGCTTGTTATCCGCCGCATGGGCAATGGCCTGCGCCAAAGGACCATCAGCCCGCGCCTGGCGCTGAGGGGGCGCTGAATCCCCGGTTTGGGCCTGAGCCGTTTGGACAAAGGCGGATGGCTCCATCGAGAAAAGCGCAAGAGTGCACAGCACAGCCATGGCCATTGATTTGATGATGATCACTTTAATCTCCCCACAAAGATGAAGCGGCGCGATGATCTGGCCCCTCAATATATTGAGAACTATAGTATATTGGTATGATATAAAAACAAGGCTTTTACGGAACATTTTCGTCGCCTTCCGCCCCATGGTCCCGCCGTCCTATCCTCTGTCTTTCCTGCTGTCCCCGCCATCCTGCCAAAAAAGCCGCGAAAGACACAGAAAAGCGTGGCCGCCCTTGATCGGCCCCGCTAATGTGCAGCCATGCGATGGGATCGGATCATTAAAGCGGTACACCGAGAGGTGGAACCCATTCTGGGCAAGGGCAAGGTGGCGAGCTATATCCCTGCTTTGGCCAATGTCGATCCCAAATATTTTGCTTTGGTGCTCACCACGCTGGATGGCAAAAGCTATGCCACGGGTCAGGCCGATATCCCCTTTTCAAGCCAATCCATCTCGAAAGTTTTCATGCTGACCCTTGCCCTTGAAGCCTGGGGCGGGCGGCTGTGGAAACGGGTAGGCCGGGAACCTTCAGGATCATCGTTCAATTCCATTGCCCAATTGGAATATGAACAGGGTGTGCCGCGCAATCCCTTTATCAATGCCGGGGCGCTGGCGGTGACCGATGCCGTGATTTCCAAAGCGGGCGAACGTGGTGCCCTTGATGATATGCTGACTTTGGTGCGGCGGGCCAGCCAATCGGATCGGGTGCGCATCAATCCCGATGTGGCGCAAAGCGAACGCCAATGGGGGCATCGCAATACCAGCCTTGCGCATTTCATGAAAAGCTTCGGTGTCATTGAAAATGATGTGGATCAGGTGCTCAACACCTATTTCTGCCAATGCGCCCTGGAAACCACAGCCACCGAATTATCCCGCGCCGGGATTTATCTGGCCAATGCCGGAAAACTGCCCCACACCGATGAAAAAATCACCCGGGCCGAACGGGCCACCCGGATCAATGCCCTGATGATGACCTGCGGCCATTATGATATGTCGGGCGATTTTGCCTTTCGCGTGGGGCTGCCGGGAAAATCGGGCGTAGGCGGCGGCATTTTGTGCATCATCCCCGGTGTCGGCAGCTTATGTGCCTGGTCGCCGCCCCTCAATGCCGCAGGCAATTCTTTGGCCGGAACGCGGGCGCTGGAGCTGTTTGCCCGCCGCGCCGATATCAATGTATTCAAGCGCCGGATGAGCTTTGCCCCCTCAAATGGCGGGATAAAGCCTGCCAATTAAGGGCGATCCAAAGAGCCGCCACCAGATTGCCGAGAATACAAAGAGCGGCGATCCACAAAAACGCCCGGCTCTTGCGCGGCTCGAAAAGCCAGATCACTCCGCCAAAAACGATGAACCCCACGATCACATCGGCAAATAAGGTGGCCCCCCACCATGTTCCGAGAAAGCCGCCCGTATGGGCAAAAAATGGATCAGCCCAAAGAGCCGCCAGAACGATCAGGCTCATGCCCAGCGCCAAACATCCATAAAAAATCCGCATGCATTCTCTGCCTTTATTGAACTCTGCCTATCCCATACGCATCGCGCTGGCTTTTTGATCATCCATCCTGATGAAGGATGCGGGGACGACATCATGAAAGAGGACGGAGCCCACGAAAGATGCTATCATAGCGATCTTATGCTGTGGCCTTTTGATCTTGTGTGGAGGCTTCGATGACCAAGTTGCTCCCCTTTTCTCCCGCCCCTTTTAAACAGGGGGTGATCCTGACCATCCTCGCCTTTGTGCTGCTCCAGGCCATGCCCCATGCTCTGGCGCAAAGCACCGGCACCCGAATCGAAAAAGCCCCCGACCGGCCATTGAACATCATCCGTTTCGATGAACCGGCGGAAATCGCTGAAATCCGTTCCCTGCTGGAACAAGGGGCGCATGGCGATGCCATTGATCTCGCCCTCACCCTTTTAGAGCGCGATAAAACCCCGGCCATCCAATATTCCGCATGGAATGCCCTGTGTGCCGCACGCAGCAAGGATAATCAGTGGGATGGCGCTTTAGAAGCCTGCGAAAAAGCCATCCTGATCCGCCCCCGCCATTGGATGGCCCGCAATTCCCGCGCCAATGTCTATCTGATGCAGGGGCGCTATGATCTGGCCCTTGATGATTTCCAGATCGCTTTGGCCAATCTGGCCCCCGGCAGCATGGAAGCCCAAATCGTGGAACATAATATCGCCATCACCGAAAGCCGTCGTCGGGCAAGTGGGGAAGGCTGAGTAGAGCTGCCACCCGCTCGATCTCAGCCCCCAAGGGCCGATCCTGCGATAAAGGTGGGCAGATATCCAAAATCCGTTCGCCAAATGCCCGGGTGGCACTGGCAAAGCCATCCTCGCCCCGCGCCCGATAAAGGGCCATGGCATGGCTGGCGGTGATCGCCTCGATCGCCAGAAGACGCCATAAAATATCCAGCAGACGCGCGGCTTTTCGGGCCGCGATGGTGCCCATGGTCACCACATCCTGATTATCGGCATTGGTGGCGATGGATTGGATCGACATCGGGGTTGCCAGCCCCCGCATTTCCGCGACCAGCGCCGTGGCGGTGACCTGCGCCCCCATCAGCCCGCTCGACATCCCCACCGTGCCGGCGCTCAAAAAGGCGGGCAGCCCGCCATTCCGCACCGGATCGGTCAGCCGATTGATCAGCCTTTCCCCATGCACTGCCAGCTTAATCAGCGGCAGCATCAGGCAATCGCTGACATAGGCCACATGCTGGCCATAAAAATTGCCGCCATGAACGGCATGGCCCGCCGCCACATCGATCAGGGGATTATCGCTGACTGCTGCCAATTCCCGTGTCACCACATCATGATGAAACTGCAACAGATCGAAAGCCGCACCCAATTCCTGAGGCAAACAGCGCAGGCTATAAGCATCCTGCGGGCAGGTTTGGGCCGCCAAAACCCCATCGCCTGCTGCTTCGATCCCTGCTTTTAACACCGGATTGGGCCATTCCGGGGCCATCACCCTTTGGCTATCGTGCAAAATATGGCGCAGGCGGGCGGCCGTTTTGGCCTGACCGGGATGGGGCCGCGCCCTTGACAAGGCATCATCATAGGCCTCCATCCGGGCTTTGCTCACATCCGCAATCAAGGCCGCAATGAGCAGCGCCTGATCAAAAGCCCGGGCCGCACCACCATCATTCAGGGCGGCAATCCCGGTCATCGCCGAAGTGCCATTGACCAAAGCCAACCCATCCTTGCGCCCGGGGTCAAGGGGGACCAACCCGGCCTTCGCCAGCGCCTCGCCCGCCGGCCTTTTCTGGCCATCCAGCAGAACCTCTCCCTCCCCCATCAAACACAGGGCCATATGGGCCAGTGGGGTGAGATCGCCGCTTGCCCCCACCGTGCCCATTTCGGGAATGCAGGGGATGATCCCATGATCAAGGCACCCGAGCATCAGATCGATCACCGTTCCGCTAACCCCCGATCCCCCTTGAGCCAGGCTGGCGATCCGCGCCGCCATGATGGCGCGCACCTGCACGGGCGGCAGCGGCTGGCCCACCCCGCTTGCCAGATGATAAATCAACTGCCGTTGCAGCAATGCGGTTTGATCCGGGGCGATATAATGCTGGGCCAGGGGGCCAAAGCCCGTGGTGACCCCATAAACCCGCCGCCTTTGGGCAATCAGATCATCCAAAAGCGCTGAGGCCCGCTTTATCCGCAATCGTGCCGCATCCGAAACGATAGCCTTAGCACCATGGGCAATAGCCTCGATATCGGCTGGGTTTGGGGTGCCCCCCAGATCGATCACGCGCGCCATCATCAAATCACCCAATCCATCGCTTTTCCCATCCCGGTGCGGGGCAAGGCCGGGCCCATTGTGAAAGATCGCGGGCATTGCGCCGGGGCAAGCTTTTGGGCACACCAATGCATCAGGTCGTCGCCCAGATTTTGGGCGGATCGTGGATCAAGATCATCAACCGGCACCACAAAGGCTTTGAGCCGATCCCCTTCATCGGGCCGCATCAGGCGCACGGCGGCCTTTGAAACCTTGGGATGGGTTTCAAGAAGACGAGCGATTTCAGCAGGATAGACATTGATCCCCAGCACCTGAATGGCTTCATCCCGGCGGCCATCGGGGCGGAAACGGCCATCCTCATCCCAGATGAAATGATCCTGCACATCCGCCACCCGGCCATCGGCGCGGTGGATTTCGTCCTCGCCAGCGGATCGCTGCCATCCGTCCATCAGGCGAAAAGAGGGTTCATCCATCCGCCGCAGGCCAAGGCCCGCCGTTTCGGTGGAGCCATAGATTTCATAACCGATCAGGCCGCTGGCCATGATCTGCGCGGCCACATCCCGATCGAGCGGCGCGGTTGAGCTGATCGCCACAGCCTGCGGCATGGCCGCCAATCGCGGGGCTGCCAGCCGCCAAAAGCCGGGATGGGCGATGATCCAATCCCCGGCCTGCACCTGCCGCGCCAAGGCCGCAGGGGTTTGACGACGCAGATCGAGACGCTGCAGCGCATCCCCATCATGATCGGAGGAAGGGGTAGCGGGAAACGCCCGCGCTGCGCCCAAAATCGTGAAAATAAAGCCATAGATATGGTGCGATGGCACCAGCGACAAAATGCGCCGGGGTGCACCCATCCCTTGGATCAGGCCATCAATTTCAGCCCGTAAATCATCGAGATGATGGCGCACCGGCTTGGGCGTGCCGGTACTGCCCGAGCTGAAGAAAACCATGCCATCATCAACCGTGCCCGCCAGTTTTTCCCGGCCATGGATGATCAGATCGATCCAATCCCCAAAGCGCCGCCGGGCCAGCAGATAATCATCGATCCCTAAAAGATCGAGACCAAAGCGCTGAGAGACCGCCCCGGCGATGCTCAATAATTCCATGGAATCAAGGGCCAAAGCCCGGGGGCCATCTGCCGCCCGATCATCAAGGGGCAAAGCATCCAGCGCCGCCCCCTGATCCTTGGCCAAACAATCGTGAAATAAATCCGCAAGGCCCCGATGGCCGGGCCTGAGATGCGCCAGTTCATCGATCAAAATATCACATAAAAGCTGGCGGATCAGGGGCCTGCGCCACCAGACCAAAGCAGGCGGCGCAGTGCCTTGGGATAAAAGCACGGGTTTTGTGGAGCTGTGTTGTCTCACAGGCGCTTGACAAAAACCCAATAGCTATCGCCCATCAGGGCTTTTTTCATATGCACTTTCACCTTGGTTGGCTGCATCTGATAATCGAAAATATATTCAAACATCACATTGAGATCACCTGCCGCAACACCCTTTTTGAATTTGCCTTCAAATTCAGGCGTGGCTGTGCAAGGGGCCACATCCTTGAAAAAATTCTTGCCCAGAACAGCGCTCGGATCCCGTCCGGTAATCTCGCCTTCAGCGGCATTATATTGGATGACCGTGCCATTTTTATCGAGTTGAATGGCCCCAAAGGCCAGCTTATCGATCTCGCCCTCTTTCAGTTTCGCGAGGCTGTTTTCAATATTATCTTCGCCAAAAGCAACGACCTGCATCATAAATCCTTAAACTATAAGATGTTGACCACTGATCACCCACAGCATATGGCTGTGGTGACAGGCCTCATTTTCTAGTCTGGAATTCTTACAATTCCCTTAAATCAGGGTCGCCAAAAGAAATAACAATAATCTTGCGTGAAACATGTCTTTTTTGGGCTTTGACGCCTCAGCCCTAAAGGCGCAGGATGCGGATGGTTATGGGCTGCAAGGATGATCAGGATGCACTTCACTGTTTTAAAGCTGCTGCTGATTTTTGTGCTGATCCTGGCCTTTAACGCCCCTGCTTTTGCGCTGGAGGCCGGGCAAAGCCTGCTGGATCGATCAAAAGCATGGATGCAAAAATCCCCATCCACCTCGTCGTTTAAGGATTTAACCGACAGCGACATGACCAAGGGCCTGCTGGAAGCTCTTTCCATCGCCACCGAACGCACGGTATCAAAGCTTGGGGCCGCTGGGGGCTATCTGGAAAATCCCAGCGTGCATATCCCTTTGCCGCGCTTTTTGGGAAAGGTGGATAAGGCCCTTGGGCGCATCGGCCAGAATGATCTGACCCAGGATCTTGAAATCCGCCTCAATCGGGCTGCCGAAGCCGCCGCCCCGGCGGGCCGGGCGCTTTTCATGCAGGCCATCGCCGATCTCTCCATCAAGGATGCCAAAGCGATCATCACCGGCCCCGATGATGCCGCCACCCGCTATTTCAAGGCGCAGATGTCGCCTGAATTGTCAAAAGCAATGCACCCGATCATCGAGGGCAGCCTGCGCGATGTGGGGGCCATCGCCCTTTATGACAAAAGCCTTGAAACCTATGGCGATATCCCCTTCATGCCCGATGTGAAGGGGGATCTGATTGCCTATAGCACCGAAAAGGCGATGGATGGCCTGTTTCATATTCTGGCCATCGAGGAAGCCGCCATCCGTGCCGATCCCTTGAAGCGCGGCAGCGATCTGCTGCAAAAGATTTTCGGCGCGCCATAAGCCCCATCGCCCTCAGAAAAACTGCACCCTCAAAGCGGGATATTATCGTGCTTCTTCCAAGGATTTTCGAGCTTTTTACTGGCCAGAATGCGCAAGGACCGGCATATCCGCTTCCGCGTTGAATGAGGCATGATCACCTCATCGATGAAGCCTTTCGACGCTGCCACAAACGGATTGGCGAACAAATCTTCATAAGCCCGGGTGTGTTCGGCGATTTTATCGGCATTGCCGCGCTCGGCCCGATAAATGATTTCCACCGCGCCCTTTGCCCCCATCACCGCGATTTCGGCGGTGGGCCAGGCATAATTCACATCGCCGCGCAGATGCTTTGAGCTCATCACATCATAAGCGCCGCCATAGGCTTTGCGGGTGATGACGGTGATTTTCGGCACCGTCGCCTCGCCGAAAGCGAATAACAGCTTCGCCCCATGCTTGATGATCCCGCCATGTTCCTGTGCTGTGCCGGGCAAAAATCCGGGCACATCCACGAATGTGAGGATGGGGATATTAAAGCAATCGCAAAAACGCACAAACCGCGCCGCTTTTTTCGAGCTATCGATATCAAGGCAGCCCGCCAGCACCATCGGCTGATTGGCCACCACCCCCACAGTTTGGCCATCCATGCGAGCAAAACCGATGATCATATTGCGGGCATGATTGGGCTGAAGCTCGAAAAAATCGCCCTCATCGACGATTTTTTCAATCACTTCATGCATATCATAGGGCTTATTGGCATTGGATGGCACCACACTATCCAGCGATATTTCCAGCCGATCAGGATCATCGAAGCTGGGCCGCTGCGGGGCCGCCTGCCGATTGCTCAGGGGCAGAAAATCAAAAACCCGCCGGGTCTGGATCAGGGCTTCCACATCATTTTCAAAGGCCACATCGGCCACCGAAGATTTCGTGCTATGGGTGATTGCACCCCCCAGTTCTTCCTGGGTCACCACTTCATTGGTCACGGTTTTCACCACATCGGGGCCGGTGACGAACATATAGCTCGAATCCTTCACCATGAAGATCATATCGGTCATGGCCGGAGAATAAACCGCCCCACCCGCGCACGGCCCCATGATCACCGAGATTTGCGGCACCACGCCAGACGCCAGAACATTGCGCTGAAACACATCCGCATAGCCCGCCAAGGAAGCCACGCCTTCCTGAATCCGCGCCCCGCCCGAATCATTGAGGCCGATCACCGGCGCCCCGGTTTTCATGGCCATATCCATGATCTTGCAGATTTTCTGGGCATGGGTTTCGGATAAGGCCCCGCCAAAAACCGTAAAATCCTGGCTGAACACATAAACCAGCCGACCATTGATGGTGCCGGATCCGGTGACTACGCCATCGCCCGGCACTTTCTGGTTTTCCATGCCGAAATCCGTGCAGCGATGGGTGACGAACATATCCGTTTCTTCAAAAGATCCTTCATCGAGCAGAACATCGAGGCGTTCCCGCGCCGTAAGCTTGCCCCGCGCATGCTGGGCATCGATGCGTTTCTGCCCGCCGCCCAGGCGCGCATCCTGACGCCGACGTTCCAGTTCCTGAAGAATCTCTTTCATGCCAGTCTCCCCGTCATTAGGCCTAGCCAAACGGCCCTTGGTTATTCTGCCTAACAGCCCTTATCAAATATCCATCATGATGGGGAGATTTTTAACGCCATCCGCGCTATGATTACGCCATGATCATCAATGCGGCGTCTGCAATTCCTGTTGCGGCTTTTGCCCCGGCGGCCATCGTGGCAGCAGGGGGCGATGCTGCGCAAACGGGTGCTAGCACTGCCACCCAACAACAAAATGCTGCGAATAATCCTCGCGCCTTCAATCCGGCCAATCAAACCAGCCTGATCGCGGGCCCCACCGCCATCGTCGCCCAGCAGATTTCGCCCCCTTCAGCCGCGCCTGAAGAAGCGCCCGATGCCCAAGCAACGGAGCCAGACACGGCCGCCGTGCGCCTGCCCACCCAATTAAGCGATGAAGAACGCGCCGTGGTGAATGATCTGCGGGCGCGGGATCGAGAGGTGCGCGCCCATGAAGCCGCCCATGCCACCGCCGGTGCGGGGATCGCCGGCCAGCCGCAATTTGAATTCACCACCGGCCCCGATGGCCGCCAATATGCCATCGCCGGTGAGGTGGCCATCGATACCAGCCCCGTGGCCGGTGACCCTGAGGCCACCGCTGAAAAGATGGAGCAAGTCATCCGCGCCGCCCTCGCCCCGGCAGAACCATCGCCGCAGGATCGGGCGGTGGCTGCCCAGGCCCGGGCGCAATTACAGATCGCCCGCGCCGAAGCCGCAGCCCTTGAGCGCGCCGAATTGCGCAATGAAAATCCCGCATCCGGTGAGGCGATCACCGCCAATGCCCCCGGTGCCATCGCTTCCGGGACCCCGGCTCCCGGGCTGAGCCTGTCGCTCATCGCCTGAAGGCTAAAGGATTCTTTCAGGCATAAGCGAATAACCGCCGCAGGATATCGCCATAAATATCGCCAAGGGCGGCAAGATCAGACAGCGAAACGCATTCATTGGCCTTGTGCATGCTGGCCCCCACCAGACCAAATTCCGCCACCGGGCAATAATTTTTGATGAAGCGGGCATCGGATGTGCCGCCGGTGGTGGAAAGTTCGGGGCGGCAGCCCAGCCGGGCCACGATGGCTTGGGAAATGGCTTCGGAAAAAGGCCCGGGCGGGGTGAGAAAGGCCTCACCCGATATGGCAATCGTCAATTCATAGGGTACACCCACCGCATCGAGCCGGTCGCGCACCCAGCGTTCAAGGCTTTCGCCGCTATGGAGATCATTAAAGCGGATATTAAACGCCGCTTCGGCCATGCCGGGGATCACATTGGTGGCATGATTGCCCACCTCGATGCTGGTAATTTCCAGATTGGATGGCTGGAAATGGGGTGTTCCTTCATCGAGCCGTTCGGCCCCCAAGGCATCGAGCAGGCGGATCAAACCGGGAATGGGATTGTGCGCCAGATGGGGATAGGCCACATGGCCCTGTTGGCCCTGCACCAAAAGCCGGGCATTGAAGCTGCCGCGTCGGCCGATTTTCACCATTTCCCCCAGATGCGAGGGATTGGTCGGCTCCCCCACCAAGCACATATCGGGGATATGGCCTTGGCCCGCCATCCATTCCAGCACCTTCACCGTGCCATTGATCGCCGGGCCTTCTTCATCGCCGGTGATCAAAAAACTGAGCGAGCCGGAAAAACCATCCCCCATCTCGGCCAGATAATCGCGGGCGGCGCAGATAAAGGCGGCAATCGCCCCCTTCATATCGGCAGCGCCGCGCCCCATCAGCACATCATCTTCGATGATCGCGGCAAAAGGATCCACCTGCCAGCGTTCGGGGTGGCCCACCGGCACCACATCGGTATGCCCGGCAAAACAGATATGGGGTGACCCCGTACCGATGCGGGCAAAGAGATTATCCACCCGCGCCGTGCCCGGCGATTCAAAGGGCAGGCGGGTGCAATCAAATCCCAGATCGGTGAGCACCGCCTGCACCAGATCAAGCGCCCCCTCATCGCGTGGGGTGACCGATGGGCAGCGGATCAAAGCCTGCGCCAAGCGCACCGCATCCAGCCCGCCGCCTTCAAGCGAGATATCCGACATGTTCACCATGCCATCAACTGCGCAACAAGGCATTGACCGAGGTTTTCGCCCGGGTGCGGGCATCCACCCGCTTCACGATCACCGCGCAATAAAGCCCCGGCCCCGGCGATCCATCAGCCAGGGGTTTGCCCGGCAAGGTTCCCGGCACCACGACCGAGTAGGCGGGCACCCGGCCCATGAAAATCTCGCCGCTTTCCCGGTCGATGATTTTGGTGGACGCCCCCAGATAAACCCCCATCGACAACACCGCCCCCCGTTCCACGATCACCCCTTCCGCCACTTCGGCGCGGGCCCCGATGAAGCAATCATCCTCGATGATCACCGGGCTGGCCTGCAAGGGTTCCAGCACGCCGCCGATCCCAACGCCGCCCGACAAATGCACATTGGCCCCGATCTGTGCGCAGGAGCCAACGGTGGCCCAGCTATCGACCATGGTCCCCGGCCCCACATGGGCACCAAGATTAACAAATGACGGCATCAGCACCGCACCTTTACCGATGAAGGCAGAATGACGAACGATGGCCCCGGGCACAGCGCGAAAACCGGCCCGCCGGAAATGCGCTGCCGTCCAGCCCTCGAATTTCGAGGGGACCTTATCAAACCAGGCCGTATTGGTGCCCGGCCCGCCTTCGATCAAAACCATATCATTAAGGCGAAAGGATAATAAAACCGCCTTTTTCAGCCATTCATGAACCTGCCATGGGCCGTCATCCCCCTCGCGGGAGGCGACCCGAAAGCGGCCCTCGTCAAGCCCCGCAAGGCAGGCGGCCACCGCATCGCGCACTTCCCCGGTGGTTTGGGTGTTGATTTGATCGCGCTGCTCGAAGGCATCATCGATGATCTGGCGTAAATTCTGGGGAGAAAGGTCTTGATGGGGCATGGATCGGGGCTTCTCGCAAAAGGCTGTTGATAAACGCAATCCTTAAAGCCCGGAGCATAGCCAGCGAAGCCCGACTGTCAATCTTCCCTGTTCTTTCCCAATCCCACAAAAAAGCGATGGGCCGGGCGGCGTTTAAAGCTGGGCGCGCAAAAAGGCCGACAGATCATCGGTTTCATGATGTACGGCCTTTGGTTCATGCTCCATCGCCCCATAGGCATAGCCGGTGCGCAGCCACACCGTGGTCATCCCCCGGGCGGCGGCGGGCACCAGATTACGGGCCATATCTTCAAACATCACCGCTTTTTGCGGATCGATCCGATACTGTTCTAAAAAGCGATCATAGGTCACGCCTGCCGGTTTGGGATGATAATCGGCTGCCGCGATATCGAACACATCCTCGATCAGATGATCGATCCCCAAACGCGCCATCACCCGCCCGGCATGGGGCACCGAGCCATTGGTGAACACGATCTTGCGCCCCGGCAGTGCCGACAAAACATCCGCCAGCTCAGGGTTGGGCGGCACCGGGCTGACATCAATATCATGCACCTGATCAAGAAAGCTTTCGGGGTGCACATCATGATGATCCATCAAACCGCGCAAAGTGGTGCCGTGGCTCAGAAAATATTTCTTTTGCAAAGCCCGGGCAGCCTCCAGATCAAGGCCCAGAAGTTCGGCAACAAAAGCGCTCATCTTCACATCGATCTGGCTGAAAAGATCACAGCTTGGTGAATAGAGCGTATTATCCAGATCAAAAACCCAGGTTTCAACATTCTGTATTTTGGGAAATACCATATTTTCTGCCAATATCTGCTCGCTTATGCGCGTTTCATCGTTCAGTCTTACCGCATGATATTAAGCCCGCTTTAAGATCAAATCCCTTAAAATCACGCATTATGAACACATCCGGCATCACATCGAAAATGGATAAGAGCGGCAATGGCTTCAAGGGCGAAGGCGAAAATGCCTCGCTTTTGATCGCCCGTGCCGAATGTCCGGCCATGCTGGTGCATGTCAATGGCGCGGTCATCCAATCCAATGAACAGGCCCAACCGCTGGCCCGGGCAATGGATGATCGCGATCCCGATTTGCGGGGGCTTATCTTCAGCGCCGCCGCCAATGGGGCACCGGCCACCGGACGGGTGATATTGGGCGAGCCGGAAGCCCAGCATCTGGTTTATGAAATTCAGGTGATGCCCTATGAAAGCAGCCATCTGCTGATCACCGCTCGCGAGGTGACCTTTGAAAACAATCTCACCCGGGCCTTGCTCAAAAGCCGCGATCTTTACAAGGATCTGATGCATTGCTCGGCGGATTTCGGATGGGAAACCGATGCCGAAGGGGCCTTTAGCTATGTCAGCCCCACCGGGGCTTTGGGCTTTGCCGCCAAAGATATGAATGGCCGCCGGGCGGAAAACCTGTTTCAACTAAGCCCCGAAGATGCCCGCATCGTTTTCTCTACCCGCCTGCCCCAACGCATGACCAAAGTACGGGCCTGCGATCATCAGGGCCACCCGGTTCTGCTGTCGGTGTCCTGCGTGCCGGTCACCGATCCTGAAGGCGCATGGTGCGGGGCGCGGGGTGTGGCCCGCGATATCACCCGTGAAAATGAGCGCGAGATCGCCCAAAAGCTCGATCAGGCGCGGCAATCGCTTTTGGCCCGCATCGTGCTCGATATCCGCATGGAGGCCGACCCGGCGGAAATCGTTGCCTCTGCTGCCGAGGCGGCGGCTCAGGCCCTGCGATCCCATCATGGCTGGGCTTTGCGCCATGAAGCCACAGATGATACCAATCCCATGATCCACCATAGCCCCTTGGATCAAGGCGGCGATCTGGTGGATATGGCGCTTTCGGCCCTTGATCAAACTCTCCGGAATGGGGGCGAAGATGGGAGCCAGGATGGCATCGAGGATGCACGGGTTGAACTGGGCCATGGCGATATTCCCTGCCTGATCGCCTTTGCGGGGCCCGCCCAGGGCATTTCCGCCACCATCGTTTTTACCCGCGATGCTTCGGCCGAGCCATGGCGCGCCCATGAGGTGGAACTGGTGCATGGCATTTGCGGGCATCTGGCAATTGCCCTGAAACAGGCCGCTATGGTGCATAAGCTGCGCATCCTGTCGCGCGTCGATGATCTGACCGGGCTGCTCAATCGCCGGGCTTTGTTCGAGGAGATGAGCGCCCGGCTTGGGCATCAGAAACGCAGCCGCAGAGAAGGCTGTTTTCTGTTCATCGATCTGGATCATTTCAAGCAGGTGAATGATCGTTTGGGCCATGCCGCCGGCGATGCCGTGCTGCGCAAGCTGGGATCTTTGCTGCGCAACAAAAGCCGGGTGGGCGATCTGGAAGGCCGCATCGGTGGTGATGAATTTGGCCTGTGGCTGCAGGATACCGATTTAAGTGGTGCCGAGATCAAGGCGCAAAATCTGCTGGAACTGGTGCCCCTCTTGCGGGAAACGGCGGGGGATATGAACTCGCCTTTGTCGATGTCGATCGGCATTGCCCGCAGCCGTCCCGATCATCCCGATAGCCCCGAACATCTGGCGGATCGCGCCGATCATGCCCTTTATGCCGCCAAGCAACAGGGCCGGGCGGCGATTGTCGTCGCCCCCGACGACGGGGAAAATAATGTCGTCGCCCCTGATGAGGTGGCCTCCCCCCAAAAGGAAGGCGCCGCCTGATGAGCACCGACCTTCCCCCCATGGATGAGGAGTATCTGAAGGCCCGCAGGCTACTGGTGGAGGGCGAGGTGGAAGATCGCATCACCCTTGCCAAGGATCACAAAACCCGGCCCGAGGTGCTCTATTTTCTGGCTGAGGATGAAAGCCCCGATGTGCGCCGGGATGTGGCCGCCAATGCCAGCACGCCCCATCAGGCCGATCTGATATTGGTTGGTGATGATGATGATGGGGTGCGGGCGGAACTGGCGCGCAAAATCGCCCGGCTGGTGCCCGGCCTTGATGCCATGGAAAGCGGCCGCCTTCATGATCATGTGCTGGCAATGCTTGATCAGCTTGCCAAAGACAGTCTGCCCAAGGTGCGGGCCATTCTGGCCGAGGAAATCAAGCGATCCGCTCTGGTGCCGAAAACGGTGATCCTGAAGCTGGCGCGCGATCTTGAAGAAACCGTTTCCTGCCCGATTTTGGAATATTCGCCGCTTTTGGATGATGATGATCTGCGTGAGATCATCGCCGCCGGGCTATCGCAACAGGCGCTGGTTTCCATCGCCCGGCGCGATCAATTGAGCGAAAACGTCTCGGATGATATTGCCGGAAGCCTTGAAATCCCCGCCGTTGCAGCCCTTCTGGCCAATCCCAGCGCCCAGATTCGCGAAGAGACTTTGGATCAGATCATCGAGCAGGCGCGCCAAGTCAGCGCGCTCCACAAACCCCTGGCCCTGAAGCCCGCGCTTTCAATCCGGGCGATGAAGCGCATCGCCAGCTTTGTCGCCAGCGCTTTGGTGCATCAGATGATCGAAAGCAGTGGGCTGAACCATCAGGCCGCCGATGGCCTTTTGGATGAAGTGCGCAAGCGGATCATGACCGAACGGGTGGATGATAGCGAAGCCCAAAGGCTGGCGGAACAGGCCCGCGATCATTACCGGCGGGGGATGCTCACCGATGACTTCATCGCCGATAGCATCACCGCCAATCGGCGCGAGCTTTTGATCCAGTGTCTGGCGGTGATGAGCGAACTGGAACCGCGCATCGTGCGCCAGATTCTGTTTTCCAAAAGCGGCCGGGCGGTCACCGCACTGGTCTGGAAGGCCGGGCTTTCCATGCGCACGGCCTTTCAGATGCAAACCGAAATCGCCCTCGTCTCGCCCGCCCAGCGCATTGCGGCGCAAGACGGGAAAGACTATCCGATGGATGAGGACGAAATGGTCTGGCAGCTCAGCTATTATACCGAGTAGGTTCGCGCCCGGCTTATTCGGTGGGCAAAAAGCCTTCGATGGAAAGATAGCGCTCGCCCGTATCATAGCAAAAGCCAAGGATGGTGCTGCCCTTATCGATTGAGGGCAGTTTTTTGGCAATCGCCGCCAAAGTTGCCCCCGATGAAATCCCGATCAGCATCCCTTCTTCACGGGCGGCCCGGCGGGCCATTTCCATCGATTCCTGCGGATTGACCTCGACCACCCCATCGAGCAGGGAGACATCAAGAATATCGGGCACAAAACCGGCACCAATGCCCTGAATGGGATGCGGCCCGGGCTTGCCCCCTGAAAGCACCGGCGAGGCTTCCGGCTCGACCGCCAGAACCTGCAGATCGGGATAGGATTTTTTCAAAATTTCCGCGCAGCCGCCAATATGCCCCCCGGTGCCCACGCCGGTGATCATATAATCAAGGCCATTGGGAAAATCGGCGAGAATTTCCTGCGCCGTGTGCTTGCGATGGGCATCCAGATTGGCAGGATTGGTAAATTGCTGCGGCATCCAGGCGCCGGGGGTGCTTTCAACCAGCTCCTTGGCGCGGGCAATCGCCCCCGACATGCCTTTTTCCCGCGGGGTCAGCACAAATTCGGCACCATAAGCCAGCATCAGCCGCCGACGTTCGATCGACATGCTTTCCGGCATCACTAAAATGAGCTTATAGCCCTTCACCGCCGCCACAATCGCCAGACCAATGCCGGTATTGCCCGAGGTCGGCTCGATGATCACCCCGCCGGCTTTCAGCGCCCCCGATTCTTCCGCTGCCTCGACCATGGCAAGGGCGATCCGATCCTTGATCGAGCCGCCGGGATTGACCCGCTCCTGCTTGATCCAAACCTCGTGGCTATCGCCGAATAATCGGTTGATCCGCACATGAGGGGTATTGCCGATAGTCTCTAAAATCGTTTTCGCGCGCATGGCTGTCGTCTCCTGTCAATCAAGGTCATCATTGATGCCGCACGCGGCGCGCGCGGTTGTATCTGCTGATCAGAGTTCAGATGGTAAAATCATCGGATCGTTCGGGTTCGGGCTCGGCCAAACCCTGCCACCCCACCGAGCGATACATCACCCGGCTGCCCGGCGGCACGCTTTTGGTGAGCCACACATTGCCGCCGATCACCGATCCCCGGCCAATCACCGTCTCCCCGCCCAAAATCGTCGCATTGGCATAGATCACCACATCATCCTCGATGGTGGGGTGCCGCTTGGTATTTTGATAATCCCGCTTCACGCTCAAAGCACCCAAGGTCACCCCTTGATAAATTTTCACATGATTGCCGATCACTGCCGATTGGCCGATGACCACCGATGTGGCATGATCCAGAAACAGGCCATGGCCGATGGTGGCCCCGGGATTGATATCAACCCCTGTCAGGCGATGGGCATATTCGCTCATCAATCGCGGTAATAGCGGCACATTTTCGCGCACCAGCCGATTGGCCAGCCGATAGGCCGCCACCGCATAAATGCTGGGATAGGCCAAAATCACTTCATCCAATGATCCCGCTGCCGGGTCTCCGGCCAGAGCGGCTTCGGCATCTTCGCGCACCGTATCGGCAATTTCGGGCAAAGCGCGGGCAAAACGCAGGGCAATGCCCGCAGCCTCGGAGCACTGTTCGGGCATCACTTCGCACAGCACATAGCGCAAGCGCCCCATCATCTGGATCATCCGGGCTTCGATCTCGCGCGCTGATTTGGGCCTATGGGGCGAAAGATGGGGGAAAATCAGGCCCATGCAATCATCAAGCAGGCGGCCCGCCTCTTCCATATGGATATCGGGGATCTGGCCATAATGGCCATGCCGTTCAATGAGCGCTTTGGCCACACCCAAAAGATCCGGCGGCGCATTTTGCATGACCTCATCCATCAGCGAAAATCCTGCTTTAAGGGCATAGACCCTAAATCTTTATCACAATCTGAGCACACATCCATTTATTAAGGAGCCAGATCGCGATACGCAAGGCACAGCAAAGCCATGGTCACAAGAGCGTGACCAGAAAGCCGGGCCAATCGGGGTGCAAGGGATCAGCCCAAAAGCGCAGGATAATGCTGATGGGCGGGATCATCGCGCATCAGTTGATCGGATAAATCCATGACCTGCGTATTCACCTGCTTCATGAAATGGGCTTTATCGGTGCTGTGGGCCAGCGGGGCGCCAATGATATAAACCACCCGCCCCGGCCGCCTTTTGCCCAAGCCCCGGGGCCAGTGCAGGCCGGAATTGGTGGCCATCGGCACCACCGGCAGGCTGCCATCCTCCTGCAGATAATAGGCCCCGCTTTTCAAAGGGCGATGCTGCCCCGGCAATGTGCGGGTGCCCTCGGGAAAAACCACCAGCGGCCGTTTGCCTTCGCGGATCGCGCGGATGACCCGGGGCATTTCCTGATGCGCCTGCCCCGATTGCCGATCGATGCGCACGATATCCAGCTTACGCAGCAACAAACCGATCACCGGCACCCGAAATAATTCTTTTTTGGCCAGTGCCGTCATATCAGGCAGATGATGGAAAATCACGATGGCATCCAGATCCGACATATGCTTTGAAACAATGATCAAGGCTTCATTGGGGCGCAGATGTTCAGCCCCCCGCACCTCAACCGTGATCCCGGCAATCACCCGCGCCATCCATAAAACCGCATGGGTCCAGAGCCAGATGCCCCGGCTCATCGCCCGCCGACCGGGTAAAGGAATGGTGATTAATAAACCTGTCGCCCATAACAAGGTAAAAGTGTAAAATGCGAGATTGAAAAGGATTGACCGCACGATTTTTATACTCCACCACCATTTGTAAAAGAAATGCCCCTGCATGAAGATGCCGCATCCTTTTGCATTGATCCTTTTAAAGCCTTGAAAGCCTGATCAACAGCAAAAAAACAGCCCCCCCCATCGCCATTGATAACACGCCCCATGAAAAGCCCTCTTATGTCAGCACCCCAAAAGGAACAAAGCCCGGAAACGCAAACCGGGCCCGAACCCGGTTTTTATGCCGGGGAAAAAGCTTTGGCTTTGTCATGGCCGCACATTCTTTTCCTGCTGATCGCCTATTGCGCTTTCCATTATGGGCTTGATCTGCACGCCAAATCGTTTCAAACGCCTTTATCGGTCACCACATGGTATCCGGCCATGGGGCTGGCTATTGCCTTTATCCTGTGTTTTGGGGCGCGGCTGATCTGGATTGTGTGCTTAGGCTTTTTGATCGGCAATATTGGGATCTGGGAATATTGGCAAATCAACCCGATCACCCTGCTGCCCGCATTGGCCAATAGCGCTGCGGTGGCGCTCGCTGCCTGGTTTCTTATGCCCCTTGCCCGGCTGAAGCCCCATGATTGGACCTTTTATCATCTGGCACGGCTGCTGGGCGGGGCGCTGATCGCCGCCACCATATCGGGGATGAGCATCATCGGCCTGTGGTATGGATTGGGCCGCATGTCATTGTGGCGCGCCGCCAATGCCTTGGCGGAATGGCTTTTGGGGGATGTTATCGGTATTCTTATCCTCACCCCTTTGCTTTTGGTGATGATGGCCCCGCTGATGATCAGGCTTTTAAGCCCCGAAGGGGGCCAAGCCTTCCTTCAGGGGCTGCTGCGTCCCCTCATCCGCCCCAAAAGCGGCTGGCCCCAGCATCCGCTGATGATCCCGCTGGCAATCACCTTCGCAACCGCCCTCATTCTTTATGTGGTTTTTCTCTCGCCCATCGGGAAAACCCAAAATCTGCTGTTTTTATGTTTCCTGCCGCCCATTTGGGCCGCCTTGCGCTATGGCTTTCCGGGGGCGATGATCAGCGCCACTCTGGTGGCTATCGCCGGGCTGGGGATTGCGGTTTATCTGGTCGATCCCATCCTGATCATGCCCAGCCGCACGGAAATCCACATCTTTCAGCTTTTTTTGCTGGTGCTGGTGCTGATCAGCTACATTCTGGGCATGGCGGTGGATGAACTCGACCGTGCCCGCGCTATCATCGAAGGGCAAAAAGCCAATCTGGAAGAAACGGTCAAGCGCCGCACATACGCCCTGATCAAGGAAAATAGCGAAAGACAAAAAGCCGAACATAATCTGCGCCGGATGAATGAAAAGCTGGAACAGCGCGTTCTGGACCGCACCAGCGCCCTGAAGGATGCCCTTGTTCGCGCCGAACGGGCCAATGATGCCAAATCCCAATTCCTGCACAATATGAACCATGAATTGCGCACCCCGCTCAATGCGGTGATCGGCTTTTCCGAAATGCTGCGCCGTGAAGAACTCGGCCCCCTGGGGCATCGGAAATATGCCGAATATGCCCATGATATCAACAAGGCGGGGCATCATCTTTTATCCCTGGTGGGGGATCTTTTGGATAGCGCCTCGATGGATGATCATGATGATCTGCCGCTGGATATGAAGCCCCATGATCTGCATCATATCCTTTGCGAGGCCTGCCGCATGGTGCAGCCAAAAGCCGATGCCAAACAGATCACCATCGATCTGGTTGCCCCTCTAAAAAATCGCCATGCCCTTGCCGATTATCACCGGCTTTTGCAAATCCTGCTCAATCTGATTGATAATGCGATCAAATTTTCTCCGCCCCACAGCAGCATCAGAATTTATATGGAACAAGAGGCCGATGAGGTGATCATCAGGATCATCGATCAGGGCCCGGGCATCCCCGAAACCCAGCTTCTCTATGTTTTTGATCGCTTTTGGCGGGGCAATCAAAGCCAATTGAGCAATCCCGGCGGCATGGGGCTGGGATTGGCCATTGCCCGATCCCTTGTGCTCAGGCATGGCGGCAGTCTTGAGCTTTATAATGAACCCAAAGCCGGGGCCTGCGCCTGCCTCATCCTGCCCATCGCCGATAAATCCCCAGCTGATGCTGCCCCAGAGGATCCCAGCCAAGAGTGAAGACGCTGCAGCTCCTTGTCGCCATTTGCAAAACATGCCCCTATGATGCCGCCTTTCAATGTCTTAAAGGCAATCATAAACAGTTTTGAGGCAGGCCGGATTGATGACCAGTAACAGAAAGATCATTGCCGTTATTTTCGGCGGACGCAGTGTGGAGCATGATGTCAGCGTGCTGACCGGTTTGCAGTGCCTTGATGCCCTTGATCAAAGCCGCTATCAGGGCCTGCCCGTTTATGTGGACCCCGAAGGCCAATGGTGGACCGGCGATCTTTTATTGAAGCGAAGCCTTTATCCCCATAGCGAAGCAACCCGCAAACAGCTTTCCGCCATCACTTTGCCCCTTGGCACCGCCACCCACGGGTGGCCCCATCTGCTGACCATGAAAAAAGGGCTGTTCGGAGAAAAAGTGGACAGCATCCCCTTTGATCTGATGCTGCCGGCCATTCATGGCAGCAATGGCGAGGATGGCAGCTTGCAGGGGCTTTTGGCCTTTGCCGGGATTCCCTTTGCCGGATCGCGGGCGCTGGGATCGGCGGCAACGATGGATAAGCATATCACCAAACAGATGCTGGGCCTGCGTAATCTGCCGCTTTTGCCCCATGTTCTTGTGGATCGACCCCCTGAGGGCCAGTTTCTGGATCGGGCCGATCTGCTGCCCCGGCTGGAAGCCATATTGGGCGACCAGCCCTTTCCGGTGATCGCCAAGCCCCGCCGCCTTGGGTCGAGTGTGGGGGTGCAGATCGCCCGGACTATCGATGATCTTGAGGCCGCCCTGTCGCTGATTTTTCGCATGGATCATGGGGCCCTGATCGAACCTTTGGTGCCCCATCTGGTGGAATATAATGTGGCGGTGATGCGCCGGGGGGGCGAGATCTGCACATCGGCCATCGAAAAGCCCCTGAAATCAAGCGACTTTCTCGATTTCAACACGAAATACCGGGCGGGCGAAGGGGGCGGGCCCAAGCTTGATGATGCCCCCAGTCTGGGGATGGCGTCCTTGAGCCGGGATATCAATCCGCAGGATCTGAGCCCCGCCAATGAAGCCCTGTTGCGCAGCGCCGCCAGCACGGCTTTCGATCTGCTCGATCTGGCAGGAACGGTGCGGATCGATTTTCTGTGCAATAGTCAAACCGGCGATCTATGGCTTAATGAAATCAATTCCATCCCCGGCTCTTTTGCCTATTTCCTGTGGCAGGATGCAAGCCCGGCGCTCAGCTTCAGCGATCTTGTGAGCCATCTGGTGGAAGAAGGCTTCGCGCTGAGCAAACAGGAACGCGCCGATACCAATACCGCCACCGGCAATGCCCGGATTTTTGGCCATGGTTAAAGCGGCGGCCCTAAGCGATCAGCCGACATCGGCTTTGTGGTATTGCCATCCCTTATCGGTTACCCAAAAAAGGCCTGAGCCGAGAAAACCCGCTGATCCAGCCACACAATCTCCGCCCCTGATCATCTGGCTGCATGGCTGGGGGCAAAGCGGGGCCAGCCTTTTGCCTTTGGCCCGGCTGTTTGCCGCCGAGGCCGAAAACCGGGTTTATGATCTGCCCGGTTTTGGCAAAACCCCCATGCTCCAAAGCGGTGCGGGCAGCGATGATTATGCCAAAGTCCTTTATCAGCAGCTTGATCACAATCGCCCGGTGATTTTGGTGGGTCATTCCTTTGGGGCGCGGATTGCGGTGCGCTTTGCGGCCCGTTATCCCGATCACATTGCGGGCCTGATCCTGATTGCCGGGGCGGGGCTGAAACGGCCGCGCAGCCTGCCTTTCCGCCTGCGGGCTTTGGGCCTGAAACAATTGGGGCGGCTGGCCCGCCGCATCGATGGGCTGGTTGGCAGCCATTTTGAAGATCGCTATAAAGCACGCTTTGGCAGTGCCGATTATCGCGCTGCCGGGGCTTTGCGCCCCACGCTCCTGTCCGTGGTGAACGAAGATTTAAGCCCGCAGGCGGCCCGGATTTTGGCGCCTTGTTTATTGCTTTATGGTGCCCTTGATGATGCCACCCCGCCCAGCATGGGCCAGCACTATCAAAAGCTGATCAGGGGGGCGGATTTTCACTGCCTCGATGGCTTTGGGCATCTTGATATTCTCAGCCGTGGGGCTTTTCAATGTCAGCAGCGCATCGCGCATTTTCTGGAGCGGCTGTGAATGAGCATTTCCTTTATCCTTCAAGCTCTGCTGGTTTTCCTTTGGACTCTGGCCATCGTTTTTTTTGTGCTCCACCGGGGCCGGGCCTATCTGATGTATTTCCAGCAGGAAGAATATGATGGCAGCCGCTTTCGCCATTGGTTGAAGGATCGCCATGGCCGGGATCGCCTCACAAGCCTTGCAGCCATTCTGGCAGGGGGCCTTAGCTTTGGCGCTGCCTATGGGCTTTCATGGCTCGATACGCCGGCACTGATGATCCTGATCGCGGGTTTATATGAGGGTTTCCGCCGCAGCCGAAAGGCGCTTTTGACCGCGAAAAAACCTTTGGTATCAACTGAACGGGCGCGCCGCATCCTTGCTGTTTATCTCGCCCTCATGGCCTTTCTTGGCAGTGGCTTTCTGATCATCGCCCATTGGCAGCCGGTACCGCTGATTGCGATGCTGGTTTTATTCAGCCTGATTGCGGCCCAGATCGCGCCTTATGCCCTTCTGGCCGCCAATCGGCTGTTAAGCCCCTTTGAACAGCGGGTAAAAGCCCGCTATCTGGGTGAAGCCAAAGAAAAACTGGCCCATTTGCAGCCCTATATCATTGCCATCACCGGCAGCTATGGCAAAACATCCACCAAATCGATTTTGGCGCATATCCTGTCGAGCGCCGCCCCCACTTTGGCCACCCCCGGCAGCATCAATACCGATATGGGCATCACCCGGGTGGTGCGCGAACAGCTCAAGCCCGACCATCGTTATTTCATCGTCGAAATGGGGGCCTATGGTCCCGGGTCCATCGCCCGCTTATGCCGTTTGGCCCCGCCGAAACTCGCCATCATCACGGCTGTGGGCTGGGCGCATTATGAACGCTTCAAAACTGTTGATCGGGTGTTTGATGCCAAATTTGAAATGGCCGATGCCGCCCGCGCCAATGGCGGCAAAACCATCGTTAATCGCGATGCCGTGCCCCAAAACAAACTGGATGAGCGCCTGTCCCGCGATGACAGCCTGATCCTTGTCAAAACCAATCCGCACGCCGAAGCTGTGCATGAAACCATCACGGGGCTTTCGGTGCAATCCGCCAAGCAGGACCGGGATGGCATCAGCCTTGTGATCAACGGCTCTGATTTCGGCGAGATCAGCCTTCGCGCCCCTCTCTATGGCCTTCATCAGGGGCAAAATATCGCCTGCGCTACCGCCGCCGCCCTGCAAATGGGGATGCCCATTTCATCGATAAAGGCAGCCCTTGCCACCGTGCCCCAAAGCCGCCATCGATTGGAAGTGATTGAAGCAAAGGGCATCACCATCATCGATGACGCCTATAATTCCAATCCGTCGGGCTTTGCCTCGGGGCTGGAACTGCTCGATATCCTGCAAAAGCCCGGCGGGCGACGCCTGCTGATCACCCCCGGCATGGTTGAATTGGGCAGCCGCCATGATGAAGAGCATCGCACCTTAGGGGAATTGGCGGGCCAGCATGTGGATATCGCCCTCATTGTCACCCCGGAACGGATTTTATCGTTCATCGAAGGGTTCAACAGCCGCAAAAACGATCAGGCCCAACTCTTGCGCTTTGCAACGCAAGACGAGGCCCAGAACTGGATCAAGGATCACGCCCGGGCCGATGATGTGATTTTATATGAAAACAACCTGCCCGATCTTTACGAGCAATTACCGGGCTTTTAATAGCGCGGGATTAGGGGATGGCCGTGGCCTTCATCGTCGCTGAGCCCTTTCTTTCGTCACCCCACAAGAATCGTCACCCCGGGCCCCCTCTTTCGTCACCCCGGGCGGAGACACGGGGTCCACCTTGTGAAGAGCTCGTGCGTGGCAAAGAGTGGATCCCGGCTCAGCGTCGCATCCCTTCGGGCTGCACCGCGTCCGGGATGACGTGAGGTGTTGGCGTCAAATAAACCGCGTCACCCCACAAAAAACGTCACCCCGGGCTTGACCCGGGGTCCATCTCGTGAAGGGCTGAACACGCCAAAAATGCACCCCGGGGCAAGCCCGGGGCGCTGATTTATAGGATGAAGCCAAGAGTGGCTTATTGCAAAGTCCAGTTAAGAGGCAGAATGATCGTCAGGCGATCATCGGACAATTCAGCCGGTGGCTTTGGCAGGGGATTGACCCGGCCCATCAAACGTTCGATTTCCGAATCGAGCACATTATGGCCAGTGGGCTGGAGAATTTCATAGGATTGAATGGCGCCGGTGCGATCCATCACAACCTTCACCCGGGCCGAGCCTTCGAGCTGGCGCATCATGGCCGAGCGGGGATAAACCTGCTTTGAAGCAACGGTGCGTGCGATGGCGGTTTGCCAATCCGCAACACTGGCTGCTTTAACCACGCCAAAAGAGGCGGACAGGGCGGCTGTCGTCATTAATGCAACAGCAAGAGCTTTGCGTGCGAACATGTTTTTGCCTTTTGTGAACAAGGGTTCAAATTCTGCGCGACATGACAATCGACCCATCTCCGCGCCCCGACCTTTTGCGCCGCAACATATTAAGAGTTTGCCAAGAAATATCCCTAATATAACATTTATTTTCCGATAAAATTTGATCGATCGCCGCCGCTCTGCAACCGGCATGAGGATCGCTGTCACTTTCGCCGCAGATCATCTCGTAAAGCGGGGATGATCACTTTACCGTGGCCCCCTGCTGTGGCCTTGTGCCTCAAAAATTCCGATCCACGCTTTCATCCAGGAGAATCTTATGTTACAGTGTGCAAACGTTTGCTCGATAAGGGTTGGTCTATCAAAGGAATGCGCTGCTATGAATAAGCCGATGATCTATAATGCGCCACGCTTTACCGTGAAACAATATGATTGGGATCTGTTCAAAGGCCCAAGGGCTGGCGAAAAGGCTCAGGATTTCGCGCTGACAGCCCAGGATGGCAGCACGGTTCATCTAACGGATTTCAAGGGCAAATGGGTGGTTGTGGAAACCGGCTCTGCCACCTGTTCCATGTATACCAAAAATATTCCCGGCATGAAGGAACTGCGGGCCGAATTCCCGGATGTGGAATTCATTGTTGTTTATGTGCGCGAAGCCCATCCCGGCGAACGTTTGAGCCAGCATCAATCCTTCGAGGAGAAAAAGAAGGCGGCCAGCCTTCTCGCGCCCCGCTATGAGGAAGATCGTCCGGTTTATATCGATGCCTATGAGGGCGATATGCACAAGGCTTATGGCGGGATGCCCAATATCGTTTATGTGATCAATCCCGATGGAATCGTGCATTATCGCTGCAATTGGGCCACGGTGGATGGCGTGCGCGAAGCTTTGAGCGACCGCGAGCATCTGCATACCGTTGAAAATGCCGATATGCACAAGCTGAAAGCCAGCCGCGGTATGATGGTGGCCCTGCGCACCATGTGGACCGGCGGCTTTCTGGCTTTATGGGATTTCATCATTGCCACGCCCAAGCTGATGAAGCGGCACAAGCTGGTGGATGACTATTATAACAAGCATGGCAAATTCAGGAATTCCTGAGCCTCATGCCCATCATCACCCCAGAAAACAAAGAGGCTGCATCGCTTTTAGGGGTGCACCTTTATCACAGCCCTTTTTCCAATTGTTCCCAGCGCACCCGATTGGTGCTGGCGGAAAAGGGAATCGCCTGGGAAAGCCACGAAATCAACCTGATGAAATTCGAGCATCTCACCCCATTTTATCAGGGAATTCATCCCAAAGGGGTGGTGCCGGCACTGGTTCATGATGGCGTGGTGATCGTTGAATCCCATGATATCATCCGCTATCTGGATGATCATTTCCCCGGCCCGAAGCTGATGCCCGCATCCCATGATGAAGCGGCGCGGATCAGGCCCTGGATGGAATTGGGCGATGCATTGCAGATGAGCATCAAAAGCCTGACCTATGATCGCCTGTTCCGCGATAAATTCCCGCCCACAGAAGAAAAATGCGCCTTTTATGCCGCCCATCAGCGCAATCCCGATCTGGTGGCTTTTTACCGTCGGTTTCTTGATGGTTTTGATCCCGAGGATCTGAAGCACTATGACGAGGCGGTGGCGGATTTCCTCGCCCGCACCAATGATCAACTGGGAAAAACCGCGTGGCTTGCGGGGGATGCCATCACCCTGGCCGATTTTTCCGCCGTGGTGAATGTGCATCGGGCCACCAAGCTGGGCCATGATCTGGCGGCCTATCCCGCCACCCTTGCATGGTATGAAACAATAGAGGCGCGGCCCAGCTTCCATCAGGCGATCACATCCTATGTGCCCTGATGATCAATCGATCAATTTGAGCAGATGCCGATCAAACAGGCGCAACACCTGATCAAGATGATGGCCCCGCCGCAGCACCTGCCCTTCCATCCCCAAAACCAGCCATGCCCCCTGCCGATTGGCCCGGGCGGGGATTTTGATGATACGATAGGCCGGTCGCTCGCTGGTCCGGCGAAAGATGGCAAATTCCGCCTGATCCCGCCCGGCATGAAGGCCATAATCGCGCCACAGCCCGGCGGCCACAAAGCGACCATAAAGATCGAGAATCCGCATCAATTCAGGGCGGGCAAACATCACCGCAGGCTGATGGCCCATGATGGCAACCCCATCTGAATTTTGTGTCACATGAAAATTCATCATCCCCTTTATTGTGCGTCCTGTGCTGGGGCTTGGCAAGCACCCAGGCGCTGGTCCCGGCCCATTTGCTGCGCTGCGCCATAAAATAGTTTGCAAATCCCTGTCGCACAGGGTGCGTTCGTGAAATTGCTGCGCTATAAGATGCAGCATCAGATCCCGTCCACAGCTACGAATGTCTTATTTTATGTCCGATACAGATAAGCTTTATGAATCCGCCCTGCGTTATCATCGCATGTCACCCCCCGGAAAGCTCGCTGTTGTCGCCACCAAGCCGCTGGTCACCCAGCGCGATCTGGCGCTGGCTTATTCCCCCGGCGTGGCAGCGGCCTGCAAGGCGATCATGGATGATCCCGATGAAGCCGCCAATCTCACCGCCCGGGGCAATCTGGTTGCGGTGATCAGCAATGGCTCGGCGGTTCTAGGGCTGGGCAATATCGGGCCGCTGGCCTCAAAGCCGGTGATGGAAGGCAAAGCCGTTCTGTTCAAGAAATTTGCCAATATCGATTGTTTCGATATCGAAGTGGATGCCAAAGACCCGGATCTGTTTTGCAAGGTGGTGGCCGCCCTTGGCCCCACATTCGGGGCGATCAATCTTGAGGATATCAAGGCGCCTGAGTGTTTTATCATCGAAGAGCGCCTGCGCAAGGAAATGGATATCCCGGTTTTTCACGATGATCAGCATGGCACCGCCATCGTGGCCGGGGCGGCGATCTATAATGCCTTGAAGGTGGTGGGGAAAAAGATCGACGAGATCAGGCTGGTCTCCACCGGGGGCGGGGCCGCCAGCCTTGCCTGTCTCGATCTGCTGGTCTCGATGGGGCTGAAGCGCGAGAATATCATTCTGTGCGATATCGAAGGCGTGGTTTATGAAGGCCGCAAGGAAGACATGAACCCCTATAAAAGCCGCTATGCCCGGCAAACCGATATGCGCACGCTGGATGATGCGATTGCCGATGCCGATGTGTTTCTGGGCCTTTCAGCACCCAAGGTTTTAACGCCCGATATGGTGAAGAAAATGGGCAGCCAGCCGATCATCATGGCGCTGGCCAATCCCGAGCCGGAAATCATGCCTGATCTGGCCCGCGAAGCCCGGCCTGATGCGATCATCGCCACCGGACGTTCGGATTTCCCCAATCAGGTGAATAATGTTTTGTGCTATCCCTTCATCTTTCGCGGGGCTTTGGATGTAGGGGCCAGCGATATCAATGAAGCGATGAAGATCGCTGCGGTGAAGGCGATTGCCTCTCTGGCCGATAAGGAAGTCTCGGATGTTGTGGCCCGCGCCTATGAAGGCGAGCCCTTGCGGCTGGGGCCGGACTATCTGATCCCCAAGCCATTTGATTCCCGGCTGATGACCGAAGTGGCCCCTGCGGTGGCCAAAGCAGCGATGGAAAGCGGGGTGGCCCGTCGGCCTATCGAGGATTTCGATGCCTATCTCGCGCAATTAAATACCTTTGTTTTCCGTTCTGGCAATTTGATGCAGCCCATTTTCGAGCGTGCCCGCAGCCATAAAAAGCGCCTGTTGCTGGCCGAAGGCGAGGAAGAGCGGGTTTTGCGTGCGGCTCAGGCCCTGCTCGATGAAAATCTGGGCGATATCACCCTTGTGGGGCGGCCTGCCGTGGTTGAAAGCCGGATCGAAAAGCTGGGCCTGCGGATGCGGGCTGATCGCGATTTCGAATTGGTCAATCCGCAAAATGATGCCCGCTATGGCGACTATTGGCGGGCTTACCATCTTTTGATGGAACGGAAGGGCGTTTCCCCCGATGAAGCGCGCACGGTGATGCGCACCAATAATACCGCTATTGCCTCTTTGGCCTTAAAGCGCGGCGAGGCCGATGCCATGGTGTGCGGGTCTGTGGGGCGTTTTGACAGCCATCTTCATCATATTCTCGATATTGTGGGCTTGTCTGATGGGGTGAAGGCGGCATCCGCGCTCTCGGTTCTGATGCTGAGCAAAGGCACCTTCTTTTTATGCGATACCTTCATCACCAATGATCCCAGCGCCGAGGAAATCGCCGAGGTGACGATGCTGGCCGCCGATGAAGTGCGGCGCTTTGGTCTGGAGCCGAAAGTGGCCCTGCTTTCACATTCCAATTTCGGCACGTCGAAATCAGCCAGTTCCGCCAAGATGCGCACGGCACTGGCCCTGCTCCATGAAGCCGCCCCCGATCTGGAGGTGGAAGGCGAAATGCATGGGGATGCGGCCATTGATGAAGCGATCCGCGATCATATCTTCCCCCATTCCCGATTGAATGGCATGGCCAATCTGCTGGTGATGCCCAATCTCGATTCGGCCAATATCGCCTATGAGCTTCTGAAGGTTCTGGGCGATGGCCTGCCCATCGGCCCGCTGCTTCTGGGCACAAGAAAGCCGGCGCATATCGTCACCCCATCGGTGACCGCGCGGGGGCTGTTGAATATCGGCGCTCTGGCCCTTGTGGATGCCATTGATCCGCCGGAATTGCGCCGCTCTCTCTCGGTCGATTCCTTACAGGATTAAAGGGCCGCTCTTTCGGTTGGACTGAAAGATCTTGCATCCTGATCATTGACGGGCGTTTTTATCTGTGTATGATAAGGCAAACGTTTGCATGTACACACATCAACACAAGGCTGAGGGAAAATCATGAGCTCTGATGACCACAAGCATTCGCACGATAACAAAGCCCGCGATCATCAGCATGAACAGACCATGTTGAACAAGCCCCGGGCGGTTTCGGATCGTTTGGAAATTCTGCCTGATGACATCAATCCCCATCATGATTGGACGCGACTGAATGCCCATGGCGTGATGAATGTGGATTTCGAGGAACGGGTCGATTTCCGGCGCCTGCATCGCTATCGCCTGTCCCGCGCCCGGCAGGCTTTGCGCAATTCCGAGCTTGGCGCCCTTTTGTGCTTTGATAACAACAATATCCGCTACATCACCTCGACCATGATCGGGGAATGGTCGCGGGATAAATTCTGCCGATACACGGTGCTGACCGGCAATGGCGAACCGCATCTGTGGGATTTCGGCTCGGCGGCGGCACATCACCGGATCTATGCCCCCTGGCTTCAGCCCGTTTGCTGTCATGCCGGGAATGTGGGCCTGCGCGGCACCATCCCCCCCGATCAGGGGCTGATCAAGCGGGCGGCGCAGGAAATTCATGATGTTCTGCGCGAACAGGGCGTGGCCGATATGCCCGTGGGTGTGGATGTGATCGAACCGCCGATGATGTTCGAGCTGCAAAGGCTGGGCCTTGATATTCGCGATGGCCAGCAGGTGATGCTTGACGCCCGCGAAATCAAAAGCCGGGATGAGATCATGCTGCTTAATACGGCGGCGGCGATGGTCGATGGGGTGTATCAGGATATTTATGAAAAGCTCAAGCCCGGGGTGCGGGAATCCGATATCGTGGCCATGGCATCAAAGCGCCTGTTTGAAATGGGCTCCGATGATGTGGAGGCGATCAATGCGGTATCCGGCGAACGCTGTGCGCCACATCCCCATAATTTCACCGATCGCATCATCCGCCCCGGCGATCAGGCCTTTTTCGATATCATTCAAGCCTATATGGGCTATCGCACCTGCTATTACCGCACCTTCAATGTGGGGATGGCAACACCCGCCCATCATGATGCCTATACCAAAGCGCGGGAATGGATGGATGAAGCCCTGAGCCGGGTGCGCCCCGGGGCCAGCACCGATCATATCGCGGCCGCTTTCCCTAAGGCGGAAGACTTCGGCTTTCCCAATGAAATGGAAGCCTTTGCCCTGCAATTTGGCCATGGGCTTGGTGTCGCCCTCCATGAACGGCCGATCATTTCGCGCCTTGTTTCCATGGATTATCCGATGGAAATCAAGGAAGGCATGGTGTTTGCGCTGGAAACCTATTGCCCGGCCAAGGATGGCTCGGGGGCGGCCCGGATCGAGGAAGAAGTGGTGGTGACCGCCAATGGCGCCAAGGTCATCACCTTGTTCCCGGCGCAGGAATTACCCATCGCCAACCGCTATTGAACGATACGCCCCGATCCTTGGGATCGGGGCTTTTCACGACCCTTCCCCGAAGCTTTCACGGCCTTGCGTCGATCCTTTGATCGGGGCCCATCACGAAAAGGACAGGATCCTTGGCAAAAAAACCCACGAGAAAAAATGACGATATTGGCGAGGACATCCGCCTTGCCCTTTATCGAACACAGCAGGAGGTGCGACAGGTCGAAAAGCGCGCCTATGACCTTTTCCTGCAGAATATGATCAAAGGCACCAGCCATCTGTGCATCGGCCAGGAGGCCATCGCCGCCGGTTTCGGGGTGGCCATGAAGCCCGGCGACTGGAGCTTTTGCACCTATCGCGGCCATGGCCACACTTTGGCCCGGGGCGCTTCGATGACCGGCGTTCTGGGTGAATTGATGGGCCGTGATTGCGGCCTTCTGGGCGGTAAGGGCGGCTCGATGCATCTCACCGATGTCACCAAGGGAGCGATGGGCTCTTATGCCATCATCGGTGCCCATCTGCCCATCGCCATGGGGGCCGCATGGAAAGCCCAATATAAGAAAACCGGCGAGGTTTCGGTGTGTTTCTTTGGCGATGGCACCACCAATATCGGGGCCTTTCACGAAGCCGTCTCGATGTCGGCGGTGTGGAAACTGCCGGTGGTGTTTGTCTGCGAAAACAATCTCTATATGGAATATACCGCCATTGGCGATGTCACGCCTGTGAAAAATCCGGCGGCGGATCGGGCCTCGGCCTATGGCCTGCCTTCGATCATCGTGGATGGCAATGATGCCGATGCCGTTTATCGGGTGGCCCAGGAAGCCTTTGCCAAGGCCCGGGCGGGCGATGGCCCATCCCTGATCGAATGCAAAACCTATCGCCATCATGGCCATAGCCGCGCCGATCCGGGCAAATATCGCCCCGATGCCGAGGTCAAGGAATGGATCGCCAAAGACCCGATCCCCTTTTACCGCCAGCGGATGCTGGATTTCGGGATCAGTGAAGAGGCCATCAAGACAATTGAAGACGATGTGGCAAAGGCAGTGAATGCCGCCACGGAAGAATCCAAAAACGCACCGCCCCCATCCGAAGATCTGATCTTGAAGGATGTATGGGCTGACGGAGGCTGGGCATGGCGGAACTGACGTATCGCGACGCGGTGGCACAAGGCATCGCGCAAGAAATGGAACGCGACGAGGATGTCGTGTTTCTGGGCGAAGACATCGGCGCTGCCGGTGGTGTTTTCAAGGCGACCGTTGGGCTTTTGGACCAATTCGGGCCGACGCGCGTGCGCGATACCCCGATTGCCGAACAGGCGATATTGGGCACCGCCATGGGGGCGGCGATGGTGGGCCTGAAGCCCATCGCGGAAATCATGTTTTCCGATTTTTTCGCGGTTTGCTGGGATATTGTGGCCAATGAAATTGCCAAAACCCGCTATATGACCAATGGGCAGGTGTCCTTGCCGCTGGTCATTCGCACCGCCAATGGCGGCGGCCTGCGTTTTGGTGCCCAGCACAGCCAAAGCATCGAAAACTGGGCGATGATGATCCCCGGCCTGAAGGTGGTCGCCCCCTCATCACCCGCCGATGTGAAGGGCCTTTTGGCGGCCGCCATCCGCGATCCCGATCCGGTGATTTTCTTTGAACATAAAGCCCTTTATCCGGTGAAGGGCGAAGTGCCCGATGGCGAATATGTGGATAAGCTGGGCGAAGCCAAAGTTCTGGTGCAGGGCGATGATCTGACCATCGTGGCACTGGCCAATATGGTGCCGCGCGCGGTGGAAGCCGCCCAGCGCCTGAAGGACGAGCATGGCATTCATGCAACGGTGGTGGACCTGAGATCGCTGGTGCCTTTGGATACCCAAACCATCTTCCGGGAAGTCTCCAAAACCGGGCGTTTGTTCACGGTCGAGGAAAACCCGAGGCTGTGCGGCTGGGGGGCGGAAATATCCAGCCTTGTGAGCGAGGAACTGTTCTGGGATCTGGATGCGCCGATCACCCGCATCACGACGCCCCACATTCCCTTGCCCGCCGCCGATCATCTGGAAGATATGACCATCCCGAGCGTTGATCGGATCACAGATCGCATTCTCAAATCATTGGGGTAAATCATGGCCAAAGCCAATATGCCTGTGGAAACGGGTCTTTATATCAATGGTGAATGGCGGCCGTCTTTGGATGGCGCCCGGATCGAAGTGATCGATCCCGCCACCGAAGAGATCATCACCGATGTGGCATCGGCATCAAAAGAAGATGCCCTGCTCGCCGTGGAGGCCGCCCATGCCGCCCAGCCCTTATGGGCGGCCCGCCCACCCCGCGAACGGGCTGAAATCCTGCGCCGGGCCTTTGATCTGATGACCGCTCGGGCCGAGGATTTCGCCCGGCTCATCACCCTTGAAAATGGCAAGGCGCTCCGCGATGCAAGGGGCGAGGTGGCCTATGCCGCCGAATTTTTCCGCTGGTATGCCGAAGAAGCCGTGCGCAATCTATCGGATATTTCCACCGCCCCTTCGGGCAAAAACAGGATCCTGGTTTTGCAGCAGCCCGTGGGCGTGGCGCTTTTGATCACGCCATGGAATTTCCCGGCGGCCATGGCCACCCGCAAGATCGGTCCGGCGCTGGCGGCGGGTTGCTCGGTGATTTTAAAGCCTGCATCGGAAACCCCGCTCACCGCACTGGCCATTGCCAGCCTTCTGGAAGAAGCGGGCGTGCCCAAAGGGGTGGTGAATGTGATCCCCTCGGCCCGTTCATCGGCCATCGTACCGGCTATTCTGGATGATCCCCGGGTGGGGAAGCTGTCATTCACCGGGTCCACCGGGGTGGGGCGCATCCTTTTGGGCAATGCCGCCAAAACCATCGTGAATTGCTCGATGGAACTGGGGGGCAATGCCCCGCTCATCATTTTCAATGATGCCGATCTCGATACCGCCGTTGAAGGAGCCATGACCGCCAAAATGCGCAATGGCGGCGAAGCCTGCACGGCGGCCAATCGCTTTTTTGTGGAAGATGGCATTGCCGATGATTTCATCCGCGCCTTCAGCCAGGCGATGGCCGGGCTGAAAGTGGGCAATGGCCTTGATGATGGGGTGGAATTGGGCCCGCTGGTGAACCGTGGGGCCCGCGATGATATGGAAAAGCTGGTGGAGGATGCCCTGGCGCACGGCGGCAAGCTGGAAACCGGCGGCACAAGGCCCGATCAGCGCGGCTTTTTCTATAATCCCACAGTGATCAGCGATCCCGGTGCCGATGCTTTGCTTTTGCAGGATGAAATCTTTGGCCCCATCGCCCCGATCCAGCGATTCGATGATCTGGATGATGTCATTCGGCGCGCCAATGATACGGAATACGGCCTGATTTCCTATGTTTTCACGGAAAATCTGAAAAAGGGCCTGCTGGTCTCGGAACGCCTTCAATCGGGCATGGTGGGGCTTAATCGCGGCGTGGTTTCTGATCCGGCGGCCCCCTTTGGCGGTGTCAAGCAATCGGGGCTGGGCCGTGAAGGCGCGCATGATGGCATGCTCGAATTTCTGGAAAAAAAATATATTGCAGTGAGCTGGTAAAAAGCTGGCAGGAGAGTGACCTTATGGACGTGATCATGCCCCAGCTTGGGGAATCGGTAGAAGAAGGCACCATTGCCCAATGGCATAAAAAGCCCGGCGATAGCGTTGCCATCGATGAGATTCTGCTTGAGATCGAAACCGACAAAGTGGCGACCGAGGTGCCATCTCTCGTCGCCGGAGTCATGAAGGATATCCTTGTCGCCGAAGGGGAAACAGCCAAGGTGGGCACGGTTTTATGCGTCATCTCCACGGCTTCTGATGAGAAGGCGACGGGCGATGACAAATCGGCAGGTGATGAGAAGTCGGCAAGTTCAAAAGGCGCAAAAGCAGAAACCGCAAAAACGGAGTCCGCAAAAGCCCCCAGCCGGGTGAAAGCGCCGCTGCCCAAAACCGCACCTGATGGCACCCCCCTCTCCCCCGCCGTGCGGCGGCTGATTGCCCATCATGATCTTGATCCCGCTGCCATCACCGGCACCGGTCGCGATGGCCGCATCCAACGCAATGATGTGATGAAGCATCTCGATAGGGCAGGCCCAGAAGCCGCTGCCCCAATGCCCGGGGCCTTCCCCCCGGTGAAGCCATCAGGGCGCGATGTGGAGCGCCAGCCCTTCTCATCCCTGCGGCGCAAAATTGCCCAGAATATGATCCAGTCGAAAAACACCTCGGCCCATGTTCTGCAAGCGGTGGAGGCCGATTTTTTCGGTGTTGAGCGGGTGCGGAGCTTCATGAAAGGCGCGTGGCGCAGTGCCGAAGGGGCATCCCTCACCTATCTGCCCTTCATTGCCCGGGCGGTGTGCCTTGCCTTGCCCGATTATCCCGATCTCAATGCTGAACGGGATGGCGATAGCCTGTTGCGGCATCGGCATATCGATATGGCCTTTGCCATCGATCTTGATCATAAAGGGCTTATGGCACCGGTGCTGCGCAATGCGGATGCATTGAAGGTACCCGCCCTTGCCCGTGGGATCATGGATCTGGCCGACCGGGCGCGCAGCAATCAGTTGACCGCCAATGAGCTTTCGGGCGCGGGCTATACCATCACCAATAATGGCAGCTTTGGCACGCTCATCACGGCACCGATCATCAATCAGCCGCAGGTGGCCATTTTATCGACCGATGGCATCAAAAAGCGGCCCGTGGTGGTGGAAGGCCCCAATGGCGATGAGATTGCCATTCGGCCTATCGGGGTGCTGGCCCAAAGCTTTGATCATTGCGTGGTCGATGGGGCCTATTCCGGGGCTTTTCTCAATCGCGTGAAAGAGATCATCGAAACCCGCGATTGGGCGGCGGAATTCATCTAGGCCCATTGCACCGGGCGGTAGAGCCGCGCACGACGAGATGGGGTGTCACCCTATGCTGTCTCGTCTTGTCGGGCGTTTGCTCAATCAGTTTCAGCATCGCGGATGCGGCTTCTTCGCCCATCTTGTGCAAGGGGATATGCACCGTGGTGAGGGGTGGTTTGAACTTGTCGGAAAAGGGCATGTCATTATAGCCGGTGACCGAAATATCCTCAGGGCAGGAAAGCCCCGCCTCAATAATGGCATCATAACAGCCAAGGGCGAGCAGATCGTTCGCCGCCACCACCGCCGTGAATGGCTTTTCCCGCTCGAACAAACCGCGCAGGGCCGCCCATCCTTCTTTTTCGCTATAATTATGGCAAAAGGCGATCAGATCCTCATCAGGATCGAGCCCCTCTTTTTGCATCGCCTCCATGAAGGCCAGATAGCGGCGAAAGCCGGTGGAAATTTCCTGAGGCCCGGCAATATGCGCAATCTTACGATGCCCCTGATCCAGAAGATGCCGCACCGCCATGGCAATGCCGGCTCCATCATCATTCACCACCGATGCCACCGCATCATCATCCAAAGAGCGATTGATCAACACCACATGATAGCCTTCATCGATGCAACTGCGGATCAGATCATCAGCCCGATGCGCGGTGGCAAGGATCAGGCCATCGGTTTGCCGGGCCTTCAATCGCTCAACGATGCGCCGCTCTTCCTCCACACGATTATCGGTATCGCCCAGAATGGCGGTATAGCCCGATTGCTCAAGGCGATGTTCGATCCCACGAATGATTGGCGGGAAAATGGGATTGCTCAGATCGGGGATCAAAACCCCCACAGTGAACGACCGGTTGACGCGCAGGGAATAAGCAAAAGGATTGGTTTTATAGCCCAGTTCAGCCGCCGTGCGGCGAATGCGATCGGCCACTTCCTCGGAAACGGCATAGCCTTTTTTATTATTAAGAACCCGCGAGACTGTGGACAAATGCACATCGCAGCGCTCTGCCACATCCCGCAGCGTTGCCCGCGCTCGTGCCATATCTCTATCCCCGGTTTTTGATCTTGTCGCCAGATCGCCTGTCACTCATCTTCGCTATTCATAGCCGATTTTGCCAAAGCGTCAAATTTTACAAACTCTGTTTCACACAGACTTGTAAAGCTGTTGCACAGACGGATGTTTCAGGCTATATCTACGCAAAGCTTTGCGTAACAACATAAGCGCCAGATTTCGACACCCACTTCACACGGCCGGCGGGCAATTCATGCCTGTCAGCCAAACAGCCAGAACCACAAAGGGCAGGCAGCCTTTAAAAACCGGTTCAGAATAAAAGAAAGGTCACATCATGTCAGGGACATCAAAAGAACAGCTTCATATCGGCTGGATCGGCACGGGCCGCATGGGATATGCCATGGCAGGCCGATTGCTCAAGGCCGGATATACAGTTTCGGTTTACAACCGGACCCGCGCCAAAGCCGAACCCCTGGCGGACCTGGGCGCCAAAATCGTCAACAGCCCACGCGATCTGGCGCACTGCGATGTCACCTTCTCGATGGTCTCTGGCCCCGCCGATCTCAAGCAGGTCGTCTCGGGCGCGGAAGGCGTTTTATCCGATCCCGATCATGCCCCGAAAATCCATGTGGATTGCTCCAGCGTTTCCGCCGAAGGCTCAGCGGATGTGCGCAAGGATCTGGCAGCACGGGGCGCAGACATGATCGCCGCACCGGTCTCTGGCAATGCCAAGGTGGTGGAAGCGGGCATGTTATCGATCGTGGCTTCCGGGCCGGAGCAGGCGTTTAAAACCGTTGAGCCCCTGCTCGATGCCTTGGGCGAAGGCGTGTCTTATGTGGGGGATGGCGAATTGGCCCGGATGGTCAAGATCTGCCACAATATCCTTTTGGGTGTGGTGACCCAAAGCCTTGCGGAAATTACGGTGCTGGCGGAAAAGGGTGGTGTGAAGCGCCATGCCTTCCTCGATTTTATCAATAAAAGCGTGATGGGATCGGTTTTCACCCGCTATAAAACACCGGCTTTCGTCAATCTGGATTGGAAACCCACCTTCACCCCCGCCCTTTTGAAAAAGGATCTGGATCTGGGGCTGGCGGCGGGCCGCGATCTGGGGGTTCCCCAACCCCTGACCGCGATGACCCGTGAACTGGTGCAGGCGATGATCGGCCATGGTTATGAGGATATCGATTTCGGTGCCCTTTTGGAACTTGAAGCCAAAGCCGCTGGCCTTGACCTCAAATCTGAAAATATGACCGTTTCTGACGGGCTGAAAAAATAAAGCCTTCCGCGCATCCGTCTTTTAAAGCCATATCTATGGCTGCGGCCCGCCCGTTCCCTTTCATAAGGACAGGGGCGGGCCTCACCCTCTATCATGACGGCCCCTTCCGCCCTGATCCCGCAATGGATGCGCTCTCGTGATGAATGATCCCCTCACCCTTCTTTTGATATTCGCAGCCCTTGCTTTGGGGGGCATCTCGAAAGGCATAACGGGGATCGGCCTGCCTTTGCTGGCGGTGCCCTTATTATCGATCTATCTGGGCGTTGAACATGCGGTGGTGCTGATGGTGCTGCCCAGCCTGTTTTCCAATGGCTGGCTGGTTTTTGTCCATCGTCGTCAGGCCCCGCCCGCCCGGCTTCTGACCCCGTTTCTTCTTGCGGGGATCATTGGGGGGGCTTTGGGCACCTGGCTTTTAGCGATCATGGATGATCGCAGCCTCACCCGGATTCTGGCCCTGTGGCTGGGGCTTTATCTGCTGCAACTGGTGCTGAAACCATCCTTTCGTATGCCCCAAACACCCTTTTTGGGGCCGATATTCGGCCTTTTATCCGGGGCTGTTCAAGGCGCCACCGGCATTTCCGCACCCCTCATTGCGCCTTATCTCACCGGCCTGGGCCTTACCGCCCAAAGCTTTGTGTTTTCCATCGCGCTTTCTTTCACCCTTTTTTCCGCATCCCAGATCACGGCCCTTTTTGTCGCCGATCTCTGGACAATAGACCGCTTGGTCCAAGGCCTTTATGCCCTTGTTCCGGTGATGATATTCGTTCAGATCGGGGTGTGGCTGGGGCGGCGCTTTAATGCGGAAACATTTCGCATCGCCCTCCTGATCATATTCATCCTGATGGAAATCGAGCTGATTTATTCCGGGTTTATTTCACAAAGTTAACCTGTTTTTCATAAGAGCATCACATCTTTGTTATTGCGCTTGGCAATTTCATCGGTTAGCCTGACAAATGCAAACGTTTGCCCTAATTGGTGTCTCTCATGGATGCCCACAAGGGGCATCTTTCACATGCAGATGCCGCAAAAGACGGTGTGACCGCATGGACGACAAGGGCCAGAAGGCTTGGAAAAGTTAAACTGAACCTCGGGGAGTATCATCTATGCCTATCAAAACGATAAAGTCCCACGATCCGCATAAAGCCATAGTCTCACAAAGCTGGGCCACTCAAAGCCGAGCTACACAACGCTGGCCCGCCAAAACCCTCTCAGGCGCATCGCTGATCGCTCTATCCATCGGCCTGCTGAGCTTAGCTTTGCCCACGCAATCCTTTGCCCAAACGGAATCACAGGCTGATGCCCAAACCGATAGCCCTTCAGCACCGGTGGTTTTTGAGGGCCTTGAGGAAATCACCATCACCGCCCAGCGCTATGCGCGCCGGGTGCAGGATGCGCCGGTTTCAGTGACGGCCATGACCGCCGATTATATGATCAAACAGCGCATCGAAACCGCCGATGACGTGATCCAGAATACGCCCGGTGCCACCTTTGTCGGCTTCAATAAAACCCAGCCGGAATACAGCATCCGGGGCATCAGTTCCCGCACCGAGGGCAGTTCACTTGAGTCCGCCATTCTCACCGTCATCGATGATGTGCCGATTTCAAAAGATATCCTGAAAAATCCGGCCATGTTCGATATGCAGCGTGTGGAAGTGCTGCGCGGGCCACAGGGCACATCCTTTGGCCGGAATGCCTCGGCGGGTCTGGTCCATCTGGTGAGCCAACGCCCGACATTTGATCTTTCCGGGCGGCTGACCGTTGGCGCAGGCAGCCATGAACGCTATGAAACCGATGGCTATATCAATGTGCCGCTATCGGAAAAGATCGCCGCGCGCATCGCGTATAATTTCGATACATTCGATGGCTATACCGAATCGGTTTCCACCGGCAAAGGATTGGATGGACAGGAAAATATCGCCATTCGCGGTTCTTTGCTGATGGAGCCGACCGAACGCCTGAGCATCTATCTGAAAGCGGAATACAACAAGGACGATGACGAAGCCCCGGTGCGGCGCTCACGGGATTGTTCGGTGCCTCAGGTCATCGCCGGGTCTGATGGGGCCTTGCGCGCACAATTTGCACCGCCGGGTCATCCGGCCTGGGCGCAAACCTTCTTTGATCCCTGCGACCCTTGGAAAACCGAGATTTCCGAAGGCGATTTCTTCCTCAAGCGGGAAATGATCAATCTGACCGGCGAAATAAGCTGGGAAGTGGCCGATGGCTATAATATCACATCGGTAACCGGCTATGTGGATGGCGATGTGGATCAACTGCAGGATGCCCATGGCACCCCGGAAAATGTGCTGTTTCAGGCTGGCACCCAAACCGCCGATATCTTTACCGAAGAAGTGCGGATCGATAATCACGGCACGGGCAATCGTTTTCGTTGGCTGGCCGGTGCCATGTATCTCACCGATGATCATGACTGGTTCAGCGAAAATCAGTTTTTCCAAAATGGTGCCGCCGGACGGCCCGATACCCGCGATACCAAATTCACCACCACCTCCACCGATAGCATCGGTATTTTCGGTGAATTAAGCTATGACGTGACGGAAAAGCTCAATCTGACCTTCGGGGCCCGCTGGGCGCGGGATGAAAAAGACGGCACGATCGTCCACACTGCCTTTGGCTTTGGCGGCCCGATTGCCCAGATCCAAGGCTGTAATTTCAATCCGCCCTTCCAGTTCACCTGCGGCAATGCCGCCAATCCGGTCGGCTTTTCCACGCCCGTTGTCGTCACAGATAGCTGGGAAGATCTGATGATGAAAGCCACCGCCGAATACCGGCTGAATGACGAGCATATGTTTTATGCCCAATTTTCCCAGGGCTATAAGGCTGGCGGTTTTCAGGTCGAACCACCCACTTCAGAAGCCGCTACTGTTCCCTTTGATGAAGAAACATCGAATAATTACGAGCTTGGCTGGCGCGGCAGTTTTGGCAATCGAGCGCGTTTAAGCGTCACCGCTTTCTGGCTCGATTATAATGATCTGCAATTGCTGCAGTTCCGCGACACGGCACAAGGCTTTTTCCAGATCATCACCAATGCCGGCAGCGCCCGGACCTTGGGTGTGGAAGTGGAGGGCACCTTCCTCATCACCCCCAATCTGCGCCTTGAAATCGGCGGCGCACTGCAAGATCCCGAATTGACTGCCGATGTGGATATCACCGGCGACGGGGTTCCCGATGCCACCGATGGCTTCCGCCTTGATAATGCCCCAAGATGGACCACCACCATTGCAGCCGAATATAATTTCGATCTCGATGATGGTTCGGTGCTTACCTTGCGCGGGGATTATCGCGGTCGGGGCAATGCCTGGGATGACATCATCAATCGCGAACTGACGCAGGTGGGCGATAGCTCAAAGCCCATGCGGATGCGCCCCAGTGCCCATATCTTTGGCTCGCGCCTGACATGGGAATCCGCCGATACGAACTGGCTTGCTTCCCTTTGGGTACAAAATCTGTTCGAGGAAGAGGAAATTCTCAATATCGGACCGCCGCAGCCCAATACCGTGGATCGTCCCACCATGTTTGGCCGTCCGCGCACCTGGGGCGGGAATGTCACCTATCGTTTCTGATGCGAAATAAAGGGATCAGGCCATCATGAACCCAAGAGCCGACAGACGCGGGTTTCTCTCAAATCTGTTTAACGGGGTTTTGGGTGGAAGCCTGATCCTATCAGCCAGCGGGGTGGCGGTGAAAGCCGCCCCCTCTTCTGGAGACGACCGACAAGACCCCATCCCCGGATCGGCCACGGGCACATGGGTGAAGGCCGATGCTGCAGCGGATATGGTGTTTTTATCGGGAGCTGCGGCCCTCGATCTTTATCATCACCATCCCCATCAGCCGCGCGATGAAATTCTGCCCGATGATATCACCGCCCAAACCCATATGACCCTGCGCAATCTTGATGAGGTGCTGCGCATCGCCGGGCTTTCATGGAATCATGTGCTTCATGCCTTGATTTATGTGCGCGCGATGGCCGATTACCCGGCCATCCTTACTGTGCTGCGCCGCTATTTTGGCGATTGGCATCCCGCCCTTTCCGCCATTGAAATCAGACGTTTGAGCGCCCCCAACTCGCTCCTTGAAATCGAGCTGATGGCCATTGCCCCCCCATCGCATCCCGCTGCCAAGGCTGATCCCAAAAGGAATGGAAAGATGAACGATATCGATGTCATTCACACGCGCCCCGCTCTTGCCGATAGCATGATCTTTGCGCCGGGCATTCGCATCGATGCCGGAACGGATATGATCTTTTTATCGGGGATCACCGCCGCCCCTTTGAATCAGGATGAACCTTTATCCCCCCTGCCCGACGATTTCGATGCGCAGGTGCGGATGGCCACACAGAATATCGATCAGATTCTAACGGGTATCGGGGCGGACAAAAGCCGCATCATCCGCATCGTTTCTTTCTACACCGAAGATTTCAGCGGCCGCGAAATGGGGCGCTATCTGGAAGGCTGGCGGCCATGCAGCTCGGCCATCGGGGTCAATGCCCTGCCCATGAAGGGGGCGAAAATCATGTTCGATCTGATCATCGCCGCCCCTCATTGATTTCACCATCAAACAGCAAAAACTGAAAGAGCATGTTCAGAGAGGATCAGATCATCAAGATGCTCAAGGAGCAGGAGGCGGGTGCGCTGACGGCGGAAGTTTGCCGGCGCCACGGGATTGGGAAAAGCACCTTTTACAAGCGGAAGAGCAAGTACGGCGGGATGGACGTTTCGGACGCCAAACGGCTGAAGGCGTTGGAGGATGAGAATGCAAAGCTGAAGAGGCTTTTGGCCAAGCAGATGCTGGATGGTGAGACCATTTCCGCCATTGGCCCGAGAGACAATGGCGAACGCAAGTCTGAACCGTGGCCTCCGGGAAGGCGGCGGTGATGGCCTCGGGAAAGCACTTCAGCCCGTCCACGACCGCGATCAGGATGTCCTGGACGCCCGGCTCTTTAGCTAATTCATCACTGATAACCAGAACTTGGCACCGTTGTCGGGGGAAACGATCCCCCGGATCGTTTCCTGATCCCTCCAACTTTCAGCAACCCACAGACCCAAAACCTCACGCACCCCGTCACGGGTGACGCCCAAGGCCACGTAAACCGCCTTGTTTTTCACCATTCGGCTATCGGCATCACGGATTTTAACCCGCAGAGCGTCAAAAATCACGATGGGACACATCCGCTTCAGCGCCCGGCTTTGCCAGTCGCGCACTGTCAGTTCGGCAAAAGATCCAACTGGCAGGCGGGAGTTCCAAAACATTCTGGCTCATGTCAGTTTGCTGATGGCATAACAGTGGGATCACGATCTTATCAGACAGGCTTAGGACATCCTTATGAATTTGTGCGGGTTTGTTGCCGAGATTGAAAAGGCACAAGATCTGTTCGGATTGATGAGAGCGGATGAAAGCCAGAAGCGGGGCGGGTGTTTCGAGAAAAGTCATCTCGCCATGCTTTAAGGCCGGATGTTGATTCCGGATGTTTATCAGGTTTTTTGTGCAGTTCAGCACTGATGATGCATCGGACTCCTGTTGATCCACTGCCAGGGGTCGATGGGCGGGATCGATAGGCAGCCATGGCTCTGTGGTGGAAAAATCACAAAAAGGGTCCTTGGCATTCCAAACCATCGGTGTGCGACAGCCATCGCGCCCTAAAGTGAGAGGCCAAAAGCGAATGGCCTCGGGATCTTGAAGGCGATCATAAGGCACATTGGCCTGGGGCAGCCCCAATTCTTCGCCCTGATAGATAAAAATCGTGCCGCGCAAGCTGAGCAAAAGCGCCTGATAGAGCTTTGCGCGCTGTTGATCGGATAACTCTGAATTCCATCGGCTGATCACACGGGGTACATCATGATTGGAAAAAGCCCAGCTTGGCCATGATGCGCCGGCGCGTTCATTCCAATCTTTTAGGGGACCTGAAAGCATTGCCGCATCGGGGACACCTTTAGCTGCAAGATAAACAAAATTATAGGCGGTATGCAGCCGCTCCGGGCCATTGGTATATTCTGCCGTTCGGGCAATAGGATCATCATCTTCGATTTCCGCAACGATCATACGAGCGCCATAGGAGTCGAGGAGATTTCTTAACCGTGCAATGAAAGCCAGATTATCGGGATGAGATTTATCATGAACATGGCGCTGATATCGATAGGGCCTGGGTTCTTGTGGATAGATAGCCGGCGGATTATCGCGCAATAAGGGATCGCACATATAGAAATTTGCAACATCCAGCCTGAATCCATCAATACCAAGATCAAGCCAGAAACGGGCAACATCGAGCAGAGCCTCCTGAACTGCAGGCGTCCGCACGTCCAGATCGGGCTGCTGGCTGAGAAAATTATGCAGATAATATTGCTGTCGCTGGCTGTCCCAACTCCATGCCGGACCGCCGAAAAAACTCTGCCAGTTATTGGGGGCTGAGCCATCGGGCTTGGGATCGGCCCAAACATACCAATCCGCTTTAGAGTTTATGCGACTGCTCCGGCTTTCCTTAAACCATTCATGTTGATCGGATGTGTGGGAATAAATTTGATCGATAATCAGTTTTAGCCCGCGCGCATGGGCTTCATAGACTAATTTTTTAAAGCTATCGAGTGTTCCAAAAATGGGATCAACAGCACGATAATCAGCAACATCATAGCCAAAATCAAGCATGGGAGAGACAAAAAAAGGGGAGAGCCAGATGCCGTCAACGCCCAAAGATGCAATATAATCGAGACGATCAATAATACCCTGTATATCCCCGACACCATTTCCGCTGCTATCTTGAAAGCTGCGTGGATAGATCTGGTACATTACCGCGCCTTTCCACCAATCCTCATGAGCGCCTGATTTCACATCCAACTCCTTATTAAAAAAATCGATGCCACTGTCGCAGCATGGGGCAGAGCATTTTGTGAATCGCTTGTAATTGCAAGATCAAAACCAACAAAAGCAGATCACAAATTGACGAATATGAAAAAATACGAACATTATAGGTGCGACAAATGAAACAAGCTGATTTTTGCTGCTGCGGCTGATCGCTGGCATGTGGCTGATATGGGGAGGTTTTGATGCAGGAATTTGGCGGGCTGGGTGCTATTGATTATGCGATTTTAGGCATCTATTTCATCGGAATGTTGGCCTTAGGAGCTTGGCTTTCGCGCAGTAACAAAGGGGCTGACGACTATTTTCTGGCTGGCCGCTCCATGCTTTGGCCCTTCATCGGCCTCTCACTTTTTGCTTCCAATATTTCAAGCACCACCCTCATCGGCTTGTCGGGTGATGCCTATGCCACCGGCATTGCGGTTTATAGCTATGAATGGATGGCTGCCGTTATTTTGGTTTTGTTTTCTCTTTTTTTCCTGCCGATGCTCCTGAAAACGGGGGTTTATACCATGCCGGAATATTTCGAGCGGCGATATGATCGGCGGGCCCGGGTATATCTCGCTTCACTCACCCTGTTTTTAAATATTGTGGTGGATACGGCAGGCAGTCTGTTTGCCGGGGCCATGGTATTGCAGATGATATTTCCTGATCTCCCTTTATGGGTCAGCATTACCGTTCTGGCCATTGTTGCAGGGATTTATACGATTGCGGGGGGGCTGGCAGCCGTCATCTACACCGATAGTATCCAGGCCGTTCTTCTGCTTATTGGGTCGGCTGTGATTTCTGTGATGGCCTTGGATGCGGCAGGAGGCTGGCAGGCCGTGTTAGCAGCTATTCCGGCGGAAAAACTGAGCCTCATCCGGCCTTTGGATGATCCCGCCTTACCGTGGTTGGGCCTGCTGACGGGTGTTCCACTTTTGGGATTTTATTATTGGGCTACGAACCAAACCATTGTTCAGCGTGCTCTTGCGGCAAAATCATTGGATCATGGCCGTTGGGGCGCTATTTTCGCAGGGTCATTGAAGCTGCTGCCTTTGTTCATCATGGTTTTGCCGGGCAGTTTTGCGATTTTGATATATCCTGATCTCCCCCGTCCTGATCTGGTGTTTCCCACTTTGATGTTCGATCTTTTGCCGACCGGGCTTTTAGGATTGGTTTTGGCCGGCTTCATTGCGGCCATCATGTCGGCTGTGGATTCATCGCTCAATTCCGCCTCAACCTTGGTGACTATGGATTTTATTCGTCCCAGATTTCCTGACATCGATAGCCGCCAACTCATGACGATTGGACGAATCGTTATGGGCCTGTTCATGCTGTTTGCCATTTTATGGGCACCGCAGATCGCCCGGTTTGAGTCGTTATTTCAATATCTTCAAACGATGTTTTCTTATCTGGTACCGCCGGTTGTCGCTTTATATCTTTTTGGTGTTTTCTGGCCTCGCGCTACCGCTCATGGCGCGGTGATGGGTCTTTTATTTGGCCTTCTTGGCGGCATTGTGCTTTTTATGTCTGTCGTTGTTTTTGAGATATTTACGCTTCATTTCCTTTATGTTGCACCCATTTTGTTCGTTTTCAGCTCTATCGGGCTCGTTATGGGCAGTTTGCAAACCCCCGCGCGGGATCGTTCCGAGATTGCCGATGTTCTCTGGTCTCGAGATGTCATGGATGCCGCTCCGCGCACGGGATCCCGTCGTTTCAGCAATCCCTGGAGCCTAGCTGTGCTGCTCATGCTTGCCACAGCGGGAATTGTCTATATTTTCCGCTAAGGTTTTGGAAATTAGGGCGAGGGTTTCGATGACTCTGAATGCGCGACAAAAAAAAATACTTGAATTGGCACGGGCAACAGGTGAAGTGGAAATCGATGTTTTGGCACAAAAATTTGATGTGACATCGCAAACGATCAGGCGTGATATCAATGCATTATGCGATAATCGCCTGCTCGAACGTTATCATGGCGGTGCCACTTTACCGGGGACTGTGGAAAATCTGCATTATGGAATTCGGCAACATGTGCACAGCGATTCTAAAGAAGCCATCGGTCGTGCCTTAGCCGAACAGATTCCCGATAATTCTTCACTTTTTATCAATGTTGGAACAACGACAGAGGCGGCTGGCCATGCCTTGATCAATCGTTGCAATGGATTAAAGATCATCACCAATAATCTGAATGTGGCGATTGAAGCTTCCAATAAGGCGGATTTCGAGGTGATCGTCACGGGTGGGCGCGTGCGCGGAGCAGATAAAGCCGTGGTGGGGGCTTCGGCTGTGGATATGATTGAGCAATTCATGGTCGACTTTGCCATCGTCGGTATTTCAGGTATCGATTCTACGGGAAATTTGCTCGATTTTGATTATCGCGAAGTGCGAGTGGCACAAGCCATTCTGCGCAATGCCCGGACCGTTTATCTGCTGGCCGACAGCACTAAATTTGGACGCAACGCCTTGGTTAAAATGGGGCATGTCTCTCAATTAACAGCGCTTTTTACCGATCAACATCCCCCTAAACCCATTGCAGATCTGCTCGATCGCCATGGAGTGCGTGTTATTGTCAGCGGTCCCACAGCCCCATGATGCGTCTATAATGCTCGATATCAATCATATGAACATTAAAATGGCCATTGATTTTCATTTATGATCGATTAAGATGCCTTCAAACGAAAGATGAAGGCTTCAATGCGCCATACAAACAATATTGAAAAAATTTTTGATGTTGCGATCATTGGGGGTGGTATCAATGGCGTTGGCATTGCCCGGGACATGGCGGGGCGTGGTCTGTCGGTTTTGCTCTGTGAAAAAGGTGATCTGGGGGGCGCAACTTCATCGGCAAGCACCAAGCTGATCCATGGCGGCTTACGTTATCTTGAACATCTGGAATTTCGATTGGTGCGCGAATCTTTGTCGGAACGCGCAATTTTGATGAAAAGCGCACCACATATCGTCACCCCATTGCGCTTTATCATGCCAAAGGTAGCGGGGGGGCGTCCGCGCTGGCTCCTTAAATTGGGCCTTTATTTATATGATCATCTGGCGGCACGGGGGGATATTCCTTCAGCCAAAGCCCTTGATCTGAAGCAAGATCAGGCCGGGGATGCTCTGGTCTCATCTTTGAAGCGGCCGGCGCTCAGCTATTGGGATTGCTGGACCGAAGATAATCGTCTGGTTATTTTGAATGCTATTGATGCGCGGGACCGTGGAGCCAGCATCTACACGCATATGCGCGTAGAAAAGGCGAGGCGCCATAATGATCTTTGGCATCTTGATGCGCTTTCTGCCCCGTCTGATGAACCGCCTTTGGCCTATGGATTTAAAGCCAGGTCACTCGTCAACGCAGCCGGGCCTTGGGCCGGACAAATCCTGTCAGACCAGATTGGTTACGATATCCCTAAGCGCCTGACGCTCGTCAAAGGCAGTCATATTGTTGTCCCCCGGCTGTTTTCTCATGAAAGTGCCTATCTTTTTCAAAACACAGACGGGCGCATCATTTTTGCGATCCCTTTTGAGCAAAATTTTACACTGATCGGTACCACAGATATTGTTTTTAAAGGCGATCTGGACAATCCTGAAATTTCTCAGGAAGAAATAGATTATCTTATTGATGTAGCAAGTAAATTTTTTAAAAAACCACCGGATCGGTCGGATATTATCTTTAGCTTTACAGGCGTGCGCCCCCTTTATGGCGCAGAGGATAATCCCTCAAAGGTGTCACGCGACTATCATCTCGAACTGGATGCGCCGGATAACAAGGCACCGCTTCTGAATATTTTTGGTGGCAAGCTCACGACCTATCGCTGTCTTGCGCAAGAGGCGGTGCATGCTTTGGGGCGTACGATGCCTATTTCGTCAAAAGATTGGACAGAAAAGGCGATCCTTCCGGGCGGCGATCTTCCTTATGGGGCTGATTTTAAAAGAAACCTTGAAGATTTTATGGGTTGTTACGCGTGGCTGCCAGAGCCTTTGGCGCGGCGGTATCTGCGCACTTATGGAAGCCTCGCCGACCGGCTTTTGGAAGACTGCAATAGTTTTGAGGATCTGGGTGCCGAGATCGCACCTGATGTTTACGAAGCTGAGCTTGCTTATGCCATGGCGCATGAATGGGTGCGTGATGGTGTCGATTTTCTTTATCGGCGCACAAAACTGGGGCTTTCAACCCCCGAAAAAGACCGTCAGTCCGTTGATCGCTGGCTGCATGAACAGGCCTCGAACAACGTACAAAAGCAAGAAACGCAATTAAAAATTTAATCAAAACAAGAATCTATGGGAGTTTCCAATGAAAAAGAGAATTCATCACTATTTTTGGCTTTCAGGCGCAAGCTGTGCACTAATGCTGGGGGCTTTACAGGCGCATGCCCAACAACAAAATGATGAGGGTGCGCTGGCCCAACAGGAACAGCCCATTCGTGCCATTGAAGAAATCGTGGTCACCGGTCGTCTTTCCTTAGGTTCAGAGGTTACGCAATTTTCCTCATCGGCATCAATTACAACATTTGATGAAGAAGGCTTGCGTGAATCCGGCCCGCTGACATTGGCTGATGTTTATTCTGAAGTGCCAGGCGTTTGGGCAGAGTCTTCAGGAGGTCAATCCGCGTCCAATGTTTTTGTGCGGGGCATTCCCGCACCGGGACAATTTCTGTTCACTAAAATTAATGTGGATGGCCTGCCCGTTTTTGAAGAACATGGCATAGGTTTTTTAACGCCTGATGGCCTTTATCGTCTTGATGAGAATACCCGCCGGGTTGAAGCCGTGCGTGGCGGATCGTCGGCTGTTTTTGCATCCAATGCTCCGGGGGGTATTTTCAATCACATCACGAAAAAAGGCACCGAAGAGTTTGAAGGAATCATCAAAGGCGAATATGGCGATTTCAATCATTTCCGCGCCGATGCCTTTATTTCCGGCCCTATAGCGGAGGGAACAACCTATACATTGGGTGGTTTTTATCGGGCATCTGATGGGGTGCGCGATCCCGGCTTCAGGGGCGATGAAGGCGGCCATATTCGGGGCAGCATCACGCAACAATTGAACAAGGGCGAAGTGACCTTTTATGCGGATTACATCAATGATCGAAATCTTTTCCTGCTGCCCATCCCTTTAGGGCTGGATGAAGATGGAGACCTGACCAGTATTCCCGGGCTCGATGCCAATGAAGATACCTTGGTAAGTGATGATCAAAGGCTCGCAACCTTATTACAGCCGGGAGGCAATCGCGAAACTTTTGATCTGACGGATGGCATTCATAATGAAGCGATCACTGTTGGCAGTGATTTTCAATATGATCTGGGGGCCTGGAAGCTGGCGAATAAAACCCGCTTCATGGATGGCGAAACAAATTTTATCAGCGCTATTCCGTTCAGCATCTCTGAAGCCGCATCCTTCATCGATGGGCAATTGGCCCGGGCGCAAGCAGCTTTTGAGGGCACGGAACGTCTGGCTCTAAGATTTCAAGGGGATGGTGTCGGGGCCAACTCGACCTTTGATTTCGCCCAGAATGGCGCGGGCGGCAATAATGGCAATGGCCTTTTGGCATTGAGTGGCTTTTTCGGGGTCAAAAGTGATTTCGATAATTTTCAGAATGATCTGCAGGTCGGTCGATCGGTTGATTTTCTGGGGGAACATTTTCTCACTTTTGGCTTTTATGCCAGCCTTTATAATATCGATCAAACGCAGCAGGTTGCCACATTTCTGCAGGAAGTCGATGGATCGCCACGCAATCTCGATCTGTTTGCAGTGAATGGAGCAGGGGATGTGATCGGAGCTGTCACACAGAACAGCTTCATTCAATTTGGCAATGGATTTGAAAACTATTCAGGTGATGGCGAAGTTTTTGCGATTTATGCTGCTGATGAATGGCAGGCAACGCAGCGTTTGCGGATTGATCTTGGCTTTCGATTTGAATCACAGGTTCTGGAAGGACAGGTTGAAACACCGGGCGTTTTTGATGAAAGCGAAAACAATCCCTTGATCCCGGCCAATGGCCTGGAAACGTTGGCAGATGATAATATTCTATTTGGCACGGGAGCTTTCAGCAGCTTTCGGGAAAAATATGAAGAATTTTCCTATTCCATCGGCGCCAATTACGAAATTGATGATTGGATCGCAACTTATGCCCGTGTAAGCGATGGGTTTCGTACGCCGACCCTTGATGATCTGGCCGTCGCTGAATTGGGTGAGGGGGGAACAGAAGATCTTCTGGTCAATGATATTTTCCAAGTCGAAGGCGGTTTCAAGATTGATTTACCTTATCTGCAGGCCTTCTTTACCGCCTTTTTCAGCGATTTTTCCGATCAGGTCTTTACTGAACCGGTTCTTGATAATCAGGGCAATCTGATTAACACCACTATCGTGCAGAGCGCAGAAACAAAAGGTATTGAAGCAGAAGCCTTAGTTGGTCCCTTTTATGGCTTTTCGCTCAAGTTGAAAGGCACGTTTCAGGATGCCGATCTAACTGCTTTTGATGTCAATAGCACAGGTGCAGGCATTGATTTGACTGATACCAGCTTTGCTGGTCTTGATGGTAATAGAGTGCCGCGCATTCCCCGGGTGATGGTGTCCGTTCGGCCCAAATATGCCTTCAGCTTTGATCAGGCCGATGGCTCCCTGTTTTTGGATGTGAACCATACGGGGAAGCGGTTTCAGGATTTCTCCAATAATATCATTTTGCCATCCTTCACGACAGTTGGAGCCGGGATGACACTGAATTTCCTTAAGAATTTTGAATTTACCCTGATTGCGGACAATCTGACCAATAGCATTGGTTTGACCGAAGGCAATCCGCGAACAGATTTGCTGGCTGGACCGGCTGCGGACTCATCAATTGCTACATTTGGTCGTCCAATCGTGGGCCGGAATTTCCGCTTCAGCCTCGCTTATCGTTTCTAAACGCATGATCCTGGCATTTGCAGATACATTTTAAGGGCCTGCCGCCTTGCTGGGGCGGATCGGAAGATGATCCGCCACCAGTCCATCTGCCCGCCCAAGACCGGAATGTGCCAGCGGCTGCGTGATCTGGCCCATGGTCATCCCCCCATTTTTAATGGGAGGGGGGTCTTCA
>BAYV01000042.1 GCA_000710935.1 Iodidimonas nitroreducens | reverse complement strand
TTTTGATGAGACCGCCAATTGCCGCTGCTTTGTGGACTATGTGGGGGAGGGTGTGGGCGTGGGCGTGGGCGATGCGGATAGGCGCGCTTCGGATGAGGTCAGGAAAGAAGACCTGAAGATTGATGAGGAATTTTTGGACAAGAGAGAAGATTTTCGTCCGAAAGCATATATTCCAATAAAGGACGGCAAACCTATTGACGACAGCGGCGTGACGGTTGGTGGGGGCGTCGATCTGGGCCAGCAGAGCGAGGGCGATTTGCGGAGGCGCGGGGCGCCGGAGGCGCTGATCGCCGAGCTTAGGCCCTATCTTGGCCTGCGCAAGGAGGATGCGCAGCGCTTTTTGGCGGCGAACCCGCTGACCCTGACGCGGGAGGAAGCCCAGCTTTTGACCGACCGCGTGCGCGGCGGGATCGGCGTGGAGGTGGCGCGCAATTTCAATCGTGACAGCAAATTGCGCTTTCAGGATCTGCCGCCCGAGGCGCAGACGGTGATTGCCAGTGTGGCCACGCAGTATGGACCTAATCTGAAAATTCCGGCCAAGGAAGGCGGCACCCCGCGTTTCTGGAAATTTGTCACCGAAGGCGATTGGCAAAGCGCACTCGAGGAATTGCGCGATTTTGGAGACGGATTTAAGCCTCGTCGAAATAAAGAAGCCGACAAACTGCTAGAGGCGTTCCCAAACTTGAAGGACCCTGGCAAGTGATCCGGCCGAGAAAAGCCCTGAGCGCAACGGCCATGATATGGTGAATTCATCAGTGTTCAGGAACCGTCGGCCCTGTCAGAAGGACGATTTCGGGATCGCGCATCTTTCCGAGTTTTTCCGAAGTGTCGGGCAGCCCGTAGCGCTCCTTCAGCCAATTGTTATAATCGGTTACGACTTTCTCATGCCATGCAACAAGGTGATCGGCGACTTCCTGAAAGCGATCATCTCTTTTTCTGGTCAGGATCGTCAGCATTCGGTGGCCTGAGTACTCGCGTGAGACATCAAAATGGATCACCCCGACGGCGACGATTTCGCCCTCGGTGGTGAGGACGACCGCGCCCTTTTCATCGCAGGAATGATGGCGGCAGGCGGAGAAGCGGACAAGACCTTGCGAAAAATAGACAGGCTTGTCTGCGCCACCGCCCAGAACTGCTCGAACCTGTCCCAGCATCGTACCATCTTCATAAAGCCAGCCTGCAGGTCTGTCGCCGATAAAGGCCGCCATGGCATCGTCGAAAGCCTGATCCCATATCAACTGGTTGGTGTTGTCGCATTTTGAGAGCGTGTGAAGCGTGCAGCCTTGTGCGTGCGCTGGCAGCGCTGGCATGGTGCTCGTGGCAAAGAACAGGAGGATCAGAAATCGTTTCATTATGTTGCCATCTCGCTTTCCGTCCGGTTGATAAATAAATGAAAATACCCGGGAGAAAATAGTGTTCACGGTCAGTTCTGTCGAGCCGGAAATACCACAGCAGATTGCTTCGCGACCCTCGCCATAGTCATGGCCCTCTGCTGCCCGCCAAATGAAGGGGCAGG
>BAYV01000043.1 GCA_000710935.1 Iodidimonas nitroreducens | reverse complement strand
AGCAAAGCGTCTATAAATCTAGGGGCATCTCAGTGCGAGCTTCGCGGCAAGTGCCGCGATCAACGTGCCGCCGGCAACGAACGAGTTGGTCGCAACATCCGCCGGCGGGACGAAGTGAGGATTGAGAAGACGGCTACCGAGAAGAAGGCTAGCGACACCGTTGGCAAACCAGAGAAGTTTTTCATCGATCGGAAATCCCTGACCGACGACCGCCCACTGTATGACCGCCAAGACGATCAAATACAGGACTGTTGCAGTCGTTCTTCCCTTCTTGTCGGTCAATGCAGTCCCTTCGCCCCGCTGAATGTTTAATCTCTGTAGTCCCGGATCGCATGCTGATCGAGGTTCTTTGCAGGAACGAGCCGGTAGTGGCGTTCTTCAACGACCTTGATTTCACCGTCTTGGAGGGTCAACTCGAACAGAGCGACCACTTGATCCTCCATGAATTGGGCCGATATGGCGCGGCAACGCGTACCGGGAAATTTCTCCTCGACGAACCGGATGTCTTGCGATGTCTGGACAATGCCGATCTGATCCTTGCCGCCTTTGGCCTGAACGGGAATCACATAATGACAGCCGCGCTTGTCGATACCGACATATAACTCGTCGATCTCGATCTGACCGATGCCCTTCACCGTCGTGCGCAAATGGTTCTGCAAACTGTATGTTGTGAGGCCAAGGAACGTATCGACGAGCCGGTTATACCGGACAATCGCCAAAAGCGCCTGCTCATCGTCGAGCGCATAGGCCCGGATGATTTCAGGCGTCGCGTCAGGAATATCGATCCGCGCAAGATCTTCGCGGGGCAGGATACGGCTGATCTTGACCAGCAAAAATCGGTATCGGGACCGCCCTGCAAGCTCAATCACCCATTCCATGCCTTCGGGCTGTGTGGCGAGAACCCGTTCGGGAAGATCGGTCCTGAAGCGGAATGAATAGATTACATCGCCGAGATTGTCAGGTAGCACGATACCCAATGTACCGGCAGCGTCTTTGATTTCCTGACGCGTAAAATCGAGGGATGTAGAACCATCGGTATAGTGATCGAAGAAAATCTTTTCGATAAGGGCTTGGTATCGGTTTGGGGTCTTCTTAGCCATGCGCCACCTGCTCAGCCAGGCGCTCGCGTTCGATGTCGATCTGCTTGCGCTTCTTGGCCCCGCTTTTCTGGTTCCGGCGGCTCGATGGAGCTTCCACCCCGAAGTGGTCCGCCGCACCGGACAAATCGAGCGACAGGAGCGATTCGCCGCCCAAGGCGAGGGTGCTCTCCGGTCGGCTCGGTTCGATTGCGAGCGATTTCATCACCCCGGTTGCGATTGCCCGTGCAAGCGGCGGGGGAACCGCATTTCCGATCTGCCGCGCACCGTGCCATTTGGTGACTTGAAAGCGGAACCAGTCGGGAAACCCGTGCAGGCGCGCCATCTCCCGAACGGTCACACAGCGATCATAGCGGTAATGGATAGGCCTGGGGCTTGTGAACGCGCCGCGCGCACCGTCCGTGCCCGCGCGCAAGGTATTGGACACGCCGTCATCCGCTAATTTGAAAAAGCGGCTGATCGGCTCGACGGAGCCCGGCTCGGTTTCACAAAACCGCCGTCTCGAAATTTCGGTATGATCGGTGCGGGCGCTCGATGTAAGAATTGCCGGATTCCAGTCCCGAACATACCCGTAGTGCCACGCCTCGTTGTTCATGCAGCGTAGTTCAGCGGCATAGCGAGACGGCTCTCCGAAGCCCGTTGTCTTGACAGCATCCGAATTCAAAAGCGTCTGGAAACGATCAGCGTCTGGCAAATCGCCAAGGGCATCTATGCAGTTCGGTCCATCGGGCAGCCCTTCGAACTCAGCTTTCCGCCCGGAAAGATTGGTTGACGGTGCGGGATAGTCCGGTAGCGTTTCGCCCTTCCGGCATCCGAACAGGATCAACCGCTCGCGGAATTGCGGCGCGCCGTAGTGACCGGCGTTCAACACCTTCCACGGCGTGCGAACTTCGTACCCCGCATCGTCGAACGCTTTGAACAATTCGTTCAGGAAGGTCTTGTGCTTGCCGAGGGTCAGACCTTTGACGTTTTCGAACACGAAGGTGCGCGCTTTCAGCTCAGCGACGATCCGCACGAAGTCGAGAACCAACCTGTTTCGCGAATCGTCGAGCGCACGGTGTCCGATTAGCGAGAAACCCTGACAGGGCGCACCTCCGAACACGCAATCCACCTGGCGGTCGCCTATACCGGCGGCCATACGGATGGATGCGGCACTCAGCCCTTCGACGGTCCGGGGGATGATCGCAGTCTTGGGGAAGTTGAACTTGTGGACGGCGCAGTGCACGGGATCGATCTCGACGGCGGCGGCAACGTCGAAGCCCGCTTGTTCGAAGCCGAGGCTCAGGCCTCCCGCACCGGCAAAAAGGTCGATTCCCACTGGTCTCATAGACTTGCCCTTTCACGTCCGTCTCGCTGATTCACATTGTTATCTTAGCTGGCGAGACACAGCATGTCGATCGTTTTTTAGGTTCGCTCCACAATTTCTTGTAGTCTAACTTGTAGAGCATCCACGTCGCCTGTCTCGCATTGCCATACAACCGTTGTCGCCCATCCGGTAATCCCCCCATTTTTAATGGGGGGTCTTCATAGAATTCACGCAGTCCTATTCAGTTTCATTGCTGGTGTGATACCACCGATGCCCATGTTGGGGCGGTCGTTGTTATAAGTCCATAGCCATTGTGTGGCGTGACCTTGCGGCTGCCCCGGCGGTGATGGTCTGGATAGACCGGATGGAAATGCCCCGACATAAAAAAACCCCCGCGCGGGGCGGGGGTTTCTGAGGTCTGGCAGATCCGATTGGATCAGTATTTGCGATCCAGCTCTTCATTCTTGGGGGCTTTGATGCCCTTTTTGGCCTTCTTGTCATAGCTGCTGAATTTGCTTTCGTCATATTCAGGCATATTGCGCAGGTCGGTTTTGGCTTCCTGCGTCATGATGGTGACATTTTCGGCGCCGATTTGAAGCTTTTCATAGGGAACGGCCACATCCTTGTCGCCGACACCCAAAAAGCCGCCAACCGAGACCACGGCATGAAGCTTGTTATCATCTTTTGAAACAACCAGCTTTTCCACCGAGCCAATGGCTTCGCCCTTGGTGCTCACAACATCACGGCCTTCAATATTGGCCTGGGCTGTGGTGGCGGCATCTTCCATTTGCTTGCCGGCTTTATCGGTGTATTGATCGGCATAGGCGTTGAGGGCGGTGGCAGGTAAAGCAAAGGCGGCTGTCAAAGCGAGGGTCGTGATTGACTTGAAGTTCGTCATGGATCATCTCCGTTGTCAGAGTTTCACGAGAATATTCGTTAGCCATTGGCTCAGATGTTCGTTTACAGGAAAGCCATCTGAACTTGGCTATGAGATAATGTATAAACTTCACTTGCGTCTGAAATATGTTTGAAAATAGGATTCATTGTGTTCTTTGCATCCAGAAATTGCCGTATTCTATATGAAGTCTAAACAATCATTTAAAAATGCGTCCGGCTTTGGCCTTGGCGCGTCTCATCTGCGCTGGTCGCTGGATCATCTGGCCGGGGGCGATGCCGATCTGGCCGATCATGTGCAGCAATGGGGTTATCCCCCGGAACGCCGATCACCCGGGGGCTTTGCCGCTCTGTTGCGGATTGTGATCGGCCAGCAGCTATCGGTAAAGGCGGCGGCCACCATTGCGGCCCGGGTTGAAGCCCTGATGCCCGATGGCTTGACGCCTGCGGGATTTTTAAACGCGGATGAAGCCAGCCTGCGCGCTGCTGGCCTATCCGGGGCGAAGGTGATCTATGGCCGGGGTTTGGCGCGAGCTGTTTATGATGGGGCTTTTGATCCTGCGGCTTTGGCCGTGATGCCCGATGATAAGGTGACGGCCGAGATCACGGCGCTGAAGGGCTTTGGCATCTGGTCGGCGCGGATGTATCTGATGTTTTCCTTGGGCCGCCCCGATATCTGGCCCGCCGATGATCTGGGGGTGCGGGAAGGGCTGCGCCGCCTGCGGCGGCTGGAGGCGCGCCCATCCATAAAAGAAGCCGAGGCCATGGGGGCGGGCTGGGCGCCCTATCGTTCATCGGTGGCGCTTTTTTGCTGGCATATCCTGAATAATGCACCGCTGAAGGCGGGGGATTGATTGATCAATCCGCCTTATCGCGCGCCCTTTCCCCCAGCGCCCTTTGCCCCAAGGCTTGCAGGCCGAACGCCATCAGGATGAAGCTGTATTCTTCGGCAATTTCATAAAGCGCATCATAACGCCCCGATTTGCCGCCATGGCCCGCCCCCATATTGGTTTTGAGGATCAAAGGCTGGTCATCGGTTTTAAGGGCGCGCAAGCGGGCGACCCATTTTGCAGGCTCCCAATAGGTGACGCGGGGATCATTCAGCCCGCAGGTGATCATCATCGGCGGATAGGCCTGTGCCTTCACATTATCATAGGGGCTATAGCTTAGGATGGTGCGGAAAACCTCGGCATCGATGGCGGGATTGCCCCATTCCGGCCATTCAATGGGGGTGAGCGGCAGGCTGGCATCGAGCATGGTATTGAGCACATCCACAAAGGGCACATGGGCAACGATCGCGCGCCACAGATCGGGTTCCAGATTGGCGATGGCCCCCATCAGCTTGCCGCCCGCCGAACCGCCCGAGGCCGAAATGCTCCCGGCTTTCGCATAGCCCTTTTTGATCAGGAAATGGGCGGCATCGATGAAATCCTCAAACACATGATGGCGCTGATGCATTTTGCCGCCCTCATACCACAGGCGACCCAGTTCATCGCCGCCCCGAATATGGGCAATGGCATAAGCAAAACCGCGATCCAGCAAAGAAAGCCGGGCCGAGGAAAAAGACGGCGACATTCCCATGCCATAGGCCCCATAGCCATAAAGATGCAAAGGGCCGGGGGCGGTTTGGCGAAAGCCTTTTTTATACACGATGGAGATCGGGATCAGCTTGCCATCCCTTGATGGTGCCATCAGCCTTTCGGTTTGATAATCATCGCGATCATAGCCGCTGGGCAGGCTTTGTACCTTGCGGCTGATCAGTTGGCGCGTTTCAAGCTTATAATCAAAAACCGTGGCCGGGGTGATCATCGATGAATAGCTGATGCGGATGGTTTCCGGATCGGGTTCCGCGTTCGCCCCCAGATCGGCGCAATAAAGCGTTTCAGGAAAATCGATGAAATGATCATGGCCGCCATCATGGGAGATGATGCGGATCTGATCGAGCCCATCGCGGCGCTGTTCGATGGCCAGAAAAGAGCCAAAAGCCACCAGTCCGCGATAATAATCCCGATCATGGGCGGGCAGAATTTCCTGCCAGCCTTTGGGGGTGAGATCATCGATCCCGGCGCTGAAAATGCGGAAATTGGGGGCATCTTTATTGGACCGGATGAAAAAGCGTCCGCCGCCATGATCCAGTTCATATTCATGGCCGGTTTCGCGGGCGGCCACCAGCTTTGGCTTTGCGCTGATATCATCGGCGGGTAAAAGCCGCACTTCGCTGGTTTCATGGCTGCCCGATGAGATGACAATCCATTGCCGGGATTGGGTTTTATCCAGATGCACGAAAAAGCCCCCGTCGCTTTCCTCATAAAGGACGCGATCATGAGTGGGGTCATCACCCAGAAGATGAGCCTTCACACAAAAAGGCCGCCAGTTTTCATTGACCAGACGATAGAGCAGATGGCGGCTATCTGCCGACCAGACCGGCGCGCCGATGGTGTTATCGATCCGATCAGGCAGATCGGTGCCGCTTTCGAGATCTAAGATCACAAGCTGAAAGCGTTCCGAGCCATCGCGATCGATGGCATAGGCAAGCTTTGATCCATCCGGGCTGACCGTAAAGCCGCCCAGGCGGAAATAATCATGGCCCGCAGCCAAAGCCGGTTCATCCAGAATGCACTGCCAGTCCTTTTGAGTGGGTGCCGGATCAGCCGCTTTGCGATACCAGCGGCGATATTGGCTGCCCGCCAGAAAGCGCCATTGATAAAGCCAATCGCCATCTTTTACGGGAACGCTTTCATCGTCCTCGCTGATACGGCCCTTCAGTTCCTTGAAAATGGCCTCGGTCCAGCTTTTCAGGGGATCCATTACGGAATCGTAATAATCATTTTCCGCCCGCAAATAGCCAAGAATTTCAGGGTCATCGACTGTGGGATAGGCCGGATCGCGGAGCCAGGCATAATCATCATGAATTTCGATGCCATGATGGCAGATCACATGGGGCCGTTTTTCGGCGCGCGGCGGGGCCGACAAAGCGGGCGGCGAGGCTGTGGGCTGATCGGAACCGGTTTGGGGCATGGAGGGCGATGTCCTTTTGACGTGAGGCGCGTGAGAGCGGTGCATTCTGTCTTGAAAGCACCGATTGGCGACAGAAAATCATGTTCCGCCCCCAAAGGAAAGGGGCGCAACGCTGCACGGCTTGCGCCAAAGCCCCGGCAATGCCATCAATGAAGGAAAGCGCACCCGGCCGCTGCGGGTGCGGATGATGATCTTCAGTTTTGCCAAAGGAGTCTTTCATGTCGCATCCTCATGCTCAACGCTTGGCCGATTTGCGTGCCGAACTGGCCCGCCGCGGGCTGGCCGGGTTCGTGGTGCCGCTTACGGATGAACATGGCAGTGAATATGTCGCCGATTATGCCCAAAGGCTGATGTGGATCAGCGGCTTCAAGGGATCGGCGGGCAGTGCCATCATTCTGGCGGATAAGGCGGCGGTGTTTGTGGATGGGCGCTATGTTATTCAGGTGCGCGATCAGGTGGATGGGGCGCTGTTCGAGCGGGTGCATCTGGATGGGAGCAGCGCGTTCGACTGGCTGGCCCCCCGGCTGAAGGCGGGGGATCGGATCGGCTATGATCCGCGCCTGCATACGCCGGGATGGGTTGAAGAAGCCCGGCAGCTTTTGAGCCGCAAACGCGCCGAACTGGTGGCGCTGAGCGATAATCCCATCGATAGCGTGTGGAGCGATCAGCCTGCCCCGCCCCCTTATCCCCTGCGCCCCCATGAAACGGCCCTTGCGGGGGAAAGTGCGGCAAAAAAACGCGCAAGGCTGGCGGCGGTTCTGGCCGAAAAGGGGGCGGATGCGGCGGTGCTCACGGCCCTTGATTCGATTGCCTGGCTGTTCAATGTGCGGGGTAATGATGTGGATCATACGCCGGTGGCGCTGTCTTATGCTCTTTTACATCAAAATGGTCAGGCTGATCTCTATATCGATGAAGGAAAGCTTGATGATGATGTGCGGGTGCATCTGGGCAATGAAGTGTCGATCAAGCCTTATGACAGCTTTTATGGATCGCTGGGTGAACTGGGCGCGGGCGGCCGGGCGGTGCTGGCCGATCCGGCAACCGCCAATGCGGCAGTTTTTGAGGCCCTGAAGGCGGGAGGGGCGGAGATCATCCACGCTGCCGATCCCTGCGCTTTGCCCAAAGCCTGCAAGAATGCGGCGGAAATCGGCGGATCGGTGGCGGCGCATCTGCGTGATGGGGCGGCGGTGACCAATTTTCTGCATTGGCTGGATGAAGAAGCCCCCAAAGGCGGGCTGACCGAGATCGGCTGTGTGGAAAAGCTGCTGTCCTTTCGCCAGACAATCGAAGGCTTTCGCGATACCAGCTTCGATACGATTTCAGGTGCGGGGCCCAATGGGGCGATCTGCCATTATCGGGTGAGCCCCGAAAGCAGCCGCCCGCTGAAGGCCGGCGAGCTTTATCTGGTGGATAGTGGCGGCCAATATCCCGATGGCACCACCGATATCACCCGCACCGTTCCCATTGGCACGGTGGGGGATGAGGAGCGCGACCGTTTCACCCGGGTTTTGAAGGGCCATATCGCTTTGGCCTGCGCCCGCTTTCCCAAAGGCACCACCGGCGCGCAGCTCGATGCCATTGCCCGAAAGCCTTTGTGGGATGCGGGGCTGGATTATGATCATGGCACCGGCCATGGTGTGGGCAGCTATCTGGCCGTGCATGAAGGCCCGCAGCGGATTTCCAAGGCGCCGAATGCGATTGCCCTGCAACCCGGCATGATTTTGTCGAACGAGCCGGGTTATTACAAGGATGGCGGCTATGGCATCCGCATTGAAAATCTGGTGCATGTGGTGGCCGATGAGAATGAGGCAGAGCGTCCGTTTTTGCGGTTTGAAACCCTGACCCTTGCCCCCATCGATCGCCGGCTGGTGAAAATCGATTTGCTTGATGCGGATGAGCGGGCCTGGCTCGATGGTTATCATGCTCGGGTGCATCAGGCGCTGGCGCCTTTGGTGGATGCCGGAACCCGGCCATGGCTGGCGGCGATGACGGCGCCCTTGGGGGCCTGATAAGACGCGCCACAAAATAAGGGAAAAGGAACATAAGATGCTGGAGCTTCAGATCGATGCGGGGATCGGCCATATAAAGCTTTCCCGGCCCGATAAGGCGAATGCCCTTAACGCCGATTTCTGGCGCGATTTTCCCATAATGATCGATCAGCTTGATGAAAACCCCAAGGTGCGGGTGATCATCATATCGGGGATGGGGCGGCATTTTTGTTCGGGGATTGATCTTGCGATGCTGGCGGCCCTGATGCCATCGGCGGATAGCCAGCCCAAGGCCGATCCCGCCCGCCTGCGCGAAAAGCTGCGGCGCAAGATCATCGCCATGCAGGATTGTTTCACCAGCCTTGATCGCTGCCGGAAGCCCTCGATTGCAGCGATCCATGGCGGCTGTTTGGGGGCGGGGGTGGATCTGGTCACGGCCTGCGATATTCGGCTGGCGAGCGCGGATGTTCGCTTTACCGTGCAGGAAATCAATATCGGCATGGTGGCTGATGTGGGCACCCTGCAAAGGATCGGCCATTTGCTGCCCCATGGCATTGTGCGCGATCTGGCCTATAGCGGCCGCGCCATGCTGGCCGATGAAGCCTTGCGTTTGGGCTTTATCAGCGCGATGGCCGATGATCAGGCCGGGGTGATCGAAAAAGCGCGGGCCATGGCTGCGGGCATTGCGCAAAAAAGCCCTTTGGCGATTTCAGGGGTGAAACAGGTTTTGAACCATGCCCGCGATCACAGCCTTGCCGATGGTTTGGATTATATCGCCACATGGAATGCGGCGATGCTGATGGGGCCCGATCTGATGAAAGGGGCGAAAGCGGCCCTGAGCCGGACCGAGGCGGATTATGACGATCTTCTGGATTGAGCGAGGCTGAAAATCTATGGCCATGACCCGCGACAAGGCAGCCCGGCGGATCGATTCCATTGCCGGTTATCGCGAAGAACAAAAGCGCCTGCAGGATCTGGGGCTGCTTTCGATCACTGCCGATGAGGCCAGAAAAATCCGCCATTATCATGATGATGTGCTCGATGATCTGAGCCGTTCGCAGGATTTGCCCGCCGATGCGGCACGGATGCCGGTGCATTGGGGGATGCGGATCGCGGCCAGCGCCGGGCTTGTGGTTTTATGCGGGGCGTGGCTTTTGGGGCTGGATAGCCTGTGGCCGGGGCTTTCAATCGGGGCGCAATTGGGCTTTCTGGCCGCTGGCCCTTTGCTGTTTTTCGCCGGGGCTGAACTTTTGCATCAGCGGGGCGGCAGCCTTTATTTCAGCGCTTTTCTGGCGGGCCTGTCGGCTTTGCTGTTGGGGGCATCGGGGCTTTTGGTGCATCGCCTGTTCAATCAGCCGCCGGGCTTTGGGACCATTTTTCTGGCTGGCGGCTATGCGGCAGCCTTGGGCCATCGCTATCGTGCCATTACCCTTGGCGCTTTGGGATTGATCGCAGCCATGGGGGCGATGGGGGCGATGCTGGCGCTGGCGGATGGGCGATCTGTAGCGGCCCTTGGCCAGCGGCTGGATGTGTTTGTGCTGCTGGGGGTGATGTTGATGGGGATCGGCAGCCTGCGGCCTTTGGCGCGACGATGGGGGGATATGGCTGCGGGCTGGCGGCTGGCCGGGCTGGGTTTGGCCGGCGCGGCATTGATTGGCCTCGCCCAACCGGGCGGCAGCCTTTTACCGCAAATCCTGGGTTTATCGCCTGATAAAATTGCCTTCATCTATCAGCTTGTGGCGGTGGTCGTGCCTTTTGGCCTGATGATTTTGGGGCTGTTGCGCGATGGGCCCGATCGCTTATGGGGGGCCTTTGCGATGCTCGCGGCTTTTGTTTTGAGCCGGTTTTATCTGTGGCTTTCGCCCTTTTTGGGCGATGTTTGGCTGGCCCTTATCGCTGTGGCCCTGGTGGCGCTTTTGATCTGGCTGGCGGGCCGGATCAGGATCGTGGCGGCGCGCTATCGGCTGGATCAGCCATGATGGGCCGGATCATCGCAGGGATAGCCGGATTATCGGGAAAAAGCTGGGCGCTGATCGCGGCCTTGGGTTTTTATCTCAGTGTTTTTGCCGGTCCTTTGCTGATGGCCGGGGTCAATCGCCTTGGCCCCTCCAATGGCGTTCTTTTCGTGCCGGAATGTCGCCTTGGTGGCTTTTATGGCGTGGTTAATGATGGGCAGTTCAAAAATCAATCTTTCGGGCCGATGTTTCGCCAGATGATCGGCCAAGGGGATGGCCTGAGCCTGCGCATAGAGCCTTTTTTCCATCCCGCGCCATCGCGCCTGATGGCGGAAAGGCTGGCGGCCATGGGTTTTTTAGCCGATCAACCAGAGCCGGCGATGGCGGTGGAGTCGATCATCCTTGTGGAAGCGGATGGCCCGGCGGTGGAAGCCTGGAAAAAAGCCCATGCCACTGCGGTTGAGGCCGGGGCGATTGAGGCCGGGGCGGTGCCGCCCCTTCTGGCGCGGGATGCCGATCGCGATGCCGAGCGGCTGGTGGCCGCCTATGGCCTTGAAAACTGGACGGATGACGGGGCCAAATCGGGGCAGGCTTTGGCCCGGGGGCGGCTATCGCTGGTGAAAGATGCGGGGACGTGGGTGCCAAATCTCCGGCCCGCTATTGAGGCGATCAGCCTTGGTCTTGATGATCGCCGTTTTTTGCGTGATCTGGGGCCACCAGAAGCGGAGGGTGCTTGTTTGTCTCGTTTTGTGGCAGAAATCAATTATGGGGCAATTTATGATCCCTATCTGACACATTTGCGCCTTCTGGAACGCGCAATTCGGCGTTAGGGTTAAGGAATATCAACGACTTATGCAGATTATTTCAGGGTACTTACATTATTTATTAAGTTTTTGCGGCAAAGATGGGGCCTTCAAAACAGACGCACCAAACCATGCGGATAAAGAAGGTCGAAGATGGCAAGCCCCTATCTGCAACGTAAGCCCCGAACCCTTGATCAGGCGCAGGGTGATCTTGAACGCCGACGCAGTGCCTATGGCATGGATGGTGGCTCTGATCATGGTGGAGGTTTTGGCGCCGCTGGCAGTTCGGATCAGGATGATCGCGGGTCGTCTTCCCATCATGGCTTTGGCGAGCTTTCAGGCCATTGATCGCAGCGGCGCTTTTCCCGCTCTCCAATTTTTCCATCCTGCCTATCGCCCGTCATCATCGCTGAGAGGCGAGGGGATCAGGCTATGAAACATGCCTTTGTAACGGGTGGTACAGGCTTTTTGGGCCGCACCTTGCTGGAGCAGCTTGCGGCTGAGGGCTGGCAGGTGGCCGCCCTTTATCGCGGGGATGCGCCCCCGCCTTTTTTTGCCGATCATCGGGTGCAGGCGGTGCGGGCCGATCTGGGCGATGGCGATGCTTTGGCTCGGGCCATGAAGGAGTGTGCGCCTCACGGGCTGGATGCGGTTTTTCATGTGGCGGCGGATACCAGTGCGTGGCGCGCGCATCGTGATCGGCAGATGGCAGTGAATCTGGATGGCACCCGGGCGGTGATCCATGCCATGCGTGCCCTGGATCATGGCGGGAAGGCTGGTCCGCCGCGCCTCATTCATGTGTCGAGCATTTCGGTATGGGGCCATCATCCCCGCCCCATCGATGAAACGCTGCCCCAAAAGGGTCGTGAAAGCTGGGTGGGTTATGTGAAATCCAAAGCTTTGGCCGAAGATGCCGTGCGGGCTGCGGTGGCCGATGGCCTTGATGCGGTGATCGTTAATCCGGCCCATATATTGGGGCGCTATGATACCAATAATTGGGCGCGGCTTTTTTTGCTGATCCATGCCGGAACCCTGCCCGGTGTGCCGCCGGGGGCGGGATCTTTTGCCCATGCTGGTGCCGTGGCCCGGGCGATGATCGCTGCCGTGGAAAAGGGCGGGCGGGGCGAGAATTATATTCTGGGCGGGCCCCATGCCACTTTTCTTGACTTAGCGCGGGAGATCGCCCGCCTGCTCGATAAGCCACAGCCCCGGCGGGCCATTCCGGCGGCGCTTTTGAAAATGGTGGCGCATGGCCATGATCTGCGGTCGCGGGTCAGCGGAAAGGAGCCTGATATCACCCCGGAAGCCGCTTATTTCGTGTGCCATGATGAACAGGCCCTGTCGGATCGTGCGGCGCGGGTTTTGGATTATCAAATCGTGCCTTATGAAAAATCCCTTAAAGAAAGCCACGAATGGTTGCAAAGCCAAGGGCTTTTGGGGGCTTGATCCGTCTTTTTGCGGGGTATGTCCGGCCTTTTGCAAGACAATCTTAAGCTTGTTTGTATAAGGTTCTGTTCCTGTTCTTGTGATATTTTGCGCAAGGTTTGCGCGGCTTTTTGGCTTGGATGATCCATGGATTCATATGAAGACCCCGATCCTGCAAGGACCCCATCATCCCCCCCATCGGCGGAGCATCACCCCGATGGGCTTTTGGGCCGGGTTCATGAGGTGAGCGGATCATCGGTGAAGCTGCGGCTGGCGTCTCCGCCGCCTGAAGGGTTTACCGGCATCGGGGCTTTCATCAAGATGCCCGCCGGGGCGGGATCGACGGTTTATGGCGCGGTTCATGCTTTGCAAATTGCGGGCGATGAAACCTTTGCCCTGGCCGATTTCATTGGCGAGACGACGGCCCATAGCCCAAGGATCAGCCGCGGGGTGACGGATTATCCGCTGCCCGGCCATGAGGTGTTCAGGGTTGGGGATGATGAACTGACCGCGCTTTTTGCACCCGATAGCCAATCGATGCTGCGGGTGGGAACGATCTATCCCGGTACGGTTCCGGCGATGATCGATCCCGATCAGCTTTTATCGAAGCATTTTGCCGTTCTGGGCAGCACCGGGACCGGAAAATCAAGTGCTTTGGCCCTCATCATGCATCGGCTGGTGGAGCAACTCCCCAATGCCCATATCCTGATCCTTGATCCCCATAATGAATATGCCGCCGCTTTCCACGATATTGGCGTGCATTATGATCCTACCAGCCTGTCGCTGCCTTATTGGCTGATGAATTTTGCCGAACATATCGAAGTGTTTATCGGCCAGCGGGAACAAGGCCGTGAGGTGGAAGCGGATATTTTAAAACGGTCTTTGCTGGCTGCCAGAAAGAAAAGCGCCCGCGCATCGGCGGCGCGGATCACCGTGGATACGCCGGTTCCCTATAAAATGACCGATCTTTTGGGGGATCTGGATGCCCAGATGGGGCGGCTGGAAAAGCCTGAAACCCTGCTGCCGTTTTTGCGCCTGAAGCACAAGATCGAAGAATTGCGGACCGATGAGCGCTATGGCTTTATGTTTTCCGGGATGCTGATCAATGACAGCTTTCCCGATATCATGGCCCGGCTTTTGCGGATGCCTGTGCAGGGGCGTCCGGTATCCACCCTCGATCTTTCTGGCGTGCCATCGGATATTGTTGATGTGGTGGTGTCTTTGCTTTGCCGCATGGTGTTTGATTTTGCGCTTTGGTCGCGCAAGGGGGAGGAAGCCAGCCCGCTTTTGCTGGTGTGCGAGGAAGCCCATCGCTATGTGCCCCGGGAGCGTAATCCCGGCTTTGATTCCGCCCGGCGGGTGATCGAGCGCATCGCCAAGGAAGGTCGCAAATATGGTGTTTCATTGGGATTGGTCTCGCAAAGGCCATCGGATATTTCGGAATCGGTTCTTTCGCAATGTGGAACGATTTTATCTATGCGGATGAATAATGAACGCGATGCCGCCTTTGTGGCCAGCGCTTTGCCCGAGGGGAGCTTGTCATTTCTGGCTGCCATATCATCCTTGCGCAATCGCGAATGTGTACTGAGCGGCGAAGGGGTGGCGGTGCCGATGCGGGTGCGTCTTGATTATCTGGATGAGGATTTGAGGCCATCGAGTGCCGATCCTGCCTTTTCCCAAAATTGGGCGGGCAGAGAACAGGATATTCATTTCGTTCATTCTGTGATAGAGCGCTGGCGCAGTGGGTCGCGTTAGAGAATGAATATGCGACAAAAAGTAAAATCAAAATCAGTCCATTATGAATTGCATGGACAGAATGGCGCTAGCTGGTCTGTTCTTGGTATTTTCGATGACCATGACGAAGCCAAGGAACAAGCGGAAAAAATTTATCGTGCTGGCACCTATCGGGCCGTGCGGGTTTTACGTGAGCGCTATGAAGAAGACAGCGGCGATTTCAATTCGCTGGAGCTTTTATTTCTGGGGCGCAAAGTCAAGCCTTCGAAATATGATGATGATGAATTGGCGGTTTTCTGCCGCAAGCCCGAAGAATTATATTCATCGGAAAGTCGTCGTTTGATCGCTCGTCTGCTGGCCACCGTGCTGGATGGCTGGGATGTCACGCCCTTGGAATTGCTGCATGATCCGGCGCTTTATACGAGGTTGCAAAATACCGGTACCCATCTTTTGAAAGCGGTACAGAATCTTTCGGTGGCGCAGGTCCGCAAAAATGGCGAGCCGGTGGCCGAACGGATTCGCGCCAATTTTGCCGTGATCGACAAGGCCGCTGCCCATGTCCAGCGCTGCCATGCCGGGGGCTTGCCATCTTTGGCCGACAAACGCCTTGCGGATGCGGCGCATCATTTGGAACATCGGGAAAACCGCCGGTTTTTATTATCCTGTGTGCTGGCGGCGGATCTGCAATCCTATAAAGGCTGTGTGGCAAAGCTTGATCGCTTGTTGGCCCTGATCCGGTTGGATCACCCGGATTGGGTGATCGAGGTGCTTGATGCGTTTTTATCGGAACAATTAATGCATCGCCGCCTGATGCGCGCCCTTTTTCCCGATGAAGACATCATCGATTTTCTGGAAAAACTGGCGGGCTTGAGCCGAGGCCATTTGCCGGAGGAGGTGCAAACCCCCACGACCGCCATGCTCAACGGCTTTTTGGCAGCCAATGTGCTCCCCGCCTGTCGGACGATGCTGATCGGTCATATCCGCCATGAACTGACCGTGGGCCATCGCCTGACCAAGGGCAATTTGCAAGATGAGTTTTGTGCGCTGTGGCGGCTGGGCGATGGGATTGGTGAAAGCCTTGATGCTGAATTATCGGATAAACCCTTGGATGAATTGCTGGAAGAGCGGACCCGGCGGCTTTTGAATCCGCAAACTTTGGGTGAATATATCGCTACCGGCCACAATCCCGCGGATAAAGTGCAAAAGCTGATCGATCTGGAGCGCTTTTGTATCGGCAGCAGCAATAAGCGGATGATCGCCAATTATATGATGCCGCTTTTGAGTGATGCGCCCAATGAAGAATTCTGGCTCACGCCCCTTGGCACCGGCTATGCTGGGCGGATGCGCCTGCTCACCCGCCTGCAAAAGCGTTTGATCGCTTCGCATCTGCAGGATTTGCCCAAAAACAAGCTGACTGAACGGCTCGATGTTTATTGTTTGAAGCTTTTGGAAAACAGTAAGATTCTTGATCGTCTGGCGAAATCCGAAGGCCCGTCTTTTGATAAGGCACAACGGATTTTGCGGATGCTGGCGGATGGCTATTTTACCAGTGGTGAGGCCCGGGCCCTGGCGGAAGCGGAAGCCCGGCGCTATATGGCGGAAAAGGATTTCCTCCTTCCTTTGACAAAAATTCCCAAAGGATCGGAACGATTGGAAGCGGTTCAGCGTTTGAAAAAACTGATGGCATCCGCCGGGTTGGCGGATATGGATCACTTTTGAGAATGATGATAAGGAAGGGGCCCGGGGCGATCCCGGCGCCACATGATCATACCGCACCAGAGATGAAGGAACGAGATGAGACGCAAACGCACAGGTGCAGATTTTGGCTTTCCACGCTGGGGGGGCTATGGCCGCGATAGCGATGCGGTGCATGTGCGCATGTGTGATTTTCATGGCTGCAATGAGGCGGGCGAGCATCCGGCACCGAAATCCACCCGGACCAATGATCGCTGGTATTTTTGCGAGCGCCATGCCGCCGATTATAATCGCAACTGGAATTTCTTCGCCGGGATGAGTGATGAAGCCGTGCATGATTATATGCGCCGTGAACAAGAGCAGGACGGCGCCACCGGCTATCGCCAAAGCCAGGCCTTCAGCTGGGGCGGCACCCCGGATGCCGATGGCCTGACCCGGGCCGAGCGCGATGCTTTCGATGTGCTGGATCTGGAACCGGTGGCCACTGGCGAGGAGATCAAATCCCGCTTCAGAAGCCTTGCCAAGCAATATCACCCGGATCGCAATCCCGGAGACAAGGAAGCCGCAGTGATGTTTCATCAGGTGCGCGTGGCTTATGATGTTTTAAAACCGCGCATCGCCGAAGGGGTTTAAAGCTCATCTCCAGCTTTTGATCTGGATCAAATATGCTGTTTGGTTTGGTGATAATGTGTGTGCATGGATAAGATGATTGCACAGACCTATGCCGCTGCGACGACGCCGCGCTATACAAGTTATCCCACCGCAGCCGAATTTCATGACGGGGTGGGGGCAGAAGATGCTGAGCGCTGGCTTGCGGCCATTGCGCCGGATGAGACCTTATCGCTTTATATACACATTCCCTTTTGCCAATCCTTGTGCTGGTATTGCGGGTGTCATACCTCGGTCCCCAATAGCTATGTGCGCGCCGAAGCCTATCTTGCGCGGCTGATGGAGGAAATCGATCAGGTGGCGGGCCGGATCGCGCATCATGATGGTGTTGTGCATTGTCATTTTGGCGGCGGCACCCCCACCTATCTGTCTGCCGATGATTTCCGTCTGCTCGCCTCGCATCTGCGTCGTCGTTTTTCCTTTCGTCGCGATGCTGAGTTCGCGGTTGAGATCGATCCCAGAACCCTGGATGACGAAAGGGCAGAGGCTTTGGCCGATGCCGGGGTGGGCCGGGCCAGCCTTGGGATTCAGGATTTCGACCCCGAAGTGCAAAGGCTCATCAAACGGGTGCAGTCTGTCGATGCTGTTGAGGCAACGATCAAACGCCTTTCAAAGCTGGGCATCAATCGTTTGAGCTTCGATCTGATTTATGGGCTGCCCGGTCAGACTGTCGGCACGGTTTCAGCCTCTGCCCGGCAGGCGATTGCCTTTGATCCGGATCGGATTGCGGTGTTTGGCTATGCCCATGTGCCGTGGTTCAAAAAGCATCAGCGGGCCATTGATGAAAGCCGTCTGCCCGATATGGCGGATCGCCTTATGCTTCGGCAGGCCATCGATGCAGAATTGGTGTCGGCTGGCTATTGTCGTATTGGTTTTGATCATTATGCCAAGGCTGATGATCCGCTGTCTTGTGCCGCCGCGAGCGGCCAGTTGCAGCGCAATTTTCAGGGCTATAGTGATGATCCGGCCGATGTGTTGCTCGGTTTCGGGGCATCGGCCATCAGCTCATTTGCTGATGGTTATGTTCAGAATGCCAGCGATGTGGGGGCCTGGCGACGGGCCCTGCGCGATGGACATCTGCCTGTTGCCCGCGGTGTGTGTTTAACAGCGCAGGACAAGCTGCGTGCTGCTGCCATCCAAAGATTGATGTGTAATTTTACGGTCGATCTTGACGTCCTTTGCCGGGATCATGATGTGACCGAGGACAGCCTTGATGACGCGATGCCTCGTCTTGCGCCCCTTGAGCGCGATGGTCTTGTGACAATTGCGGGTCGATGCATTGAGGCAACAGAGATGGGTCGGAATTTTATTCGCAATATTGCCTTTTGCCTTGATGCCCGATCCAAACCCGGCGCAGAACGCCATAGCCGTTCAGCATAGCACTGATATTTTTGTTGAAAATACAGATAGATTTCACTTTAAAGTTGATCGACATATCAATGCAATAATATGATCATATAACACCCTGTGGCAGGGTTCAGGTACATATACAGATTTTAAACAATCTATAATTGTTATTTATTGGGCAGGAGAGCAAGAATGATCGGTAAACTCTGGTCATCAGCAAGTGCTGTGGATGGCACAGGCGATGCCGATGCTTTCATCAAAGCGCTGGATATGATGTTGGATGGTGCCCAGCCGATCAATCGCTTTGCTGGCCCGCAGGCCCGGCTTCTGGATCGTTTGCAGGCCCTTTATACGGAAAGCGTGGCGACCGCAGAAAACGCCCGGGATATGCAAGAACGATTGGAGCTTTTTGAGAATCATTCCGGCATTGGCTTATGGGATGCGGTTTTGCATGAAGGCGATCCTTTTCACGCGCAAAGCCACTGGCGCTGGTCGAATGAATTCAGGCGGTTGGTGGGTTATCGGGATCAATCGGATTTTCCTGATCAGGTTAATTCCTGGAGTGATAAGCTGCATCCCGATGATTATCAGGCCACAGCCGATGCCTTTGCGGCGCATCTCAATGATTATAGCGGCCAGACCGTTTATGATGTGGTCTATCGGCTGCAATTGCGCTCGGGCGATTATCGTTGGTTTCGGGCGACGGGTAAGGCGCGCCGGGATGCCCGGGGTGTGCCTTTGCGTGTATCGGGTTCTTTGATCGATGTGCATGAAGCCCGCACGGCCCAAGAGCGTATTGGGAAAACGGCGGAAACCTGCGAGACGGTTTTGCGCGGCGTGATTGGTGATGTGGGGAATATTGCCGAGGCGGTGGATCAGGCGGCTAATCAGACAGCGACCCGGGCGGAAGATGTTTCTGTGCAAGGGGAGCGGGTGGCGCTTGAGATCGAGCGCAATCAGGGCAATTTGCAAACAGTTTCCAGTGCGGCGGAGCAGATGTCGGCATCCATTCAAGATGTGGCGCAGCAGGCCAATAATACCCACCAGAAATCATCGCTGGCGGATGCGGCAACGCGCGAAGCCAGTGGCGCTGTGGGGCAATTGGCTGATGCTGTTGGCGATGTGGGGCAGACTTTGGACCTGATCAAGACCATCGCGGATCAGACAAATTTACTGGCGTTGAATGCAACCATCGAAGCCGCCCGTGCGGGGGAAGCGGGGCGGGGCTTTGCCGTGGTTGCCAGCGAAGTTAAAAATCTGGCGACCCAAAGTGCCAAGGCGGCGGGGGAGATTTCGAGCCGCTTGGAATCGATGCAGGATGTTTCAAAAAGGGCGGTTGACCGCATGGAGCATGTGGCGGAATTGATTGCCGAGGTTAGCCAGCTGACCATTTCGGTAAGCGCGGCGGTGGAGGAACAGACGGCATCGAGTGATGAGATTGCCCGCAATGTGAGTGAGGTGGCTTCACGCAACCAATCCATGATTGTATCCGTTCAATCGATCAATGAAGCTGGTCGTGCAGCCAAAGGTGCGGGCGATCTGGTTCATGACGAAAGTGATCGTTTGCGTCATCGGTCGGGCGATTTGCTTAAAGCGCTGGATGAATTGATCTCGGTCATCAGGGGTTAGGGTCCTGACCCTAAGAGGTCCTGACCTTAGATAAAGCGCGAGATCAGTTCCTTCATGATTTCCGATGTGCCGCCATAGATGCGCTGCACCCGGGCATCCACATAATGGCGGGCGATTTCATATTCCATCATATAGCCATAGCCGCCATGCAGCTGCAGGCATTGATCAACCACCCGGCCCTGCATTTCCGACAGCCATAATTTGGCCATGGCCCCGCCCTGGGCATCCAGCTTGCCTTCCAGATGGCGGTGGATGCATTGATCCACGAAGGCCCAACCCACCTCGATTTCGGTTTTCATTTCCGCCAGCTTGAAGCGGGTATTTTGAAAGCTGGCGACCGTACGCCCGAAGGCTTTGCGGCCTTTTACATAATCAACGGTAATATCAAAGGCATGCTGGGCGGCCGCAGCGGCGGCCACGGCGATCACCAGGCGTTCTTGCGGCAGTTCCTGCATCAGATAGACAAAGCCCATGCCTTCTTCGCCTAAGCAATTGGTGATCGGCACCCGCACATCATCAAAAAACAATTCTGATGTATCCGAGGCCTTTTGGCCCATTTTTTCCAGATTGCGCCCCCGGGAAAATCCGGCGCGATCCGCTTCCACGAGAATGAGGCTGATGCCCTTGGCCCCTTCATCGGCGCTGGTTTTGGCCACCACCAGAATGATATCTGCAAGCTGGCCATTGGAAATAAAGGTTTTCTGGCCATTAAGGATATAATGATCACCATCCCGGATGGCCGTGGTTTTGATGCCCTGAAGATCGGATCCGGTGCCCGGTTCGGTCATGGCGATGGCAGCGATGGCATCTCCGCTGGCCATTTTGGGGAGCCATGTGCGTTTCAGATCATCTGATCCATAATGCAGGATATAGGGCGCGCAGATATCGGAATGAACCGAAAAGCCTGCCGCCGCCCCGCCATAGCCCAATTCTTCATCAACAATGGCATTGAAACGAAAATCGCCCCCGGCCCCGCCATAGTTTTCGGGCATGGACGGGCAGAGCAGGCCTGCCGCCCCGGCCTTGGTCCAGAAATCGCGGTCGATGATGCCTTGCTTGTTCCAGCGCTCTTTATGGGGGTGCAGTTCGCGGGTAAAGAATGTGCGGACGCTATCGCGAAACATTTCATGATCGGAGCTGTAAATCTCGCGGTGTTTGAGCATTGGTCTATTCCCTGCGAACTTGTGGATTTTGAAAGAGTGTTTGCGCGTGCGGATCAGATGTCAACGCAGGCAGCGATTTGGCCCACCGGCATTGGCGGGTGAGAAGCGCGAGGGGGGGGGAGTGGGGGGCGATGCCGCGTGATCAATGAGACAGCGCGCGCATCAAGGCCACTGCCGGGGCCAGCATGGTGATTTTCAGGCTGGTTTTGATGCTGCCACTGGCCGACAGGGGGGCGAGCATGATGACATCGCGCTCGCGTGTGGGGAAAACCTTGCCGAAATGCCGGCGCCCGCTGGCATCTTTCACCAGACAATCGCAGCCCGCCGCCCGATGCATGGTTTCTTCCGTCAGCCGTTCGCAGACCACCACATCGCCGGCGCGATATTGCCCCATATTATCGGTGAAGCGCACGGCGATGGGATCGCGGGTGGTGGGACGCAGGGGCAAAAGCCCTTCTTCGCGATCCAGCACGCTGCCCGATGCGGTGACCGTGCCATCGATCACCACATTGCCGGTTTGGGAAAAGGCAAAAAGATCAGAGGGATCAACCTCGAGCGCCTGCGAGATTTTGTCGATCCAATCGATGGTCAGGGTTCGCACGCCGGTTTCCAGACGCCCGATGGTTTGGGCGGTGGTGCCGGTGGGTTTGATCCGGTCGGCAACATCCTGAAGCGTTAGCCCCTTGGCCTTTCGGATCTCTCTCAGGCGCGCATGCATCATGGCGAACTCCGCTTGGTTGTCGCTGCGAATAATGACCAGCATATAACCTATATAGAGAATTGCGCAAACAGTATTTACCGGAACGGCACATTATGATAGTACCATATTGGTTCAAAATCAGGAGTATCATCATGCCGCATCAACAATCTGAAGCCGCTACCGATTCGCGCCCAAAGGGGTCATCCGGGACCACCCATAAAGGTGCGCCTGTTCCCATTGGGGGGCGGTCGAAAGACAGCCTTTCAAGTTTTGCCAAAAAAATTCTGGGGTTGCTGGAAGCCGGTGGCGAGTATCGCCAAGCCGCCGATGGCAGCCTTATAATGGGCCGTCATTCAGTGCCGCTGTCGCTTCTAACGCGGCTGCATCGTCTTGATCATATTGATCTTCAGCAGGGCCGGGTCCGCATCACCGAAAGGGGGATAGCCTATTTGAAACGCCAGCGCGCAGCCGCGCAGACAAGAGATGTGCAAGAACGGCAGGAGGCGCCTGATAGACCGGTTGATGCTTATCGCCATCAGCATCTGGATGTACAAAAAGCGGTGCGGATGACCGCCGATGGAAAGCAGCATGTTTATGTTAATACGGCGGAATCTCCCCTTGGGTGGTTGCGACGCAGGCGGGGGCGCGATGGCCGCCCATGGCTGACGGCGGTTCAGTTTGAAGCGGGTGAACGCCTGCGCGAAACCTATGAACGGGCGGGCCTGGGGGTCAAAATCACAGTGGATCTGGCGGCGCTGCCTTCGGCTTCGGGGGGGCGCCATGGCGGGCGCGGGCTTTTGCCGCAAGAGCATCAACTCGATGCCCGGCGGGCAGTGCGGGCGGCAGTGGATGCGGTGGGGCCGGGGCTCGCCGATATTCTGATCCGGGTGTGTTGCCACCTTGAGGGATTGGACGAAGCCGAGCGGGGCCTGGGTTGGCCCGCCCGGTCGGGAAAGCTGGTGCTGGCTTTGGGGCTGGATCGGCTCGCCATTCATTATGGGATGATCGCCCCGCCCGCACGGGATGCGGAACTCGCCTGTTGAGGCCCATAAAAATGTTCCATATTGGTTATTTTTGCCTTGACAATCGGAACGATCCGCGATAGGGTCTGATCCATGCTCGATGAATAGGCGATCACAACGGCTGCCGGCTTTCCGGTGGCCGTTTTTGCGTCTGCAAGAAGGGATGTCATGATGGCTGCACCTGCCTTATCAGCCCGGCGTCGTCGATTGTTTTTGGACGCCTTGCGCGACAGCGCGAATGTCAGCGCTTCGGCGCGTCATGCCGGTATTGCCCGTCGCGATGTGTATCGCCTGCGGGCCAAAGATACGGCGTTTCGCGATGAATGGGATCATGCTTTGGAAGAAGCGCTCGATGCGCTGGAAGGGGAATTGCGCCGCCGCGCCGTGCATGGTGTGGAAAAGCCGGTTTTTTATGCAGGCAAACCCTGCGGCAAGATCATCAGCTATTCAGATCAATTGGGCATGTTTTTGCTGCGCAGCCGGCGGCCCCATATTTTTGGCTCGGAAAGCAGCCTTGGCCCGGACCCGGCGGAGGGCGACAGGCTCGAGACCCGCAACCGGCTTCAGAGCCTTTTGGACCGATTGGCACAATCATGTGGAACTGATGATGCGGATGAAGGGCGCAATGGGGATGATCAGCCGCTGGCGGCAGACAGCTTATGATGAGCCGGGCGCAAGCGGTGGTGCGCCAGCGATCTGCGCAGGATTTGCAGCATTGGCTGGCCAGTTTGGAGCCTGCGGATCTGGAAGCCATTCTTTATGACTGGTCGTTCTGGGCGCGGCCCAATCAATTAGCCCCGGACGGGGATTGGTTTTGCTGGCTGGTTCTGGCCGGGCGCGGCTTTGGGAAAACCCGGATGGGATCGGAATGGGTGCGCTCTTTGGTGGAGGGCCCCACGGCCCTCAGCGCCAAAGCCGGGGCACCGGCGCGGATTGCCCTGGTGGGAGACAGCTTTGCCGATGTGCGCGATGTGATGGTGGAAGGCGAAAGCGGCCTGCTTGCCTGTAGCCCGAAAGCCACCCGGCCCGTGTTCGAGCCATCGCGCCGACGGCTTTCCTGGCCCAATGGGGCGGTGGCGACGCTTTATTCCGCCAATGATCCCGATCAATTGCGCGGCCCCCAGCATCATGCGGCCTGGGCCGATGAAATTGCGAAATGGTATGAGGGGGAGCGCTGCTGGTCGAATCTGGTTTTAGGCCTGCGGTTGGGCAGCGCGCCCCGGGTGATGGCGACCACCACGCCCCGGCCTTTGCGCTGGCTGAAGCGTTTGATGGCCGAGCCATCGACGGCCATGGTCATGGGATCGACCCTTGATAACCGTGCGCATCTGGCCCCGCAATTTCTGGATGAGGTCAATCGCCTTTATGCCGGAACGCGGCTGGGGGCGCAGGAACTGGATGGCCGGATGATCGATGAGGTGGCCGGTGCCCTTTGGACCCGCAAGATGATCGAGGCGGCCCGGATCGGACCCCTTGGCCATGATCGGGAGCCGGTATTCACGCGCATCGTGGTGGCGGTTGATCCCCCGGCCAGCCATGGCGAAAAAGCCGATGCCTGCGGGATCATCATCGCCGGGCTGGATGAGGACGGACTGGTGCATATTCTTGAGGATGCCAGTTGTCAGGGCCTGCGCCCCCTGCAATGGGCCGAGCGTGTGGCCCGCGCCTATGAGCGCCATGCCGCCGATCGGGTGCTGGGGGAAGCCAATAATGGCGGCGATATGGTGGAAGCGGTGCTGCGTCAGGCGGCGCCCGGTTTGAGCTATCGGGCGGTTAGGGCCAGCCGGGGCAAAATCGCCCGGGCCGAACCGGTGGCCGCCCTTTATGAACGAGGGCTGGTGCGCCATCGGGGCTGCTTTGCGGAACTGGAAGATGAAATGTGCAGCTATAGCGGGGCGGCGGGGGAGCACAGCCCGGATCGGCTCGATGCTTTGGTGTGGGCAGTGAGCGATCTGGCTTTGGGGCGGATGTCTGCCCCCCATCTGCGGCGCTTATAGCTTTAAAAATCAGCTCGTGCTGTCGGGCTGGGCGGCGTTGAATTCGCGGATGGCTTCATTCATCTGGCGCTGCACCTCAACCCGGCGTTCATGCACGCTATTGAGATCTTCTTCCCAGCGTTTGCGCTGATCTTCATTCATCCATGAAAAGACCTGCACGGCCCGGCGATCCTTGCAGGCCAGCCATTCATCGATCGATTCGCTATAGGCGCGCACGGCATTCACGCTTTTGAGCATCAGATCCCGATCCGCCTTTTTCCCCACGGGGATTTTCGGCTCATTGCTGGGGGGATCGCCACAATCCGGGGCGGCCATGGCCGGGCTGGATGCCCCCAACAGGCCCAAAAGCCCAAGCATAAGCAGGGAAGGCCGAACCCGTTCTTTCACCCGAAAGCGTTTCATCTCAAAGCGTCTCCATCACTGCGATGGGTGACACTAACCAAGGACCGCTCCTTTGCCAAGGGAGGTCACCAACAAATGGATATCCCATGTCATTTATCAGCACATTAAGACAAAGATTGGGCATCGAGGAAAAAGCCAGCGCGGTTGCGGGCACCGATTATGCCGCCGGTCCTTCCTCGCGCGGCTATCGCCACGGAACGGCCTGGCTTTCCAACGGAACGGCCCAATGGAGCCCGCGCACCTATCCGGCTTTGGTGGAGAATGGCTTTTGCAAGAATGTGGTGGCCAATCGTTCGGTGCGCCTGATTGCCCAATGCGCCGCTTCGGTGCCGGTGCGGCTTTTGATCGGCGAACGCGAAATCCGCACGCATCCGGTGCTCGACCTTTTGGCCCGCCCCAATCCCGGCCATGATGGGATCAGCTTTTTGGAGCAGATTTATAGCTGGCTGCAATTGGCGGGCAATGCCTATATCGAGCGGGTGGATAGCCCATCGGGGCGTGCCGCCGAGCTTTATGCTTTAAGGCCCGATCGCCTGACCATCGAACCGGGGCCAAAGGGCTGGCCTGCGGCTTATCTCTATCGTGTGGGCGGCCATGAGCATCGCTTCGGGGTTCATCCCCAAAGCGGGCGCTCGGCGATCCTGCATCTGAAAAGCTTTCACCCCACCGATGATCATTATGGCCTGTCGCCTTTGCAGGTGGCGGCAATGGCCACCGATATTCATGCCGCGGCATCAGGCTGGACCAAGGCTTTGCTTGATAATGCGGCGCGGCCATCGGGGGCTTTGGTGTTTGAACCCGGCGATGGGATGCCCGGCAATCTGAGCGATGAACAGATCATCCGCCTGAAGGCCGAAATGGAAGCGCAATTTCAGGGTGCGGCCAATGCCGGACGCCCCTTGCTTTTGGAAGGTGGCCTGCGCTGGCAATCCATGGCCTTTTCGCCCGCCGATATGGATTTCATCAACAGCCTGCAAATGGCATCGCGTGAAATCGCCCTCGCCTTTGGGGTGCCGCCGATGCTTTTGGGCATTCCCGGCGATAATACCTATGCCAATTATCAGGAGGCCAATCGGGCGCTGTGGCGTTTGACGCTGCTGCCTTTGGTGGATCGGGTGCTGGCGGGGCTGTCGCGGTTTTTGTCTGGGGATGGCGAGCCGCTGCGTTTGCTGGCTGATCGCGATGCCATTCCGGCATTGGCGATTGAGCGTGAAGCGCTGTGGGCGCGTGTGGGCCTTGCGGGCTTTATGACCCTGAATGAACAGCGTACGGCGGTGGGGCTTTCCCCCATTGCCGGTGGCGATGTGCTGGCGGCGGATCATGGGGAGACTGTGCCCCCTTTTGAGCGTGGCGGGCGGCCCTCTGCTGCCCGCCAAATGAAGGGGCAGGCGGGTCAGTTTGAGGATCGTCCCGATCTCGATCCGGTGATCGTAAAGATATGGCGGACACAGAGCGATGGAGCTGTGCGCGAAAGTCACCGCGCGGCGGACGGTCAGATCGTCCTGGAGCACGAATTGTTTCAGGTGGGCGAGGCGCAACTCAATGAGCCACGCGATCCGAAAGGGCCGCCCGAGGAGACAATCAATTGTCGGTGTGGGGTAGAGTATGTGCCCTTTTTAAAGCTGACGGAAGATCAGCAACAGGAGCTTGAAGATCGTGCAAAAGATTATATGGAACGTCTTCGGCTCGAGAATGTGGAAGCAGAGAAGCCAAGCGAGAGAGAGCTTGGGGAAATACAGTCAGGAAAGATTGACATTGAGCTATTTGATGTTTGGGCACCGCCAGTGATTTGGGGAGCCTGGACTCACCCTACGGCTATTATTGCGCGAAATGTTGAAGTAATTCTTCTTTTTGAAATGGAAACTATTTCAGATGCACCATCTGGTTTTGAGGCGGATGTCGTGTTCATAGATACGGCCGGACAGATGCAAATGAAACGATTTTCAAATCCCGGTACGTTCAGCATCACTGTTGGTGGCGCAGGTGAGAATCTCTCGCAGCCGAGATTTCGCCTGCGGAGCTTTTCGTTTGGTCAGATAGTTCGCGTTAAGGTCATATCGCGCTCTCGCAGTATTCTATGATCGGCGGATCGGCGGTGGCCAAATTATATACTTGTACTTTATCCAAGTATATTTTGCTGCCATTTTTGAAAGAAACATTATCATGAATTCTGAGCTTAGAAAACATAAGAACATCATTCACAGATAATTTTATCTGTTCTTTGATATGACGTGAGATGAACGATTCAACCTGAAGCTGTGTTTTTTCTTTTAATTTCATGTGAAGAATACAAGTTGATTCTTCACATATGATGCAAAGTTTTTCTATGTTTTTTCCAGAAACCAGAATGCGATCATCTTCTCGCTCGAATAATATCCGGTTTTCAGAATGTGTGAGTGATCTGGTATTATCTTGTGCTTGAATGCTGGTGACTGCGTTCAGAGCCAGAAAGACAATAAATGGTATAAAAAAGGTTGGCGGGGCGCGCATAGATAATATCCCAACTCGAAGCTAGAAATGCTCTTGTGAGTAGCATTAGCACAAATTATTCTGCAAGCCTATTCAGACCGCGCTTGATGATCTGTTGCGGTGATGGGGGGCAATGGGATGGGGCGAGCGATGGGGGTTGTGGGGATATGTTTTGGCCTTCTGGCGTTAGCGGTTCTTGCCTTTGGCGAGGCTCAGGCGCGGGAAAAGCTTATGAACTTCAAGGGGCGCGAGCGTCCAGGACTGATGTATATAGAGGCATCCGGCTTGACGCGCTATCGGCCTGATCTGAAGGACTCAGACGCATTTATCAGGACCGTCAATTATATAGGTGAGGGGTTTCTGGACGTGGAGACGGCCTTGCCATCCCCCGATCTGGCCGCGCGC
>BAYV01000044.1 GCA_000710935.1 Iodidimonas nitroreducens | reverse complement strand
GGAGGAATAATCCCGTGGCAGGTCACAGTGCCAGTATCTAAATATCGCATATTTAGGCTGGCTTGAACGTTGGTAATTATGGCGCTGACCCTGACATTGCTTCTCCCCTATTTTCTGGACAGCCATGGTACCAGTTATATTGCCACATCTGCTGTTTTGATTCAGATGGCATCAACTTCTGATGCAGACCTGTTTTATGGGCAATTATGTCTGAATAAGGTTCACCATTAAGAGTTATCCACAGGAGGGACCGGCATTTTAGAGTGTTATATATGTGTTATATATAGTGTTAAGCTGTGGATAAGCTTCTGGAAGCCCTTGATTTAACGATATAAAATCTAACGTCCGGTAACTAAAACCACGAATTTCGGTAACTAAAACCACGAATTTCGGTAACTAAAACCACGAATCTTGACAAAGGGTAACTAAAACCACGAATATCAGAGCATGGAACCTGATACCACGAATCTTGATCTCTTTTCCGCTAATGAAGAGAAGTCCCCTCTACCTCTGATGCCAGACCGGCATCGGCAACATGATCTATTCATTTGTGATGTTGCCGATGCCGTGCTCAAGGATGTGATGACTCACATGGAGCATCCGTTCTATTCACTCTCGAAGAAACCGGAGACGAATGTTCGGCGTTACGAACACAAGGGTAATTGGATAGAAATTACCCCAAGTGTCAAAGGCTTGGCCACGATCTATGACAAGGATATTTTAATCTACTGTATTTCGCAGATCATGGCGAAGCTGAAAAACAATGAACAGGTCTCGCCGCGCGTTCGGATCAACTCACGCGATCTGTTGATCTTCACCAATCGTGGTACGAGCGGGCGGGATTACATGGCGCTTGTGGAGGCGCTTGATCGTTTAGAAGGTACACGGATTCGAACGAACATTCGCTCAGGTGATGAGGAGCAAACGGACAGTTTTGGTTTGATTGACGCCTCATCTATCCGCCGTAAGCATGGTCTTGATGGAAGACTGCTTTGGTGCGAGGTAAAGCTCTCTGATTGGGTGTTCAACGCGATCCGCTCCCAAGAAGTGCTGACACTGCACCGTGATTATTTTCGATTGCGGAAGCCGATTGAGCGGCGCGTTTATGAAATTGCAAGAAAGCACTGTGGGCAGCAAGACGAATGGACGATTGGGCTTGAAAACCTTCTCAAGAAGACCGGCTCCCAAAGCCCTCTTAAGCGATTCCGTCAAATGATCCGCGATCTGGTCGATTTTGATCACCTGCCCGACTACAGTGTCACATTTGATACCGATTCAGATATGGTAACTTTTCACAACCGCGGCACGATGCTCATTGCACCTTCTGTGACAGCTTGGGAAGGTCGCCTCGACCCCGAAGCATATCATGATGCAAGATCTGCGGCTCCGGGCTGGGACGTACATTTGCTGGAGCGCGAATGGCGCTCCTGGCTTAGCGATAATGAAATTGAACCCAAGCACCCCACCCGCCACTTCATTAAATTCTGTAAGAGCTGGTACGAAAGACATGAAAATCCATGAAAATATGATTTCATGGCAGGATGCCATCATGATGACATGGTATTGAGTAACCATGATTCCATGATATCATCAAAAAAACAGACTAAGCAGAGGCATCATGAGTTACATAATCGGAATGGTCTCGCAAAAAGGTGGGGCGGGAAAGTCTACTTTGGCAAGGTTATTTGCGCGGGAACTGGCGAAGGACGGATTTTCAGTCAAGATCGCTGATCTAGATACACAGCAGACCACGTGCACGGAATGGGCGGCAGATCGAGCCGAAGCGCAAATCGAGCCAGAAATTCAAGTGCAGCCCTTTGGAAACCTCAAGACGGCGTTGGCGGAAGCGGGGCGTTTTGATGCCTATATCCTCGATGGCCGTCCTCACTCTTCACAACAAACCCTAGAAATTGCACAGGCGGCTGATCTGACCGTCATTCCGACTGGGCAGACCAAGGACGATCTGCGGCCAGCCGTAAAGCTCGCGCACAGCCTCGCTGATGCTGGTATCAGCACAGGAAAGATTGCGTTTGCACTAATGAAGACGACGAACAGTGAGGCTGAGCTCAATGCGGCACGAGCCTATCTGAAACAAACAGAATATATCACCCTAGATGGCTATGTACCGGTCTCGACCGCTTATGGCATTGCGCACGACGCCGGAAAGGTCATCACAGAGACTCCACACCGTACCCTGAACAAGAAGGCTGAACGTCTGGCGCAGTCAATTATCAATCGTCTTGCTGCGGTCACGGCATCGAAGGAGATAGCGTAATGGCAAACACCTCCCTTTTGAAAAAGGGTGCACCACCACCACGGGAAAGGGCCACAAACATCATTCATGCCGACCCTCGCAAGTCTGAGGCTAAGAACAAGCCGCTCCAGGTGATGATACCGCCTGAGATTTTCGATGCGTTTAGCGCCAAGGCAGGGGAAACATTCGGGTTTTCAAAAGGCTCAAAGTCGCAGCTCTTCTTGACAATGTGGGAATCCTATATCTCCATGAAACGTTGATATCATGATTCCATGGAATCATGATATCAACAAATACACCCAAAACGTAGAACCCGTTATTAAAGGATTCTACGTCTGGGTGAGGGTGGTTGAGTCACCGATCAGACATCTTTGCTATTTCGCAAGTCGACGTTAGGGAAAATTGAATTTGGCCACGAAATATAATCACCAAGATTTTTCAAGGGGGCGCGATAAAAGTCACCATCATCTCCTTTGATGATGATTTCTTCTTTTCCAATTGCCTCAACAGTTGACCTGCCACTGAATTTTCATCCATTCGGGAC
>BAYV01000045.1 GCA_000710935.1 Iodidimonas nitroreducens | reverse complement strand
GCAACGCTTTGGGAATCCCGTTTATGAGTTTACGGCCTAATTTTTATCAGTTCCAATCCGAATACGAAAAATCTCCCAACCGCATTTTCATTCTAATGAGCCTCGCTTTGGCAGGACAATCCCCAATGGGCGAAAAAAATTTTCACTTTCGCGTGAGTGGCGCTACATTAGAAGGCCATCTGAATGACAATCCAGATCATTTTGCCGAGCGTGAAACTGCATGCAAAGGAAATAAATGAAGCCTTGAGCGCACCAAATGAAAAAAAGGAAAGACCTTTGCCTAAATCATAATATAATAAATTATATAAAAAAGATATGAATGTAATAAATGGCAAGTTCTTAAATTCATCTCCGATGAATCCAAATATTGAGAAAATTACTAAATATATTACATAATAGAAAATCCCAGAAATAAAATATGGAAAAATATCTTTTATTTGATTTTTTGAATTATGAAATACATTCATCGTAATTCTCCGATCTGCTTGGGATATGATCCTCAACGATCATCATGACGGGCAAATTGACGATAGAAGACAAGACCGATCGCAGCGCCGATGCCTGCGCCAAGCGCGACCCCGAACAAGATCCCACCGCCCAGGTTCATAGCCTGACCAATAGCGATGATGAAGCCCGCTATAGCTGCTGACACCACTCCCGCAAGAAGAACAAGGCGGATATCTCGAGTTTTCATGGTCATGGTATTTGCTTTCCTAAAGGAGAAGAAATATTCTTTTAACTTTGATAGTTTGCGTTTTAACTCGCCACTTTCCTTTACACTATCCTGGGGCTTTTAGTGAGACGGGCCCACGCCCTTATTAGCTGCGCGAAGCTTGGCTAAAAAAATCACAGTTACGACCCCGGCGATGCCCCCGCCAGCAAACGTGATGCCTATGCCAGATTGACCTGTAACCCATTGGATTAAAATGGAGATAAAGAGTCCGACCAGACTTCCGGCTAAAACAGAGAGAAGAAAATTTTTCATATTTTTCCTCAGTCATGCCGCCCTCAGTCATGCTACAGAGTGTTCAGCACAGACCATCAGGCGAAACGAAAGAGTTGCGTCCCGTTTAGTCTCTAACGCCCCGGCTTTTGACCAAGGGATCATGTGCGCCGATCTTGTTGTGCGAGAGGGCCAAATCTTTTCCAAATTGATAACCGAAGACGATGACAATGGTCATTGCCAAGGGGAACCAGTGTTTGCGGAGGAAACTATTCAAAGCCTATCTCCCTATAAGGGTCTGATCTTATCGGCCCCTTTACTGATTGAACAATCCCCCTCATGAGAAAAAAATCCTCACATTCGCGTGATTTGTGCTTGTCTGTAATTCTCTGCTCTCGACCCCGGCAAACCCTGTGGCCCGCGGGAAAAGGCTTCATTGCCGCCGATAGAGCAGGGCCCATAAAAGGGCCATTAGGGGGGATCCAGCGGCGAGGGCGGCCAGCCCATCGGAGGAACCATCCACCAAAAGCGCCCAGATCAGCCCGGCGAGGCTGAGGGCAAAAAAGATCGCTGGAATCTTCAGTGTTTTTCGCAGCCTTTTGGGTCTGCTCATGCGGGATTGCCGATCTTTCATTCCGGCCCCTGCCATAAAGGCTCCATCGCCGGATCCATTCTCTGGCCGCCTTTGCCAAGCCATAGATAAAGCCCGCTTCCCAAAACGATGATGGTGATGAGATCAAGCACGGCCCAGATGATTTTGAGCGGCAAACCGCCATAATCTCCAAAATGCAGGGGCTGCGATAAAGCCAGGGTTTTGACATACCATGGCATAGGGCGCAGCCCGGCGAAGCGGCCATCGCGGGCATCGATCAGCGCCGGAATGGTCATTTGCCGGGTCAGGGGCGTTTTTCCATGGAAATAGATCGCATAATGATGATCCGTTGAAAAAGATGCGCCGGGAAAAGCAACGAATTGCAAAACCATGTCAGAAACCGCGGCCTTTGCCTTAGCCATGGCATCATCAAGGGAATGCAGCGCAACAGGCGAAGGGGGCGCGCCATGGGGTTCGATCAGATCGGCGAGTTCTGTGTGTTTCCAAAAATCGATAATCGGGATGGCCAGCGTATTGATCACCCCGGTGCCCCCCACAACCAGAACCCAGGCCGCGGTCATCACCCCCAGCAGATTATGATAATCAAGCCATTTAAGGCGCGGCGATCGGCTTGCGCGCACGGTGCCGAAATCAAGCTTGCGCATGAAGGGGGCATATAAAAGGATGCCTGATAGGATCGCTGCGAGAAAGATCAGCCCCATCGCCCCCAGAAACAGCATGCCCGGCAATCCTAAAAACAGATCAGTATGGATCTGAAGCAGAAAATCCATTATCGCCGCGCCATTATCTGGCGGTGGCACCAGATCGCCGCTGGTGCGATCGAAAGACGCAAAATGCATGGCGGTAGCGGCAACATCGGGCCGGGCCCCGGTGGTAACATTGACAACCGGTCGATCGGTATCAAAGCTCATGAATATGGGAACATCGTCGGGCCTGTGCTGAAGGGCGATTTCAAGGATGCGATCAAGTTCGAGCATGGCACCATCGGGATGCGCGGGCACCCAGTGCGATGGATTGAGGGCATCGTCGATCTCGTCATGAAAAATCAGCGGCAATCCTGTCAGGCACAGCATCAAAAGAAAGATCGTGCAGATGAGGCTGGTCCATTTATGCACCCATGCCATTCGTTTGATCATATTGGCCGACATATCATATCGCCCTTTTTCAGAAGTCGTAAGATGCCGAGAGGATGAAGGTGCGCGGATTGCCCTGGATCAGGAAATTGGCCCCCGGAAAACCGCCGGTCGATGCCCAATAGGCTTTGTCGGCAACATTTTCGATGCGTCCTTTGATGGTGATGCTGTCATTTTCAATTGGCAAAACATAGCGCAGGCCCAGATCATAGCGGGTCCAGCTTGCAAGTTCGATGCTATTGGCTTCATTCACAAATTGCTCGCCGGTGAACACAACGCGCCCATCGATGGTCAGCCCGGGCAGCATGGGCACATCCCATTCGGCATTTAGATTGGCCTGAAATTCCGGCACGCCAATCACGCTATTGCCTTCATTGATGCCGCCTTGGGTGCGCTTGAGCTTCGTATCCACATAGCTGGCCCCGCCAATCAGCCGCAGGCCTTTGACGGGTTCGCCAAACAGGCTCAGCTCGATCCCCTGATTTTCCTGTTCGCCCGATGCCTGAAAGAGCTGATCGATGACAACCGCATTTTCCCGGGTCAGCGAAAACAGGCTGAGCGTGGCACCAAAATCGCCGCCATCATATTTCATACCGATTTCATATTGCTCGCCACGAAATGGATCGAGCACTTCGCCCGCATTGAGGATTTGAACCCCCCCGCTGGTTGCAGGGGCAACAGCCCCCGGCTGCAGACTTTCCACATAATTGCCATAGAATGAAAGATTGGGCGCGATCTTATAAACCAGACCAAAAGCGGGGGTGGTGGCGGATTTGTCGAATTCTGATGTCTTGGCACCATTATTGAAATCAAAGGATCGGGTTTCGATATTTTGGAAGCGCACGCCCAGTGTCAGGATCAACTGATCCTGGAACAGCGAGATCATATCGGCAAGGGCAAGACTGCTGTTGGTATTTTTCTCTGTCGCCAGCGGGTCGGTCAGGATTCCGCCGCGAAAACCATCAGCCGGGGGCAGGCGATCAAGCGGTGTGGGATTGAACAGATCGCTGATGAACAGATTGGATGTATCCGATAAGGCAAAGGCATTTTTGAATGTCAGATCGATGATCGAGCCCGAAACCGTGACTTGATGACCAACAGGGCCGGTTTGAAATCGGGCCCGCATTCCGGCATCGGCAGACAGGATGCTGTCTTCACGGGTATTATCGAAGCGAAAAGCGGTGGTGGACCCATCGGCCTGTGCCGAAGGATTGACCAGTTGATTGGCTTCTTCGCCGCTTCGCCCGCCAGCGGCCAGCCAGACCGTGATTTGATCGGTGAGATCATATTCGCCGCGCATGACGCCGAAAAGCTGTTCCTCATCGGAAAAGGTGCCGGGCTGGGCAAAATTGCTGTCTGGCTCGGGTACATCCGGCACCTCGCCCAAGGGGGTAACTTGGGGGCGCGGATTTTCGATGCGATGATCCTGATAGCCGATATGGGCGGAAAAGCGCAGCCGCTCGCCTTCATAATCGCTGCCGAGGGAAAAAAAGGCCAGCTCGCGATCCTGATCATCAACCGATGTTTCGCCATTGCGATAAGCCGTATTAAAGCGCAGGCCCCATTGTTTATCAGCACCAAAGCGTGCGCCAAAATCGGCAGCGAGATAAGATTGTCCTTCATTTTCATAGCCGGCAGTGAACCGACGGATCCCATCCTTTGGGGCCCGCTTTGGCACGATATTGATCGAACCGCCAACCCCACTGCCACCCGGAGCCGCACCATTGATAAAGGCATTGGCACCCCGGAAAACCTCGACACGTTCAACCAATTCTGCAGCCACCAGCTGACGCGGCAAAATGCCAAACACGCCATCAAGGGTCAGATCGTCAGAAAAAACGGGGAAACCCCGGATGATATATAGCTCCTGAAAATTTCCGAAGCCTTTGGCCACGCGCACCACGGGATCATTTTGCAAAACATCGCCGATGCTTTTGGCCTGCTGAGCAGCGACCAGCTTTTCAGTATAGGCCGTGCCCGAAAAGGGGGCATCCATGAAATCGAGGTTGCCCAGCAATCCGGCGCGGCCCCCTCGCGCCACCTGCCCTCCGGCAAAGGGATCGGTTAAATCGACCTGTGACGCCTTGCCCGTAATGATGATCTCTTCGATATCGGAGGTTTCATCGGCACGATTTTGTGCTGCCGCAAGGCTTGTCTGCAAAGCAAAAGCAGAGACGCTGGCCATAGTCAGAGCTAAATATGTGAACGCGCGCATTCCGGGCCTTTCCGTGGGTTGATGATGGGCCTGATCGCTTGCGCCGCTTAATCCAAGGGCTGCGAATTTCCCGTCACGAATCAGTGAATGCACGAGACTTAAATGTTTTGATAATTATTCGCAATATCAAATTCAAATCCGCCGACTGAGACGTTCGGCACAATGTGCTCTCAACCCTCATCCCGGCTCTTTTCTTTCGTCATTCCGGGCTTGACCCGGAATCCATCTCGTGAAGGGCTGAGTATGGGAAAGAGTGGACCCGGGTCTCCGCCCGGGTGAGGAAAGAAGGATCCACTCTTGCCAGCGGCTTGATTTCCGTGAATATTCATCCTTAACGAACGTTTTGAGCATGAAAAATGCTAGTGCCATTCTTTATGCAAAAGATATTTGCACGGGGCATAACCTATCAGGGGAATTTTGAGATGACGCAGACGACTTCATTTGGAAAGCCGGTTATTCGGGCCGCATTGTTGAGCACGGGGCTTGTGATGCTGTCAGCCCAGGCCTATGCGCAGGTTCCGATCATCCAGCCCGGTGCCCCGGGCCAAACCAGCCGCCAGCTTGATGTTGATGAGGCAAGCAATCTGGCCGCCACCCGTTTTTCGGCGGCGGATGTCACCTTCATGCAGGATATGATCGTCCATCATCAGCAGGCCGTTGATATGGCCGCATTGGTGGCGGATCGCACGGCCCGCAATGAAATGATTGAACTGTCGCGCCGGATCGATCTTTCGCAAAAAGATGAAATTGCCTTCATGAAGGGATGGCTTCAGGATCGCGATCAGCCGCTTCCCGAACTGAAGGGCGATCATCATGAAGGGGCCCATGCCACGATGGAGGGCATGGCCTCGCCCGCACAGATGAAAGAACTGGCCGCTTCCGAGGGCGCTGATTTCGACAATATGTTTTTACAGCTCATGATCAAGCATCATGAGGGCGCCTTGAGCATGGTCGGGGCGCTGTTGAAGAAGCCCGGATCGGCCTATGACCCCGTTCTGTTTGAATTCACCACGGATATTACCAATGATCAGAAGGCTGAAATCACCCGGATGACAGCCATGCTGACGGGCTTTTCCGCCGATCCGCGCGTTGGTTTGTCTGCCGGGTATCTCGATGCCGAAACAGCCATTTCCAATCTGGAGCTTTTGGCAAGCCTGCCGCGTCCTGAAGGTTTTTATGATCCGCAAAATCCCATCGGTTTGTCTTTGAAGCGGCTGGAAGCCGAAGATAAGGAAAAGGCCGGTGAAAAGGCCAAAGATAAAGCGGCAGAGAAAAAGGATGATGCCGAGGGCGAGACGGAGGAAGATGCCAAGCCGGATCGGGATGAAAGTAAATCCTCGCGTGCGCCCTTCCTCAGTTTTTCCAATACCGATATTGCCTTTGCAGGCGATATTGCCGTTGTGGGCAATTATCATGGCTTCAATATCTATGACATCTCGAAAGGCGATGCCCCGGAATTGATGAGCTCGGTTGTGTGCCCGGGGGGGCAGGGGGATGTGTCGATTGCCGGCAATCTGCTGATCACCTCTGTTGAACAAACGCGGGGGCGGGTTGATTGCGGCCTGCAGGGCATTGCCGAAAAGGTGAGCGAAGATCGTTTTCGCGGCCTGCGGATTTTCGATATCAGCGATCTGCGGATGCCAAAACAGGTGGGCCTTGTCCAAACCTGCCGTGGCTCGCATACCCATTCCATCGTTTCCGGTCCGGGCGAGGATGGTAAGCTGATCGTTTATAATTCCGGCACAAGCTCCGTGCGTGATGCAAAGGAATTGGCCGGTTGTTCCGATAAATCGCCTTATGAGGATGAGCAAACGGCTTTGTTTCGCATCGATGTGATCGAAATTCCCGTGGATCGGCCACAGGATGCCCGGATCATCGATAGCCCGGCGGTTTTTGCCGATCCGGAATCCGGGGTTATTGCCGGTTTGTGGCAGGGCGGTGATCATGGCCCTGAAACGCAAACCACCCGGGCCACCGATCAATGCCATGATATCACTGTGTTCCCCGAACTGAAGATTGCTGCCGGAGCCTGTTCGGGCAATGGCATTCTGTTTGATATTTCCGATCCCTTGAAGCCCACACGGATCGATGCCGTGAAGGATTCATCTTTTGCCTATTGGCATTCAGCCACCTTTAATAATGATGGTACCAAGGTGCTGTTCACCGATGAATGGGGCGGCGGCGCACGGCCGCGTTGCCAGGCTTCAGATCCGATGACATGGGGTGCTGATGCGCTTTATGATATCGTCGATCAAAAGCTGGTTTTCCGTGGTTATTATAAAATTCCGGCGCCCCAAAGCGATAAAGAAAACTGCGTTGCCCATAATGGTTCGATCATCCCGGTTCCCGGCCGCGATATCTATGTGCAGGCCTGGTATCAGGGCGGGCTTTCGGTGATGGATTTCACCGATTCCGCTAATCCGGTGGAAATTGCATATTTTGATCGTGGCCCCATTGATGAAAAAGATCTGGTTTTGGGAGGATATTGGTCAACCTATTGGTTCAATGGCCTGATTTATGGGTCGGCGATTGTGCGCGGGCTTGATGTTCTGGCCTTGGAGCCCAGTGAATATCTGACCGAAAATGAAATCAAAGCCGCATCTTTGACCAAAGGCGGTGAGTTGTTCAATCCTCAGCAGCAATTCCAAATTAGCTGGCAGGCCGAACCTGCAGTTGCCCATGCCTATGTGGATCAATTGCAGCGCAGCAAGGCTTTGGCTGATAACCGGATTGCCGATCTGCGCGAGGCTTTGGCCCGGGCCGATCAGTCTTTATCTGATGGGTCGGGCGATAAGGCGGTGGCCGGCGAACTTTTGGCACTGTCCGCTTCACTGCAACAAGACGGTGCGAGCAGGGACGCTGTCGATCAAAAACGCCTTCTGGCTTTGAGCGATGTGTTGCAAGAGATGGCCACCCGCTTGCGCTGAGCCTTCTTCTCTTCTTCGTCGCCCCGGGCCTCCTTAACTTCGTCGCCCCGGGCCCCTTTAACTTCGTCACCCCGGGCAGAGGCCCGGGGTCCATCTTTCCCACCCTCAGCCCTTCACGAGATGGATCCCGGCTCAGCGGCGCATCATTTCATGCTGCACCGCGTCCGGGATGACGTAAGTTGTTAGCATCACATATAAAAATCGTCACCCTGGGCCTCCTTAACTTCGTCACCCCGGCCCCCGAGCCGGGGTCAATTCTTTACCACCTCGGGCACGCCGATGGTGATCACTTGGGCGCGCAGGCCTTCTTTGGGGATATAATCCATTTCGTGCTGTTCGATCCGGCGGCACAGCCCTTCGTCTTCCAAAGATGATAACGCCTGATCATAGTCTTGATCTTCATAAACATTTTCATTGACGGTGAAACAAATGATGCCTCCGGGTTTGGTGATCCGAATGATTTCGCGTAATCCATCGGGCCCCACATGGCCGCTGGTGAAAGTACCCACGCAAATGGCGGCGTCATAAAGATCATCCTCGAGATCGAGACGACTGGTGAGATCGCCGGTTAATAGATTGCGGTAAGAGCCGCGATCACGAGCGATATCAAGCATTTCCGGGGAGAGATCGAGACCATCGCAGACCATCGGATGCTCATTCTGGATCACATCGCCCACAAGCCCGGTGCCACAGCCCACATCGATGATGGTTTTTTCATGCCCTTTCAGATGGCTCAGCAAAACCTTCACGCTTTCCTGAGGGGCGACATAGCCAAGCCCATCAACCACATCCTTATCATAGCTGGCCGCCCAATCCCGATAGAGCGCTTCGGCATCTTTGGGGTTTTTAAGGGCATAGGCGCGCTTTAAATGGCTATCATTGACCATGATCAACTCCTGATGAATGATGAACAGATACCGGATTATAAACGGCTTTGCCCTGTAAATTCAAATGAAGCAGGTTTTTTGCCAATCTCAGGGCTGGCAGATCACCCGTCCGACCGTCTTTGGTCCATCGTCCACAGTAGGGGCTGTCGGCACATCCCGATCATTTTGAAGCCAAAAGGGGGCTTTATGATCGTTTAAAAAGCGCATCAAAACCGGTGCCGATATGGCAAAGGCGGTGTTGCGCACAAGGGTGCCCGATGTTTGAAAAATAGCCGCCGTATTCGCCTTGGCGATGACCATGCCGGTGACATAGCCCGCTTCATCAAAAAGCGGTCCGCCGCTATTCCCGCCCCTGACCGAGCCTTTAAAGGCGAGATAAAAAGGGGTTTCACTATCCGGTCCCTGATCGCTTAGGGCCGAAATTTGCCCTTTGCGGCGATCAGGCCGAATGCGCGGCAGCCCCTGTTCAGGAAAGCCGACGGCCATCACCGGTTCATCTATGCCGGGCAGGGCGGTGCGGAACATCACATAATCGAATGCGGCTGGTAAATCTTCTGCATTTGCTGGATTGGTTTCCATTTCGAGCAGAGCCATATCAAGATCGGGATCAAGGGCGGCGATGCTGGCGGGCCAGCGATTGCCCTTTGCATCGGCGATGAACAAACTCGTGCAGCCATCCACCACATGGCGGGCGCTGAGAAACTGGCCCTTGTCATTCACCGCAAAAGCCGTTCCAAAGCGCATGGCCAAGGCGGGTGCGGCGCGGGCATCGGGCTTCAGATCGCTGGCTCGCCGGGCGCGCTCGCGGAGAATGTTTTGGCGAATGCTTTTCGCCTCTTCGGTGCTGAGGATAGTGCCAGCGCAGGCACCGCGCAGGGTGGTCTGGATGATCTTGCGGGCTTCATCATAGCAGGAAACGGTGGAGGATGATGCCTCGGTTTTGGCTGCGTCAACGCCCTGGGCATGGCTGGATGCCGCGCCCAAGGCGATCAGGATGACAATGCCGGCCAGAGTCTTTTCGATCATCGCATCCTTTTCGGCATTTATGGGCGTGGCGGATAAGGGCGGATGGATGCATCCTTGGAAACGATCCGCATGCCTACCGGGAATAAGGTGATGGGCACCAGTTTGAAATGCACATAGGCAAAGGGCAGGCCGATGATGGTGATAGCCCAGAAAATACCGATCAGAATATGGCCGATCGCCAGCCACCAGCCCGCCAGCAGAAACCAGATGATATTGCCTATAAATCCTAAAGCCCCGGTACCCATATCCTCACGCCCCGAATAATCATCCCGGCGCACGGCTTCCGAACCAAAAGGCCACAGATTATAAAGCCCGATATTAAAGGCACTGCGCGCCCAAGGCAGGCCGATGATGGTGATGGCAAAAACAAGCGCCGCAACCCACCAGGCCAGCGCCAGTTCGATGCCCCCAAAAATCAGCCAGAAAACATTGAGAATCAAACGGATCATCGGTCATCCTTTATCAGTGATAATATATCGGATAGATATAATACGAAAAACCCGTTTCACAATGTTTATTTTTCGCCCAATTCTTCTAAAGGGCCATCACGCCATCATCTGGCGATTGATCACCAGCTTCTGGATATCCGATGTGCCTTCATAAATCTGGCAAACCTTAACATCACGATAGATCCGCTCCACCGGATAATCTTTCAGATAGCCATAGCCGCCCAGGGTCTGGATCGCATCGGAACAGATGCTCTCCGCAGCTTCAGAGGCAAAAAGCTTGGCCATCGAAGCTTCCTTGAGGCAGGGCAGCCCGGCATCCTTGAGGGATGCTGCGTGCAGCACAAGCTGGCGCGAAGCCTCGAGCTTGGTCGCCATATCCGACAGGCGAAAACCCACCGCCTGATGCTGGGCGATGGCTTTGCCAAAGCTGATGCGTTCTTTTGCATAGTGAAGGGCATGGGCAAGGGCCGCCTGAGCCATGCCCACCGATTGGGCGGCAATGCCGATGCGCCCGCTTTCCAAATTCATCAAAGCCAGGCGATAGCCCTGATTTTCATCGCCCAAAAGGCAGCTTTCGGGAATGCTCATTTCATCGAAAATGATCTGGGCGGTATCGGATGAGGATTGCCCCAGCTTGTCTTCGATGCGCGATACAATGAATCCGGGGGTGTTGGTGGGTACCAGAAAAGCGGAAATCCCACGTTTTCCGGCATCAGGATCGGTAACGGCAAAAATGATGGCCACCTTAGCGATGCTGCCCGATGTTATGAACTGTTTGGTGCCGTTTAAAACCCAGCCCGTTTGGGTGCGGAGGGCTTTGGTTTTCAAGGCCCCGGCATCGGAACCGGCTTGTGGTTCGGTGAGGCAAAAGGCGCCGATGCATTCGCCGCGCGCCAGTTTTTGCAGCCATGTTTCTTTTTGATCCGCATTGCCAGCCCCGGCGATGGCGGCACAAACCGGCGAATTATTGACGCTCATAATCGTTGATAGCCCGCCATCCCCGGCGGCGATTTCCATCAAAGCCAAAGCATAGGAAACCATATCGGTTCCGGCTCCGCCATGGTCTTCGGCGATGGTCATGCCCATCAGCCCAAGCTGCCCCATTTCATCCAGAACAGCTTGGGGCACGCGGCCATCCCGCGCCCATTGATCGGCAAAAGGGGCAATTTTTTCCTGCGCAAAGGCCCGGGCCATATCGCGGATCATGGCTTGTTCCTGATTGGGGATCATCGTGCATCATATCCTGAATTAACGTGAAAAGATGGCTGGAGTTTAAAGGCGATCAGGGAAGCTGATAAGCCTCTAAAACCCCCAAGGGCGCGAGATTTTGTTCGACCAGCGCACGGGCCGGGGCATCGAGGGCGGCCAGATCCTTTGTCGTTTCGCGCCGTGTTTTCTCGCTATAGGGGCGGGCGATGATGGATCGCGGCCCATAGCCTAAATCCATATCGACTGTAGTCTCTCCGGCGGCAAGGGCGCGGTGATTGCCGATGAGATAGGCATGAAAGCTGAGACCGATCTGCTGCAAAAGCGGGGCCAGCGTTTCCGGAACGCTTGTAAAATCGGGCCAGCCATCGGCCAGATCCGATGCCCGGGCCGCAGCCATGCGCTTTTGATAGGCTATCAGATCAGGGGCCAAGCTTTCGGCAAGGGTGCGGGGCGTGGGATCAAACAGGAAATGCGCGGTCAGTGCCCCTTGCAGGGCAAAATCAGCAAGACAGGGGCGCGGGCCGAGCAAAAAATCCGATTGCGCGAAATGCTGCCCCAAAAGTGTGGCAAGGCGGCACCATTCCCCTTCGATTTCTGCCAAAGCATCGGGCCCGGCATCCATTTTCTGGCACACCCCCATGGCCCAGTTCTGGATCATATCGCGGGCAGATCGCACCAGCTTTTCGCCTTCGGGATCAAGGGTCTGATGGGCGGGAATGCCCACCGCATCCCGGGCGAGCGCGGTGCCGGAATGCTCGATATCCGATGGATCGTTCCAGCGGAAGAAAACAGCGGCGCGCACGGTCCATTCATCAAAGAAATCTTCCAAAATGCGGGCCATGATCCGGCCAAGGGGCGCATCGGGCAGGGTGGTGCTTGCGGGAAATCTTTTATCCATTTCAAAGGCAATGGGGGTGGAATCCCAAAGCCATTGATCTTCAGGGGTCACCACCACCGGCATCATATGGGTGCCGGATCGCCGTTCGACCTCGGCCCGCACATGGATCGATTTCTTGCGATAATCGGTGGGGATTTCCTTATAGGCAAAAAGCGCCAATATCTTTTGCGTGAAATAGGATGCATCCATGCCATAAACGATATAGCTCGCGGTCATATTTATAGGCTCCCACAGATCGCCGGTTTGTTCAGTTGTTTAGGGTCAGGACCCTAGATGTTCTGCAAACTGCGCCAGTGCGCCAATGGGGTCAAGCATCAGATCGGACAAGGTGTGGTGAGGGTGGGGCATCTCTTGTTACCAGTGGATGACAGCGATAAGCTTTTCGCCTCTGGTTTTAGGATGACGTGACGATGAATATCGAAAAACTGCTCGACATCATGGCCGCTTTGCGTGCTCCCGAAAGCGGCTGCCCTTGGGATCGGGCCCAGGATTTTAAATCGATCGCAGGCTTTACCATCGAAGAAGCCTATGAAGTGGCCGATGCCATCGAACGCCGCGCTTTTGATGAATTAAAGGATGAATTGGGCGATCTGCTGTTTCAGGTGGTGTTTCATGCCCAGATGGCCAAAGAATGCGATGCCTTTGATTTCAAGGATGTGTTGGAAGCCATTTGCAGCAAGATGATCCGCCGCCATCCTCATGTTTTTGCCGGGGAAAGGATGGCGGATGCCGAGGCCCAACTGCAGGCATGGGAAACTCTGAAAGCTGCCGAGCGCGCCGAGAAAGCCAAAGCCGAAGGCCGCCCCCTCAGCGCCCTTGATGGGGTGGCGAAAAGCCTGCCGGCAAGCCAGCGTGCGCTGAAATTGCAAAAGCGCGCGGCGCGGGTGGGCTTTGATTGGGATGATCCCGCAGATGTTTTGGCAAAAGTCTATGAAGAGCTTGGTGAAGTGGAGCAGGCCCATAAGAATGCAGAAGGTGATGCCCGGGTGCTTGAGGAATTGGGTGATCTGTTTTTCACCTGCATCAATCTAAGCCGCAAGCTTGGCCATGATCCAGAGGATGCCATGGCCAGCGCCAATCGAAAATTCGAGGGGCGTTTTAAGCAGATAGAAGCTTTTCTGGCAAAAGAAGGGCGGGGGCCGGAGCAATCCAATCTTCAGGAAATGGAGCATTTATGGCAACGGGCCAAAAGCGAAGAAAAAGTCTGAGCGGCGGATTTCATCCGAAAATTTTCTACATTGTTTAATTGATTGCATTGATATAGCGCGATTCGTATCATCGGGGCATGAGAGATGCCGCGCGAAATTGGCCACAAAGAACATGGCTTTTGATCCTGTGTTTGAGCTTGTCGGCTTGTTATGTGGCTGGCGGCAATCGGCCCTATTGGGCGGTGGAGCCGGTTTATGCGGTGCGTAATTCCCCCATCCCCGTGCCCCGGCCAAGCTTGAAACCCCCCGCCCCCAATCGCTATGCGGCTGCCACTGTACCCAATCGGGCGGATAGCCGCGTGGTGGCCCCTCGGGCACGTACCCCATCCCCTGCACGAACGGGAACCACAAGAACAGGGATAACTGCGGGCCAGATAGAGGTGCGCCGGGGTGATACGGTTTATGGCCTGGCCCGGGCCCATGGCGTTCCTTTGTCAGATTTTGTGGCGGTGAATGATCTGCGTCCGCCTTATGCTTTGGCGGTGGGACAAAAGCTTGTTCTGCCGGGGCGGCGATCGCATGTGGTGCAGCGCGGCGATACGGTTTATTCCATCGCGCAAAAACATGATCTCGATGTGCGCCAATTGGCCGGCATCAATCAATTGGCGCCGCCTTATCTTTTGCGGGTTGGTCAGGTTCTTGTGGTGCCATCGGGCCGGGCCGAGGAATTGACGGTGGCATCGCGGCCCTCGCGCAGCCTGGCCACACCGCCACCGCGCACCGGGTCTGGCTTTGATTGGCCGGTTACGGGGACTGTGATCTCGCGCTTTGGCCCCAAAGAAGGGGGATTGCGCAATGATGGGATCAATATTCGGGCTCCCAAAGGTGCGCCGGTGCGGGCTTCGGAAAGCGGCATTGTGGCTTATGCCGGATCGGGCTTGCGCGGATTTGGCAATCTCATCCTCATTCGCCATGCCGATGATTGGGTGACGGCCTATGGCCATAATGATGAATTGCTGGTGGAACGCGGGGCCGCCGTGAAGCGCGGGCAGATGATCGCCCGGGTCGGCTCCACCGGCGGGGTGACGGAAGCGCAATTGCATTTCGAGGTGCGCAAAGGCACAAAAGCGTCAGACCCCTTGCGCTATCTGCCGCAGATCAGCGCCGATGCGCGCTGAGCGCTTTTTTTAAAAGCATGATCTTTGAGGAGCATGTTTCTAGGGGCAGGGCCCTAATGATGTTGCAATCATAGGGGCTGGCTTTATAGTCCGCCACCAGATGACCACGGCCTTTCTTGTGCTTGATGGCAAAATGTCGGGTTCACACTGATCCCGGCAGCCAATGCGGGCAGGAGGCCTCAACTTGATGGAAATGGGTTTTTTCATGCTGATATCAACTGCTTATGCACAATCCGCAGGCGGCGCTGCCGGGGGTGGTCTTTTGGAAATGCTTCTTCCTTTGGCCCTGATCATGTTGATTTTTTATTTTCTGCTGATCCGGCCTCAGCAGAAGCGTTTAAAAGAGCATCGCAATCTTATCGCCGCTATTCGTCGTGGGGATACTGTGGTGACATCGGGCGGGCTGATCGGCAAGGTGACCAAGGTCGCCGATGATGAGCTTCAGGTCGAGGTATCGGAAGGTGTGCGCTTGCGGGTGGTGCGCGGGACCATTGCCGAGGTGCGTGGCAAGGCTGAACCGGCCGAGAGCTGAGCCGGGCTCTTTTAACGGCCGGTTTCAGGCCTATATGACATGTTCGATCAGCGTTCGTCGCTGATACCCCCGATTGGGATCAATCTGCCATGCTTGACTTTCCACCATGGAAAATTGCCTTCGTTTTGCTGATCAGCTTCATCGGGATGCTGGCGGCTTTGCCAAATCTGCTCAGTGATGAGCAGGTGGCAGCACTGCCCGGCTTTCTGCCCAGTAGCAAGCTGACCCTGGGGCTTGATCTGCAAGGCGGATCGCACATGCTGCTTGAGGTGGATAGCGATGCTGTGGTGGCTGAACAGATGGTCAATCTTGAAGCGCAGATCCGCGATGCCTTGCGCGCGCAGCGCATTTTGGCGAGCATCGAGCCGCAGGGGCGCTCTATCCATGTGCGGGTTCGGGATGAAACTCAGCGCGCCGATGCTCTTTCGGTGATCCGTGATCAGGCGGTGCCGGTGGGGGATGGTCAGGGTTTTGGCGGCGTTTTATCGCGCAATATCGAGGTTGAAACCGAAGATAACGGGCTGATCACGGCCACCCTCACGGAGGCGGCGATCCGGTCGCGGATCAGCGGGGCGGTGGAACAATCGCTGGAAATCGTGCGTCGGCGTGTGGATGAAATGGGCACGCGCGAGCCAACCATTCAGCGGCAGGGGGCTGATCGGATTCTGGTACAGGTGCCGGGCCTGCAGGATAGCCAGCAATTGCGTTCGCTTCTGGAAACGACTGCCAAGCTCACTTTTCATATGGTCAATGCTCAGGGCGATCCCAATCGTCCTCCCCCCGGTTTCATGTCGCTGCCTTCGCAAGATACCGGTGAAATTCTGGTGCTCGAGCGACGCGCCCGCCTGACAGGGGAAAATCTGGTGGATGCCTCGGTGGGTTTTGATGAATCAAGCCGACCCGTGGTGAATTTCCGTTTTGACTCCACAGGCGGTCGGCGCTTTGCCGATATTACCCGGGAAAATGTCAATCGTCGCTTTGCCATCGTTTTGGATGATGTGATCATTTCGGCCCCCAATATTCAGGAGCCCATTCTGGGGGGGGCCGGGCGCATTTTTGGCAATTTCACGGTTGAGGGTGCCAATAATCTGGCGATCCTGTTGCGTGCCGGGGCGCTGCCCGCTCCTCTCACCATCATGGAAGAACGTACGGTTGGCCCCGATCTGGGCAAGGATTCCATCGAAGCTGGTGAAATTGCCGGTCTTTTGGGTTTGAGCTTTGTGGTGCTCTTTATTTTCGTGACCTATGGCTGGTTTGGGCTGGCGGCGAATGTGGCCTTGATGGTCAATATCGCGCTTATTCTGGGTGCGCTGTCAACTTTGGGGGCAACGCTGACCCTTCCCGGAATCGCCGGGATCGTGCTCACCATCGGGATGGCGGTGGATGCCAATGTCCTTGTTTTTGAACGGATCAAGGAAGAAGCCATCGCCGGGCGCGGCCCCATGCGCGCTGTTGAAGCAGGCTATCAACAGGCTCTGAGCACGATTTTGGATGCCAATATCACCACCTTCATCGCCGCTTTCCTGCTCTTTCAATTTGGCTCTGGCCCGGTGCGCGGCTTTGCGGTGACTTTGGGCATCGGGATCATCACTTCGGTCTTTACCGCCTTGCTGCTCACGCGTTTGTTTCTCGTTATCTGGCTGCGCCGGCGTCGTCCGCAGCGTTTGCCGATCTGATCGGTCTGGAAAATCCTTATGCTTTTAAAGCTCATCCCGGATAATACACATATCCCCTTCATGAAGATCCGCAGCTTCGCTTATGTGGTGTCTCTGCTGCTCATCCTGGCTTCGGCGGCCTTGTTTTTCAGCCGGGGTCTCAATCTGGGGATCGATTTCATCGGCGGTTCCACCATTGAAATCCTGACCCCGGAACCGGCCAATATTGGGAATATTCGTGCTCTTCTCGAAAAGCTTGATCTGGGGGATGTGAGCGTTCAGGAATTTGGCGAGCCGCGCGATGTGCTGATCCGCTTTCAGGAACAGCCCGGCGGTGAAGAGGCGCAAAAAGAAGCCCAGATCAGGGTGGAGAATGCCTTGCAAACCAATATCGAGGGGGTCTCCATCCGTTCAACCAGCTTCATCGGTCCCAAGGTTTCATCGGAACTTGCGCGCGATGGTATCTTGGCTGTCAGCTTATCAGTGGCGGCTGTTCTTGTTTATATCTGGTTTCGTTTTGAATGGCAGTTTGGCTTGGGGGCCGTGATCGCGCTGGTGCATGATGTGCTTTTAACGGTGGGTTTTTTCTCGATCACCCAGCTTGATTTCAATCTTTCGATTATCGCCGCTATCCTCACCATTGTGGGCTATTCGTTGAATGATACAGTGGTGGTTTATGATCGTGTGCGCGAAAATATGCGTAAATACCGAAAAATGCCCTTGCCTGAGCTGATTGATCGTTCGATCAATGACACCCTTTCACGCACGGTGATGACCTCCTTGACCACATTGATCGCCTTGTTTGCTCTTTATTTCTTTGGCGGCCCGGTGATCCAGGGCTTTACGGCTGCGATGATCTGGGGGATCGTGATCGGCACCTATTCCTCGATCTTCATCGCCTCGCCGGTTTTGATCCTGCTTCACCTGCGCAGCACGGCTTTCATCGGTGATGAAAAAGATCAGGACTCCGATCAGGATGGGGATGGCAATCTTACGAAAGTTCCAGCCCCTTAATCCTGCTCCCCCTTCAAGCGGCCCGCAGTCCAATCCCGGAAAAGGGTTTAGTCTTATGGACATCACCGAAATCAAAGGCAGCGGAAAACCGTTTGTCACGGCTTATGGACCGGGCAGTTTCAGCTTTGGCGACAGGGTTTTATCCGGCCCTGTGATGGTAACTCCCGATACCATCAGGGGCTTTGATCAGCCGGATTTGAACCGCTTGAAGCCTGAAAATCTTGCCAGACTCCTGCCTTTTTTGCAGACTATGGATATCGTGCTTGTGGGCACCGGCGGTGCCGCCTCCACTTTACCCGATGATGTGCGCGCTTGGGCGAAGGATCAGGGGCTTTCCCTTGATATCATGGATAGCGGGGCAGCGGCGCGCACCTTTAATGTGCTTTTAGCGGAAGAACGCCGGGTTGGGGCCGTTCTTTTTCCATTGTGATTTTTTCGATCAAGATTTTGATTTCTGACAGGAGCAGGCCATCATGCTGAATGACATTATCGCGCTTCAAAACCGCCAATTGCTAAGACAGCAGACTTTTGTCAATGGCCAATGGATGGATGCCGCATCGGGGGATCGTTTCGATGTGCTCAATCCCGCCAATCAGCAGGTTATTGCCAGCGTGCCCAGCCTATCCGCCGATGAGGTGGATCTGGCGATCAAGGGGGCGGCGAAAGCTCAGAAAGATTGGGCGGCAAGGCCCGCGCAGGAACGCAGCGCCATTTTGCGCCGCTGGTTTGAGCTCATTCATGAAAATGCCGATGATCTGGCTTTGCTGATGACCACGGAACAAGGCAAACCACTGGCCGAGGCGCGTGGCGAGGTGGCTTATGCCGCCAGTTTCATCGAATGGTTTGCCGAAGAAGCGAAACGGGTTTATGGGCGGACCATCCCGCAGCAGAAAAATGATCGGCGTTTGCTGGTTTTGAAGCAGCCTGTGGGGGTTGTGGCCGCGATCACACCGTGGAATTTTCCGGCGGCCATGCTCACGCGGAAAGCCGGGCCGGCGCTGGCTGCGGGCTGTGCGATGGTGGCAAAGCCTGCCGAAGATACGCCGCTCACCGCCCTTGCTCTGGGCTGGCTGGCGGCCGAAGCGGGGGTGCCTGCTGGGGTTTTGAATATCGTGACCGGCAAACCGGCCATTGTGGGCGGGGCCTTGATGGCCAGTGATCTGGTGCGCAAGATCAGCTTCACCGGCTCCACGGATGTGGGCAAGCTTTTGATGCGTCAGGCGGCGGATAGCGTCAAGAAAATGAGCTTGGAATTGGGCGGCAATGCGCCTTTCATCGTTTTTGATGATGCCGATATCGATGCTGCCGTGGATGGGGTGATGGCTTCGAAATTCCGCAATACCGGGCAAACCTGCGTTTGTGCCAATCGGATTTTCGTGCAGGCCGGGGTTTATGATCATTTCACCCAAAAGCTGGCCCAGGCCGTTGCATCCCTAAAGGTTGGGGTTGGCACCGAAGCGGGCGTGACCCAGGGCCCCCTGATCAATCAAGCGGCCCTTGAAAAGGTGCAGCGCCATGTGGACGATGCCAAAGCCAAAGGCGGGCGCATTCTTGGCGGCGGGGCGCCCCATGCTTTGGGCGGCACCTTTTTCCAGCCCACGGTGATTGCCGATGCCACAACCGATATGCAGCTTTACGGCGAAGAAACCTTTGGCCCGGTGGCTCCGGTTTTTTCATTTGAAACCGATGATGAAGCCATTTCATTGGCCAATGATACGCCTTTTGGTTTGGCCTCTTATTTCTATAGCCGGGATCTGGGGCGGATTTTTCGCGCCGCCGAAGCTCTGGAAACCGGGATCGTGGCAGTCAATACCGGTGTTTTCTCGACCGAAGTTGCGCCCTTTGGCGGGGTGAAGGAATCCGGTTTGGGCCGGGAAGGGGGGCATGAGGGGATCGATGAATATCTGGAAACAAAATTCCTGTGCCTTGGCCTGTGAACGAAAAATGGTGCAATGCACAAAAATCGCTTGACAAGTGCGACGCCTAAGCCCATATCAGTCGTGTTGTTGCAGTGCAGCAATCATATTCACCTCGTTATGGAGCGCAGACATGGCAACCACCCGTAAAATCGATGCCCCCGAGAATGCTTTTGCTTCTCTGTTCAAGACCCCGAATTTCGATGTCAACGCTATCGTTGAAGCCCAACGCAAGAATGTTGAAGCCCTGATCGAAGCCAATCGCGTCGCCTTTGAAGGCTACAAGACGGTTTCTGAAAAGCAGGTCGCTTTCGTGCGCACCGTTTTTGAAGATGCTTCAGGCGTTGCCACCGATGTGCTAAACGGCAAAACTCCCGAAGCCAATGCCAGCAAGCAAGCTGAATTTGCTCAGGATGTGGCCCGCAAAGGCTTTGATGGTTTCCGCGAAGTGTCGGAACTTGCCCTCAATGTGAACCGTGATGCCTTTGGTGTGATCCAAAAGCGCTTCACCGAAACCGTTGATGAATTGAAGGCCGTTAAAGCCAACTGATCATTGATCAGATGCAGGGATGATTTTGTAACCCCGCTGATCGCTTGATCGTCAAAAAACCAAAGCCCGGATGACCTTATAAAGGCTGTCCGGGCTTTTTCGTATTTTCAGCGTTGTTCGCGGCGATTAAGGAAAGCCAGCCGCTCGAACAAAGCCACATCATGTTCGTTTTTCAAAAGGGCCCCATGCAAAGGGGGAATGGCACTTTTACCCGCACCGCTTTTCAAGGCATCGGGCGGCAGATCTTCCGACATCAAAAGCTTGAGCCAATCAAGCAATTCCGAGGTTGATGGTTTTTTCTTCAGCCCCGGCACGTCGCGCACATCGTAAAAAATGCTAAGGGCATCATGAACCAGGCGTTTTTGCAAATCGGGATAATGCACATCGATGATCTGAAGCATGGTTTGGCGATCGGGAAAGCGGATATAATGGAAAAAGCAGCGCCGCAAAAAAGCATCCGGCAGTTCTTTTTCATTATTGGATGTGATGATCACAATCGGCCGTTTTTCAGCGCGAATGGTTTCCCCGGTTTCGTAAACATGAAATTCCATGCGATCCAGTTCTAAAAGCAGATCATTGGGAAATTCGATATCCGCCTTGTCGATTTCATCGATCAGCAAAATGGGCTGTTCCTCGGCAACAAATGCCTCCCACAGCTTTCCGCGCTTGATATAATGCCGAATATCGCTGACCCGGGGATCGCCCAACTGGCTATCACGCAAACGTGAAACCGCATCATATTCATAAAGGCCCTGCTGCGCCTTGGTCGTGGATTTTACATGCCATTCAATCAGGGGGCGGCCAAAAGCCCGGGCCACTTCCTGTGCCAGAACCGATTTTCCGGTGCCCGGTTCCCCCTTCACTAATAAAGGACGACCAAGGCGCGCTGCGGCATTCACCGCAATCGTCAGATCATCGGTGCTAACATAGCGATCCGTTCCCGTGAATTGACCGGAAGTTTTCATCTGGCTGTCTTTCTAAGCATAGGGTCTTTGATTGTCATCTTTGTCGCATGATCTGTTAGCAGCAGGCTAAGCATGGAACAAGGATGTGACAAGCCTTGGCGGCTCTCCCGCCCCTGCCATCCTGCCAATGCCTGTAGGGCGGCTGGTTTGGCACAAGTTTTGCTGATCTTTAGCCTGATGATTGTGTCGATGAAGGGATCATGCTTAAAATCAATGAAGAAAGGTTGCGCGCGGATGGAAAATTCCCCACAGCCTTTAACAGAGCGGAAACCCCTTATGGCCTAGCCTTGGGCATTATCTGGTCAGAATGCCCAAGCCGGATCTGGAGAGACATTCATGGCACTCAAGCTATCGCTGAAACCCGGCGAGAAATTCGTGGTCAATGGGGCCGTGATCGCCAATGGCGACCGGCGTTCGTCATTGGTCATTCAAAACAAGGTCTCGATCCTGCGGGAAAAGGATATCATGCGCGAACAAGATGCCAATACCCCGGCGCGGCGCATCTATTTCCCGATCATGCTGTGCTATCTCGATCCCGATGGGCGCTCCAAATATATCGAGGAATTCATCACAAGAATGACCGAATTCATGTCGGTGGTTGAAGATCCGGAAACCAAGAAAAACTGTGTCGAAATCAGTCAGGATGTGATGAACAGCCATTATTACAAGGCTTTGATGACCTGTAAAAAGCTGTTTGTTTTTGAACAAAAGAGGCTTGATTATGTCCCTTGATGCCTATCATCAAAGGCAGGCCGCAGCCGAGCTGCCCCAGCAAACGGAATATCGCCTGTTTGGCCGTGTTACCGGCGCCTTGATCGAGGCAAAGGAGAAGGAGCTGTCAGGCGCCGCGCTGATGAAGGCGCTGGATTGGAACCGGCGGCTGTGGTCCACCTTGGCTGTTGATTGCGGGGCCGAAGAAAACACTTTGCCCAAGGAAACCCGGGCGCAGATCATTTCTCTGTCGATCTATGTATCGAAAACCACCAGCCGGGTGTTTCGGGGGGAAATGCCCATCGATGATCTGATTAAAATCAACAAAATCATTATGGAGGGGCTGGCCGCCCAAGCCAGGCGCACCCAGGATGAGGCCAAGCGCCAGCGCGAAACGGCCCATTCGGGCGCGGAGCAAAAAGGGGATCAGCCCCAGCCATCTGGCCTGCCGCTGGGCGGGCTTGTGGGTTAAGGGATCGATCTGCCCCTTGCCATGAGCGGTAAATTTTGCCGCTAATCCCCAGAAAACTCGGCAAAAATTGCCGGATAGGCAAAAAATTCCCCACTCAGAAACTTTGATCCTTAATCTGCATAGTTCTATAAAACCACATCTAAACAATAACTTATGTTATAAAATCGGCAATCGTTAAAACTGGCATCGTCATTGCATGAGTACTGCCGAAGCAAAAAGCTTCAAGAGCAAAATGCTCGGTAAAACCCCAGAATGGAGATGCCAAAATGGCTTTTTCTGTGAATACCAATGCCGGTGCCTTCCTCGCACTGCAATCTCTCTCTTCAACCAATCGTGAACTCGCCACAACCCAAGACCGTATTTCTACGGGTCTTGAGGTTGCTTCTGTGCGTGACGATTCAGCCACCTTCCTGATCGCCCAAAATCAGCGCTCCGATCTTGCCGGTATCAATGCCGCCCGGTCGAGCCTTGATCGTGCATCCAGCACCCTCGATGTGGGCGTGAATGCGGCAGAAGCCGTGTCCGATCTTTTGATCAGCGCACGTGAAATTGCGGTCTCCGTGCAGGATACCGGTCTTGATCAGGCGTCGGTCGATTCGCTCAATCGTGATTTCTCGGCCCTTGTGTCGCAGATCGATTCCATCGTTGGGCAGGCTGAATTTAACGGCGTCAATATCGTTGATGGCGGTGGCCAGAATGTGGATGCCATCACCGGCGTGAACCGCGCTGGGGATATCAGCCGGATTTCGGTTGCCGGTGTTGATTTGCGGACCAACAGCACCACCGCAACATCCACCCTTGATACCTTTGATCTGGGAACTTTGGACAATCTGGGTTCCATCAATGGGACATCTGATGAACAACAGGCCATTTTGGCTGCCCTGCGGAATGCCGGGGATGATCAGAATGCCATCGTTTCCGACGTCAATGGCGTTTTGTCGATTGATGTAACTGTCGCTACCCTGAATGATGCTGGTACAGCAGGCGATACCACTGATGATAGTTTTGAAATCTCCTTTGGTGGTGGAGCCATTACGTTCGCAACGGCAGCAGGTGATAGCTCGACCGACACCACACCTGCTGACGGTGTTGCGGATATTGCCGATACGGCTGCTGAATTTTTGGGCCCGAGCTCCGCAGGTGATCTTGTTATTCAAGGAGCACAAGGGACTTTTGGCGCCGCAGCTATTGGCGGGGTCACTCCGGGTGCAACGAATATTGCACTGCGCGATATCGATTTTAATAATGCAGCCCAGCGGGCTTCTGCTGTGGCGGTAGTCGATAACTTCCAGCAGAATGTTGGAACCATCCTCAGCCAGCTTGGTTCGGCTGTTCAGCAGGTTGAACTGCAATCTGAATTTGCATCCAATCTGTCGGATTCGATCGAAGTGGGGATTGGTAATCTGGTCGATGCCGATCTGTCGCGCGAAGCCGCTAATCTGCAGGCATTGCAGGTGCAGCAGCAATTGGGTCTTCAGGCCGCGGGTATTGCCAATCAGGCGCCCGGCTCGATCCTGGCCCTCTTCCGTTAAGAAAAATCCTGAAGGGCGGCGGCAGAAGGTGGCCGCCCTTCTTCTCTTTTCCGCATCGGCTTGGTTTTTCAAGCCCTTGAGGGCGGGAATTTTACAATGATCAGAATGGATATACAGAATATTATCGCTCAGCCGACTGAACTCACTTCCCAAAATGGGGGAGGTGTGCGGTCTGTCGCGCCGACGGCTGCGGTCATTTCAGACAGGTCTAACTTGCAAAATCAAGGGCTCCAAACTCAGCGGCCACAAAACGAAGCCGTCCAGGGGCAATCCCGGATTTTGGCCTTCGAGCCTGAGAGCCCTCTGGACGAACGAAGCCTGGATTCGCAAATCGAGGAGACCATTTCCCGATTGATCGGAGAAGATTTCAATATGGCGCGTCTGCGAATTGATCAGGATGAAGAAACAGGCCGGGTGGTTTTTCAATCGGTCAATCGTGAAACCGGCGAGGTGATCAGCCAGTTTCCGCCCGAAACCGTGTTGCGACTCATTTCCTCAATCCGCGAGGCCGAGGGCATTGTGCTGGATGCCACCGTCTAGCGCCATTCCTCTGTTCGTCACCTCACAAAAATCGTAACCCCGTTCCCCTCTTTCGTCACCCCGGGCCCCTTCTTTCGTCACCCCGGCCCCCGAGCCGGGGTCCAC
>BAYV01000046.1 GCA_000710935.1 Iodidimonas nitroreducens | reverse complement strand
GATGTCAGGATTTCTCGAGATGAGGAGGCCCGAAAACGCGTGCAACCGAATGTTGACCTATCCCCGCAAAGCGGATTCACCGCCTGTCGGCGGGCTAAAGCATGGCAGGAAGGGGCTGTATAGTATCAATTGACACCATACATATGTTTCTGGCAGCATCAATTATGAAGATCAAAAACGTGATCCATAAGGGATTGCGACGTTTCATCGAAACCGATGATGCCAGCGGGCTACAGCCCGCTGTCGTGCCCAAGGTCAGGCGCATGGTCACTTTCCTCCAGGACATGGAGCGAGAGGACGAGTTGCGCACCATGCCAAGCTGGAAGGCGCACCTGCTGACCGGCGACCGCAAGGGCACATGGAGCCTGTTTATGACGAAGAACTGGCGGCTGACGCTTCGGATCAATCAGAACGAGATTGAAATCACCGATCTGGACTATGAAGATTACCACTAGGAGGTAGCCATGAACGCGATTTCTGGATTGCGCATGAAGAACCCCGCTCATCCGGGCAGCTTCATCAAGTATGAGATTATCGAGCCACTTGGTCTGTCGGTAACAGCGGCGGCGGCAGTGCTCGGGGTGACGCGGGCAACGCTTTCGGCTTTGCTCAATGAGCGCGCGCACCTGTCGTCAGAAATGGCGCTTCGGGTCGAAAAAGCCTTTAGCGTGTCGATGGACACCCTCATGCGGATGCAGAACAGCTATGACATTGCCCAGGCCCGCAAGCGGGAAGGGGACATCAAGGTCGTGCCCTTCAACGGCAAGCCGCTCAATCCGCAAACGACGATGATTTGACCAATCGACACGGGTCAGATGTGCAATCAGTTCGCTATCCTGTTCGATGAACGCTTCAAGGCGTAACCGCATCTGAAAACCCCATGGGCCAGATCAGATACACAAAGTTCATGACACTCTCCTCGCTCCGCCGAACGCGTTATCCGCAGTTTGAACCGCATCATCGAATGGCGGTGAAAGCCCCGGACGATCAGAGTCTCTAACGGTCCAGAATATATCAGTGAGACGCTGGTGATATGGGCTTCGGGTCAGGGCATTGCCATCCAGCACATTCAGCCGGGACAGCCGCAACAGAACGCTTATGTCGAGCGCTATAACCGCATGGTCAGACAGTAATGGCTGGACCAATATATCAACGAAAGCATCAAGGAGGCTCAGGATCAAGCCAT
>BAYV01000047.1 GCA_000710935.1 Iodidimonas nitroreducens | reverse complement strand
GCTCTGCTGCCCGCCAAATGAAGGGGCAGGCGGTGAGGGCCACGCGGGCGGCGCGCTTTGCCGATCTGGAACGGGATTTCGAGGTGGCGAAGGCATCGGGGAAGACCCACAAGATCTGGCGCACCCGCAAGGATGGCGATGTGCGGTCGAGCCATGCGGCGATGGACGGGGTGCGGGTGGATATCGATGCGGTGTTTGATGTGAATGGCGCGCGTCTCTTTCTGCCCTCTGACCCCGAAGGCCCTTTTGATGAGACCGCCAATTGCCGCTGCTTTGTTGAGTATGTGGATGAGGGCATGGGGGAGGAGACATTCGACGATATCCGGTCAGTGGAGTTGGCTACTCAGACTGCGCGGCTGCGCATTAGGTACGGCGTTGGATTTGATGACAGTCTGCTAAGCTATCCGCCGGAGCGGCGTGCGGAATTATTCGGTGATAAGTTGACCGAGCGTGAAACGCTGCAAAATGTCGTTGATTTCGAGGCGGAACTTGACAGCACCCGCGCGCTTGGCACGGCACGGGGTAAGGACTGGACACTCGGCAGGTTGCGGGAATTGCGCACCAATCTGGGCGACCGGGAGCCCAAATCTCCAGAAGAAATGAACCGACTTGGGCAGGTGAACGCCAGAGGTAATATTGATCGCCTGACTGAGCAGACTATCGTGTTCAAGCCGGAACTGAGTGCACGCGCTGCGGTGGGCCTTAATCAACCCGGGAAAGACAATCTTAACGAGCTTGTTGCAGAATTATTCGCGTGGTACACATCATCGGATTACGATGGTGGTCTGGATGCGGAGGTAGAGACCGCGCTTGATGATTTGTTGCGGTGATGGGGGGCAATGGGATGGGGCGAGCGATGGGGGTTGTGGGGATGTGCTTGGGCCTTCTGGCGGCAGCGGTTCTTGTCTTTAGCGAGGCTTATGCGCAGGAAGAAGTGATGGACTTCACCGGGCGTGAGCGACCGGGGATGGTGCTGATTGACGACTTTGATGGCTGGTTTCGACGCCGACCTGACTTTTTGGTTCCTGGAGGCATTGCCAAGGCGATTAACACGATTGGTGAGGGGTTTCTGGACGTGGAAACGGCCTTGCCATCCCCCGATCTGGCCGCGCGC
>BAYV01000048.1 GCA_000710935.1 Iodidimonas nitroreducens | reverse complement strand
TGACCTGCCACTGAATTTTCATCCATTCGGGACCAGAGCCCTTTGGGTTGATACGCCAAGTGGCGCAGGTTGAGCAACCGACATCCGCAGGGAGCTTTCAGATGGCTCTGCGCGGGTGTCGGTTGCGGTGGAGAGGTGTTTGGCGAATTCCTTTGGTGTCTGATAGCCCAGCGCCGAATGCGGGCGTGTTTCATTGAAATCGGCGGTCCAGGCCCGGATCACGACACGGGCGTGCGTCATGTTCCGGAACAGGGTCTCGTTCAAAAGCTCATCGCGCATGCGCCCGTTGAAACTTTCGACAAAACCGTTCTGCATAGGCTTTCCTGGCGCGATATAATGCCATTCGATCTTGCGTTCCGAGGCAAAGCTTAAGATCGCATGACTGGTCAGTTCGGTGCCGTTGTCGCTGACAATCATGACCGCCGACCACAGGCGAGCTGGTCATGGACGAAATCCAGCGACCACCGGGCATTGGGTCGCGCCTCGACGGGGATCGGAGCGCGGCTGCCCACGGCCTTACGGCGTGCGCGGCGCTTGCGCACGGTGAGCCCTTCTTCTCGATACAGCCGGTAGATGCGGTTGATCCCCGAGAGCTCTCCATCGCGGCGTAACAGCACGAACAGCCGCCGATAGCCAAACCGGCGGCGCTCATTCGCCAGATCCCGCAGCCGCTGGCGCAGCTCAGTCTCGGGCGGTCGTATGGACTGGTAGCGGATCATCTTGCGATCCGCCCCAACAAGGCGGCAGGCCCGCCGCTCCGACAGGCCCAGCCTGGCCTGAAGATGCGCAACAGCTTCGCGCTTTACGGAGGGCCCTACCATTTTTTTGAGAGCAGTTCCTTCATCCCAGCACTATCCAGCATCTGCTCGGCCAAAAGCTTCTTCAGCTTGGCATTCTCGTCTTCAAGCGCCTTCAGCCGTTTGGCATCCGAAACCGTCATCCCGCCAAACTTCGCCTTCCACGCATAAAAGGTGCCCTCCGACATCCCGTGCTTGCGGCACAGGTCTGCGCACTTCGCGCCCGACCAATGCTCGGTCAGAATGCCAATAATCTGTTCTTCCGTGTATCGCGTTCGCTTCATTGTCCGTCCCTTCCTTCGGGCGGACTCTAGTCCAAAACGGAGGAATAATCCCGTGGCAGGTCACAGTGCCA
>BAYV01000049.1 GCA_000710935.1 Iodidimonas nitroreducens | reverse complement strand
GATCCTGCGCAGGAATTTTCCGGCACCATTCACAACATTCAGATCTTTGATGGGGTGCGCAGCGCCGGGGATATTGCAACCGATGCCGCAGGCGGGGTTGCCACCGGCGATCCGGCTTTGGCGATGGGCTTTGATTTTGCCGGTACCAGCCCCCTTGTGGATACCTCGCCAGCCGGGCAGGGGATCACCCTTGGCGGCGGTGCGATTTTGGGCAATGGGGCCTTTGTTGCCAATTTTGATGCCAGCGATATCGATAGCGATAATCTCGTTTTCTCGATCATCGCGGGCAATGATGATGGGGCTTTCATCATCGATCCGATCACCGGGGTGATCACCGCCAGCGATGGCAATGCCGCCGATGAAGGCACGCGCAGCCTTGTGGTGCGGGTGGAAGATGGGGATGGCGGCTTTGCCGATCAAACGCTCCTTCTTTCGCCATCCGAGGCGAATATGTCCCCGGTGGCGGTGGATGCTCGCGTGGAATCGCAGGAAGATGGTCCGGCGGTCGATGGTCTTCTCAGCGCTACGGATGGCGATGGTGATGCTCTGCGTTATAGCCTGCTCGATGGGCCGGATGAAGGCTCGGTGGTTGTGAATGCGGATGGCAGTTTCAGCTTTGATCCCGGTGCCGATTTTCAGGATCTGGGGGTGGGGCAATCCCGTGATGTCAGCTTCAGCTATCAGGTGGATGATGGCAAGGGCGGGGTGGATAGCGCGATCATGACCGTGCGGGTGACCGGCACCAATGATGCGCCGGTGATCCGCCTTCAGGGGGAAGAGGCGGATGGCCTTTCCCTGAACAATGATGGCCGCACAGGCGATGCGGCACTGTTTTCTGATGTGGATCTGGCAGGCGA
>BAYV01000050.1 GCA_000710935.1 Iodidimonas nitroreducens | reverse complement strand
CGAAACCGACATGGCCGCTTAACTTAAACCAAAATGGCCTCCGGCAATCCCGGGGCGGTTCAGATCGACGCTGATGATGGGATCAAGAGGCCCGCGCAAGGGCGATCCTTGAGGGCCGGCCCTTGATCCATCAAAGTGGGGCCCATCCTATGGAAGGATGAGCCCTTTCATCAATAGCGATAGCTCAGTTCCACCCCGATGCGCCGCAAAGGCCCGGGATTGACGAACGACCCACCAAATTCCGGGGCGCCGATCACTTCTTCCACATAATCGGATTTATTGAGATTATCGGCGAAAACCATCAGCGACCAGATATCATTCTGAACGCCGCCGCGCAGATTGAGGGTGGCATAGGTATCGCGACGCGTGCGTGAAAAATCACCGGGCCCGAATAAGGATGGCTGGGTATTTTCCTGCACGGTGTGAAACCAGGTCGGCCCCACGATCTGGGCATCAGCACGCAGGAAGAGCTCGAGCCAATTCCTAACCGGATAGGTCACCTGCCCTCCCAGATTGACATTAAATTTGGGCGTGGCCGGAGATTTATTCCCCACCGTATCCGGGCGCGCCGCATTCTCTTTGATCTCGCTTTCAATGAAGCTGCCATTGGCCCATGTTTTGAACCAGTCGGTAACCTGCCAACTGGCCGATGCCTCGATCCCATAAATATTCACATCATCGATATTCGAGACAACACGCAGCAGGCCAAAGGGGCCCACGAAAAATTCAAAAAACTGCATATCATCCACATCGGTGAAATAGCCGGCCAGTTCATAATTGACCCGCCCCTGGAAGGCATTGCCCTTCAGGCCCGCCTCAAAGGCCGATGAGGTTTCCTTGGCGAAATTATCACTGATAGCGATATCCGTCCCAAGGGCATCATTGATGAACAAATCGACCGTGGCTTGCGAGCCCTGATTGTTGAATCCGCCCGATTTGAAACCGATCCCCCAATTGGCAAAGGCGGTCAGGCTGGGCATGATCCGCCATGTTGCGGAAATCTTGGGCTGAAATTTTTCAAAAGTCTGGCTGCGATCCGCAAAGCCCCCATCGGGATTGAACAAGGGATTAAGGCCGGGATTAAGCGGCGCGCCACCGCTGAAAGGCGGCCCATCAAAATCAATGAAGGCATTGCGGGCTTCGGTGGGCACCAGATTGGTGACATCGCGTTCCTCGCGATCATAACGCCCGGCAAAGGATGCATTGATATCTTCGGTCAGATCAAAGTCAAATTCACCGAAAATCGCAAAGACATTGGTATCAAACCGGTCATGCAAAAGCTGCTCTGTGGCATTGGGCTGGCCCTGGGGAACAAACAGTTCGCGAGTTACCCCATCGCCCGTATCGCGGCCCAGATTCACCCCCACTTCGCGCTCCAGATCCAGAAAATACCCCCCGCCCAACCAGCGCAATCGGCCATCCATGGCATCACCGCTCAGCCGCGCCTCGATGCTGAAATCCTTTTGATTGCGAAGCTGGAACTGTGTGCCATCGCAGGTCAGCGGCGTATAGGGGCCAAGAAAGGAATTGGGAAAGGCAGGTGAAGAGCCCAGAAATTGGGGCGCTGGCAGGGTTACGCCCTGATCAAACAGATTTTGCGCCGATTGCTGGCAGATCGGATCATCATTGAAAAAGCCGAAGGCCCCCGACGTTCCATCTGCAGAAAGTGAATTATCGATATCGGAATAAAGTGCCCAGATGGTCAGATCGGCAAAATCGAATGTGTAATCAACCTTGCTGGAAATTTCGAGGGAATCCTGTTTGTTGAGCGGATCGATATTGGGCTGGAAAACAAAATCATGATCATTCACATCCTCAAAAAGCTTAGGACTGTTGAACGCCTCAGCCAGCCCCGGCAAAGCGAACACGGCATTGAAGGTAATGGCCCCTGCCGTCACCTCGCCATAGCGGAATTTTGTATCGATGCTCAGATTTTCAGTGGGTTCCGCCACGAGCCGGGCTTTCAGATTCCAATTCTCGAAATCATCAACGATGGGCCGGTCATCCTGAAAACTATTGCGGTAAAATCCATCACTATCGCGATAATCGCCGCTCACCCGCAAAAACAGTTTGTCCTCAATAATCGGCCCTTCAACCGAGCCATTGAATGTGACCGTATCATCTTCGGCAAAGCTGGTTTCGCCAAAAACATGAAATTCATTGCCAGGCTTGCGGGTACTGACCACAACGGCCCCAGCCGCAGCATTGCGGCCATAAATGGCCCCTTGCGGACCTTTCAGAATTTCGATCTGCTCAAGCGCTGTATATTCTCGGTTAAAGGCCGCGGGATTGGTATAAAGAATGCCATCGATCACAAAGGCAAAGCTGGCTTCGGCATCCCGGGTGCCATTGATGCCGCGGATATTCACCTGCGTATCGCCCACTTCGGCGGCATTCACCAGACTCACACCGGCAACCAGACCAATGAAATCTTCCGGTCGCTCCACATCGGCATCGCGCAGGGTTTCACTGTTCAAAACACTGACAGTCGCCGGAATATCAAGGAGGGATTCCTGGAATCGCCGGGCGGTGACAACGATTTCCTCGATCTGCATCACCTCGCCACCTTGTGGCTCATTCTGCTGCGCCAACGCCGGAGCGGCAGCCGCCAAGATGGAAAAGCCGGCAACACTGGCTAAGAGCGGCCTTGACAGAGACGTGGTCATCTCGATTTCTCCCATTTCCTCTATGTGGCTGATCAGATGCAATGATTTTCACCGTTCCGCCTTCCCATCCGGCTTTTTTCATCTAGATCGGTGACATCATCTGGATCCGTGGCATTCTGGCGATGCCTCTTTGATCTTTTTCTGCTACGAGACAGATTATGTGATCAGCTTATTGTATACAAAATGGGTTCGTCAAGACGGCTTGACGATGATATTGTATCCAAGGCTATGAAAAGGCGATTATGTCGAAAGCATCAGAAAAAGCCTATCGGGAAATCCGTGAACAGCTCTTGCGGGGCACCTTCAAACCGGGCGAACGGCTGATCGAGGATGATCTCGCATCCCTGTGCGGGGTGAGCCGAACGCCGATTCGCGAGGCTCTTCGTCGGCTGGCCAGCGATATGTTCGTGCGGCAAATCCCCAATCACGGGACCTTTGTGATCGAAACATCCGAACATGATGTGGAAGATCTTTTTGAGCTGCGCGCCATGCTCGAAGGCTATGCCGCCGCCCGCGCCGCCCATCGGGTAACCGCAGATGCATTGGCCCGGCTCAATGAAGAAATCGCGCGGATCGACAGGGCCCTGTCGATGCAGGGCGCCTATTATCTGGATACATTCCTTGATGCCAACCGAAGCATCCACGCCATCATCATTGGCCTTGCGGGCAGCGAACGCCTGCGGCTGATGCTCCACAGCCTGACCGAACAATCGGTGGTGCTGGGCACTTTGCACCGCTATTCCATGGAAGACCTCAAGCGATCCAATGAGCATCATAAGGAAATCATGGCGGCCCTGCGGGCGGGGGATGCGATCTGGGCGCAGGCGATCATGACCGCCCATATCCATGCTGCTTTCCGCAGTTTCAGCCGGGGTGAGGATGACGCAGTTCAGGACAAAGAACGAAAGGATTGAAAGGCATCGAGCGCCGCATCAATCGGCACGATATCAGCATATTTCTGCCCCAGATCAAAAAGATTGGCTTCCTGCACCCTGGCATCACGATCCCCGCACGCTTCGGGCACCACAAGCGGGATGAACCCGTTTTGCAGGGCATCAAGGGCGGTGGCCCGCACACAGCCCGATGTGGTCAACCCGCAGATATAGCAGCTATCCACCCCCATGGCCCGCAATGTGGATGCCAAAGAGGTGCCGAAAAAAGCACTGGCATATTGCTTGGTGATCACCACTTCATCAGCGCGCGGCGCTGGCCGCTCGGGAAAATCCCCCAAGGGGCTGCCCGCATCAAAAACGTGCAACGCCCCCACCTTGCGATAAAACAAGCCGCCATCGGCACCGCCGGGGCGATAGCGCACATGGGTAAAAATCACTGGAATCCGGGCTTCGCGTGCCGCCTCTACCAAGCGGGCGGCGGCGGCCACCGCATCGTCTACCCCAGCAAAAAGGGGAGAAGCCGGGTCGAGATAGGCCCGCACGATATCAACCACCAGAAGCGCCGGGCGTCGCCCTAATCCCAGTGCGTTCCCAAAGCCCGCCGCCGCATAATCTGTTGCCAGATCTTTTTCGCCACCTGTGGTCATTAAATAATCCCCGCCTTTTCGAGCCGGTCCAGATCTTTTGCGCTTTTCCCCAAAAGGCGGCCATAAATATCAGCATTATGCGCCCCCAAAGCTGGCCCCGGCCAGGCGATTTCGCCCGGTGTGGCCGATAAGCGCGGCGCCACATTCTGCATCCATAAATTCTCAAACTCGGGATGCGCCACCTGCCGCACCGCCTGGCGCGCCTGATAATGGGGATCTTTCAACATATCAGGCGCCTTAAAGATTTTACCCGCTGGTACGCCATGGGTTTCCATCAGCGTCAAAAGTGTATCGGCATCAAAAGATTGCGTCCACGCGCTGATCAATTCATCCAGCTCTTCCTGCCGTTCACCCCGCGCCGAATGGGTTGCATAGCGCGGATCATCAGCCAGTTCTGGCCGCTCCATCGCCTGTGCCAAACGCCGGAAAACCGTATCCTGATTGGCACCGATCAAAATCTCGCCATCCTTGACGGGATAGGCATTGGACGGCGCCACGCCGGGCAACACAGACCCCGTGCGTTGTCGGACAAAACCCGCCACCGTAAATTCCGGCACCGTTGATTCCATCATGGCCAGCACCGCTTCATAAAGGGCGCTATCCACCATCTGCCCCTCCCCCGTGCGCTCGCGATGATACAGGGCCATCAGCGCCCCCATGCAGGCAAAGCTGGCAGCCAGGGAATCGCCGATGGAAATGCCGATCCGGCTGGGGGGGCGATCGGGGTGGCCCGCCAGATTGCGCAAGCCCCCCATCGCCTCGCCGATCGAGCCATAGCCCGCGCGCTTGGCATAAGGCCCGGTTTGCCCAAATCCCGAGACCCGGATCATGATCAGCCGCGGATTGATTGCTTTCAGCGTTTCATAATCCAATCCCCAGCGTTCCATCGTTCCGGGACGAAAATTTTCCAAAAGAAAATCGGTTTGCGCAACCATTTCACGCAGCATCGCCTGGCCTTCCGCCTGCCGCAGATCCAAAGTCACGGATTTCTTGTTGCGCGCCACCACGGGCCACCACATGCCGGGTTTCTGCCCCCATTGCCGCATGGGATCGCCGGTGCCGGGCTGCTCCACCTTGATCACCTCAGCACCATGATCGGCCATAAGCTGGCCGCAAAAGGGGCCCGCCAGAAGCTGCCCGAGTTCGATCACCCGCAAATCGCGCAAAGCGCCGAAGGGGCCGGGGTCCGAATTATGCATTGTGCACCTCTTTGTTGATCCATTTTATCCTGACATAACAGCTTTTCGACAGGAGTGACTTGACACACTGTATACAATGCGGCTCTTTCATTGCATACAATATGTCACCCGGAACGGAAAAGGAGAAAACGCATGAAGCATCCATCTTCCGTATCGCTGGTCGAGGTTGGCCCGCGTGACGGGCTGCAAAATGAAGCTAGAAGGCTGGAGAGCACAGACAAAATCACGTTGATCAAGGGGCTGATTGATGCAGGATTGCGGCGAATCGAGGTGGCAAGTTTTGTCAGCCCCAAGGCGGTGCCCCAGATGGCCGATGCCGAAGCTGTGATCGCGGGCCTGCCCGCGCGCGATGATCTGACCCTGATCGGCCTGGTTTTGAACATGCGGGGCTATGAACGGGCCCTGGCAACCCGCAGGGCGGATGGTGGCGGCATTAACGAGATCGGCTGTGTGGCCGTGGCCAGCAACAGCTTTGCCCTGCGCAATCAGGGGCAAAGCCGCGATGAAAGCCTGAGCATCGCTGGCGATATCATCCGCCGGGCGCATGGTGATGGCCTCAGCGCCCAGATCACTTTATCCGCCGTTTATGGGTGCCCCTTTGAAGGTGAGATCGACCCGGCCACCGTTATTGATATGGCGCGCCGGGCCGCAGATTTCGAACCCGATGAAATCGCCCTGGCCGATACCATCGGGGTGGCGGTGCCCGCGCAGGTGCGGGATCTGTTTGGCTCGGTGCGGGAAGCCGTGCCCCATATCCCCCTGCGTGCCCATTTCCACAATACCCGCAATACCGGCATTGCCAATGCCTGGGCAGCGCTGGAAGCCGGGGTTGCAACGCTCGATGCCTCGGTCGGCGGATTGGGAGGATGTCCTTTTGCTCCCGCCGCCACCGGCAATATCGCGACCGAGGATCTGGTTTATCTGCTGCATCGCTCGGCGGTCACAACCGATGCCGATCTGGATCAACTGATTGCCCTGACGGGCTGGATTGGCAAAAAACTGGGCCGTGATCTGCCCGCACAGGTCTCGCGCGCCGGGCCCTTTCCGCCAGCCAATCTTAAAGAAGCCAAGCTCAAAGCAGGCGGGGTGCAACCAGAAAGGAAAAGACCATGAGCTACAGACTGGGCGTGGATGTTGGGGGCACCTTCACCGATATTCTGGCCATCGAAAACGAAACCGGGCGCACATGGCGCGGCAAGGTTCCATCCACCCCCGATGATCCGTCCCGCGCGGTGATTGATGGGGCGAAAGCCCTGTGCGCGGATGCAGGCATTGCGCCCAAAGATATCGCCTGGTTCTTTCATGGCACCACAGTTGCCACCAATGCCGTACTCGAAGGCAAGGGCGCGCGGGTGGGTCTTGTGGTCACCGAAGGCTATCGGCAGATTTTACAGATCGCCCGATCCTATGTGCCCGGCGGGCTGGCGGGCTGGATCGTTTGGCCCAAGCCAGAGCCGCTGGCCCCTTTGGAATGCACCATCGAAGCCCCCGAGCGCATGGGTGCCGATGGCACCATCGTGCGCGAGATCGATGAAGAAACCCTGCGCACCCGGCTCAAAACCCTGAAAGACGAAGGGATCGAGGCGCTGACCATCTGCCTCATCAACAGCTATGTGAATGATCGTCATGAACGACGTGTCGCCGAAATCTGCGCCGAAATATTCCCCGATCTGCCGATCACGATTTCTGCCGATATTCTGCCCGAAATGCAGGAATATGAGCGGGCGCTGACCACGGTTGCCAATTCTGCCGTGCGCCCCGCCGTGGCCCGCTATGTGGGGCATCTGGAAAAGGCACTGCGCGATTGGGGGATGGATGGGCCGCTGCATTTGCTCAGATCCGATGGCGGCCTGATGTCGGCCGCAAAATCCGCCGCCTCGCCGGTCAATCTTTTGATGTCGGGCCCGGCAGGTGGTGTCGCCGGTGCGGTATGGGTCGCGCGCCATGCGGGGCTTTCCAATATTTTAACACTCGATATGGGCGGCACCTCTACCGATGTGGCTTTGATCGAAGCCGGTGAGCCCCGATTGCGGCGCGAAACATCGGTTGGCAATCTCACCGTGCGCGCAAGCTCGCTTGATATCCGCACTGTGGGGGCAGGCGGCGGCTCCATCGCCCATGTGCCAGACCTCACCCGTGCCCTGCGGGTTGGGCCTGAAAGCGCTGGTGCCGTGCCCGGTCCGGTCGCCTATGGTCGCGGCGGCGAACAGGCGACGGTCACCGATGCCAATGTGGTACTGGGCTTTTTGCCTGAAAGCCTTTTGGGCGGCGATATGGCGCTGGATCGCAAGGGTGCCGAACAGGCCGTGCAGCGCATTGCCGATGCGCTGGGGATCGGCCTTCATCAGGCGGCGGCGGGCATTGTTGATATTGTCAATGAAACCATGTTTGGCGCTTTGCGGCTGGTTTCGGTGCAACAAGGCTATGATCCCCGCGATTTTGCCCTGATGGCTTTTGGCGGCGCCGGACCTTTGCATGCCAATGCTCTGGGCCGCCTGATGGGGGCATGGCCCGTTGTGATCCCCCCTAGCCCCGGCGTGCTCTGCGCCTATGGCGATGCCACAACACGCTTGCGGGCCGAAACCCAGCGCAGCTTTGGCCAAACAGCGGAAGAAACCGATGACAGCGTGATCGCCGCCCTGCTCGATGAATTGGGCCGTGATGTGGCGGATGAACTGATCCGCGAAGCTGTTCAACCAGCCGATATCACCATGCGATTTGAAGCCGATATGCGCTATCAGGGTCAGGCCTTCGAGGTGCCTTTGCCGGTCAGTCTCGATGATTTTCGTGCCGGAAAGGGGCTGGCCGCCCTTGCACGTGCTTTTGACCGCGAGCATGAACGGCTCTTTACCTTCAATCTGAATATGCCGCGCGAACTGGTCAATCTGCGCGCCACCGCCATGAGCCCGGAAAGCCGCCTTGCCCCCCAGGAACTGCCCAAAGGTGACGGCAATCCATCGGCAGCCAAAATTCGCGATCACAGCGTTTTCATGGATGGGATGGAAAAATCAGCGGTGATCTATGACCGCGCCCGCCTGCGCGCTGGCGATCAGGTGCCGGGGCCTGCGGTGATCGTTGAAATGGATTCCACCACGCTGGTGCTCGATGAGCATGTGGCGCAGATCGATCCTTTTGGCAATATTCTCATCACGCCCGCCTGACCGGGCCTTAAGTCAGGAAGGAACAGCTCATGACCGCTCACATCATTCAATCCAATCCGGCTCCCTTTGCATCTGTCGCGCTTGATCCCGTGACCCTGGATATCATCGAAAATGCCCTGAGAAATGCCCGCGATGAAATGGATGCCACCGTTTATCGCACGGCCATGAGCCCGGGCATCCGCGAACAGGGCGATGCCTTTCCCCTGATCGCCGATCATAAGGGCCGCATGGTGGTGGGCCAGTTTGGCAGCTTCATTCAGGGCTTTTTGGATGGCTATGATGGCACAATCGAAGATGGCGACGTGATCTGGCTGTCTGATCCTTATTCCTGCGATGGCGCGGTGAGCCATAATAATGATTGGCTGATATTGGTGCCGGTGTTTCGCAATGGCCGGCTGGTGGCCTTTACATCCCATTTCGGCCATCAAACCGATGTGGGGGGCAAGGTGCCGGGATCGCTGCCCACCGATGCTGGCAGCATCTTTGAAGAAGGCATCCGTATTCCGCCAGTAAAGCTCTATCGGCGCGGGGTTTTTCAGGAAGAAATTCTGTCGCTGGTGCTGCATCAGGTGCGGATGCCGGAATGGTGCCGATCCGATCTCAATGCCCTGCTGGCCGCCTGCCGCGCTGCCGAACGCCGGGTGCACGAAATCTGCGAACGCTTTGGCGATGATGTTTATATTGCCGCCACGGAAGAATTGCTGGCCCGCAATCACCGCGCCATGCAAAAGCTGATCCGCACCACGGTGGGCGAAGAAAAGCTGAGCTTCACCGATTATATCTGCGACGATGGCCGCGGCTTTGGGCCCTATAAAATTCATTGCTCCATGTGGCGCGAAGGGGATCGGGTCATCCTTGATTTCGCGGGCACCGATCCGCAATCGGATAGCTCGATCAATTTTTATCTCAATGAAAACATGTTCAAGATGTTCTTCGGCATCTATATGATCATGGTCTTCGATCCTCAGATTCTGTTCAATGATGGCTTTTATCCACTGGTGGATGTGCGCATCCCTGAAGGCAGCCTGCTCAAGCCGAAATTTCCGGCGGCGCTGTCGTGTCGCACCCATGCTTTGGGCCGTATTTTCGATATTCTGGGCGGACTTTTAGGCCAGCGGCAGCCGGAATTTCTCAATGCCGCAGGCTTTTCCTCAAGCCCGCATCTGATGTTTTCGGGCACGGATGCCAACGGCAAATGGTTCCAGCTTTTCCAGATCGGTTTTGGCGGCATTCCCGGACGGCCTTTTGGCGATGGACCGGATGGCCATTCCCTGTGGCCCGGCTTTACCAATGTCCCCAATGAATTTCTCGAACGCTATTATCCGATGCGGATCGAACGCTATGAAACCGAGCCCGATAGCGGGGGCGCGGGGCTTTTCCGGGGGGGCAATGGCATCCGCATGTCATATCGCTTTCTGCGGGAAGGCACGATTTCGATCCATGATGATCGCTGGTTCACCTATCCCTGGGGCGTTAATGGCGGCACCCCGGGCCAGCGGGCACGCAAAATTCTGGAACGCGCCGATGGCAGCCGCCAGGTGATCGGCAATAAGGTTGATGATATCCGGGTCGGCCCCGGCGATTGCCTGCATTATATCACCTGGGGCGGTGGCGGCTGGGGGGATCCGCTGGCCCGTGATCCGGCCTTGGTGGCGCTCGAAGTTCGGCGCGGGCTTGTCACCCCCAATGGGGCAAAACGCTATGGTGTGGTGCTGGGCGATGATGGCGCCGTTGATACTGCCGCCACCGAAAGCCTGCGCAAAAACCTTCGCAGCCAGCGAGAGGAAAGCCTGCCGATCTTTGATTTCGGACCCGATATCGCCACTTTGCGCGCGCAATGCCTTGAGGAAACAGGCTTGCCCGCACCGATGCCGCCCGGTTCTCAGAAAAAGGAAAATGCCTGAGAAGCCCGGTTTCATGCCACGCTGGACGAAGCCGCCATGGTCGCTTAACCTGAACCGGCCAGCCTTGGCGCGCTCAAAGCGCTTCTTCAGAAAGGCTGGGATCGAATGATCGATGGGGGAGATGACAATGGGCAAAGCCGAAACAATCCGCACCGGCAAGCTGGGGAAGAAAGACCTTCGGCTTGTGCACATGAATGGCACATTTTTCGGCCTCGTCGATGGCGAAAGATGTGCCAAAGGTGATCAGGCCGATGATGTTTGGCGAGATTTGCATGATAAAGCAGGAACAACGAACTCCGGATATATAGGCTATGATGGAGCGCGCAAACGCTTTCTGAAGTTTTTTCCCAATGGTTTTCAATCTGATGGCTTTGCAGCGAAGGAACGCGACTATAAAATTGCGGCAAAAGCAAAGCTCGATGAAACCGCCCCGCTCGAAAAAGCCCTTGATGAAAAAGGATTAGGCGAAGCGGTGTTGGCGGTCTTTCAGGCTACAAACATGTTATCGCCATTTGAGAAGACACGCTTGCAGGATATGTTACGCGGCTCACATGCTGATGATTTCATAAAAGCATCGGCCCACTTCACCCTCGATAGCAGCGAACCCAACCTTCTTGCGATGAGAGATGTTCTGAAGCCTCATGACAATATGAAATGGCCGGTCGTGACATATCTTCCATATCTTTGGCAGCCTGAAAAACACATGTTTTTAAAGCCGCAAGTGACGAAAGATTATGCCGAGCGTGTTGGCCATAATTTTGCCGATGATTACGAGCCGCAGCTTAGCCTCAAAACCTATCAAAGCCTCCTTGCACTGGCAGACCGGACGGCCATTGAATTGAAAAATTTAAAGCCCCGCGACCAAATTGATATTCAAAGCTTAATCTGGGTGGTCGGCGGCTATCAGGATGAGCGTGAAGAAACCTACCCATAAGTTTAGCCGGTTGGCCCATATTGGGGTATCAGGTCAGACATTTCGCGTCATGATTCCTCGAACCCGCGCGCAGCGATCCCCGTCATTCCCTATAAAAAGAAGGAATAACCTGTTGTTTTTATTCTTTGAAAATGGTGGGCAGCGGTCAGCACCCGATGGTGATTGCCTGTGAATGCCGTTGAGATCGAAGAAGCCATATCAAACCTTGCTGAGCAGCCTTTCGATGCCAACGCGTTTCCTTATGCCTTTCTGGAGGCCTTTGGGAATAAGGAAACAACGCTGAAGCGCCTGCGCACCGGCGCGTCGAACAAATCTGATCTTGGCGGCGTGCTTCAAGCCAATAACATCCACATCAAGGTCTGCGATAAAGGCGAGGTCACAAACACGCTCAAAGCGTTGCGGGATAGCCCCGCCACAAAGAAGGCCAAGGCGAAATTCGTCCTCGCCACAGATGGCGTCGAATTTCAGGCGGAAGACCTGACAAGCGACGAGCCGCCCATCGTTTGCGACTATCCCGCCTTTCCCGATCATTTCGGTTTTTTCTTAGCCCTTGCCGGAATTTCTACCGTTCGCCAAATCCGCGAAAGCGCGTTCGACATCCGGGCGACCAGCCGCCTCAACCGGCTTTATGTCGAACTGCTGAAGGATAACCCCGAATGGGGCACGGCCGAACGCCGCCCCGATATGAACCACTTCATGGCGCGGCTGATCTTCTGCTTCTTTGCCGAGGACACGGATATCTTTCATCCTAACTATGGTTTTACCAGCAAGGTTGAGCAGATGAGTGCCCGGGATTCTTCCAACACCCATGAGGTGATTGGCGAAATTTTCCGTGCGATGAATATAAAGACCGAAGACAAGCGGAACGCTAAGCTGCCTCGGTGGGCAGATGGCTTTCCCTATGTCAATGGCGGGCTGTTTTCGGCCAAAGACCCAACAAGCACAGAGGTTCCGCGCTTTTCCAGGATCGCGCGCTCCTATCTTCTTCATATCGGCAATCTCGATTGGAAACAGATTAATCCCGATATTTTTGGTTCGATGATTCAGGCGGTGGCGGATGACGAAGAGCGCGGCGCGCTGGGCATGCATTATACCAGCGTGCCGAACATTCTGAAGGTTTTGAACCCGCTGTTTCTCGATGATCTGCGCGAGAAGCTGGCGGATGCCGGTAACAGCTCGCAAAAGCTTTTGAATCTCAGGAAGCGCATGGCGAAAATCAGGGTGTTTGATCCCGCCTGCGGCTCGGGCAATTTTCTGGTGATTGCCTATAAGGAAATGCGCGCCATCGAGGCCGAAATCAACAAAAGGCGGGGCGAGCCGGACCGGCGGAGTCACATTCCGCTGACCAATTTTCGCGGGATCGAACTGCGCGACTTCCCGGCCGAGATTGCGCGCCTTGCCCTCATCATCGCGGAATATCAATGCGATGTGCTCTATCGCGGCCAGAAACTGGCGCTGGCTGAATTTTTGCCCCTCGATGCCCAGAACTGGATCACCTGCGGCAATGCCCTGCGGCTCGATTGGCTAAGCATCTGCCCGCCCACGGGCACGGGGGTGAAGCATCAGGCCGATGACCTGTTCCACGCGCCGCTCGATCAGGCACAGATCGATTTCGAGAATGAGGGGGGCGAGACCTATATTTGTGGCAACCCGCCCTATCTGGGATCAACTTGGCAAAATACGGCACAGAAAGAGGATTTGCAGCGCATTTTTACCGGCCGCACGAAAAGCTGGAAATCGCTGGATTATGTCGCGGGCTGGTTCATGAAAGCCGCCGATTACGGGCTGCATACGCCGACCGTTGCCGCCTTCGTCTCCACCAATTCGATCTGCCAAGGCCAGCAGGTGCCGATCCTCTGGCCGCTGATTTTTGCAACCGGGCACGAAATCGCCTTTGCCCATAGCAGTTTCAAATGGGCGAACCTTGCCAGCCACAACGCAGGCGTGACCGTGACGATTGTGGCGATTTCAAACCGTAGCGGACCAGTTCGAAAGCTGTTCACATTGGCCGATGACGGTGGGGCGGTGGTGAAGGAGGCGGGCAATATCAATGCATATTTGGTCGATGCCCCAGATGTTATTGTTACGAAGTCTAGCCAACCCATTGGCAGGGTCCAACCTATGACAAAAGGCAATCAACCCACGGACGGTGGACACCTTTTGCTTACCCCAGATGAACTTTCCGGTCTCAACCTAGAAAAAGACGAGCATGATCGGTTCATTCGGAAAATATACGGGTCCGCTGAGTTCATTCGAGGTCTGGAGCGTTATTGCCTCTGGATCAAGGATCAGCATCTGGCTGAGGCCATGAGCATCAAACCTATAAGCGATCGGCTAGAAAGCGTTCGAGCTATGCGCCTTGAAAGCACAAAGCAGGCGACCGTTGATGCAGCACAAACGCCTCACAAGTTCGGCGAATTGCGTCAATCCGGTTCAGAAACAGTGATTGTTGTTCCAAGTGTGTCGTCGGAAAGCCGTGACTATCTTCCGTGCGGTTATTCTGCACCTGGAACAATTGTTTCTAATCTCGCTTTCGCCCTATACGACGCCCCACTCTGGAACATGGCGCTGATCGCCTCGCGCCTGCATCTGGTCTGGATCGCCACGGTTTGCGGCAAGCTGGAAACCCGATACCGCTATTCCAACACCCTTGGCTGGAACACCTTTCCCGTGCCGCAACTGACCGGGAAAAACCGCACCGACCTCACCCGCGGCGCCGAAGATATTCTTCTGGCGCGCGAGGCGCATTTCCCCGCCACCATCGCCGAGCTTTACGATCCCGAAAAAATGCCTGAAAACCTGCGTGCCGCCCATGATCGCAATGACGAAGTGCTGGAGCGCATCTATATCGGCCGCCGCTTCAAAAACGACACCGAGCGACTGGAAAAACTGTTCGAGCTTTATACGAAGATGACCAGCAAGGTGGGCGCATGATCTTTGCCCAAGCGGGCTATATGTGTTAGATATGCGCATGAACACCCCACAGGATGCACCCATGACCAAACGCGCCACCAACCTGACCATCGACACCATGCTGCTGGATGAGGCGCGCGACCTTGGCATCAATCTTTCCGCCACGCTCGAAGCCAGCCTGCGCGATGCCGTGCGCGCGCGAAAGGCCGCCCTGTGGTTGGAAGAAAACCGCGCGGCGATCCAAAGCTCGAATGCATGGGTGGCGAAAAACGGATTGCCGCTTGAAAAATATCGGCAGTTCTGATGGCGCAATATGGCTTGTTTCCTGATCCCGCAGGCAATGGCTATCTGCTGGATGTGCAAAGCGACCTGCTGGAGGGGCTGAATGTGCGCGCAGTGGTGCCACTTTTACCGCAAGAATGCGCGCCAATGGCCGCCAGCCGTTTGAACCCGGTGTTCGAGATCGACGGCACAGCACATCTGATGATGACGCAATATATCGCCGCCGTGCCGGTTGGTATTCTGAACGCCCCGATCGGGGATTTATCCACAAAATTCGACGCGATCACCGCCGCGCTCGACATGTTGTTTCATGGGTTTTGATTATGGTTCAGGTTCCCTCAGTTTCCGTGACCTATGCCCAGACAGGCGCTTCGACCAAGTCGAACGAATTTGGCATGCGTCCCATGCAGGAACGCGCGTTCGAGAAGCGCGGCGAGCCATATCTGCTGATCAAATCGCCGCCGGCCTCGGGCAAATCCCGCGCGCTGATGTTCATTGCCCTTGATAAGCTCTACAATCAGGGCCTCAAACAGGCAATCATTGTTGTGCCGGAAAAATCCATCGGCGCGAGCTTCAATAACGAGCCGCTGACCCAATTCGGTTTCTGGGCCGATTGGCACGTCGAGCCGAAATGGAACCTGTGCAATGCCCCCGGTTCCGATAATGGGGGCAAGGTCAAATCCGTTGGGGCATTTCTGGCCAGCGACGACAGGATATTGGTTTGCACCCACGCCACGTTTCGCTTTGCCGTCGATCAGTTTGGCGTTGCGGCATTTGATGATCGGCTGATTGCCGTGGACGAGTTCCACCATGTCTCAAGCAATCCAGATAACAGACTTGGCGCGCAGCTTGCTGACCTGATCACCCGCGACCGCGTGCATATCCTTGCCATGACCGGCTCTTATTTCCGGGGCGATGCCGAAGCGGTGCTGATGCCGGAAGATGAGGCAAAATTTGATAGTGTCACCTACACCTATTACGAGCAGCTCAATGGCTATGAATATCTCAAATCGCTCGATATCGGCTATTATTTCTATTCCGACTCTTATGCTGACCATATCCTGAAGGTGCTGGACCCGGACGAGAAAACCATCATCCACATCCCCAGTGTCAATTCGCGTGAGAGCACGAAAGACAAAATCAAGGAAGTCGAGAACATCTTTTCTAGGCTTGGCGACTGGCAGGGCACCGACCCGGTGACCGGCTTCCAGCTTGTCAAAACACCCGAGGGCCGCGTGCTGCGGATTGCCGATCTGGTTGATGACAACCCCGCCAATCGGGACCGGGTTTCCGCCGCACTGAAAGACGCAAGCCAGAAGCATAATCGCGATCATGTGGATATCATCATCGCGCTGGGCATGGCGAAAGAAGGGTTCGACTGGATCTGGTGCGAACATGCGCTGACCGTCGGCTACCGGTCCAGCCTGACCGAAATCGTACAGATCATCGGCCGGGCGACACGGGATGCCCCGGGCAAAACCCGCACGCGTTTCAGCAATCTGATCGCCGAGCCCGACGCCTGTGCAGAGGTGGTGACAGAAGCGGTTAATGATACATTGAAGGCGATTGCGGCCAGCCTTCTCATGGAACAGGTGCTGGCGCCGCGCTTCAATTTTTCGCCGAAAAGAGCGGATAACGGCCCAACCGAGGGCTATGACTATGGCAAGGGCGGCTATGATCCAACCCGGTGCAATATAGGCTTTAACGAGCAAAGCGGACAGTTCCAGATCGAAATCAAAGGGCTGGTTGAACCGAAATCCAAAGAAGCCGCGCGCATCTGTCGCGAAGATCTGAACGAGGTCATCACCGCCTTTGTGCAGGACAAAACGGCCATCGAGCGCGGATTGTTCGACTGCGAGCATGTTGGCGGTGAAACCCTGCCACAAGAGCTGACGCAGGTTCGCCTGGGCAAGATCATCAAAGATAAATATCCCGAACTGGGTGAAGAGGATCAGGAGGCCGTCCGCCAGCATGCCATTGCTGCCCTGAACCTGACCCAAAAGGCCAAGGAAATCGTGCTTGCTGAAAATGGCGAAACTGCCAACACGGCCCTGATCGACGGCATTCGTAAATTCGCAATGGATGTGCGCGATTTGGATATCGATCTGATCGACAAGATCAATCCCTTCGGCGAAGCCTATGCCATCCTTGCCAAGGCCATGAGCGAAGAAAGCCTTCGCCAGGTGGCAGCGATCATCTCGGCCAAAAAGCTGAGCCTGAGCCTTGAAGAAGCCCGGGAACTGGCCAGACGCGCCCTGAAATTCAAGCACGATCGCGGGCGCTTGCCCTTGATCACCTCTTCGGACGCCTGGGAAAAGCGGATGGCCGAAGGAGTTGCCTTCCTCGCCCGCATGAAAGCAGAGGCGGCGAATGGCTAAGCAATTCACGGATGAAGATGATGCCCTTCTTGCCGAGCTTGGTGTGGAGATCGAAACCAAAAAGGCAGCCAGCCGCACCCCGCGTGAGGAGCGGATCATCGCCGGGTTCGAGGAAATCCAACGCTTTGTTGGGAAGCACGGGCATGCGCCTTGCCATGGCGAGGACCGGGATATTTTCGAGCGGCTTTATGCCGTGCGGCTCGACCGCCTGCGCGCGCTGCAAGAATGCCAAACGCTTCTTGAGCCGCTTGATCATCAGCGGATTCTAAGCAGTTTTGATGCCGACGCCCAGACCGCCCCAGAGACACTTGATGATGATGCCCTGCTCGCGGAGCTTGGGGTTGTGGCCGAAACAGCCGAGATCACCGCGCTGAAGCATGTGCGTTCGAGCGCGGAAAAGCGCGCAGCCGAAGAGATCGCTAACCGCGAGGCGTGCAAAGACTTCGGTCAATTCAAGCCGCTTTTTGAGCAGGTTCAAAAGGAACTGGAGTCCGGCATCAGGATGACGCGGCCCTTCGAGATGAAGGCGGAAATCCAGCCGGGCCGTTTCTTCATTGTCGGCGGCCAGAAGGCCTATGTCGCTGAGATGGGAGAACTGACACTCACCGACCAAAGGCGCACCGATGCTAGGTTGCGTGTGATCTTCGACAATGGCACCGAGAGCAATATGCTCATGCGTTCCCTTCAGCGTGCGCTCAACAAGGATGATGCGGGCAGACGTATCACAAACCCGGTGGCCGGGCCGCTTTTTGCCGATCACACCATCGACGGCGATGAGGCCAGCGGCACGATCTATGTCCTGCGCAGCAAATCCGACCATCCTCTTGTCGCCAAAAACCGTGATCTGGTGCACAAAATCGGCGTTACCAATATGAGTGTTGAAAAGCGGATCGCCGGCGCCCATCTTCAGCCCACCTTCCTGATGGCGAATGTCGAGATCGTTGCGACCTACGAGCTTTACAACATCAATCGCACCAAGCTTGAAAATCTGATCCATCGCGTTTTCGATAAGGCACGCCTTGATATCGAGATCAAAGACCGCTTTGGCAGACCCGTTGTCCCACGGGAATGGTTTCTTGTGCCCCTGTTTGTGATCGATGAAGCGGTCGAGCGGATTAAGGAGGGCACGCTTGTCGAGTACGTTTATGACGTGGGCAGCGCCCGCTTAATGGAGCGCAGCGCGATACCTCCGCTGGGGGATATGGCATGAGCAATGTCAACGTTAAACGGCAGGCCAAAAGGCCCTTCATCGCGAACCGGCGAAGAAATAGCGCTTGAAGGGCAAGGTGGCGGCCCCGATGGCGCAGGCATCCCCCGGACTTTCCGCCAGCACAAGCTGCGGCATGGGGCGCGGCTCGGCGCGCCTGCGGTGATCGTGAATTTCGATATGGGGGATCATCATACGCGCCAGATCGCGCGGGATTCGCCCACCCAGAACAATCACTTCGGGATCAAGGATCGCCGATAAAGCCGAGGCGATCATCGACAGGCTATCGCGGGTGCGCGACAACCATTCATCCACGCCGGGCCAGGATGGATCAAAGCGGCGCACCATATCCGATAAGCCATCGACCGCCACCCCTTTGCGGCTGATCATCTGCCGCAAAAGTTCCAGATTGGGATGAGGATAGATCAGGCTGGGCAAAATCAGGCCGATTTCACCGGCATTGCCATTGGTTCCGCGCATCAGATGATGATCGACGATAATGCCGCCGCCAATCCCCGCCGCGATATATAAATAGGCGAAAGATCCATAGTTGCGCCCCACCCCCACAAGGCTTTCGCCGATGGCGGCTGCATTGCCATCATTTTCAACCCAAACCGGCAGCCCGAATTGCGCCATCAGAATATCGTCGATATCGACCAGAGCCCAATCATCAAGCTGACGCGGTGTGTTGTATCGCGCACGCCCACCCAGATTATAGCCGGAAATCCCTACCCCCATCCCAAACAGGCGGCGGGGGTCGATAGGACGGCGGGCGCGAATGGTTTCAAACATGCGCGAAAGCTGCGCCAGAACCGCCTGCCGCGACATTGACGGCATATCGCAGTGTTCTTCTTCCAAAACAGCCCCGGAAAAATCCATCAAAACCACGGAAAGCGCATCGGTCATCATGGCAATGCCAAAGCTATAGGCAAAGTCCGGCACCACATGCATCATCACCGCAGGCTGACCGCGCCGCCCCTGCGCCTGCCGCTCGCCATCGCGCAGGATACCGGCATCGGTCAATCCCTTGACCAAACGCGAAACGGTTTGCTGGGCAAATCCCGATTGCAACACGATATCGGCCTGCGACAGCCCATCATGACGCAAGATCAGATCGAGAATGACCTTTTCACGTTGCGAAATGGACGAAATGCCATTGTCCGCGAAAAATGGCGGCAACGCTGGCATTTCCTGACTGATGCGCATGTCTCTCGCCTTTCTTTTCAATATTGGCCCAAGCATCTTTTCTTATCCGTTTCAACCCGATCATGCGAGCTTTTGCCCCCTATGCAAGCCTTCAGGCAAGACATCGACATTTTGCATAAATTTATTTAACTCATAATTCTACCCATAACGGGTTGATTGTATGTTTCACCTATGCCATAAAAATCACAACAAAGCGCGGGCAATGAAAATGCCGATAGACATAAGCGCAAAATTCCGGATCGGAGAGCGACAGGATCGACGCCCTTAAAGTCGGCCCAAAGGATCATCTGAGAGCCATCTTCACCCTTCTCTCATGATCGTCGCATCTGAATGTTCAGGAATTTTTGCCAGACTTGTCACCCTATCCGCGCCTTGCCCATGGGTGGCGGCGGCATGGCTGCCTCACCATTCGCCGAGCACAACAACCGTCCCATATGTCTCGCCAAGAAAAGACTGGGAACGGATCAATTTGGGAGGACGACATGACATCCAAGCTGAACAGATATCTGCAATCCTGCGCTATCCTTGCATTTGTCGCCGCAAGCCCCACCGCCACTCTCGCCCAGCAAAGTGACGATGCTGAACGTGCTGCGGAAGATGAAGCGAGCAACGAGCCGCGTCGCGCCGCTGCGTTGGAAGAAATCGTTATCACCGGCACCAGCCGGGCGCGCAGCGGATTGAACACACCCTTGTCACTCACCAGCCTCGATGAAAAGGGTATTCGTCGTTATTCGGCCAGCAGTCAGGCCGATATTTTACGCTCCATCCCCACGATCAAGGCCGAAGGCGGCGGCGGTGAGGTTGCCGCCAATGTCTTTATCAAGGGCTTGCCATCAGGGGGTCAGTTCCAGTTCACGCCTTTGCAATATGATGGCGTGCCGGTGTTCAGTTCCTTTGGCCTCAACAGTTCGGCCTTTGATGTTTATTACCGCAATGACCTTGGGATCGAACGCCTTGAATTCGTGCGGGGCGGGGTTTCAAATCTGTTTGGTGCGGGCTCTGTGGCCGGGCTGATCAACTATATCTCGAAAACCGGCAGCGAAGAATCAGAAAGCACGGTTCAACTCGAATGGGCGGATGAAGGCCGTTTTCGTGGTGATTTTGCTACATCCGGGCCGCTTGGCGGGAAGGATTCAAACACATTTTATGCCCTGTCCGGCTTTTATCGCTATGATGAAGGTCCGCTGAAATCCGGCCTTCCCTCGGAAGGTTTTCAACTGCGCGGCAATATCAAACGCGAATTTGAAGATAACTCCGGTTCCTTCACGATCTATGGCCAGTGGATCGATGACAGCGTGCAATTCTTCCTGCCGTTTCCGCTGACTGGCGACGACAGAAAGCGCCCCACCGGCAATGACGGCAAGATCATCAACACAGTACAAACCGATGCCGCAGCAAATCTTAATTTTCAAACGCCTGATGGTGTTTTTGAAACCAGCATCCGCGATGGGGCGAGCACCGAGGGCGGCTCGGTAACGGTGGCCTTTGAAAGAGATCTCGATAATGGTTGGGGCATCAATGCCCGCACCAAATATGCCCGCTATTCCCATGAATTCAATCTGTTCCTCGATGGCGATGGGATTATCAATCTGCCGGAAACCCTTTCGGGCTTTCTGGATGCGCGCGGGCTGGGAAGCCTTGCCAATGCCAGCTTCACCAACGAGAAAAGCGGTCAGGCGCTAGCGCCTGGCAGCCTGCTTTTTGCCAATCGCATCCTTGATCGCAACCGCCCGGCAGAAGATTTCACGGCGGAATTGAATATCACCAAAACGCTTTTCACCGGGGCCATTGATCACTCAATCACTTTGGGTGGATTTTTTGCCCGCGCCGAAGCCGATGATGAAAATATCACCACCACATTCCTTGCCGAATTCAATGATCGGCCTGATCTTGTTAATCTGATCATTCAGGATGAAAACGGCAATGATATCACCGTTTCACGCAATGGCCTGCTCAATGCCGGTGCAGGCTTCGTCAATAACCGGCATACCGCCACCCGCTTTGCCGGCTATATCGCCGATCAGATGGAAATGGATCGCTGGGTCTTTGATATCGGCTTGCGGGTTGAAAAAATTCTCGGCGATATCAGCCGCGAAGGATCGCAATCTTTCCAGGTCAATGACGACCCAAGCCTCGCCCCCGATCTGCAATCCGTGATTTTCGGCAATGGCGATTTCACTATTGGCGAGGTGGATACAAGCGAATGGGCCCTGGCCCTTGGGGCTTTGTACAAACTAACGGATAATATCAGCCTTTATGCCAATGGCGCACGCGGCTTTTTCTTTCCTGAAATCCGCAGTGTCAGCTTTAATAGCCTTGGCGAACCACAAACCTTTAAAGCTGAAATCATCAAACAGGCGGAAGCCGGGGTGAAATATAATGGCCCGCGTTTTTCTGGTACTCTCGCCGGGTTTTATTCCGAATTGGATGATCGCCGTTCCGTTGATTTCGTCAATGACGGCCAGGGTGGTGTTGCCGAAGTGACCTCGATCCAATCGACGCGATCCTATGGGATTGAAGCCACCGGCAGCTTTTATCTGACCGATGCCCTGCGACTTGATGGCAATGTCACGTTTCAGGATCACAAATTCACCGATTTCGACAGCAATGCGCAATTCATCGGCAATGAACTGCGCCGTCAGCCCAATCTTCTGTTCAATACCGGGGTGATCTATGATGACAACCGCTTTGATTTTGCCTTCTTCCAAACCTTTGTCGGCAATAATTTTGCCAATGATTCTAATACAGTGCGCTTAGGCTCGCATAATATTGCCCGGCTCGATACCGGCTATACATTCAGCGTAATGGGCGCGCAAACCGCACGCATCGGCTTTAGCGTCTTCAATTTGTTTGATAGCGATGGCGTAACGGAAGGCTCGCCGCGACAGGGTGTGGGGCAAAGCGAGGGCGAAGCGTTCTTCGTTGGGCGGCCGATCCTGCCGCGCCGCTACAGCGTCCGTCTCACCTATGATTTCTAGACTTTATTAAACGGATAACAGAAGCAACCTCCCCTTGCCTCTGTGACTGGCCGGCATCTTGCACGAACCGGATGTCGGCCATTTTTCCCCATAGATGATGTCACCAATAAAGGGCCCTAGGCAGGCATGATGCACATACCCTCAAAAGACACACAAATCATTGATGACAGCGCCCGCGCGATCCTGAAAACCAATGACCGGGGCGGTTATACGGTGCCCAATGGCCGGGTCTATCCTTTTCAATGGAATTGGGATTCGGCCTTTGTGGCTTTGGGCTTTGCTAATTTTAACCGCGACCGCGCCTGGCTTGAAATTGAAACGTTGTTTGCAGCGCAATGGGATGATGGCTTCCTGCCGCATATCGTTTTCTGGCAAGATGATAGCGGCTATTTCCCCGGCGCATCGGTTTGGGATGCCCATGAAAACCCCGCAACATCAGGGATCACCCAGCCACCCATTGCTGCATCGATGGTCCGCTGGCTGTGGGATTCCGGCCCCAAATCTGAGCGGGAAACAAAGCGCATGGCCGCACTTTATCCAAAAGTTTTGAAATGGCACCGCTGGTTCGCCCGCTATCGCGATCCCGAAGGTCGTGGGCTGGTGGTTGCCACCCATCCATGGGAAACAGGGCGTGACAATTCCCCGGAATGGGATCAGCCGGCATCGCGCGTGGATATTTCCGGCATCGGCCCCTATGAACGCCGCGATACCAGCCATCTCGAACCCCATGTGCGGCCGACAAAGCTCGATTATGACCGCTATCTGGCCATCGTGCAATTTGGCCGGGAGCACTGCTGGGATCATGATATCATCGCCCGTACCGGACCTTTTCGGGTGGCAGATGTGGGGATGACAATGATCCTGCTGCGGGCCAATCGCGATCTTCTGGCACTGGCCGAAGCTTTGGGCCGCCGCCAGGATAGTGCTGAAATAAAAGCATGGATCGAAAAATCCCGGGCCGGGATCGATTGGCTGTGGAATGATGAAACAGGGGCCTTCTGCTCGCGGGATCTGATCGATGGGCGTTCCTCGGCGATGATCACAAGCGCCTCTTTTCTCTCATTTTATGCAGGTGTTGGCACTGAAAAACAAAGACAAAGCCTGATTGCACATCTCGATCGGATCGAACGTAAAATCAACTGGATGCTGCCAAGTCTTGACCCCGATCATGAGGCCTTTGACCCCATGCGCTATTGGCGCGGGCCATGCTGGGCAGTGGTGACCTTTCTGGTCGCCCGGGGGCTTTTGGATGAAGGGGAAAGCGCATGGGCCGAACGCCTGCGCCATGATACAGCGGCACTGATCCGCGATACCGGCTTTTATGAAGCCTTTTGCCCGATCAGCGGACGCGGCACAGGGGGCGATCAATTTTCCTGGACGGCTGCCATGTGGCTTTTCTGGGCGGGCAAAGCATGAACAGCATCGATTACAGCATCATTGCCGTTTATCTGGTGGGTCTGCTGTTTTTGGGCTTTTACTTCCGCCAACAAAGCAGCCGGGGCGATTATTTCCTCGGCGGGCGCAGCCTTGGCTGGTTTCCGTTGGCCTTATCAACCATGGCAACCCAATTATCCGCCATCAGCTTCATTTCAGCGCCTGCTTTTGTCGGCATCCGTGATGGCGGCGGCATGATCTGGCTGTCTTATGAACTGGCTGTGCCGCTCGCCATGATTTTTCTGATGTGGACGATCATGCCCCGGCTTTATGCTTCGGGTCATGTCAGTATCTATGAATTTCTGGAAGAGCGTTTCGATCATGTCACGCGCTTTTTGATCAGTATCGTTTTTCAAATCAGCCGCGCTTTCGGCACGGGGATCAGCATCTATGCCATCGCCCTCATTCTTGAAAGCATGATGGGTCTGCCCTTTTGGGGGGCGGTGCTGATGATCGGGGTGATCACCGCTCTTTATTCCCTGCAGGGGGGGATGAAGGCCGTTGTGTATGCCGATGCGATTCAGATGGGCATCATCTTTCTAGGGATTTTTCTCTGCGCTGCCTTTGCGCTTCACCATCTTGGCGGGCTGAGCGCGGTGGGCAAACAGCTTGATCCCGCGCGGTTTGCGGCCGTATCCTTTGCACGCTTAGGCCTCCATGGTGACGAATTCGGCTTTCTGCCTATGTTGTTTGGCGGCCTGGTGCTTTATGCCTCTTATTATGGCTGCGATCAAACACAGGCGCAGCGCATCTTATCGGCAAAAGATGCCCGTACCATGCGCCAAACCCTGCTCGCCAATGGGCTGTTACGCTTCCCCATGGTTTTGCTCTATTGTGTAATGGGGCTTTTGATCGGCGCTCTTGTGATGCTGTCACCCGATCTTCCGGTATCCGAAATTGCGGCCACCCCCGATGTCATGATCCCGCGCTTCATCCTCACCTATTTGCCCCATGGGCTGATCGGGCTTTTGGTTGTCGCCATCCTGTCATCGGCCATGTCCTCGCTCAGTTCGGTCATCAATTCCCTTTCGGCGGTGACCACGGAAGACATTGCACTGCTGCGCGGCGATAGCCTGAGCGAGCGGCATTATGTGCTGCTTTCCCGCATTTCAGCGATGCTCTGGGCCCTGGTGATTTTGGGCTTTTCCTTTTTCGGTGGGGCCATCGCCGATACCGTGATCGAGGCGATCAACAAGGTTGGCTCTTTGTTTTACGGCCCCATCCTTGCCACCTTCCTGCTGGCGATCATGCTGCGCGATATCAGCGCCCGGGGGGCCAATTGGGGCTTGATGGCCGGTGTGGGGGGCAATCTGTATCTCTGGCTGTTCGTTCCACAGCTTTTCTGGTTCTGGTGGAATGTCACCGGCCTTCTCATAACGCTTGGCGTTGCCATTGGCGTCAGTCTGATCATTGATCAACGTCGGCCCGCTTTCGCAGGTTTTGCCCGAGCCAGCCGTGAGGAACCGACACTGATCGCGCCCTGGCGTGAAACCATCATCCTGCTCATCGCCTTTGGCGTCATCCTTGGGGTTATTATCGGCTTTGAAAGCCTGTGGACGGCCCTGACATTATCCCCTGAAGCAACTGCTGCGAAGGCTTTGTAACCATGCCGCCCAATAGCCCGCAAAATCCCATGAGCCCGCGCTCCCTGCTGGAGCATCTGTTCAAAAGCGCCGTGGCCTCGGTTGCCGCGCATCACTGCCTGCCGCAGCATCTGCCCAAAAGCCCCGCAATCGGGCGAACACTGGTGCTTGGCGCGGGTAAGGCGGCTGCCGCCATGGCGCACATCGTTTCCCAAACTGTGCCGGGACGGGTGGAAGGGTTGGTTGTTACCCGCTATGGCCATGGTGTCGGCGAAAAAATCCCCGGCATTCCCGTGATCGAAGCAGCCCATCCGGTGCCCGATGAGATGAGCATGAAAGCCGCGCGCGACATGCTGGCGCTGGCATCAAGCGCCGGGCCCGATGATCGGCTGATCTTTCTGGCATCCGGCGGCGGATCATCGGTGCTGTCTCTCCCCATGCCGGGGCTGGATTTCGAAAAAAAGCGTGCCCTGATGCGCCATCTGGTGCTGTGTGGCGCCCCCATTTCCGACATCAATATCGTGCGCAAACATGTCTCTGCCATCAAGGGCGGGCGTTTGCTGGAGGCTGCCCGCCATGTCGGCGAAGCCCTGACTTTAGTGATATCCGATGTTCCGGGGGATGACCCTGCCCTTGTTGCCTCTGGCCCCACGATCCCCGATCCAAGCCGAGCCACCAAGGCGCGGGCGATCATCGAACGCTGGGGCGCGCCGGATATTGAGGAAATCCTCGATCTTCTGGGCCGGGCAGAGGCGGAAACCCCGAAATCCGCCCCCTGCCCGCATCGCATTATCATGGCTGCCCGGGCTGCCGATTGCCTGTCTGCCGCCCGCAAAAGCGCCCGCACCATGGGGTTTGATGTGATGGATCTGGGGGATCGGCTGGAAGGCGCGTCCGCTGAACTCGGTCAGGATCATGCGCGGCTGGCCTTGAAACTGCAAGATCTGAAGACCCCCGCGCTTATTCTTTCCGGGGGCGAAACAACCGTTCAATTCAATCAATCCAGCGGTGGCGGCGCGGGCGGGCCCAATCTGGAATATCTGCTGGGGATGATGCTGGAACTCAAAGGCGCGCCGGGCATTTACGCCCTCGCCTGCGATAGCGATGGCATCGATGGCAAGGGGGATCATGCCGGGGGGTTCATCAACCCCCAAAGCCTTGAGCGGGCGATGGCCCTTGGTCTCGATCCTGCCGAAAGCCTGAGGCAGCATGACAGCTATCCGCTTTTCAAAGCTTTAGGTGATCTGATCATTACCGGGCCAACCCGCACCAATGTGAATGATTTTCGCGCCATTCTCGTCAATCCCCATAGCGCCAGGCACGCCCCTTTTGAGAAGAGGTGAACGCATGAGCCAAAACCATGACGATAAAGCAAAAAAGGTCATCAGCGATGGCTATCATAGCGGGGAAAGCGAAGAACGCCCCTGGGGCCGCTGGACCGTTCTGGATGTGGGCGCAAGCTTTGTGATCAAGCGGATCGAAGTATCCCCGGGGGAAATGCTGTCAAAACAACGCCACCAATACCGCGCCGAACACTGGCTGATTGCAAGCGGGGTGGCCGATATCTGGCTCAATGATCGGCAAATTCGGCTTGGCACCGGCCAATCGGTGGATATTCCCGTGGGAATGATCCATCGCATCGGCAATCCCGGAACCACCGCTTTGATCTTCATCGAAGTGCAGTTGGGCGACCGCCTGATGGAAAGCGACATCGAGCGCCTGGCCGATCATTATGGCCGATAGGGGTCAGGATGGGGCACGTCTTGACCTTCCATGATATTCAGTTCTTCATTTGAATACTAAGCCGTAAACTCATAAACGGGATTCCCAAAGCGTTGC
>BAYV01000051.1 GCA_000710935.1 Iodidimonas nitroreducens | reverse complement strand
GAAGACCCCCCATTAAAAATGGGGGGATTACCCTATGATCGCTGTCCGTTGTCGCCTTGAATTTCCGTGTTCTTTCAACAACGATTCCATTTTCACGCATCAGCCGTCCAACACGCCGATGCCCCACATCGACACCGACCTCCTTAAGCTCCTCGGTCATTTGTGGCCGGCCATAGCTGCCAAGGCTCAGGCGCGACTGCTCTTTGATGTGCGCCAGAACCACCATATCCATGCGCTGCCTGCGGCTGGCTGGGCGGCTGCGAAAGGCCCGCAAGCCGCGAGGGCTGACGTTCATCACCCGGCACAGCCGATCCGTTGGGAACGCCCCACGCTGTTCTTCGATAAACCAAAACCTCACGGCTTTTGGCTCGCGAAGAACTGGGTGGCTTTTTTTAGGATGTCCCTCTCCTCCTTCAGAATGCGGTTTTCGTGCCGAAGCCGTTCGTTCTCACGCGCAAGCTCGCGATCTTCGGACAAGACCACGTCCGTATCTCGATGCGCCGTCACCCACTTGTTCAGCGTCGATTTTCCAACGCCCAAATCATCCGCAACCTGCTGTCGTGAAAGCCCACTGGTCAGCGCGATCCGCACCGCATCCTTGCGAAATTCTTCCGTTCTTCCTGTGCCCATGAGTTATCTCCTTTGCTGCACATTACGCTATCAAAGGAGCGGCACCAAACCGCGACAGGTCCAAATTGCCCCGTCGACCTATCACAGTCATCTCGC
>BAYV01000052.1 GCA_000710935.1 Iodidimonas nitroreducens | reverse complement strand
GATGTCAGGATTTCTCGAGATGAGGAGGCCCGACTAATCCAAGAACTCGCGAATACGCCGTTAGTGGCGGCGTCCGTTGTCCTGGCAGTGGAAACTGCGATGCGGCGTGGCGAGTTGTTAGCGCTGAAATGGGAGCGCGTCGATTTTGTTGACCGCACTGTCTATCTGCCGAACACGAAAACAGGGAAACCCCGCTCTGTACCACTGTCGCCCCGCGCGCTTGGCGTCCTGCTCGGTCTCAGACTGCGGTGGGAGCAGTTGAAGGCTGAGAGGTCGGGCTCTGATGTAATTCCGCTCAGTGCTGAAGGATTAAAGAGTGTCTTCCAGCGCGCCCGTCTGCGTGCCAACCTTGAGCATGTAAATTTCCACGATCTCCGCCACGAAGCTACGTCCCGGCTTTTTGAAGGGGGCTGGGGCATTATGGAGGTGGCGGCGGTCACTGGCCATGCCGATCTGAAATCTCTAAAAAGGTACACGAATTTGCGTGCGTCGGACCTGTCTAAGAAGATGGCCTCCTTACCCACAATAATGTAGGCTGTAAACTCATAAACGGGATTCCCAAAGCGTTGC
>BAYV01000053.1 GCA_000710935.1 Iodidimonas nitroreducens | reverse complement strand
TCGCCTGCCAGATCCACATCAGAAAACAGTGCCACATCGCCCGTGCGGCCATTTTCATTCAAGGAAAGACCACCACCGCCTTCAGCCTCACCCAGAAAAATAAGGGGAGCATCATTGGTGCCGGTGACGACAATATCCACCGATTGGGTATCCACCCCGCCCTTGCCATCATCCACTTGATAGCTGAAGCTGACGGTGCGGCTATCGCCCACCCCTAAATCCTGGAAATCAGCACCGGGATCAAAGCTGAAACTGCCATCCGCATTCACGACCACCGAGCCTTCATCCGGCCCATCGAGCAGGCTGAAACTCAGTGTATCGCTTTCAAAACTGGCGGCATCAAGCTGCCCGGTGATTGGCGGGCCATCTTCCTCAGCCACAAAAGTACCGGGGATCGCCACCGGCCCGTCAGATGTGCCGGTGACGGTAATGGTGACGGTGGATATATCCACCCCGCCATTGCCATCATCCACCTGATAGGTGAACTGCACATCGCGGGTTTCCCCCTCGGCCAAATCCTGGAAGCCATTGCCCGGATCAAAGCGATAGCTGCCATCGGTATTGACGGTCGCTACCCCTTCGGCAGGCCCATTGATAAGGCTGAAGGTCAGTTGATCATTGGTATCCAAATCGCTCGCCACCAATTGGCCGCTGACCGCCGCGCCATCTTCAATGGCGCTGTTGCTGGCGGGGCTGGCCAACGGCGCATCATTGGTGCCGGTGACAGTAATGGTGACCGTGGCGCTATCCACCCCGCCATTGCCATCATCC
>BAYV01000054.1 GCA_000710935.1 Iodidimonas nitroreducens | reverse complement strand
AGTTGGAGCCTCCGGCAATCCCGGGGCGGTTCACACCCAGTGTTCAGCGAGTGGTTTACGAACAACATGGGCCGCGCGACTGGACGATCTTTGAGCAATTCGTCCGCGAAGCCAGAATCGACCGCCTTGAAATTCAGGATCCCTACTGCTGTGCGAACAAGCAGGCTCGGGGACGCCTGCTAAATTTCGTCAGCCGGTTCTCTGAACTCGCTGCGAAGCTTGATGAAGTCCAGATAGTGGCCTTCGATGCGGACTCGGTCGATAAGCGAATGGCAGAAACCAATGGCGATCAGCGTTCCGATCTTGAAAACCGCTGGAGAAACACGATCGGATCGATTCCTCTGCATCTGGCCCAGTGTTCCCGCCGCTCGCAAGGCGATTTGCACGACCGCTTTGTAAGAGCGCAACTAGAGAATGGCGACGCCGTCATATGGGATCTGGGGCGGGGAATCGACGGAGTTATGAGCGCCAAATGGTCATGCGTCGTCAATGCCTTTCACGACAAGAACTCGGGTAGCATCGGATTACGGGGACATCGTTTGCAGAAAACAGGCGTTTCCCGACTCTTATAAGATAATGATAAGAAAAATTGCCGAACAAGCCGCGCGGTGTGCCGCGTGTTGATGAGGTAATCCCCCCATTTTTAATGGGGGGTCTTCA
>BAYV01000055.1 GCA_000710935.1 Iodidimonas nitroreducens | reverse complement strand
GTCCGCTGACCCCTGAACGAATGCTCGCGCATAGGGTGCGGTTCAATACTGGGAATATAATATATGCTATCTATTATTCTAAACTGAGCTTCGAATTGGATTTTTATATATTGCAATTTGAGGATGTTGCTCAAAAATATTACGATGCAAGATGCCCAATATATAGAGCGTATGTAAAGGACGTACTAAAAATTTCCAATCGGAAAGTACATCAGAATAATCTTGATATTTACATTTACGATTGGGATGAGCGTCACGAGATTTTGTATGGCTGGCTGCGTCGCGATGTCAGTGAAGTTGCGGGATTTGGCCCTGCTGCAGCCATTGGCGAGTTGTTCGCCTGGTATCATTCTTCTGAGTATATCTCAGGCACCCTTCCGCAAGAGGTGGAAGATATGATCTCTGGTCGAGATTATGACAGCGCAGATCATTGGGCTAAGGTTCAATATGAAGGCAAGCGCTATGAGGATATCAAGCGC
>BAYV01000056.1 GCA_000710935.1 Iodidimonas nitroreducens | reverse complement strand
GGGGTAGTAGTTTAAGATAAGCCGTTTGGTTAACGGCATACTTCTGGTTGATGGAATTGATCAACTCAGTCTGATTATGCTTTTTAGCCACACCCCAAAGATCAGCGATCAAGTCGAAGGAACCATCACTGTTGCGGGACCAGCCTAAATCGTAGTCACCATCCAAAACGGCTACAATGTCAGCCCGGATGCGTTGGCCATTGTAGCCCCGCACATCAGCTTCGGTCTTGGTGGTGATACCGAGGTCATTGAGGGAAGATGTTAAAACTTCAGCGTTCGTGATCTTAGTACGGAGAGTGCTGAAATGAGACATGGTGGATTTCCTCCAGAGAAAAAAGTCAACAACAACAATTGAGAAGTGGGAAATGCCGCCATCAAAACGGCTTATCTTAAACTACTAACCCAACGGTTAGTCTTTGCTCCTGCGGGAACAGGAGAAAGCTTGTTAGAACTCCAGTCACCAGATCAT
>BAYV01000057.1 GCA_000710935.1 Iodidimonas nitroreducens | reverse complement strand
TTGAGCAGGAAATTGCCAAACGGGACAAGCAACGCCTCGAAATTGCCAAGGTTTCCTACCGCTTTGGGGAAGGAGACAGTGAACGTTACCTTAACCAAATCTCTGCCTATGATCGTCAAAAAGCCGCAACTTTTCGGGAATGGTCACGGCTGAGGAGTCAAGTGATAACGGTTAAATTGCTGGTGCTCGGTGGTCAGGACGCTGAATAATTGGTTTGCTTATATCTAACCTTTACCCTGTCCTTCTCTTATCTTTGCCAATTGATTATCTACCCCAACCTTAGTTGGGAAAACCAACAGGCAAAAGCAACGTATTGTTTTTGCAACCAGGAGGTGCATTAACTCCAGTCACCAGATCAT
>BAYV01000058.1 GCA_000710935.1 Iodidimonas nitroreducens | reverse complement strand
CTGGGAACCGGGGCAGTTCCGAAGCTAGTGTGTCAGTCACCTTTGAATTGCATGATGGGGAAAACCTATCCGAGCCAGGGGCTAACCATAATGGCAACGGCAACGGAGCAAAAATTTCTAAGGAATGGACTGTTACCCGTCGCCTGAAGGTGACCAAAGGGGGCAATTATTCCTCCAACTATTACATCAATGGGGAGACAGCCACCGTCACGGAACTCCATGAACAATTAAATGAACTGCGCATTTACCCAGAGGGCTACAACATTGTGCTCCAGGGGGATGTGACCCGCATTATCACCATGAACTCCAGTCACCAGATCATCTCGTATGC
>BAYV01000059.1 GCA_000710935.1 Iodidimonas nitroreducens | reverse complement strand
GTCAAGTTAATTTCACTGTCGTTGAACTCGAAACCAAACAGTCCGACATCACCAACGATGACATCTAGTCCATCGGCACCAGTCATGGTGTCATCACCACCAATGACGGTCAGAGTCTCAGTCAAGAATATGTCGTTACCAACCCCGTCAACGGCTGCAGCTAAATCGCCAACCAAGAAGTTATCTATGGCAACCTGACCAATAGGAAAGACAATCCCGTTATCACCCTGCTTGGTTGTGATGGTGTCATCGCCACCGATAGCGGTTCTTTCGAGGGATGCATTAAGGTCGATGTCTCCGAATGCGCCAATACTCCAGTCACCAGATCATCTCGTATGCCGTCT
>BAYV01000060.1 GCA_000710935.1 Iodidimonas nitroreducens | reverse complement strand
CTTCCTGGCCGCAATCAAACTCGCTTCAATCCGTATTTGGCTTAGATTTTATGAGTCTACGGCCTAGACACCTGCCTCTTTCAGTTTCTGCTGTCTGGCTTCGAAGTCAACGGGCGACAACATGCCGTTGTTTGTATGCTTGCGTTTTGGGTTGTAGAACATCTCGATATATTCGAACAGGTCCTGCCTTGCGGCATCGCGTGTGGGATATGTGCGGCGCCTGATCCGTTCTCGCTTCAGGAGTTGAAAGAAGCTCTCGGCGACCGCATTATCATGGCAGTTCCCACGTCGGCTCATGCTGGCATCCAGATTGTGCTGGCTGAGAAATATTTGCCACTCACGGCTGGTGAACTGCGCACCTTGATCGGAATGGATCATGACCCGGTGCTGGGGTTTGCGACGCCAGACAGCGGCCAGTAGCGCCTGCAGTGCCAAGTCGGTCGTCATCCGCGACTGAGCCGACCAGCCGACAACACGCCTTGAGAACAGATCGATGACGACGGAAAGGTAAAGCCAGCCCTCATGGGTTTTGATGTAGGTGATATCCGTGACCCAGATCCGGTCAGGCGCATCGACCTTAAACTGCCGATCCAGACTATTGTCAGCGACCACAGCTGGCTTGCCGCCACACCGTCCAGAGCGGCGCTTATAGCCAATCTGGGCCGTGATGCCCGCCAAACTTGCCAGACGTGCCACGCGGTTTTCGCAGCAGTGTTCGCCCTGATCGCACAGATCGTCACGGAGCTTGCGATAGCCATAGACCTTGCCACTGTCCATCCAGGCCTGACGGATCAGTTCGGTCTGTCGCTTATCCTCCTGCGCGCGCCGGCTCAACGGTTTCTTGAGCCATGCGTAAAAGCCGCTGACATGGACCATCAGCACGTGGCACATCGCCCGAACTGAAAACTCCGATCGATGAGCCCGAATAAAACCATACTTCAACGGGACTCTCGCGCGAAGTATGTTGCGGCCTTTTTTAAGATGTCACGCTCCTCGGTGACGCGGGCCAGTTCCTTCTTGATCCGACGGAGCTCAAAGGTCAGATCAGCCTCCACCTCCCGCATCTTGGCTGGCTTCGCAAACTGT
>BAYV01000061.1 GCA_000710935.1 Iodidimonas nitroreducens | reverse complement strand
AAGCCGCGCGGTGTGCCGCGTGTTGATGACCGGCGGGTTCTGAACGGCATCCTGTGGCGCTTTCGAACGGGCTCGCCATGGGCTGATATTCCCGAGCGATATGGTCCCTATACCACCTGCTATAACCGGTTTGTCCGATGGCGCAAGGCCGGGGTTTGGGATCGCCTTCTGACTGCCATCAGCAAGACTTATTCACCGAGGCGTTCAACAGCAAGCTGCGCAGCGAATGTCTGAACGCCCATTAGTTCTTGTCGCTGCAAGATGCTTGCGAAAAGCTGGAGGCTTGGCGTAGACACTATAACGAAGATCGACCACGAGAGTGCGATCGGGAATATCCTCCCAATCATGCTGGCAAACTCAGCCGGTGAAACCAGCCCACCGACCCTGAGAAATGTGGAAAACTCCAGACCCAAGCGGTCCGAGGTTGGGTAGCAGTGCACAAACCCAAGGACTCTATGTCTGACCGGACACAAATCGGGGGCCATTTCACATCGAAAGCATCAAGGAGGCTCAGGATCAAGCCAT
>BAYV01000062.1 GCA_000710935.1 Iodidimonas nitroreducens | reverse complement strand
ACTGCACCCATCAACACCGCCTTGGATACTCGTTGAGTGCCGTGTCGTCCGATAAAACGCGCCACTTCTCCACCACCCGTCGAGTGACCGATCATCACCACATCCTTTAGATCTAGAGCCTCGAAGAGTTCTGCTAAATCGTCAGCATAGGTGTCCATATCATTGCCATTCCATGGTTGGCTTGATCGTCCATGACCACGACGATCATGTGCAATACAGCGGTAGCCATGGGAGGCAAGAAAAAACATCTGCGATTCCCAAGCGTCCGCACTCAAGGGCCAGCCGTGGCTGAACGTGATCGGTTGCCCAGAACTCCAGTCACCAGATCAT
>BAYV01000063.1 GCA_000710935.1 Iodidimonas nitroreducens | reverse complement strand
CCTATTTTGATTCCAACTCAGGCAATTATTAGCTCCAAAGAATATGTGGCTCAAGGAGGAGACAGCATCATAGAAGGAAGTCGTAGAGCAATGGAAACCGCCGCCACATCATTGTATATGGGGGAAATTTTGAATCGAACCATAAGAGCTATAAAACCAATTATTTCTGGTAAGCTGGCTCATCCTCCTCAACAAGCTCCCACTAAACCAACAATCACGCCCCAGCGAACTCCGGCTAAATCAATAATCACGCCCAAGCAAACCCCTACTAAAACAGCAACTACGCCCCAGCGAACTCCAGTCACCAGATCAT
>BAYV01000064.1 GCA_000710935.1 Iodidimonas nitroreducens | reverse complement strand
GTCCGCTGACCCCTGAACGAATGCTCGCGCATACGGTGCGATTCAATACAGCGATTATTTTATATGCGCCGCTCGACTTTTTTAGTCAGGTGGGCATTCTTCAAGAATATTTTCTAAAAGATATAGAAACTGCGCGGGACTATTTGAAATCAGGTTGCCCTGGCCATCAATCATATATCGATCACCTTCTTTATCCGGATAAAGAAATTAGAATCAGGACGAGCCAACATGGTCTCTATGATAGAGGATTGTGTAACTCCATCCTTTATGGGTGGGTTCGACGCAATGTCAGTGAGTTAGCAAGCTTGGACATGTTGGCAGCGATAAGCGAGCTGTTTGCCTGGTATCATTCACCCGCCTATGCTCCCGGCGATCTTCCGTCTGAGATTGAGGCTATGATTGAGGGGTGGAAGATTGATAGCGGAAAATACTGGCGAGATGGTAAGTATGAAGGCAAGCGCTATGAGGATATCAAGCGC
>BAYV01000065.1 GCA_000710935.1 Iodidimonas nitroreducens | reverse complement strand
CATACGAGATGATCTGGTGACTGGAGTTCTGGCGATTACCACCTGGGGCTGGAAACGATCTTCGGGGGTATTTTGCACACAGACCACCCCTTCTACCAGGCCTTTGTTTAGCATTTCACAACCAATGGTGCTGACAATGCCTGTCCACTGGGCCCCGGGGATAGGTTCTTTTTTCTGGGCGGTGAGCATTTTTTGGTGAACACCAAAATAAACCTCATCTTCTTTACCCAGTTCTCTCGACCGGCCATGGGTCTGCTCCTCCAAATGGTCAAACTGCTG
>BAYV01000066.1 GCA_000710935.1 Iodidimonas nitroreducens | reverse complement strand
GCAGACAAAAAGCCCCATTTTCATGGGCCCAATCTTGATATAAATCCCAGGCGATCATGGCCGGGCAAATGGTTTTCAAACTCGGATGGTGGTTGGCAGCAGCATACAGTTGGGTCATGCCCTGGTAAGAAAAACCATAGGTGGCCACAGAACCTTCACATTGGGGTAGCTTAGAAACCCAATCTAGGCAATCCTGGCCGTCTTCTACTTCGTGGGCAAATAGATCAAATTCTCCCTCCGAACTCCAGTCACCAGATCATCTCGTATGCC
>BAYV01000067.1 GCA_000710935.1 Iodidimonas nitroreducens | reverse complement strand
CATACGAGATGATCTGGTGACTGGAGTTCTTCCGCTGGATATGTTCACCGTAGGAGGACAATTGCTCGGAGTAGTTGACACCACCAGTGCAAAACCTTAATTAGGTAATTAGATTTTAAAACCGCATAAACTCATAATTTCTATTGGATCGTACCTGCGCCAATGATCATAGTGTTAATGCATCACAAAAATGATTGAGGAATTAACGTAGTTTTGCCCTGGTCAAGACGGAGAGCGGTATAGGTTTGTCATCCTTTCTTCGCGCCTTTGCGTCCA
>BAYV01000068.1 GCA_000710935.1 Iodidimonas nitroreducens | reverse complement strand
GGCATACGAGATGATCTGGTGACTGGAGTTCCCGCTTTAGCCCTGGCCGTGGAACCAGGCAAAGCAACCGTTATGCAACAGTCCCCCAAAGACCCCCAGGAAAGCATATTTGCCCGGGGTTTGGGTTCTTATATGGTTCGTCAAGGTTTGATATTGGCCATTGTGACCATTGTGCTGATGGTGTGGGCCTACAACTATACCCCCAACCATTTAGAGGGCGGACTTTCCCCCAATCGCTGGAAAACTATGGTATTTACCACCCTC
>BAYV01000069.1 GCA_000710935.1 Iodidimonas nitroreducens | reverse complement strand
GAGGTGCGACAGTTGGCGGATCGTTCTGCTAAGTCGTTGAAGGAAATTGAGCAAATCGTTTTGCAAATTCAGAGTGAAACCGGCTCCGTAATGACCGCCATGGAAGAAGGTATCCAACAGGTAATCGACGTAACTGACAAGTCGGAACAGTCGAAACGGGCCCTGGAGGATATTATTGAGGTGTCTAATCGGATTAACACTTTGGTGCGTTCCATTACTGCTGATACCGTCAAGCAGCAGGAGAACTCCAGTCACCAGATCATCTCG
>BAYV01000070.1 GCA_000710935.1 Iodidimonas nitroreducens | reverse complement strand
GTCGATGCTGATGAGTTGAATGGGATAGCGTTGGGCAATGCTGACGGTGGCGTCGGTTGAGCCGGAGTCCACGATAATAATTTCGTAGTCGATGCCCTGTTGCTGCATAACGCCGCTGAGCAAGCGGCCAATGTGTTTTTCTTCGTTGTAACAACGAATAATTAGGGAGACAAGGGGCATTCTGGTGTGAAAAGAGTGAATAATTTAGAGAATAATTCAATAATTGACTAGATTGATTTAAACCCTGATTTTAATTTCTGATAGAGAGCATGAACTCCAGTCACCAGATCAT
>BAYV01000071.1 GCA_000710935.1 Iodidimonas nitroreducens | reverse complement strand
AAGCTTGCTGGCCATTCCCCTCGCTACGTTGGACGGCAGGTTGGGTATGATTGTGGTCCATCATTGTCAACAGCCCCGCCATTGGCAAAAGGCCGAGGTGCGCTTACTGGAACAATTGGCCACCCAAGTGGCGATCGCCATTCAACAGGCCCAGCTTTACCAACGGGTGCAAACGCTGAATACCAATTTGGAAAAGCAAGTGGGGGAACGCACCGCCCAGCTAGAGGACAAAATGGTGGAACTCCAGTCACCAGATCAT
>BAYV01000072.1 GCA_000710935.1 Iodidimonas nitroreducens | reverse complement strand
CTGATCTGGTGACTGGAGTTCAGTGCCCGATTATTAGAATCCCACCAGGTGGCGGTGATTCCTGGAGCGGCGTTTGGAGCCGATGACTGTGTGCGTTTTTCCTACGCTACCGATATGGACACCATTAAACAGGGTTTGGCCGAGTTAGAGCGGTTTGTCAGCACTTTGGCTTGAGCAACCGTCCAACCCGTTGAGAGGAGTCAGTTTTACTCCCTGTAGGTAACGTTTAATTCGGTCATGGCTCACGCCATCGAGATGCT
>BAYV01000073.1 GCA_000710935.1 Iodidimonas nitroreducens | reverse complement strand
TAGTTCTGGGCATTATCATTTTTTTAATTCCCGCCCTGACTAGTCTCTACATTGCTCGTTTAGTCATTGAACCCCTACGAAAACTAGTTACTACCAGTCAAAATTTAGCCCAAGGCACTTCCCACGGCACCATAACACAACCAGTGGCCATTGCCGAAATTCAGCAGCTTGCCAAAGCCATCAATGGTATGGCCCTCCGGTTACAACAATCCCTGGCACAAACCAAGGAAGAACTCCAGTCACCAGATCATCTCGTATG
>BAYV01000074.1 GCA_000710935.1 Iodidimonas nitroreducens | reverse complement strand
AATTTTTCTGTTTCTTTAAGGTGAAGGGAGGACATCAAAGCTGACAGACCTTTGTAAACTCCAATTTCCAGCATATTGCCATGGATACCATGGGTATTTTGAAAACTTAGCAAAGCATCCCAGAGAGCCGCACTTTGTTCCAAGAAAAAACCGGCAATTCCCCCCTGCAATTGCTTAAATTCACCTAGCTTAGAGAGATACAAGTAGTTGTCTTGAAGTGATAGCATGGGGGATGATGTGGAACTCCAGTCACCAGATCAT
>BAYV01000075.1 GCA_000710935.1 Iodidimonas nitroreducens | reverse complement strand
CCTCCGCTGCCCGCCAAATGAAGGGGCAGGCGGTGGGGGCCACGCGGGCGGCGCGCTTTGCCGATCTGGAACGGGATTTCGAGGTGGCGAAGGCATCGGGGAAGACCCACAAGATCTGGCGCACCCGCAAGGATGGCGATGTGCGGTCGAGCCATGCGGCGATGGACGGGGTGCGGGTGGATATCGATGCGGTGTTTGATGTGAATGGCGCGCGTCTCTTTCTGCCCTCTGACCCCGAAGGCCCTTTTGATGAGACCGCCAATTGCCGCTGCTTTGT
>BAYV01000076.1 GCA_000710935.1 Iodidimonas nitroreducens | reverse complement strand
TCCCATGAATTTCGTACCCCCCTGGCAATTATCAGTTCCTCCACTGGCATTTTGAAAAAATATTGGCCTAAGTTAGATGGCCAAAGACGTGGCCAACATCTGGAGCGCATCGAGGAAAGTGTTCACCACATGGTGGAACTATTAGACGATGTACTCACCATTAACCGGGCGGAAACTAAATATTTACCGTTTGAGCCTCAACCCCTAGATTTAGTCAGCTTTTGTCGGGGCATCACCGATGAACTCCAGTCACCAGA
>BAYV01000077.1 GCA_000710935.1 Iodidimonas nitroreducens | reverse complement strand
GAATACGAGATGATCTGGTGACTGGAGTTCTAAATCTGCTAACTGGATTTTTAAACTATTACCTTCTTCCCGTAAAGTTTGAATTTCTTCCCCTTTAGGATCGGCTCCCTGACCAATTTTTTGGCCAATTAATTTGCCGATTTCATTGCTACGACTTTGCAGTACAGTTCGTTCGCTTTCCTTGGCTTTTTGCTCAGCGGCGATCGCCAAAATGGGTTCGAGATCATAACTTGCCCCGCCCCCTCTTTGATT
>BAYV01000078.1 GCA_000710935.1 Iodidimonas nitroreducens | reverse complement strand
GCAACTGATGTGGCAAAACAATCCGGGGCTGGAACATTTTGTTTAGACAAAGCAGAAGCGGCTGATACTATTTTGGCAACGATGCCGATCGCCGATATTTGGGGCATTGGACGACGGTTAGAGAAGTGGTTTACCACTAGGGGCGTCTCAACAGCCTTGCAATTCAAACAAGCCAATCCTGAACTTATCCGCAAAAAAATGGGGGTCGTGGGGCAACGGCTATTACTAGAACTCCAGTCACCAGATCA
>BAYV01000079.1 GCA_000710935.1 Iodidimonas nitroreducens | reverse complement strand
CATTCCTCCACAATCTTGTTCTAGGTTTATTAATCAGTTTGGCGATCGTCCATCCCTTTTCCTTATTCAACCAAGTCCAAGCCCAAAATGCCTTTCCAGAAATCCGTGGAGTTTGGATCACCAATAATGACACCGTTCATTTTTTAGACCAGAACCGCACCACTGAATCCATTAACCTCCTAGCGGATCTAAATTTCAATACCATCTACCCCGTAGTCTGGAACTCCAGTCACCAGATCATCTCGTATGCC
>BAYV01000080.1 GCA_000710935.1 Iodidimonas nitroreducens | reverse complement strand
GGCACTGTTTTCTGATGTGGATCTGGCAGGCGATGCGCTGACGGTGCAATTGTCTTTTTCCTCGACCGAGCCACCGCAGCCGGGCGAGACCAATGGCACCGTGCTCGCCTCTTATAATGTGGCGGGCAGCGATAATGAATTTCTGATCTTTGCGCGCTCTGATGGCAAGCTCGGGGTCTATGTCAATGGTCAGGAAACGGTTCTCGATATCGATATGGGCCGTTTATTTGATGGGGCTGTTCATCATCTTTCGGTGAGCTTTGACAGCAATAGCCGGGAAATCGCGGTTTTTGTGGATGGCGATCTGGCAGGCATCGGCCTTGCCCGCAATGGCACGCCGATCACCTCGGGCGGCACGCTCACTTTGGGCCAGGAACAGGATAGCGTGGGTGGGGGCTTTGATCCTGCGCAGGAATTTTCCGGCACCATTCAC
>BAYV01000081.1 GCA_000710935.1 Iodidimonas nitroreducens | reverse complement strand
GTAAATTAGCAATTATCTTCGGTACTAATTTTGACCGAGTTCAGGCGAAACAACTCCAGCAACAATGGCAAAAAGAAGATTTTAGACAGTTGCCGACCATGCGAATTTTAGACCAGGACATGGCCGGCTTGTTGGGATCCCATGCCCAGAGTACAGATATCATTCCCTATGTATTTCTGATTATTTATATCCATATGCTGACTGAATAGCAGAAAATATTGTTTATGAGAACTCCAGTCACCAGATCAT
>BAYV01000082.1 GCA_000710935.1 Iodidimonas nitroreducens | reverse complement strand
CGCGATCGGGCTAGCTTCCTTACTGGTAATACCAAATAGCCGTAGTACTGCATCGGTGGAGACCCCCAAAAGATAAACTAGGGGCGCTGTCAACTGGGCTACTAAATGCATCGCCGGGGCCACTCCACAGGCAATGTGTTCCGGATGGCTGAGGGCAATGCGCTTAGGCACCAACTCCCCCACCACCAGGGATAAATAGGTAATGAACTCCAGTCACCAGATCATCTCGTATGC
>BAYV01000083.1 GCA_000710935.1 Iodidimonas nitroreducens | reverse complement strand
AGTTTTACGTCAATGTCAGCAATGGCAGTACCAAGGGCTGGACCCGATACAAGTGGCAATCAACATTTCTGCCCGACAATTCCATGGAGAAGACCTAATTTGCATTTTGCGGCTCGGCACCCATAAGTATGATGTCAGTCCCCAACAATTGGAAGTGGAATTAACCGAAACTTTGTTGGTGAAAAATGTCCAGGATTCCATTAAGCAGTTGAATGAACTCCAGTCACCAGATCAT
>BAYV01000084.1 GCA_000710935.1 Iodidimonas nitroreducens | reverse complement strand
GCTCGAAGCCCCCCAGGCCCTGACAGCGGATCAAGTGGGGGATTTAGAACCTCGGGCGGTGGTAGACAACGGGGTTATTACAGTAGTCGGGCAAAAAGTTGATCTCGTCAAAGCCCAAAACCAGGCCATCCGGGAAGATGCGGATCCATACTATCAAACCTTTCAAATTTACAGCAATCAGTTTTCCACAATCCCATCAACTCCAGTCACCAGATCATCTCGTATGCCGT
>BAYV01000085.1 GCA_000710935.1 Iodidimonas nitroreducens | reverse complement strand
ACGAGATGATCTGGTGACTGGAGTTGGGCGAGGAAAAGGCGATCGCCATGGCTCAATGGTTAACGGCCATGTTCCTGTCTTTCCTGTTCAATTTCCATTCTGATTTCCGATTCCAGTTCTTTACCAAGAAAATAGTTTAAAAAAGTCCTGATTACAGCGATTAGCCCTAGTTTGCTCAAGCTTTCTAGGGTAGGGGCGATGGTGGTGGAAAGGATATCTGCCCCCAAT
>BAYV01000086.1 GCA_000710935.1 Iodidimonas nitroreducens | reverse complement strand
TCGGCAGGCGCGCACCGCCGTGATCGATTTCACCGGCACATCGGGCCGCCATGAGGGGAATTTCAATGCCCCCAAGGCCATTACCCGGGCCGCCGTGCTTTATGTGTTTCGCTGTCTGGTGGGGGCGGATATTCCGCTCAATGATGGCTGTTTGAAACCTTTGCGGCTGATCATCCCCGAAGGCTGCCTGCTTGATCCGGCTTTCCCTGCGGCGGTGGTGGCGGGCAATGTGGAAACCAGCCAGGCGATCACCAATGCCCTGTTTCTGGCCACCGGCGCTTTGGCGGCATCCCAGGGCACGATGAACAATCTGACCTTTGGCAATGCCCGCCATCAATATTATGAAACCATCTGCGGTGGGGCCGGGGCCGGGAATGGCTTTGCCGGTGCTTCGGCAGTGCAAACCCATATGACCAATTCCCGCATGACCGATGTCGAGATTCTGGAAAAGCGCCTGCCCGTGCGGATCGACAGTTTCAGTATCCGCGAACAAAAGGATAGCCAAAGCCTGTGGCCCGGCGGCGCGGGAGCCTTACGCTCGATCCTCTTTCTTGAAGATATGGAGATGAACCTGCTATCCGGGCATCGTACCATTGCACCTCCCGGGCTGGCTGGCGGGCAGGATGGGGCCGTAGGCCGGGGCAGGATCATCCGTGCCGATGGCGAGGAGGAAAGGCTCGACGCCGTTGAACAGGCAAGCCTTTACGCAGGGGATAGGCTGGTGATAGAAACACCCGGAGGCGGAGGCTATGGGCGGCCCTGACAATCATTTTGCACAAACGCCAAAGCCGCCTTATGTGGCGGTGATTTTTACCAGCCTGCGCACAAAAGCCGATAACGATGGTTATCAGGCCATGGCTGATGAGATGGACCGATTGGCGGCCGGACAACCGGGCTATCTGGGCCTTGAATCCGCCCGCGATGGCGAAGGGTTCGGCCTGACGATCAGCTATTGGCGTGACGAGCAATCGGCCAAAGCCTGGAAGACAAATGCCCGTCATCTGGCGGCGCAAAAACGGGGGCGAGCGGTTTGGTACAAGGCCTATCATGTGCGGATTGCCACAGTTGGGCGGGACTATGCTAGTAGCTGAACCAGACTCAGTTACCTATGAGGATTTTTTGAGATGAGAAACCTGTTCTACCGGGTCATTCCGGTTTTCATCATGGTGTTCGGCCTTGCGGCTTGCGCCCATTTTCAAAATCGCGATGCCATCCAAATTCATAAAGTGGCCCCGGTTTATCCCGAACAGGCGCGGGCCTCGGGGATCGAGGGCCGGGTGGTTTTGGAATATATTATCAATGAAGAGGGTATCCCTGTGGATATTCAGATCGTTGAAGCCGAACCGCAGGGGGTTTTCGAGCCTGCGGCGATTGCCGCCGTATCGCAATGGCGCTATCAGCCCGCCCTGAAGCTGGGCCGCCCCACCCGCAGCCCGGAAGCCGAGGCGGTGTTAAATTTTGAGTTGGATCAGCCCGGCTCCTGATTTTTTCTCATCGGGCTTTAAGGCTCACACTTTGGGCGGTATGCCAAAAGCCTGACAGCGGTTATCGTGATGGGGCTGATGACAGTCACTGGAGGGCCGCCTTATGTCGACGCCGCGTCAACCCTGGCATCAATTTTATGAGCCGGATGCTTTTCATCCCGATGATCTTCTGGCGGATAATCTGGCGTCGATGCTCGCCGATATCTTTGCAACCCACGCCGCCAATCCGGCCTATAGCTGCATTCTGCCCAATGGCGCCCGGGCAACCCTGAGCTATGCCGATATCGACCGGTATTCGGCGGCCATTGCCTTTTATCTGCGCGATCATCTGGGCCTTGCGCCGGGTGATGTGGTGGCGATCCAATCCCCCAATATCCTCAGCTATCCCGTGGTCGCTTATGGCATTTTGCGCGCCGGATTGATTCTGACCGGGATCAATCCCCTTTATACCGCAGCGGAAGCGGGCTTTCAATTGCGCGATTCGGGGGCAAAGGCTTTGTTTGTCATCGATCTTTTTGGGGATCGGCTGCAAAAATCCTTGGAAGGCAGCGCCGTGCGCCATGTCATCCGGCTTTCGGTGGTGGATTTTTTCCCCGCGCCCAAGCGGCTTTTGATCGATTTTGTTTTGCGCCGCATCCAAAAGCGCATCCCCCCGATGGATCATCCCTCCATCCCCTTGGCCCGGGCCTTGAAACTGGGCCGGGCGGCGCAGATGAAGGCCGCAAAAGCGGGACGTGGTCTGGCTGATTTGCGGGCAGAGCGGGCCATCGATGACAGTGCCATCTATCAATATACCGGGGGCACCACGGGCCGCTCGAAAGGGGCGGAGATCACCGAACGCAATATTTTATCCAATATCACCCAGCAGGATCGCTTTACCGGCGATCATCTGCGGGCGGCGCGCAGGGGCGATGAAACCAGCCTTCTGGTTTTGCCGCTTTATCATGTTTATGCGCTGGCCATCGGCTCGATGCACGCCATGCGGATGGGCACCCATGTGGTGCTGGCCCCCAATCCCCGACCCCTGAGCAATCTGCGCACGGCGTTCGAGCAGTTCGATATCACCATGCTGCCGGGGGTGAATACCTTGTTCAACGAGCTTTTGAAGCAGCCATGGTTCACCGAAAATCCGCCCAGAAATCTGCGCTGGTGCTTTTCCGGTGCCGCTCCCCTGACCCAAAGCACCCGAAAGCGCTGGGAAGATCTGACCGGCAGCCGCATCTATGAAGGCTATGGCCTCACCGAAGGCACCTGCATCGTCACCTCATCGCCCCTTGATGATCGGGCGCGTCCGGGCACGGTGGGCATTCCCATTCCGGGCACCGAGATCAAAATCATTGATGATGATGGCAAAGAGCAGCCCACAGGCCAGCCGGGCGAGGTGCTGGTGCGTGGGCCACAGGTGATGCGCGGTTATCTGGGGCGTGCGGATGCCACGGCCGATACCGTGCGCGATGGTTGGCTTCATACCGGCGATATCGGGGTGATGGATGCGGATGGGTTCCTGTCGATCATTGATCGCAAGAAAGATATGCTGATCATTTCGGGCTTCAATGTCTATCCGTTCGAGCTTGAAGAGGTGCTGATCCGCCATCCCGATGTGCTGGAAGCTGCCGTGGTGGGGATCGAGGATGCCCATGCCGGCGAAGCGGCGGTGGCCTATATCGTGTTGCGCGAAAGCCCCGATCAGGCGGGGGATGAGGTGATCGAGGACAGCCTGCGCCGCCATTGCGCCGAGGCTTTGACCAATTATAAACGCCCCAAATATTTTATCACCGTGCCCGAGCTTCCCAAATCGCCGGTGGGTAAGGTTTTGCGGCGGGAACTGCGCGATCAGGCCCGTTCTGATTTTGCCAAATCGGCCAAGGCATAAAGATCAGGCCAGGGCGTAAAGATAAAGGGAGCCTGATAGAGATTGCGCTTGATCCTGCGCCATGGCCTTTCTAAGGTTCGCGGCACGGGCTTTTCTTCATGAATATGGTGTAAAAAACGATGCAATCGCCGGATCAGGTGAAACTGGCCGTTATTGGTCTGGGCTATGTAGGTTTGCCGCTGGCTGTGGCTTTTGGCCATCATGTGAAAACAATGGGCTTTGATATCAATGCCCGGCGGGTGGCTGATTTGCGTCAGGGCCGGGATGCCACCCTTGAAGCCAGCGCCGATGAGCTGGCCGCCGCCACGCATCTGAGCTTCAGCACTCAATTGGATGATATCCGCGATTGCACGGTGTTCATCGTGACGGTTCCCACCCCCATTGATAAGCATAATCGCCCCGATCTTACCCCCTTGATCAAGGCCAGTGAAAGCATTGGCCGGGTTTTGAAATCTGGCGATCTGGTGATTTATGAAAGCACCGTTTATCCCGGGGCGACCGAAGATGTATGCGTGCCGATTCTGGAAAAGGTCTCGGGCCTGCGCTTTAATGCCGATTTCTTTTGCGGCTACAGCCCCGAGCGAATCAATCCCGGCGACAAGGATCACCGCCTTCATTCCATCGTGAAAGTGACATCGGGATCAACGCCCGAGATCGCCGATTTCGTTGATCGGCTTTATCGGATGGTGATCAGCGCGGGCACCCATAAAGCCAGCAGCATCAAGGTGGCGGAAGCCGCCAAGGTGATCGAAAATACCCAGCGCGATCTGAATATCGCCTTGGTGAATGAACTGGCGATCATCTTCAATAAGCTCGGCATCGATACCTTAGAGGTGCTGGAAGCCGCGGGCACGAAGTGGAATTTCCTGCCCTTTCGCCCCGGATTGGTGGGCGGGCACTGTATTGGTGTTGATCCCTATTATCTTACCCATAAAGCCGAGGAAATCCGCCATCATCCCGAAGTCATTCTGGCCGGGCGGCGGATCAATGATGGCATGGGCCGCTATATCGCGGGCGAGATCGTGAAAAAAATGATCCATCGCAAAGTGCCGGTATCGGATGCGAAGGTGCTGGTTTTGGGGCTGACCTTCAAGGAAAACTGCCCCGATCTGCGCAATAGCCGGGTGGTGGATATCGTTGAGGAACTGACCAGCTATGGCGCCGCTGTGGCGGTTTATGATCCCTGGGCCGATCATGATGAAGCCGCCCATGAATGCGGTGTCAGATTGCTTGATGATCTGGGCGGGGATTATGATGCCATCGTGCTGGCCGTGGCGCATCGCGAATTCATTGCCATGGGTGCGGAAAAAATCAGGACGCTTGGTCGCCCCGGTGCTGTGCTTTATGATATCAAATCTGTTCTGGGAAAAAATGCAGTGGATGCCCGCTTATAAGGGGCCTTCAACTGTGGCTGATGGCTTTGCGGGCGGATGGAAAGCGGTTTTTGGGTTTTAGGGCGCGGGGGAGTGCGGATTGAAAATTCTTGTAACAGGTGCTGCCGGGTTCATCGGCAGTCATGTCGCCCTTTATCTGCTGGCCCGTGGCGATGATGTGGTGGGCCTGGATAATCTCAATGATTATTATGATCCCAATCTGAAAAGGGCCCGCCTTGAGCGGATCAAGGCTTTTTCTGAGTGCACCTTGGATGATGGGATTTATCCTGAAATCTGCGCCCGATCGGCCCATCGTGGGCATTTTACCTTTCACAAGATCGATCTGGCGGATCGCCCGGCGATGGCCGATCTTTTCGCAGCAGAAGGCTTTGATCGGGTGGTGCATCTGGCAGCACAGGCGGGGGTTCGCTATTCCATCGATAATCCCTTTGCCTATGTGGATAGCAATATCACCGGCTTTCTCACTGTTTTGGAAGGGTGCCGCCATCATGGCGTTGGGCATCTGGTTTATGCCTCCACAAGCTCGGCTTATGGGGCAAATACCCATATTCCCTTCAGCGTGTCCGAACCCGCCGATCATCCCGTGGCTTTTTATGGGGCCACCAAGCGCGCCAATGAATTGATGGCGCACAGCTATTCCCATCTGTTCGGGTTGCCCACCACGGGCCTGCGGTTTTTCACGGTTTATGGCCCCTGGGGCCGCCCCGATATGGCCTTATTCAAATTCACCAAGGCTATTTTGGATGATCAGCCGATCGAGGTGTTCAATTACGGCCATCATAAGCGCGATTTCACCTATATCGATGATATCGTGCAAGGGGTGGTGGCGGCCCTTGATCATGTGGCCGAAGGTGATCCCGATTGGGATAGCGAAAAACCCGCGCCGGATCGCTCGAAAGCGCCATGGCGGATTTTCAATATCGGCAATGAACAGCCGGTTGAACTGATGCACTATATCGGCCTTTTGGAAGAGCAACTGGGCAAAAAGGCAGAAAAAATACTATTGCCGCTTCAGCCCGGCGATGTGCCCGATACCTATGCCGATGTGAGCAGTCTGGTCGAGGCGACAGGCTATCGCCCCGATACCCCGGTGGATGAAGGGGTGCGGCGCTTCGTTGCCTGGTATCGTGCCTATTATAATGCCTGATTTATGGCCTGAATGATCGCTGGCTTGACCCTGAGGGCGATGCCGGGCAAAGCTGGGCCATGGCCGTTCAACATGATCATCTTGCCGCATTGAAAGCAGCGCTCGATCCCGGTGATTGGAGCGATGATGCCGATCTCATTGCCCCCCATCTGGTGGATTGGCGGAATCGCTATCATGGCCGCACGGCCCTGTTCCTACAGCCCGATAGCACTGAAAAAGTGGCGCACATCCTGCGCTGGGCCAATCGCCATGAGGTGGCATTGATCGTGCAGGGCGGCAATAGCGGCTTGGTGGGGGGCGGGATTCCCGATCAAAGCGGATCGCAGGTGCTGTTGTCATTAAAGCGGTTGAACAGCATCCGCGATGCGGGTTCGGATGGCCATGTTATCATCGCCGAAGCCGGGGTGACCCTTGCCGCCGTGCAGCAGGCGGCGGCCGAACAGGATCGGCTGTTTCCCCTGAGCCTCGCCTCAGAAGGCAGTGCCACCATCGGCGGATTGGTATCCACCAATGCGGGCGGGGTGCATGTGCTGCGCTATGGTACGATGCGTTCATTGATATTAGGGGTGGAAGCGGTGCTGCCCACGGGGGAAATCGTGCATGGGCTGGGCCGTTTGCACAAAGATAATACCGGCTATGATCTGAAATCCCTGCTGTGCGGTGCCGAGGGTACATTGGGAGTGATCACCGCTGCATCCTTGCGGCTTTATCCGGCGATCAAAAGCCGCATGGTGGCGATGTGCGCCCTGCCCACGATGGCGGCGGCCATGGCGCTTTTGGCGAGGCTCGATGCCGAAAGTGGGGAGCGGCTGATGGCGTTCGAGTTGATCCCGCGCTTTGGGCTCGATCTCGTTTGCCGGCATCTGCCCGATTGCCGCGATCCTTTCACCAAGCCCCATGATTGGTATATATTGGCGGAATGGGCCAGCAGCGCCCGGGATGAACCGCTTGGCCCCTTGGCGGAAAGGCTTTTGGCCGGGGCTTTGGAGGGCGGCCTGATCCATGATGCCGTGCTGGCGGCTTCCGAGGGGCAAGCCACGGATTTATGGCGTTTGCGCCATCATTTATCCGAGGCGCAAAAAGCCGAAGGGGCCTCGATCAAGCATGATATTTCCCTTCCCCAAGCCCATATTCCGGAGTTTATTGAAGCGTGCAGCCATCAACTTGCGGCGCTGGTGCCGGGGATCCGGCCTTGTATTTTCGGCCATCTGGGGGATGGCAATCTGCATTTCAATCTCAGCCAGCCAAAAGGGGCCGATCCCCAAAATTTTCTTGATCGTTGGGATGAAATCAGCACGCTGGTGCATCAGATGACCATCAAAGCCGGGGGCTCGATTTCTGCCGAGCATGGCATCGGCCAGATGAAGGCGGGGCTTTTGGCCGCGGTCAAGGATCGGGCATCGCTTCAGGCCATGGCGGCGATCAAGGCGGCTTTGGACCCCAAGGGCATTTTAAACCCGGGCCGTATTTTGAAGCCCGCATCCTGAAGCCATAAGCCGTCCCTTATCAACGGCCAGCTTGTGCAAAGCTTCGGCGCAGTTTAGGAGGGGGGCGGTTGCGGCCTCATCAGCCAGAAGATAGGGCCCGGATAGAATCGGAAGATGGATATGAGCGGCAGTTTTTTCACATCAATGCCCATAGCGATTGCTGCGGGCGGGGCTATCGGGGCGGTTTCGCGCCATTATCTGGGCAGCTTCATCATGCGGTTTTCCCAAGGCGGCTTTCCCCTTGGCACGCTTTTGGTGAATGGGCTGGGGGCGTTTTTGATGGGCCTGCTGGTGGAATTGCTGGCCTTGAAATTTTCGCTCTCCCCTTCTTTACGCGGATTTTTGCTGGTGGGGCTTTTGGGCGGTTTTACGACCTTTTCCACCTATTCCCTTGAAATGGCCTTGCTGATCGAACGGCATCAGATGCTGCAAGCCGGGCTTTATGCCGTTTTATCCTTTGGCCTTACCCTTGCCGGGGTGTTTGCGGGCCTTTATGCGGGGCGATTTTTGGCATGAGCGATGTATTGCATTTCGTGATCACCGATGATGAAGATGGGATTCGCCTTGATCGCTGGTTCAAGCGGCATTTTCCGGGGCTATCGCATGGGGATTTATCGCGCCTGATGCGCACCGGGCAAATCCGCCTTGATGGGGGGCGCACGAAGCCCAGCGATCGCGTGCAAAAAGGGCAGGATATCCGGGTGCCGCCTTTGGATGAAGGGGCCACCCAGCCGCGTCAGGCGGGCCGGAAATTGCCCCATAGCATCAGCGACGAAGAAAAGGCCGAAGTGCGATCCTGGGTGCTTTATAAAGATGCGCAGGTGATCGCCATCAACAAGCCCGCGGGCCTTGCCACTCAGGGCGGGCCGGGGATCACCCGCCATGTGGATGGCTTGCTCGATGCCCTGCGCTTTGATCGCAAGGATGAACGCCCGCGCCTTGTGCATCGGCTGGATAAGGATACATCGGGGGTTTTGCTGATTGCCCGCACCGTGCGCGCGGCGTCCGCTTTGGCCGATGCTTTCAAGGGGCGGGATGCCCATAAGGTTTATTGGGCGCTGGTCAATGGCGTTCCCAGCCCGCAGGATGGAAAAATTCTGGCTCCCATGGAAAAACAGCCCGGCCATGGAGGGGAGCGCATGGTGGTGACCCAACAGGGAAAACCGGCACGCACCCTTTATGCCACCATCGAACAAGCCGGGCAAAAAGCCGCCTGGGTGGCCCTGAAGCCCCTGAGCGGGCGCACCCATCAATTACGGGTGCATTGCGCCCATATCGGCCATGTGATCGTGGGTGATGGCAAATATGGCGGGGCCGAAGCCTTTCTGGGGGGCCTTGTTTCCCGCAAGCTGCATCTTCATGCCCGGCGGATGCTGTGCCCGCATCCCGATGGCGGGCTGATCGATGTCACCGCCCCTTTGCCCAGCCATATGAAAGCCACATGGGATACCTTTGGCTGGATCGCCGATTATCGCGAAGACCCTTTTGAAGAAGCGGGCTTTGTGTGATCAGGCCACGGGCCGGTCTTCAAGATAATAATGCTCGATAGGTTTCAGATCGGCATCAAGGCGGTATAAAAGCGGGATGCCCGTGGGGATTTCAAGGCCGGTGATCTCGTCATCGGATATATGATCAAGATATTTGGCCAGTGCCCGCAGGGAATTGCCATGGGCCGCCACCAGCACGGTTTTACCGCCACGCAGGGCGGGGGCAAGGCTTTCCTCCCAATAGGGCAAAAAGCGCTCCACCGTATCCTTCAGGCTTTCGGTGCGGGGCAATAAAGCCGGATCGATCCCGGCATAGCGGGGATCATGATGGGGCAGGCCGGGATCGTTTTCATCGAGCATGGGGGGCGGAATATCATAGCTGCGACGCCAGATATGCACCTGCTCATCGCCCACCTTGGCGGCCATCTCCTTTTTGTTCAGCCCTTGCAACCCACCATAATGGCGTTCATTGAGCCGCCATGATTTTTCCACCGGCAGCCATAAGCGATCCAGTTCTTCCAAGGCGATGTTCAGGGTTTTGATGGCCCGCTTTAACAGCGATGTGAAGCACAGATCGGGGGTGAGATCATGGGCGCGGATCAATTGTCCGGCCCGGGCGGCTTCCTCTTCGCCTTTTTCGGATAGATCCACATCAACCCAGCCGGTAAAGCGATTTTCCAGATTCCACTGGCTTTGACCATGGCGCAATAAAATGAGATCGAGCATGGGTTTGTCCCTATAAAAGCGGATGAATGATGCTCTGCTTGTGCCCAATGCCCGGCAGCCTCGTCAAGCCCTATGGCCGTTAGAGTCTCTTTTTGCGTGTATAAATATGCTATTTTCTCACAAAGCTGTGTTTGTTAAGCAATTGGTAAGACTATACTTAAAAGATCAACAAAATATAAGTTTAAATGGATAGTTGTGCTTTGACGTGTAAACATTGGGCCGTACATCCTGAGATGGGTCTTGTTATGCAGTCTTTTCGGTCATGAAAGCCTTTTGGCCAGCCATCGGGCTTGCGCTGCTGGGCTTTGTGCTTTTGTTCATTGCGGCTGTGATGCCCCCGGCCAGCGGACGGTTTCTGGTGCTGTTTCCATCTGATCAGGGGCCAGTGGATCGGATGCAGGCCGTGGCTTTGGCGGGTGGTTATGTGATTGATCGGGCTGCCATTCCGGGGGGATGGGTCGTCTGGTCGCCTGATACGTCTTTCCAAAAAAGGATCCGGCAGCATGGCGCCACTCTGGTGCTTGATGGTGCGGGATGGTTTGGCTGCGGCGGGCGCCTTGGGCGCGGTCCGTTCATGCTTTCAGATGCTGAGAATGCTGCGGGTGTGGCCATTGTGGCCGGATAAGCTTTTAAATCGGGGATAGGGCGCTATGGCGGCACTTGAACAACTGCGGATGCAGGTTGCAAAATTCTTCCTGTGGTTTTTATGGGCGCATCTTCCCGCTTTTTTTGTCTTTGGCCTGTTGATGGGTCAGCCGGTGATGGCCGCGATGATCACCATGATCTTGATGTGCACGGCGGCGACTGTGGCTTATCTGCGCTATGGGGCAGCACTTCCTTATCGCCTTGTAGCGGCGGTGGCTTTGGTGCTGGTTGTGGCCAGTGCGGCTTTCATGATGCAGGGCCATGCCTGGCAGGTCGATATGCACATGTATTTTTTCGCGGCCCTTTCGGCGCTGGTTTTTTTCGTTGATCGCAAGGTGATCTTAACGGCGGCGGTGGTGGTGGCGATCCATCATTTGCTGTTCAATCAATTCATGCCGGAATGGATTTTTGGCGGACAATCGGATGTTCTGCGGGTTTTGTTTCATGCCAATGTGGTGGTGGTACAGGCCTATGCTTTGTGGGTTCTGATTGGCCGGATCAGCGATCTGTTCATGCAATCCGAACAGGCCCTTTTAGAAGCGCAAAGCCATGCGAAAGAGGCCGAAGCCCAGCGTTGTGAGGCACAAACGAAAGAAATGCAGGCACAAGAGGCGCGGGCTGCCGCAGAATTGGCCATGCGTGAAGCCGAGGACAGAACTGCCGAAGCCCGAGCGGCCGTGGGGCGGCAGCTTGATATCGCCCGGTCTTTGGAAACGCTGGCGCATGAGGTGGAAACCGATCTGGGGGATATGATGGCCCGTATCGGTCAGCAAACCTCTGCCTCGGTGGATGCGGCGCAGGTCTTGCAGCAATCGGCAGGGCGGCTGCATGAAAGCGCGCAGGATGCCACCGGTCAAACGGTGGTGGCCAAAGATAGCATTGCCAGCGTGCGCAACGGGGCGGATGCATTAAATGCAGCCATCGATCGGATCAGCCGTCAGATCAGCGAAACCACGGATCGTTTGCGCGAAGCCCAACTGACCAGCCAGCAAACCCGCGAAACCGTGGCGGGAATGAATGAAGCGGCCACGCGCATTCAGCAGGTGGTGCGGCTGATCAATGATATTGCCGAACAAACCAATCTTTTGGCGCTGAATGCCACCATCGAAGCCGCTCGGGCCGGTGAGGCGGGGCGGGGCTTTGCCGTGGTGGCCAATGAGGTGAAATCCCTGGCCGCGCAAACCGCCCGGTCTACCGAGGATATATCGGGCTTTGTGAACAGCCTTTTGGAAGTCGTGGCCCGAGTAACGACCGATATCGGCCAGATTGCCGAGCGGGTCGAGGCGGTGGCGGGCTCGGCGGATCGGATGTCGCAAGCGACCGAAGAGCAGCTTGCCGCTACCCATGAAATCACCCGCGCCATCAGCGCCGCTGAAAACAGCGTGGGCAAGGTGGGTAGTCAGATTCTTTCGGTGGATGAGGAAAGCCGCGCCAATCAAGGCAATGCCACGCTGGTTCTGGATAAAGCCCGCCGCATCGATGAGGAAATCGGGGATCTGAGCACCCGGCTGATGGAACGCCTTCATGCCGCCACCGGCAGTGCCCGCAGCTTGGGCTAAGGGGGGCCTTTACCAGCGTTCCACAAAGGGGCGCATATCCAGTTCAAAGGTCCAGGCGGATTTTGGCTGGCGGGCGGTGTGAAAAATGGTATCGGCGATATCATCGGCCTTGAGGAAAAAGGTATCGGGCTTATCGGGCAGCATTTTACGGGTGCGCGCCAGATCAATCACCCCATCAATGATAAACAGGCTGACATGAATACCCTTTGGCCCCAAATGCCGGGCCAGCGATTGCGCCACCGAACGCTGGGCCGCCTTGGCCGCTGCAAAAGCGGTGCTTTTCGGGCCGCCCCGCAGGGATGCCGTGGCCCCGGTGATCATGATTGCGCCACTGCCTTTTTCGATCATCCCGGGGATCACCTGCTGGGCCGCGCATAAAAGCCCGGTGGCATTGGTGCGGAAGGCGATATCCATCTCGCTGACGGTGGTATCATCGGGTGATGACCAGCTTCCGCCCCCGGCATTGAAGCATAAAACATCGACCGAACCCATGTCATGGCGCAGCCTGCGAAAGGCATCGCTCAGGCTTTCCGGATCGCTGGCATCGCAGGGATAAAGGCGGGCGCGATCGATTTGCCGGGCAAACATCTCCAGCTTTTCCGCACTGCGCGACATCATGGCGACATCATAGCCCCCGGCCTGAAAGCGCCTGGCCAGAGCAAGCCCATTGCCCGGACCAATTCCGATGATCGCGCAAACCGGATTTGCCATGATGAATTCCTTTTATTTCTCGACCGCGGCCAATGTGCTTTCGCCGCGCGGGACCATTGCGATTTCGCCGCTTTTGATTCTTTTTTTGTAGCTGCGGATATCGCGTTTCAATTCTGAAGCCATGATATAGATCCCAATCACATTGGGAACCGCCATCAGGAAGAAAAAGCTGTCCATGATGTCAAAGACCTGTGAAACCGTGAAAACGCCGCCGGGGATCAGGGCGATGATATAAACGGCCTTAAACAGATGGCTGCTGGTTTTCGAGGTGCCGAAAACAAAGGCCCAGATCTTGCTGGAATAATATCCCCAACTGATGATCGTGGAATAGGCGAACAGCACCACCGCCACGGCCAGCACGATATCAAAGCCATCAATCACACTGTTGAACGCCCAACTCGTCATCTGGATATCGCTTAAACCCTCCACCTGCCAGGCCCCGGTAACGATGATCACAAGGGCGGTCATCGATGAAATGAGCACGGTATCGATGAAGGGTTCCAAAAGCGCCACCATGCCTTCTGAAACCGGTTCCCGCGTGCGGGCGGCGGCATGGGCGATGGTGGCCGAGCCAAGGCCCGCTTCGGTGGAATAAACCGCCCGCCGCATGCCCCAGACAAAGGCCCCGATGATCGCCCCGATCCCGGCTTCGGGCCTTAAGGCTTCATTGAAGATCAGCGCGATGGCCGCAGGAATTTCGGCCGCATGAGATAAAATGATGAAAAGCGCAGCCCCAACATATAAAACCGCCATCAAAGGCACCAGCCGCACGGTGACACGGGCGATTTGATTGATGCCGCCGATAATCACGATCCCCACCAGAAGGGCGAGGATGATGCCAAAGGTCCAGGGGGCATCCACCCCGGTGACGGCGGAAAACTGGCTGTAGGATTGATTGACCTGAGCGATCTGCAAAAGCGAGGGAATGGCAAAGAGCGCATAGCTCCAGGCCAGCACGAAGCCCAGCTTTTTCCAGCCCCGGGCCGCCAGCCCCCGCCCCAGATAGTGCATCGGCCCGCCGGATACCGTGCCATCTTTGTGGATGGTGCGGTATTTTACCCCCAGCGTGCATTCAGCAAATTTCAAGGTCATGGCGAAAAAGCCGATCACCGTCATCCACAAGGCGGCACCCGGCCCCCCCATGGCAATGGCAATGGCCACCCCGGCGATATTGCCCAGCCCCACCGTGCCCGATAGCGCTGTGGAAAGGGCCTGGAACTGTGTGACTTCGCCCGGCGATGTATCATCCCGATAACGGCCCCGCAAAATGCGGGCGGCCAAGGGAAAAGAGCGCAGATTGATGAAGCCGAAATAAAATGTGAGAAACAGCATCGGCAGCGCCATCCAGATGACGATCAATTCGATATCGCTGCCAAACAGGCTGATTTCATAAAAAACGGTGCTGGATAATCCATTGATCATCTGATCGATGATGCTGGCCTCGGCCCTGCCGGAAAAAAGGGGCATGAAAAGGGATGCCATGAAAACAGTCATCAGGGGGGCAGGTCGAGCAAATTTTTTAAGGCGCATTCTGGATCGATCTTTCTGAGATGCAAATATTCAACACACTTTAAGCGCATGTTTGTGCATCCGCCAAGCCCCCTGCCGCATCAAGGGCTTGCCGCGATCATGCATCTTCTGCCAAAGTCCCCCCGCATTAACAGAAAAGGATAGAGACCGTGGCGCACGCGGCTTCTTCGGGGACACCAAAATTTTCATCGCGATTGGCCTTTGTCATGGCCGCTGTGGGATCGGCGGTGGGGCTTGGGAATGTGTGGAAATTTCCCTATACCGCCGGGGAAAATGGCGGGGCGGCTTTTGTTGCCGTTTATTTATTGGGGCTGCTGTTTGTGGCGGCCCCCATTTTCATTGCCGAAGTGTTGATCGGCCGTCGGGGGGCTGCCAGTCCGCCACAGGCGCTGGGCAGCCAGGCGGTGGAGCATGGCCGTACCAATGCCTGGCGCATTCCCGGCTTGTTTGGGCTTGTGGGCGGCCTTTTGGTGATGAGCTTTTATTCGGTGATCGCGGGCTGGACCCTCGATTATATGCTCACGGCGGCGCGCGGGATGTTTTCCACCTTTGATGCGGCGGGGGCCGAGGCCCATTTCGATGGCCTGAAAGCATCGCTGCCGCGTTTACTCTTATGGCAGGGCCTGTTCATGCTGGCGACCTTGGGCATCGTGGCCATGGGGGTGCGCGCCGGGATCGAACGGGCGGTGAGTATCATGACCCCGGCTTTGGGCATTTTGCTTTTGCTTTTGGTGGTTTATGCCCTCATCATCGGGGATGCGGACCGGGCGATCCGCTATCTGTTTGCCCCTGATTTTTCAAAGCTCAATGCCGATATGGCGCTGGCGGCAGTGGGGCAGGCCTTCTTCACCTTGTCGGTGGGGATTGGTGGGGTGATGATGTATGGGGCCTATCTGCCCAAAGATGCCTCGATCTTTCGCGCATCGGGGATGGTTGTGGCGGCAGATACAGCGGTGGCGCTGCTCGCGGGCCTTGCGGTTTTTCCCATCGTTTTTGCCCATGGCCTTGATCCTGAAGGCGGCCCCGGTCTTGTGTTCGTCAGCCTGCCTTTGGCTTTTTCCGCGATGCCTGGGGGCGATATTCTGGGGGCCCTGTTTTTCTTTTTCCTGCTGATTGCCGCCCTCACATCGGCCATCGCCCTCTATGAGCCTACCACCGCCTGGCTATCGGAACGCGGGGTGAGCCGGATCAAGGGCACGCTGATCGCAGCGGGGGGAAGCTGGCTTTTGGGCCTGCTCAGCGTGTTCAGCTTCAATATCTGGCAGGATGTCGATCCCTTGGGCTTTATCCCCAGCCTTCAGGGGGTGAATTTCTTTGGCCTGATCACCAATGGCATTGATAAACTGGTTCTGCCCCTTGGGGCTTTGGTGATTTCGGGCTTTGTGGGCCGGGTGCTGACCCGAAAGGCGGTGCTTGAAGAATTGAACATGCGCGATGGCCCGCTTTTTCGGATCTGGCTGTTTTCCCTGCGCTGGATCACCCCCGGGGTGGTGGCGATTTTGTTTCTCGTCAATATTTTTTAAGGGGCAGGGCGCGGGCCATCATGATGTGACGGAGGATGGGGCGATCACAAATGCGTGTTTGCTGGTGATGCGATGTGATTTTTGCAGGTGGTATGATCACGCTAGACTGAGGCCATGAAAATATCATTCAAAATGCCTGCCATTGCCGCCCTTTTCTTGTCTGCGATGGCCTTTCATCTGCCCGCCATGGCGCAATCGGTGGGGCCACAGCAAACTTCGGTTCATGAAGGGCAAACGGCACCCCGGGGCTGGACCTATGAATGGGGCAAGACCGATTTTTCCAAGGCTTCGGTCGATTTTTCCGAGATTTTTTCGGGCGGCCCGCCAAAGGATGGCATCCCATCCGTGGATCGGCCAAAATTTGAAGCCATCAATAAGGCCGATTGGCTGAATGATCGCTCGCCGGTGATCAGCCTTGAGATCAATGGCGAGGCGCGGGCCTATCCGCTGGCGATTCTCACCCGCCATGAAATTGTCAATGATCGGATCGGCGATGTGCCCATCGCGGTGACCTTTTGCCCCTTGTGCAATGCCGCCATTGTGTTTGATCGGCGCCATGAAGGGCGGGAGCTGGAATTTGGCACCACGGGCAAGCTGCGGAATTCCGATCTGGTGATGTATGATCGCCAAACCGAAAGCTGGTGGCAGCAATTCACGGGTAAAGCGATTGTTGGCACATTGTTGGGGGCGGAATTAAAGCGCCTGCCGTCTCGTCTTGAAAGCTTTGCCCTCTTTCGCGAGCGTCATCCCAATGGCCGGGTTTTAGAGCGCCCCTTCAGCCGGGCGGGGCTTTATGGCACCAATCCTTATGAAGGCTATGACAGCCTGCGGCGGCCCTTTCTCTATGATGGGGCCCTGCCGAAAAATATCCCGGCGATGATGCGCGTCATCTCGGTGGGGGAGCGGGCCTGGACTCTTGATCTTTTGCGCCGTGAAAAGCGCATCGAAACCGAGGATGGCCTGATCATCAGCTGGGTGCCGGGCCAGGCCAGCGCCCTTGATGCCTCAGAGATCGATCGCTCAAAGGATGTGGGAACGGTAACGGTAGAGCGCCAAACTGAAAACGGGCGCGAAGATGTGGTCTATGGCGTTGATTTCGCCTTTGCCTTCCATGCCTTCTACCCCAATGCCCCCATCATCACGAAGATCGATGAAGGCTGATCATCCTTGTGATCGGGATTCTTGATTTTCCTCGGCCTTATTCTTATTTTCTATTTCTGCTTACTAAGTTGTAATTCTTTGCAACAAAAGCGTTAAGTGTTCTCGCAGTATCGTTCATATTGGCATGTTTTGTATTCATCGGTTATTTTGAAAATTCCATTCTAAGGAATTGGTAAAAAAATGGCCAACGGATCAAACCAGCACTACCTGCCCAGATTCCTTCAGAAGCCATTTGGTATCCGCTCAAAGCGCAAGGAAATTTGGGTTTATGCCAGAGGTGAGCAAGCTGAATCAAAGCGGATCAAAGATGTTGGCGCGGGCTACAACTTCTATTCGGAAGCCACGGTGTATGGATCGCGTACGCTTGACGACGACATCACGGATATTGAAAATCATGTCTCCAGAGTGTTGGCCAATATCCGTTCTGCCCCTGTTGGCTCTCAAATTAGCTCGTTAAACGCAGCAAAGATCGTGAACCATCTTGTTCCGCGCACGGCGCATGTTCGTGTGAGTATGGAGCGTGGGTTGCGCATGATGGCTAGTGGTATCGAAACGATTCTTGGCGATGCGGAACGCGTTCAGGCTTTGATGGGATTGAATGAGAAAGAGCCGAATGATCTTTTTCTGCGGAACCTTGCCAGAGAGTTTGATGAGATTGAGGGGCTTGAGAGCCTTGGTTTGCCCCGTAGTCTGATTGAACGCATCGCTTTTTTTATTGCGAAAGAGAATTTTACGACACGGGTTGCAGATTTTTTGCCAAAGTTTCGAAGCATGTTGAGCCAATGGGTAGATACATCAGAAACTGCTGTCCGTGACGTACATAACAAAGCGTTGGCCCAGAATTTTAGTTCAACACCTCGATTCGAGCTGCTTAAACAACTGAACTGGACCATCGTGGCAGCTCCGGAGGAAGGGGCCATTCTTTCCGATTGTGCCGCCTTGGCTGTGGACCAAGCAGGGCAGGCAGTACCTGCTATGTTCGCGGATTGGAATGATCTCGCATTGATTATTATGCCGTTGACACCCGACAAGCTTCTATTGGGCGTCCCTTCTCATTGCGAAACCGAGCAATTATCTGATTACAACCTTGAGGCTGTGCGGAGTAGTCACGATTTTTTTCTTGCGTCGACGAAAAACAAGTATTTTGAAAGCTTGCACAAGAGGTTGGGTGAACGCTCAATGCAACTCGTCGAGGACAGCGTTAGCGGCGCAATGGAAGCTTATCTAGCGACGGTGCCGAAGCCGCGAGATGAAGATGCGCCACTGCTTCCATTGGATATTGTTGGCCAAAGTGATGAACCTTGGCAATATGAGCTATCGCTTCTGGGTTTTGGAGATAACAACGACACTCAGGAACTGGCAACCGCCATTCAAGGGGTCGTTATGTCACTCGCGCAGGCAATCCCCCTTCATCGGTTGGACGGCATTACGGTTGCCAGCGATTATCTCGCTGCGGTGGCCTCACTTGATCGTGGCTACGAAAGAGCGTCAATACCTGAAACAGCTCCCGAAGACATTGGCCAAGGGATCGCCAGGACCATTTCGGTCCGACGGGAAGGGCGTTGGAAAGAAAGGATCATCATCGACGCGGGGGCTGCTTTTGCGCTGCTCGCCGATGAAAGTGACCCGGTCCAATTGGGTTTATATATCCTTGTCAGGCAATTGGCCGAGGTCGCAGTTACAGAGATAATTGAGCGGCATCTGCCGGGTGTCTGGATGAAGCCTGTTGGCGACATTCTCCAAGGATTTCTATACACCAGATTGCATCCAGCCATATTCAGCTATCTAGGTTCCCATTTTAGCGCGGGTTTCGGCGATCCGCAGCAGCATACTGAGACCAAACGTGAATTTTTCATCACAGCCTTGCAGGAAATGAAATCGACGGGTTTAGCTGCGAGGCTTGAGTATCGATATCATGGAGATGTTGATCGTCTACTTGCCGTCGTCATGCCGCGCATTTGCTATGTTCTTCAATTCGGGGCAGACCTCCTCGGTCATTGTGCGGCAACTGGTGCTGATCCATATGAGTCCGGTAGTGAGTTGGCTCAAGCACTTGATGATGTTGGCTTAAAGCATTGGTTCCCGATCTTTTGGGATAGCCTAGAACACTTACGTTTGAAACTTGGTCACTGGGATTCGTTTGATGATTTTTTGGCATTGAATGTCCACGTAGAACGTCTGATGTGGCAATTGGGAATGCTGCCGTGGCACGGTCCAGATGGACTGCGCGTTGAAGTTCCTCTTGGTTCGGACATCGAGGCGCTCCTTGCATATGAAGGAAGAAGCTAATTCGGGCGACTTTTGTTCTTAATACTCTTATAGAGCATAAGCTCACAATAAGAAATAATAATTTATAAAATCATTATTTATAAATTTCTTGAAATAAATATTTTAAATATTATTGCATTTACTTCTAATGTGCATGTTAACTCTTCTATTTTTCTTGATGCATGGAATTCTCTCGGAGATCGATGAAGGCTGATCATGAAGTGAAGGCGGTTTCGGGGTCGAGCCCCAGGTCCATCAGGGTCAGGGGGTCGGGGCCGGACCAGCCGTGTTTTTTTAGATCCAGCCGGTGATGCGCATCGAAATGGATGCCTTCGGCTTCCAGCCTGCGCCTTTGTTCGGCGGCCCCGGCATGGCCGCTGATGGTGCCCTTGGCATTCACCACCCGGTGCCACGGAATCGCTGCCTCATCGCCTGCATGTTCATCTCCCATATCTCCACTTCCCGGCCTTCCATGACCAAGCCCCGCCATGGCAAAGCCCACGAGGCGGGCGGTCACGCCGGGGATATGGGCGGCGATCTGCCCATAGCTCGCCACCTCGCCCAAAGGGATGAGCGCGACCAGAGCATGGATTTTGGCGAATTTCTGATCGGTCATGGCTGATCGTCCGTTGGTGAAAAACGGAAGGGAGCATTCCGCGCTTTGAGAGTGGCGCCACAAGCACTTGACTTGCAAGCCCTGCTCGCGCACCCAAGGGCGAATGGATCATGCCCATATCACAGGATGACAAGCGATGGGAATATTAGGGATTATCGGCGGCAGCGGTCTTTATGATATGCCCGGCCTTGAAGATGTTCGCCATGTGGGGGTGGAATCCCCCTTTGGTGCGCCATCCGATCTGATCATCAGGGGCAGGCTGGGATCGGTTGAACTGGCCTTTTTGCCGCGCCATGGGCTGGGCCACAGGCTAAGCCCGGATGGCATCAATTATCGCGCCAATATCGATTGCCTGAAACGTTTGGGGGTCACCGATATTCTTTCGCTTTCCGCCTGTGGGTCCTTGCGCGAAGATTTGCCGCCCGGCGATTTTGTGCTGGTGGATCAATTCATCGATCGCACCCGGGCGCGGCCCTTGTCCTATTTTGGCAATGGGCTGGTGGCCCATATTTCGATGGCCGAGCCAACCTGCGCGCGCCTGCGCAGCGATCTGGCGAAAGCGGCGGAGGGCATGGATTTCACCCTCCATCCGCGTGGCACCTATCTGGTGATGGAAGGGCCGCAATTCTCGACCCGGGCGGAATCCCATCTTTATCGCCAATGGGGTGCAGATCTGATCGGCATGACCAATCTGCCGGAAGCCAAACTCGCCCGCGAGGCCGAGATGTGCTATCTGACCATCGGCATGGTGACCGATTATGATTGCTGGCGCGAAGGGGAAGCCCATGTGGATGTGGAAAGCGTGCTGAAAATTCTCATGGATAATGCCAGCAAAGCCCAGAATCTGGTGGCCGCCGCCGCCCCTTTGATTATGGAAAACCGCCAAACCCCTTGCCCGTCGGGCTGTGATCGTGCCTTGGAAATGGCCATCGTCACCCATCCCGATAAGCGCGATGCGGCCTTGATGGATCGGCTTGATGCAGTGGCCGGGCGGGTGCTGAAGCCCGCAGACTGATGGCTCCTGATCACCCCAATCCGGACCCGATTTTCTGTTGCCCAATCCCTTTTGAACAGGAGAAACCAGACGGTGTCGAATGGTAAAATGACCCCCCCTCAGCCCCAGAAGCCAATGGCCACGGAATGGGCGACATCGCGGATCAGAACGGTTCCTGATTTTCCAAAAGCCGGTATCCAGTTTCGCGATATCACCACCTTGCTCGCCGATGCCCGGGGTTTTCGGAAGGCCGTGGACGAACTGGTGCAGCCCTATGTGGGGGTGGCCATCGATAAAGTGGCGGGGATCGAGGCCCGCGGCTTCATTCTGGGGGGTGCTATCGCGCATCAATTAGCCTGCGGCTTCATTCCCATCCGCAAACCCGGCAAGCTGCCTTATCGCACCATCAGCCAAAGCTATCAGCTTGAATATGGCGAAGATTGCCTGCAGATCCATGAAGATGCCATCAGGTCAGGCGATCTGGTGCTTTTGACCGATGATCTGATCGCCACCGGCGGCACCGC
>BAYV01000087.1 GCA_000710935.1 Iodidimonas nitroreducens | reverse complement strand
CCTCGTCACCCCGGCCCCCGAGCCGGGGTCCACCCTTTCCCACCCTCCGCCCTTCAAAGATGGATCCCGGGTCTCCGCCCGGGATGACGAAAAAAATAGGGCCGGGGTCCACCCTTTCCCACCCTCCGCCCTTCAAAGATGGATCCCGGGTCTGCGCCCGGGATGACGTAAGTTGTGAGCACTTCATATAAATTTCGTCACCCCGGCCCCCGAGCCGGGGTCCAC
>BAYV01000088.1 GCA_000710935.1 Iodidimonas nitroreducens | reverse complement strand
ATGATCTGGTGACTGGAGTTCCACTTCTCCCAAGGGAAACTGTTGTTTAAGCTTGATTGATTTGATCGGTACCACTAAGGCAAACCGTAGATTCCCCAACGCTTGTAAATGCTCCTGGGGCAAGAGGGCAAGTTTTCCCCGGACAAAAATATCTCGCCGGAACTGGGTATTTAAAAAGAAATCTCGCACTACTTCCCGAAAAGTTGGATCTGTTGCTTGAGATA
>BAYV01000089.1 GCA_000710935.1 Iodidimonas nitroreducens | reverse complement strand
ACAGAGCGAAATTGAACGTTGGCGAGAATCCCTCACTTTTCAGTTCCAAGAACTGAGCCAGCGAGAAATGGAAATTGAAGCGAAGGAGTCGGAGGTTGAAGACCGAGCCAATCAGCTTGCCCAGGTGGAACAGCAAAGATATGAGGTGGAGCAGGCCCGACAAAGGTTAGAAGGGGAAAGAGAACAATTGACCGAACTCCAGTCACCAGATCATA
>BAYV01000090.1 GCA_000710935.1 Iodidimonas nitroreducens | reverse complement strand
CTGATCTGGTGACTGGAGTTCTGGCTTTCGAGTTGCAGTCAATTGCCAATGTTTGCCCAACTGAGGGAATGAAGAACCGGCTAAAGATTGGTGCTAAATGTCCGGAGACTCCACCCAAACAGTAAACTTGCCATAGGAACTTTTTCAATCTGTGTCAGGGAGGCGAGTGTGGACGATACTTACCAAGGCTATATCAATCGGGTGGCGCCCCA
>BAYV01000091.1 GCA_000710935.1 Iodidimonas nitroreducens | reverse complement strand
ATGATCTGGTGACTGGAGTTCAGCAACCATAGTGTTGACCTCGTTGATTAGTTGTAAATTTTATTCTAGCTTCTACCCAATCAATGGTAATACCATCTATAAATCGAAATGAATTATCTGGCGATCTCGCAGAGATCCGCTGCGCGGTGCGCCTAGGGCAACCAATCTTCATCCAGTACTTGTTCAAAGGTAGCAATGGGTTGTTC
>BAYV01000092.1 GCA_000710935.1 Iodidimonas nitroreducens | reverse complement strand
CCTCTCCCGGGTGCTCAACAGTTTTGCCGGGGAATATGTGCTCAATCAGGTGGGTCAGGTAATCCACACCCCTTCTAAGCGGGACAATAAAGAAGCTCTGCGGGGAGCTATTATCAGCTCTGCAGAAAAAGACAATCAGGTACGACTGATCGAAGTGTTGGAAAATTATCCCACCCCAGAACTCCAGTCACCAGATCATCTCGTATG
>BAYV01000093.1 GCA_000710935.1 Iodidimonas nitroreducens | reverse complement strand
ATGATCTGGTGACTGGAGTTCATATAAATGACTTGCTCCGTACCGTTAATCTGCCGCTCTAGCACAGTGGTGACATTATCCACTGCAGTTTGGGCATCGGAGCCCACATAGTTGGTGGTTACCTGCACCTGTTTGGGGGCCATGTCTGGAAGTTTGGCCAGGGGCAGGAGGGGTAAGGCGATCGCCCCGAGGAGGATGATCACG
>BAYV01000094.1 GCA_000710935.1 Iodidimonas nitroreducens | reverse complement strand
TCGGGCCTCCTCATCTCGAGAAATCCTGACATCTCTCTCATCAAACACGACTGGACGACGCGCATCCGAAACCGGATTCTCAATTAGACCGATCCGCTTTCGCACATACTTGATGACCGCGCGAAGCATACCAAGCTCATGTTTCACCGTGCCTGCCGAGAGTGTTCGGGCGGTGATCTGAGCGCCCCGAACTGCCGGCTCTTTCAACCGCCGATCCCGCCAATCATCAAAATGATGGGTTCGAAGCGCCGCCATTTTCATTGAACAAAGCTCAGGCTCCGCTCGCTTAAAACGCTCCAGCGCGAGCGTGGTCGGTCTCTGACTTTTAATTTTAGGAACATGGTCTTCGATGTAGCGGTCAATGGCTTGGCCAAGTGTCATGCGCTCGGCTGGAGATCTATCAATGTAG
>BAYV01000095.1 GCA_000710935.1 Iodidimonas nitroreducens | reverse complement strand
GTCAAATCCGGTGGTGCCCTCTGTGTACTGGATTTGGAAAGCGGCAGACTGGCAAGAGCGGGAATGCTACGACATGTTCGGCATTGTCTATGAAGGTCACCCCAATTTGAAACGGATTTTGATGCCGGAGGATTGGGTAGGCTGGCCCCTGCGTAAGGATTATATTTCCCCCGATTTTTACGAACTCCAGTCACCAGATCAT
>BAYV01000096.1 GCA_000710935.1 Iodidimonas nitroreducens | reverse complement strand
ATACTCTTTTCTTGATAAGCTGATCACCTTAGCAACACTGGCACTGTGGGAACTTCTATCAGCCTCCTTAATTTAGTGACTGCTTCACCAATATCCTTATCTTGCCCCGTCCTCGCAAATCTTCAAAAAGTTGACGCAGGTGCAACATCATATTTGCTATTGTTCCTTTCCCGGCAGTTGGAACTCCAGTCACCAGATCATCTC
>BAYV01000097.1 GCA_000710935.1 Iodidimonas nitroreducens | reverse complement strand
ATGCTGTTTCTGATCGCCACCGGGCGGTTGCTCCCCCCATTGGGGGATGAGGGCGCCATAAGCCCTTGATCCTATGATCCTTCAGGCTGCCACCGATGCTTTTGGGCATTCCCGGCGACAATAGCTATGCCAATTATCAGGAGGCCAATCGGGCGCTGTGGCGTTTGACGCTGCTGCCTTTGGTGGATCGGGTGCTGGCGGCGGATCATGGGGAGACTGTGCCC
>BAYV01000098.1 GCA_000710935.1 Iodidimonas nitroreducens | reverse complement strand
GCCTTGCCAGCAACAGTGCCATTGAAGATGGCGTGGCGGTTACGGGCCAGTTAGTGGCCACTGATGTGGACGTGAATGATCAACTGACCTTCAGTCTTATCAATGGGCCAGCCGAAGGTGTGGCGATTGTCAATGCCGATGGCAGCTATCGCTTTGATCCCGCCGATGGCTTTCAGGATTTGGGCGTGGGCGAAACCCGGGATGTGCAATTCACCTAT
>BAYV01000099.1 GCA_000710935.1 Iodidimonas nitroreducens | reverse complement strand
ACCTCCCGCATCTTGGCTGGCTTCGCAAACTGTGCCTTCCAACTGTACAGAGATTTAGTGCTGATCCCGAGCCGCTTGGCCACCTCTCTGACCGCGTAGCCGCGATCAACAACCTGCGCTACAGCGTCCCTTTTAAACTCATCCGTAAATCGATTTTGCGATGACATCTGTGCTTCTCCTTGGTTCCATAGTTACCAAGCAAAGCGTCTATAAATCTAGGGGCATCTCAG
>BAYV01000100.1 GCA_000710935.1 Iodidimonas nitroreducens | reverse complement strand
ACGATGTCGCCATCATAAGCCTTGCTGATGGCAATCAGAAGGCGATCCCAGACCCCAGCCTTGCGCCATCGGACAAACCGGTTATAGCAGGTGGTATAGGGACCATATCGCTCGGGAATATCAGCCCATGGCGAGCCCGTTCGAAAGCGCCACAGGATGCCGTTCAGAACCCTCCGGTCATCAACACGCGGCACACCGCGCGGCTT
>BAYV01000101.1 GCA_000710935.1 Iodidimonas nitroreducens | reverse complement strand
CGATAGAGCCAGGGGCTGAAGGCGAAGCTGTCCTTGCGATTACGCTTTGGCGGGATATTCGCCCAGGCCTTGCGGTTTGATACAAATTCCCGCAGTGCATTGCTGTCATAAGCCCGATCGGCAAGAAAGATCGCTCCTTCCCGAAGGTCTGAGAGCAAAGCTTCGGCAGGCTGTCCGTCATGCGCCTGTCCCGGCGTCAGGCACAGTTTGACCGGCAG
>BAYV01000102.1 GCA_000710935.1 Iodidimonas nitroreducens | reverse complement strand
GCTTGACCCGGGGTCCATCTCGTGCAGGGCTGAACACACCAAAGAGTGGATCCCGGCTCGGGGGCCGGGATGACGCGGTGGTGAGGGGGCCACAAGAATCGTCACCCCGGGCTCACTTTTATTTCGTCACCCCACCCCCTCTTTCGTCACCCCGGGCTTGACCCGGGGTCCACTCTTAACCAGACTTCAAACAAGTCCAACAAGATAAAAGGAAATGGCGCTTCATGGGCGGCTGGGTCTATATCCTTGCCAACAAGCGAAACGGCACCTTGTACACAGGTGTAACCACCTCGCTCACGCGACGCACCTTTCAGCACCGAACAGGATTGGGCTCGGCATTCACCCGGAAATATGCCGTCTCTCGCCTTGTCTGGTGCGAGCCCCATGATAATATTGCATCCGCCATCACGCGGGAAAAATCCATCAAGCGCTGGCAACGTCAGTGGAAAATCGACCTGATCGAAGCTACCAATCCCGATTGGCGCGATCTGTGGGAGCATATTGTTTGAATGATCGCTTTTCAAAGATGGACCCCGGGTCTCTGCCCGGGGTGACGAAAATAAAAAAAGCCCGGGGGGGCTATGATCTTACGCCAGTTCCTGCAGCATCAGGCGGAGGGCGGCCCGCCAATGGAGCGGCGGCGTTCCAACCAGCGCCCAGGCACGGCTCCGATCCAGCACGGAATAAGACGGTCGTCGGGCGGCGGTTTGATAATCGGCGCTGGTCACCGGGGTGATGATCGGGCTTTGATCGAGCAGGCCCAGGGTTTGAGCTTCTTCCATGATGGCAACGGCAAAATCATACCAGCTTGCCACCCCGGCATCGCCCCAATGCAAAAGCCCCGAAGCCCTGAGATCGGCCAGTTTCCACAAAGCCTCGGCCAAACCCAAAGCCCAGCAGGGCGTGCCCACCTGATCGGCAATCACCCGCAAAGAGCGGCCTTCTTTCATCAGCCGCAGCATGGTTTTGACAAAATTACTGCCATGGGCGGAATAAAGCCAGGATGTGCGCAGGATCAGGCTGTTTTGCGGCGCCAGCCTTTCCACCGCCTGTTCGCCCGCGCGTTTGCTCATGCCATAAAGATTGATCGGATGGGTTTCTGCCTTTGGGGCATAGGGCGAACCGGCCTTCCCATCAAACACGAAATCGGTTGAAAGATGGATCAGCCGCACCCCATGGCGGCTGGCGGCCAGTGCCAGATTTTCAGGCCCTTTGGCATTGATCGCAAAGGCTTTTTCCGGCTCGCTTTCGGCCTGATCCACAGCGGTATAGGCCGCCGCATTGATGATCAGATGGGGCTGATGCTGCTTTAGGGCATCAAGAATGGCGGCGGGTTCAAGAATATCGAGGGCCGCGCGATCAAGGGCTTGCACCTGCATATGATCGGGGGCGGTGCGGCACAATTCACGGCCAAGCTGCCCTGCCGCTCCGGTGATCAGAACACGGGTGGGCGCGCTGTTCTCGGGCGGGGCGGTCATGGAAATGTCTCGGCCTGATGGAAGCCGGGGGCGGCCGCATCCTTTGCCGACACAATAGGCGTGCGGCCAAGAAGGGGCCAATCTATCGCCAGATCGGGATCATTCCACAACAGGCTGCGATCATGTTCGGGCGCATAGAAATCGGTGCATTTATACTGCACTTCGGCCAGATCGCTCAGCACCAGAAAGCCATGGGCAAAGCCTTCAGGCACCCAAAGCTGGCGGTGATTTTCCGCCGAAAGCTCAACCCCCATCCATTGCCCGAATTGCGGGGACGAGCGGCGCAGATCAACCGCTACATCGAAAATCCGCCCCAAAGTGCACCGCACCAGCTTTCCCTGGCTGTGCTGGATCTGATAATGCAGCCCGCGCAAAATGGGGCCCACCGAACGCGAATGATTATCCTGCACGAATTGGGCATCGATCCCAAGGGCGGCAAAGCGCTGCGCATTCCAGCTTTCCATGAAAAAGCCGCGTGCATCCTCAAAAAGCCGGGGTTCGAGAATCTTGACGCCATCGAGTTTTGTATCGATCAACTTCATCGGGCACCCAGCCCCTGCAAAATCCGCATCAGATAAGCGCCATAGCCGCTTTTCAACAAGGGCGCGGCCAGTTTTTCTAGAACCGCAGCATCGATGAAGCCCATGCGATAAGCGATTTCTTCGGGGCAGGCGATCTTCAGGCCCTGTCGATCCTCGATCACCCGCACATAATCGGCGGCATCAAGCAACGAGGCATGGGTGCCGGTATCGAGCCAGGCAAAGCCCCGGCCCAATGTTTCAACGGTTAATTGCCCCGCCTTCAGATAATGCATATTGATATCGGTGATTTCCAATTCACCCCGGGCCGAGGGGCGGATCGATCGGGCCACATCGACCACAGCGCTATCATAAAAATAAAGCCCGGTAACAGCATAGTTGGAGCGGGGATTTTGGGGTTTTTCCTCGATGCTTTCGGCAGCCCCCTTGGCATCGAAGCTGACAACCCCATAGCGTTCGGGATCATTCACATAATAGCCGAAAACCGTGGCCCCCTGCTGGCGCCGGGTGGCGGCCCGCAAAAGATCGCCAAAGCCCTGCCCGTAAAAGATATTATCGCCCAAAATCAGGGCCGTGGGGGCATCGCCGATAAAATCAGCCCCAATGATGAAGGCCTGCGCCAGCCCTTCGGGCCGAGGCTGAATGGCATAACTAAGGCTGATCCCCCATTGCCGCCCATCCCCCAATAAAGCCTTGAACTGGGCCTGATCCTCGGGCGTTGTGATGATTAAAATCTCGCGAATGCCCGCCAGCATCAGGGTGGACAAAGGATAATAGATCATCGGCTTATCATAAACCGGCATTAATTGTTTACTAACCGAAACGGTTAACGGATAGAGCCGTGTGCCCGATCCACCAGCCAGAATGATCCCGCGATAGGCTTGTGTCATGAGACCCCTTGATCCTTGCCTTTGCCCCGAAGTTTATTCATGGCCTTGATCCAGCGATGAGGGCAAGGGCAAACATCATCAAAAAACCGCTGGTGATATAAGCCTGCCCGCGCAAAGCCATGGGATGCGCCAAAAGCCATGGACGCAGGCGGCCCGCCACCGCCGCCAAAGGCAGCATGATGGCAAAGCCGATGGCAAAGAAAATCACCCCCAGCGCCAACAGCCGTGCCACCGGATTATCAGCCGAAGGGGGGACAAATTGTGGCAAAAAAGCCAAAAGAAACAGCACCACTTTGGGGTTCAGCACATTGGTCAGCAAAGCCTGACGAAAGAGCCGCCACACCGGCTGCCTTGTGCCCGCATCGATCAGCCTCAAATCAAGGCCGCCGCCATGGCGGACAAGGGAAAAGGCCATCCATAAAAGATAGGCCGCCCCCGCATAGCGCAAAAGATCATAAAGCACGGGATAGCGGGCCAAAAGCACGCCAAAGCCAAAGGCCAGAGCACCAAGATGCACCAGCGCCCCCATCGCGATGCCCGCAAGGGTGATGAGGCCCGCATCAAAACCAATGCCAAGGGAGCGATTGATCACCAAAATCATATCCGGCCCCGGCATCAGCCCCAGAATAAGGGTTGCGGAGACAAAAACCCAAAGCTGCGCCGGATCGGGCAGAATGGCGCTCAATGGGCCTCACCCCAATTGGCCCCGGTTCCGATCTCAACAATCAAGGGTACAGACAGATCAACAACCGGCGCGCAGGCATTTTCCATCACATGGCGGATGACCGGTTGGGCTGCTTCGATCCGATCCTGAGGCAGTTCAAAAATCAGTTCATCATGCACCTGCAACAGCATCCGCACATCTTCAAGCCCGGCATCGGCCAAAGCTTTGGGCATCGCGATCATCGCCCGCTTGATGATATCGGCGGCGGTGCCCTGAATGGGGGCATTGATGGCGGCGCGTTCGGCAAAAGCCCGCTGATTGGGATTTTTGGCATTGATATCCATGACATGGCTACGCCGCCCGAACAGGGTGGTGACATGGCCGGTTTCATGGGCTTTTTTGCGGGTTTCTTCCATATAGGTCAAAATACCGGGGAAGCGCTTGAAATAGGCATCGATAAGCCCCTTCGCCTCATCCCGGCCGATCCCCAATTGGCGGGCCAGCCCAAAAGCGGAAATGCCATAGATAATGCCGAAATTGATCGCCTTGGCCCGGCGCCGGGTGGCGCTGTCCATCTGATCAAGGGGCACATCAAACACCTGACTGGCAGTGAGAGCATGAATATCCACACCCTTCGCAAAGGCGGTTTTCAGGGCATCGATATCGGCCATATGGGCCAGAATCCGCAATTCGATCTGGCTATAATCAGCGGCCAGCAGCACATGCCCATCCTCGGCAATGAAGGCCTTGCGAATTTTGCGCCCCTCGGCGGTTCTGATGGGGATATTCTGGAGATTGGGATCATTGGACGACAACCGCCCGGTGGAGGTGGAGGCCATCGAAAAGCTGGTATGCACGCGGCCGGTTTTTTCGTTGATGGCTTTGGCGAGCGCGTCGGTATAGGTGCTTTTAAGCTTTGAAACCTGCCGCCATGCCAGCACCTTTTCCGGCAGATCATGACCTTGAGCCGCCAGCGTTTCCAAAACCTCGACCCCTGTTGAAAGGGCCCCGGATTTGCCCTTTTTCCCGCTTTGCAGCCCCATTTTATCGAAAAGAATCTCCCCAAGCTGTTTGGGGCTGCCGATATTGAAGCTTTCGCCCGCCAGGGCGTGGATGTCTTTTTCAAGGCGCTCCATGCTCGCGGCAAATTCCGCCGAAAGCCGCGCCAATTCCGCCCGATCCACCTTGATACCCGCCCGTTCCATGGCGGCGATCACCGGCACCAAAGGCCGCTCGATGCTTTCATAAACCTGCAAAAGCCCGGCCTGGGGCAGCATCGGCTTGATCAGCCGCCACAGCCGCCCGGTGATATCGGCATCTTCGGCAGCATAATGCGTGGCTTTATCGATGGGCACGAGATCAAAGGTCACCTGCTTTTTGCCGCTGCCCGCCACATCTTTGAAGGGGGTGGTCTCGATGCCCAGATGCAGGCGCGAAAGCTCGTCCATGCCATGGCCATGGAGGCCGCAATCGCGCACATAAGATAGCAGCATGGTATCATCATGGGGGCTGATATGGATGCCCTCATTGGCCAATATCACCATATCATATTTGATATTCTGCCCGATCTTGAGGATCGCCGGATCTTCCAATATCGGCTTTAAGGCTTTGAGCGCCTGATCCACCGGGATCTGTTTCAGATTTTGATTACCGAAATCCAGCCCATCGGCGGCACGATGGCGCAAGGGGATATAGCAGGCCGCCCCGGCTTCCACCGAAAGCGAAATGCCCACGAGGCGCGCATGCATCGGCAAAATTCCGGTGGTTTCGGTATCCACCGCCACCCGCCCGGCTTTTTTGATGCGCGTGATCCAGCGCTCCAGATCGGCGAGATCATCCACCGTTTCATAATGGGTTTGGGTGATCGCCGTGGTTTCCGCCTCAAGGGGGCTGGTGCCATCCCTGCCATCGCCCAGATGCGAAACCACCCGGGCGCGCAGGGATCGAAAGCCATTCTCGTCGATGAAGGTCAAAAGCTGGGCCACATCGGGGGCTTTCACCGCAAAATCATCGAGGGACAGATCATCGAGGGGCACATCCGGCATCAGGGTGACGAGCTTTTTCGACAGGCGCGCCTGATCGGCAAATTCGATCAGATTCTCTCGCCTTTTGGTCTGTTTGATCTCGGCTGCGCGATCAAGCAGGCTTTCCAGATCGCCATATTCGGTAATGAGCTGGGCCGCAATTTTCGGGCCAATGCCGGGCACACCGGGCACATTATCGGCGCTATCGCCGCACAGGGCCTGCACATCGATCACTTTATCAGGGGTAACGCCAAATTTTTCATGGACCTCATCAAGGCCGATGCGCCGGTTTTTCATGCTATCAAACAGATCGACCCCATCATCAACAAGCTGCATCAGATCCTTATCCGATGAAACGATGGTGACGCGCCAATTTTTGGCCCGGGCTTGCTGGGTGAAGGTGGCGATCAGATCATCGGCTTCATAGTTGCTGCGCTCGAGCCCGGCCACATTAAAGGCTTTCGTGGCTTCGCGGATCAGCGAGAATTGCGGCACCAGATCTTCGGGGGCATCGGGACGATGGGCTTTATAATCGGCATAAAGATCATTGCGGAAAGATTTGCGGGCCGCATCGAAAATCACCGCAAAATGGGTGGGTGCCTCGCCCTCATTCACATCTTTCAACAGCTTGAACAGCATATTGGAAAAGCCATAAACCGCATTGACGGGGGTTCCATCCTTGCGACTCATGGGGGGCAGAGCATGATAGGCGCGGAAAATATAGCCCGACCCATCGATCAGATAGAGATGCGGCTGGCTGCTCATGCGGCGCGGGAGCTGTCTTGATCGGCGGGGCCGCCCTTCAGGATGAATTCTCGATCACAATAGCCGCATTCCACACGGCCTTCATCACCCAGATTGAGATAAACCCGGGGATGCCCAAGGGCGCCGCCGCCATCGCATGAAACGGTTGTGCTCTCAACCTTCAGGGTTTCGGGGGGGGAAATGCTCATGGTTCTCTGTCCTTCTTCATTGGCGGTTTGATTTTGATTGCCTATATAGACTGCACGGCCTTTTCGCACAACTGAGAGCGCATTGACCAAGCCCATTGCGGATGCTAGCCCATGATCGGTTCGCTGTGCGATAAGGATCATAGCAAATTTGCGCCCTTCTCTCGATCTTCAGACCATTCTCTCGATCTTCTTCGGATAAGGATATCATCGATGACTGCGCCTTCAGCAATCTGCGTTCGATCCCTTGAAAAAACCTATGGCGGACCGGCGCCCAAACGCGCCCTGAAGGGGATCGATCTTGATATCACGCAAGGGTCGATGTTTGGTCTTTTAGGGCCGAATGGCGCGGGCAAATCCACCTTCATCAATATTCTGGCGGGATTGGTCAATAAAACATCGGGCAGCGCCAGCATCTGGGGCTTTGATATCGATGCCCATCCCCGCAATGCCCGCGCTTCCATCGGTGTGGTGCCGCAGGAACTGGTGTTTGATGCCTTTTTCACCCCATGGGAAATGCTGGAAGTGCAGGCCGGCATGTATGGCGTGCCCAAGGCCGAACGCCGCACCGAGGAACTGCTGCGGGTGGTGCAATTATGGGATAAGCGCGATGCCTATTCCCGCACCCTTTCAGGCGGGATGAAACGCCGGCTTCTGGTGGCAAAGGCGCTGGTGCACACGCCGCCGGTTTTGATTCTCGATGAACCCACAGCGGGCGTGGATATCGAATTGCGTCAGCTTTTATGGACGTATGTGCGGGAATTGCACGCCCGGGGCACGACCATCGTGCTCACCACCCATTATCTCGAAGAAGCCCAGGAATTGTGCGATACCATCGCCATCATCAACCATGGCGATGTGGTGTGCTGCGAGCCGACAACGCAGCTTTTGGCGCGAATCGATGAAAAAGAAATTCTGGTGGATCTGGAATCCGATCTCGACCAGATCCCCGCCGATTTTGCACGGTTCAGGGCGCGTTTGGATGGGCCTCGGCGATTGGCGGTGCAGGTTTCAAGGAAGGGCAATGATGTGGGGGCGGTTTTAAGCGCTTTATCGGCATCGGGGCTTGGGGTGCGCGATCTTTCCACCAATGATACCGATCTGGAAGATATTTTTCTGCAACTCACCCGTGCGCCCCACAATGATGCGGCCTGATCATGGATATGAATTTTGATGTTCTGATCATCGGGGCCGGTGCCGCCGGTTTGTCCCTCGCTCTGAAGGTGTCCCCGCATCTGCGGGTGGCGGTGGTGTCCAAGGGGAAATTATCTTCGGGTTCCACGAAATGGGCGCAGGGCGGCATTGCCGCCGTTTTATCGGTGGGCGATACCATCGAAAGCCATATCGCGGATACCATGGCCGCAGGCGCCGGCCTGTGTGATCCCGAAGCCGTGCGTTTCGTGGTGGAGCGCGGCCCGGCGGCGATCGAGGATCTGATTTCATTGGGGGTGAATTTCACTCGTAGCGATGAGGAAGCCACCGCCTCGGGCTATCATCTCACTCAGGAAGGCGGCCATTCCGTGCGCCGGGTCATCCATGTGGATGATGCCACCGGCTGGGCGGTGCAGCAGGCTTTGGAAATCCGCGCCCGGGCGGCCCCCAATATCACCGTGCTCGAACATCATATGGCGGTGGATCTGATCACCAATCGTCATCTTTTAAAGGATGGCGATGGCCCGGAACGCTGCCATGGCGCCTATCTTTTGGATCGGGAAAGCGGTTTTGTCGATGTGATCACGGCGCGGGCGGTGGTGCTGGCAACCGGGGGGGCAAGCCGGGTCTATCTTTATACCTCCAACCCCAATGGATCGACAGGCGATGGCATTGCCATTGCGTGGCGGGCGGGTTGCCGGGTGGCCAATATGGAATTCAACCAGTTTCATCCCACCTGCCTGTTTCACCCCGAAGCCAGAACCTTTCTGATCACCGAAGCCCTGCGCGGCGAAGGGGCAAAGCTCAGCCTGCCGAATGGCGAACCCTTCATGCAGGCTTTCGATCCGCGTGGCGAGCTGGCCCCGCGCGATGTGGTGGCCCGGGCCATCGATCATGAAATGAAGCGGCTGGGGCTTGATCATGTGTTGCTCGATATCAGCCATCGCGATCCGGATTTCGTGATTGGCCATTTCCCCAATATCTATCGCCGCTGCCTCAATTATGGCATCGATATCACCCGTGGCCCCATTCCGGTGGTGCCCGCCGCCCATTATACCTGCGGCGGGGTGCTGATCGATCAGGCCGGGCGCACCGATCTCGATGGCCTTTATTGTATCGGCGAAGCCTCGCACAGCGGCCTGCACGGGGCCAATCGCATGGCGTCTAATTCCTTGCTGGAATGTCTGGTTTATGGCCATGCGGCGGGGGATGATATCTTGCGCAGATTGCCCGATCTGCCGCCGCCGGGGGCGGCCCGGCCCTGGGATGAAAGCCGGGTCACCGATTCCGATGAGGAAATCGTGGTTAGCCATAATTGGGCGGAATTGCGCCGTTTCATGTGGGATTATGTAGGGATCGTGCGGACCAATAAACGGCTGGAGCGGGCGCAGCATCGTGTGGCGCTGCTCAGCCGGGAAATCCATGATTATTACGGCAATTTCCGTATCACCCCGGATCTTTTGGAATTGCGCAATCTGGTGGATGTGGCGGGATTGATCGTGCGTTCGGCCATGGCCCGCAAGGAATCGCGCGGCCTGCATTTCACCACCGATTATCCCGATCTTTTGCCCCAGGCCGACAATACGATCCTGACCCCGCCCTTTGCCGCCCGACGCGGGGCCTGATAGCTTTCGGGAAAAGCGATGCTTTCGCCCTGAATTTCACTTAAATTGTATGCGCCTCTTATGCGATTTTTAGCACTTGCCGCTTATGCTGAGGTTGCTTTCATCGAGAAAAGCAAGAACGGGCAAAGCAGTGAGTGGCAAAACAATGTGGGCAATTCTGCACCGATTGGCGCGCAATCAAATGGGGGGCACATTGGCCCTCACAGCGGTTGTGTTTCCGGCGGTGATCGGCTTTTCCGGGCTGGCGCTGGATGGGGCGCATTGGTATGCGCAAAGACGATCCACCCAAAGCATGGTCGATGCCGCTGCCGTGGCCGGTGCCTATGCCCGGCTGGAGCAGAAACCCGACGGCACTGTTGATGATGTGGTCAGAACAGAAGCCGTGCGCAACGGCTTCGAGCCGCTGCCCGCCAATGATCTGATTGTCAAACCCTTGTCCAGCTCCATCGATCCCGGCACCACAGCTTTGGTCGATGTCACCATCAGCCGGCAGGTGCCGCTTTATTTTGCCGGTCTTTTGATTCCCGGTACCCATATCCCCATCAGCGCCCGGGCTGTAGCAGGGGTGCGCAATCTGGGGCCGCAATGCATCATCGCGCTGAATGAAACCGCCGCCCGCGCCGTGGAATTCACCGGCAGCACAACGGCGGATATCGGCTGCGGCGTGGCGTCTAATTCCGATAGCGATGAAGCCTTGTTTATCGGCGGCAGTGCTGTTCTGATGGCCAATCCAGCGCAGGCTTTTGGGGATGTAGCCATCGAAGGTTCGGGGGAGTTGATCTCGCAATTGCCGCCTTTGCCTTTTTCCCCACGGGTGCCCGATCCTTTTGAAAATCTCAGCGTTCCCCCCTTATCATCATGCGATCAAAGCGGAAGCGGCAATAAGGGAGTGCAGATCAATGCGGGCAGCCAGCTTGTGGATGTGGATGGCGATGGCCTGATCACCTTATGCGGTGGCGTTGATTTCAGCGGCAATATCACGCTTCCTTCGGCCACTTATGTGATCAGAAACGGGGATGTTTCCACCGGTGGCGGCACCGATATATCCGGCGATCAGCTTTCCTTCATTCTCACCGGCGATAAGCCCGGCGATGTGGGGCGGGTGGCGCTCAATAATAATACCGAGATGCAGCTTTCAGCACCGCAATCCGGGCCTTATCAGGGGGTTTTGTTCTTTCAGGATCAAAAAGCCCTATCGCCTGACCGAAGCCTGTTCAATGGCGGGGTGGATCTGCAACTCGATGGTGCGATCTATATGCCCCAAAGTCTGGTTGAATTTTCGGGCGGCGCTTCCAATCCCGATCATTGCCTGCAGATCGTTTCTGACCGGGTAACCTTTACGGGCAATTCCTTCATCCGCAATGATCCGGCTGTGTGCGCGGATTTAGGCCTGATTTTGGGTGGAACAACCCAAAAACAGGTGGTGCTATTGGAATGAGGCATCAGGGCAGATGATAAGGCTGATGACAAATCATAGGCGCGGTTGGTGGCGGGGTTTTTGTGCAAACCGCAAAGGCAGTATCCTTATCGAAACCGCCATGGTGGTGAGCTTTCTGGGACTTTTGGCATTGGGGTCCATCGATTTTGGCATGGCCTATGTGCGGAAGGCGGAAATGGATAATGCCGTGCGCGCCGGGGTTCAATTCGGCCTTGCCCGCCACCCCAGCATGAGCGAAATCGCCAGCGGCATTGTGGTGGCACAGGATGTGCGCAATGCCGTATGGGGGGCGGCCGATTTCCTCGATGCCGATCCGGGGGCGCAGCTCGAAGTCAGCTTTTCCTGCCAATGCCCCGATGGCACGGCTGTGGCCTGCACCTCTACGGCGATCTCCACCCTCGCCTGCACGGATCGGCAAACCTATCTCGAAATCAGGCTTGAGCATGATTATGAAATGATCTTTGCCTATCCGGGATTGGGCCAGCGTTTGTCGATGGCATCAAATAGTGCGGTGCGGTTGAATTGAGGAGCCTTGATTGTGGGGAGCCATAAGCGCGATGCATAAAATCTGGCGGATGAAATCCAAAAAGCCATTCTCATTGAGGGCGTTCGCGCAAGATTGCGGGGGGGCGGCGGCGGTGGAGTTTGCGGTTGTTCTGCCAATCTACCTCATTGCCCTTTTTACCGTGATCGAGGGCGGGCGGCTGGTTTACAGCCAAACCGCACTTTATTTTGCCGTTCAGGAAGCCACCCGTTTTGCCATTGTGCGTGAAGGAAAAGTGAGCGATAGCGAAATCCGCGATTTTACCGCCGGGCGTCTGGTGGGTTTGAGAGGGGATCTGGCCGTGGTAACGGTGGAATCGCCGATCAACAGCACTGTGAACACCAGCGAATATACGGTCAATATCCGCTATAGTTTCACCCCGATCTTTCCTTATATCGGGCACGAAACCCTCACGCTCACGGCCAGTTCCCGTGGGTTTATCGCCTTTCCCCCGGTTTTGCCGCAATCGGGAACGGCTACATCCTGATCAATGCGGAACATTGGGCATATTAGGCTTTGCAAAAGGGTCTCTTTCAGCTAGTGTCCGCCCGCTTGGCATGAATGGCCGGGGCGCTGACGCCCCGATGGCCATCTTTGGCACCCGTAGCTCAGCTGGATAGAGCGCTGCCCTCCGAAGGCAGAGGTCACAAGTTCGAATCTTGTCGGGTGCGCCATTCTAAAATTTCCACTGCAAATATCCCCTAACGCCTTGAATGGTAAGGATATATTTGGTGTTCGAAAACCTGTTTCGCGGCAGTATGCTAGTTGGTCCGCAAATGCGAGTTTGAGGACCGTCTGACGGTGCTCAATCCTGCCATTTTCCCAAAGATTCCAAGGGTTTGCCAAAAACATCATTGAGTGTTCGAACGTCTCCTCGTAGGTGTCCAACGGAGTCCCGCATTTTTCGATCCGTTCACGGAGCACCATGCGTTCGGTTTCAAGATCACCAATGCGCTTTTCGTAAGCTCGGATGACGGATTCGCTGTCCGCATCGACCAGTCGATCCATCAGTTGCGCAATCTTGCGCTCGATCTGGGAGGCCTCCGCCTTTACCGATTGCCCTTGGGCTTTGACCGTGAGTGCAAATTGCTCCCACAGATCGCGGAACAGCGCAGAGGCCCTGTCGAAAAGCTCGTCTGATGGGCGCAGGGATTTGAGCAGCGTCTCGAACTCCTGTTCGACCACTTCGCGGCGAACCGATTTCCCCGCAGCCTCGCAATCCTTGTGGCGGCATAGATAGTAGGGGTAGTGAGCAGCCTTACCCTTGGACCAGTTGGCGGTCAGAGGGTTGCCGCAGCACCCGCACAGGACGAATCCCCGCAGAGGGAAATCTTCATTGATGTCCTTGCGCGCAGGCACGCGAGCGATCCCGTTCAGGCGATCTTGAATCGCCTTGAAGGTTTCGAGCGTGATCAGACCTTCATGCCTGCCCGGACGAAATGATACGTCCCATTTGGGCAGTTCCAGATATCCGGCATACAGAGGCTGATTCAGAAGATCGTTGACCCGCTGATTGGTAACTTCTCCGTTGGCGTTCGTCGGAAACTGGGGATGCGATTCAAGGAAACGCTTGACCTCAGCCTGTGTCGCAAAGCGCTCGCAGGCGTAACCTTCAAGGGCTTCGGTAAGAATTGAAGCTGTCGGTTCGTCAGGGTGTAGGACTTTCCCTTGTCCGGAGACACGCTCATAGCGGTAGCCAACCGGGGCCTGGAAGACCCAGTACCCATTGAGCGCCCGCGAGCGCATACGGTTGAGCGTTTGCTCGCCGTTCTTCTGTCGTTGGTGCTGGGAGACGCTGGCAAGAAGGTTTTCGATAAGCTGGCTGTCGCTGTCTTCACCAAACTCAAGCGATGGAGATTCCAGTAATCCGCCTGCCTTGCTGAGGGCAGCCCTTAGTTCAAGGTGCGCCTGCACACCGCGCGCAAGGCGGCTAATATCGTCGATGATGACTACATGGGGCTTACGGCGCTGCTTGCGCAAGAAGCTCAGCATGGCCTGCATGCCTGGCCGGTTGATCAGACCACCTGAAGCGTCGTCAGTAAAAACCTGCACGACTTCGTGCCCACGAAAGGAAGCATACTCCCGACAACGTGTTTCCTGCGATTGCAGGCCGGTGCCACGCGTCGTCTGTTTGGTGTCAGAAACGCGGCAGTAAATGACGGCTTTGTTGTTTCCTTTCATAGTCTTCATCGAATCCCTCATCCATCCGCAGCTTCGCCTGCGGAGTCTTCTCTATCAGTTTGTTTCGCTTTCGTTCCAATTTTAGCACATTGCCCGCGTACAGGAAGGCTTTTCTTGACTCCTGCCTGCTTGGCAAGTTGTGCCGGATGGAGTCCCCATGCGGCCTCGATGAAGGCCAGCATGATCTTGGATATTCTGTGGATAAGGTCATCAGCTTGCTCCTCGGAATAGCCGAGGGCCGTGAAGGATTGTCGGTGCTTTTTCAGTATCTCTTTCATGGGGCAAACTCCGCCCGTTTCAACCATGCATTGCTGGTCGATTAAGTTGATTTTCTTATTTGATAATAGAGCACCGGCTCACCCATCTCGGGTGATTAAGGCGAATAATCGCTACAGAAATGATGCGTATCTATATACTTTAATTATACCGCACAGAATCCCTGAAACGCAAACTCATGGTTGTTTTGCGAAGACTAACCCCATAATTATTACGGAAATAATTTCGTGTTGTTTAAGGGGAAAAGAAAAACCCTGATCTCTTGGCGGGAGATCAGGGCATCCTCAATATGAGCTGGTCTGCAACTCATGTGAACTGACCAAAGGCTATTCAGGGGAGAAGAGGAAATTGGCCAGTCGTTATCACGACCATGAGCCATTGAAGTCGACATTTCAACAATAAATATTCTACGTGACTATTGTATTATTAAAGTTACTATACATTTTCCAAATTAACGCTCTCGCGAAAACCCTGATTTAGCATATCCGCTGAGCCTCGCAAAACTATGTTGCGCTTCGAGCGTATCGTGTGCGGTTCCCAGTGCGTTCCGCAAGTGTGCGATCCGTCGATCATTCTCGCGGTCTATAGCTTTTTGGCTGTGCTGCGCATCCGCACCATCCGGTGTGAGTTGTAGCTGCATGCCGGGTTTCGGGCGGGCGCGGAGTCTATGCAGCAACTCCGCCTTGCTGGATATTGCGCAGTGGCCGGGATCACCAGAGGCGGATTTCCTCAACGGTCTCGCTCGTCCCTGTTGCGCTTGCGCGGCTTCTCGCTTTTAGCCTCTTCCAAACGCTCTTTTGGCGTCCGCAGCACGATGCGGCCATCGACCGGCACGGCGTCCAGCGCGATGGTGTGACCTTCTCCGTCCTTGTGCGGGAATGCCGCGCCGATGCGGTTGAAATAGGATTTGTCCTCGGGGCCGTCCTTCGCATGGAAGGCTTCGAAGCTGGGCATCTTTTTCTCTGAACGTTCGCTCATGGTTTTCTCCGTAAATTAGGAGGGCCGATAGCCCTCGACATAGGACCAGTGGCCGGAGGCGTATTGCGGGTAGTGCGCAAATTGCTGCGGCACGGGCTCCGTGATGATCCTTGCATGGCGTTGCCCCCACCTTGAGGGGATAAGGACGGAATCGTGCGGCGGATGAAACGGATTGGGCAGGAAGCGCCCTGCGAAGTCACCGCGCGTGTAGTACGGGTGCTTTTCGCCATAGATCGGTTTGAGGTCTTTGCCGGAGACGAACAATATCTGCCGATCTTCGGGCATTGCCAGCACCTCTTCGGGCATCATCAGCGCGCGCGCCTGTTTGGTGCGGTGGTCTTCGGCAAATGCATGGTACTTCATATCGGCGAAGGTCGAGAACGGATCGCCGCCGTTCATGATGCTCATAGCCGCATGACGCTTTTGCCGTCGCGCATCCGCCTGGCGTAGGTGATCATCATATTCGAGCGTTTCGGTGCCGAGCATCGAAGAGACCATTTGTGCGGTCTGGTAGTCGCGCACACCGAAGAACTGACGCAATGCTGCGGACCCCATGAATCCTTGCAGGGCCGGAGCGCCATAGTTGCGCACGATCTGGCCAACGTCCTGAAACAGCGCCCAAGTACGCACGCCCGCGCCGCGTCCGAAGGTGAAGGCGCGCAGCAAAGCTTCGAAGCTGCCGAGCTGACCGGCCTCATCAATGATCATGTTGATCGGCGGGGCCGAGGGTGCGCGCGATTTGTAGAGCATCTGCACCGTGAACATGGTGCGCAGGATCGGCGACCAGAGCTGCACATATTCGATGGGAACATTGATTGCCCAGCTCGACGCCTGATTTGCGTTGCACGTATCGGTAAGACTGGCATCGGCCCTCTCAAGCGATGATTGCAGAATCGGATCGTCGAGAAAATTCAGATAGGCGTAGAGTTCGCCGATGATGCTGCCAAACTCTTTCTCGCTCTCCTGCTGCTTGGTCAGCATTTCGCTTGCTGTACGGCGCACGCTGTCCATTGAAGAGCGCAGCATGAATTCGAGGCAGTCAGCCCAGCGAGACGTGTCTGATTCAATCCAGTTGATGACACGATAGAGCGCGGGGAAAGTTACGCCGCCATCGCGCTCGACCAGCATCTTGAGGATGTTCTCCACCCATTCGCGGGCACGAAGTTCAAAGTAGCGACCACTTGATGAGCCGGAGGCCGGGATCAGGCTTTCGGCGATGAACTTACAGTCCGCGTGAAAATGGGGGTCGTCGAGTTTGAGGATATCGAGCGGGTTCATTCGATGTTGCGGAAGACCCCGCATGCCGGTGGGGTTCCAGCAGTACAGGAAGCTCCGCGTCATCACGAAATTGACCATGGTGACCGAAGCAATTTCACCGCGCGGATCGAGGATGAAGTTGCGGTTTCCTGCGTTGCGCGCAACCGCCAGTGCCAGAAGATCGCGCATCTTTCCCGAACCCGCGCCAGCAATGGTGATGATCGGCGCATCGGTTTCGAGGCAGACAGGCTTGTTTCCGGCATAGCCGACTTGCAGGCCTTTGCCGCCGAGCAGACCCGCGCGGGCCAACTCGTGATGGTCAGACCACGAGGCCGAGCCGAAGCGGTTCTCTTCATTGCTGAACATAAGTCTACGCTCCTTTAAATATCCGATCATGCTGCGACATGATCGCGGTTTTCTCGGGCACAGTGAGAACGTGCTCTCCCGCATCGGGGTGAAAGCTCTTGATAAAATGTGCGCGGATTTGGCGGGGCTTTACGGTCGGATGGAAGGCGTTGATCATCCGTATCCAGACGCAGATTTTCACATCCGCAGCGATGTCGGATTTGGGTGATCCGGGGCCAAAATGCTGCTTGAACCGCTCGAAGATGGGTTGCATCTCCGGCTTGACAAAATCGATGTGGAGCGTGCCCATCGGCTACTTCCCCGCGCCGAGAATCCAGAGGGCGATGCCGATCACAGGCACCGCCATGATGAGCGCGCCGAGAACTTCAAGAACGGGGTGAAGCCGTTTCTCGATTTCACCTAAAAACTCTTGTTTTGCGCGCTTAAAGGCATGGAACGCATCCATCGCCTGTCCAAGAAGGTCTTCCATTGTGTGTCTCCTTAAGCGCCTGAATTCCGATCAACGGAATCCAGGCTTGGTTGTTGTTGGGGGTTCGGATCAGCTCGCGAACGAGCCGAGAATGGCCAGCAGGACAACGCCCCAGAAGATCGCCGCGACGACAGCACTCCAGTTGGTTTCCTTCTTGTAGACGTTGCCGACATGGCGGTTTTTCTTGAACATGATCAGGCTCCTTTGCTGTGATTTCTCAAAGAAAACGGGTTGCGACGGCGAGGCCGCCCATGACCAGCGCTGTCGAGATCGACGCGCGGGAGATGAAGAAGATCAGGGCGGCGCAAGTGCAGCCCCAGATGATCGATGTGATGTCTTCAAACCCGTAGCCGTAGTGCTGGGTGGTAAAGCTCTGAATCCAGCCGACCGACTTGCTGTAGAGCGGTGGCGCTCCGAAGAAGGTGACGACAACCGCCAGCGTGTTCGCGAGACCTTGCACGGACGACATGAATATCGACCGGCCTGCATCTTGATGTTTCTTGTTGGGCAACATGGTCTGTCCCTCCGGTTTGGTCGTCGAACCGATTGCCGACATTCGCAGCATTGCAGCCCTGCAATGCTGATCCGGGGGGATTATGTGAAAATTTTCTGCGGCCGCGATCCGCGCCGACTTGCCATGCAAGCGTGGCTCCGGCGAAGATGGGTGCCGGAGGTCAGCAGATGAACGTGAATATTCTGGATTCTGAAGACGAGCGCAGCCCGCTCGATTTTGAAAGCATCAGCAGGGCGGAGATCGAGGTGTTCGGATTAATCCCCGAGCTGTGTCCGACGCTCAATATCGCGTATTGCAGGTATATGCGAATGGTCGGCTATATTTCTTGCAGCGATGAATTCGAAGAGCGCCAGAAAGAAAAGGATAAGGAGAAATTCTGGCCGACGCTGACAAAGGCAAACTGCCTGCACCCGGCACTAAGCGCCAATATGTGCGCACTCTTCATGAATCATTACTGCGGCATTCCCTTCGATCAGGCCTTTGCGTGGCACAGACGGGTGGAAGCGCAGGAGTGGCGGCAGGGGATTAAACCCATCTATGGCGTGACGGTTTCGGAGCAATATCAGGCGAAGATGGACGACGATACCAACAAGCTGACAAAGGCGGCGCTGATCAAGGAGGATGGGACAACCTCAATGATCGACGCCAAGGATGTGCCTTTCTGAGATCATTTCTGTCACGCCGGAGGCCGGTTATCGTTGACCGCGCGCACACCCCACATGCTCGCTTCGAACGGAAACCGCGTAGACAGGATCGTCGCCAGTGCGCGGATGCGTTCGCGGGATTCCTCGCGCAGGCGCGGCCTCACACCTTCGGGAACCGGTGCGCAGGCCCAATCACGAAACCACTCGCGAATACCATCTGTTTCGAAAACTTCCATATTGAGGAAGACCTCTTCGCCGTTGAAGACGACGAGCCCCCGATAGTCCCTGTAGGCATCGACCAGGTAGTTAAGCCAGTGATCGGGACTGATCGAAAGTTCTGAAGTGAACAAGCGCAAATCACTCAGAAAATTCGGGTTTTCGATTTGAATATCAGAAACGAGCTTCGTCGTTTCTTTCATGCAATATCCAGCTATAAAGCAGTTCGTACAAAGATACATGCTCAAACCTCCGAGACTTTGCGGTTTGCCGTAGCGCTTGTGCGCCGAGACCATGTCCGCGAAGCTAGGAGGACCAACCGGAGCGGGCGTTCCGGAAAGTTACGGAACCAGAAAACCATGGCGTTCGGGCAGGCATTCGGCCAGTTGATCAGATCAAAGCGGGGAATCGAGGGGATGACTCAGCAAGCCTTGGCCGTCGCAGCCTTCGGGGATGAGGGCGGCAAGACTCGCATATCCGAGCTAGAGAACGGCAAGGTCTCCAAGCCACAGACCAAAACCATCGATGCGCTCGTCGTCGCCCTGAACATATCTGATGACGAGTTGAACGCGATCCTGAACCTGGAACCTCATCCTCATGTGATCGACAACCTGTGTGATTTCTTCGATGTGGACGGAACGGGCTCCGTGGACGTTGAGGTGGCAACCAACGACTCCGGTAAAGCGGTGCTGTTCCACAACCGCTGGCTCAAGGTCGAAATCAAACGCGCAGAGTATTTTCTGGAAGAGAAGATGTTTGTGTGCCTGGAGGAAAGCGGGCGCAGGCGACCGGCGGGGCTACCGCTCTCGCCAGCTGTTACCGAGAACTTACGGAAGTGCAACGAAATCCTGTTCGTTCACGTTGAGGATGGAACACAGGCAACGACTGCCGGGAAAAGATATCCTCTTAAAATCATCCCCTGATTGGGATCGGAACCAGTTGCCGAGTTAAGTAGTATGAGTTTTTAGAAAGTATTCGGAAATCTCATCAAAACTCGACGAGATTTTATGCCCTTGAAGATCATCTTTTGATCGAAGAATTTCTCCAAATCGAAAATCGTGACATAATTAGCGAATGTGTTTTCAAGATTCGCTCATATGGTCACTCCCGATCTCCGTAATCGAGAACAACGACTATGGCGATTTGCGTCGTTCCGTCCGTCACATTGGGGCCGCGCTGCGGAAAGGTGTGGACCGGGCCGCACCCGCCAGATCGTTGACGGCCCGGCGAGAGGCTTCGAAACGCCGTCCAGTCAAAAACTACGTTCCGATCACGGATGAAATGCGCGCCGAGTTGTGCGCGGAGTTCGACCGCACGGGCGCAGGCCCTGCCTCGCTATTCCGTGGCCGCCCGGCCTCGCTAAACGGTCTTACGGAGATCAAGATTTCCCATTGGCGCACAGGGCGAGTTAAGCGCGCTGACCCTACGGAATGGGCCTATGTTGCAGATGCGCTCAAGTCGTTGCCGTCAAAATCATAGAATACAAATAAAATTTGTATTAAATCCAAAATAATTTACATAATAAATTAACTATAAAAGTATACATTATCAGTGTGCGGACGAATAACGCATGACCTGTGCGGGGAGTCTCATGGGTAATTTTTGTAATTAGAACAAAAACAAAAGCAAAAAAATAGCGTGTAACGGGGGCATCAATATGGCATACGGCCAGGAATTTAAAGACGCGGTAGGCGCGGTTCATTCAATTCATCTATTCCGCGAAAACGTCGAGCTTATGGGTTTGCAGGGTGGCTCTGTGGAGAGCGTGTCCAACCGCTCTGCGGCTGCATCCAAAAAGTTCAGCGATGTCGTGAACGAAGAGCGTCGCCGCGAAAAAGAACGGGCCAGCACGACGGCTTGGCTCGATCTGCTCAATCAAATCCAGGCAGAGATCGACGCACTGGAACGGCCGTTTAGAGACGAATTCGGCGACGACTACATTAACGCTATGGCACAGCGCTTCCTGAGCGAGGAAGAATATAATTCCGTCGAAACGGACGCAGAGCGCGCGCAGTTAATGTACGACAAGTACCTGAATCCTGACGGTACGGTCAAAGACGAGTATCAAGGTACGGAAGCGGGCGAATGGGTGAAAAAATTGCATGACACTCAGCCACAGGTTGCTAAAGGGCGGGAGTTGCTCAAAGGCTAACGAGAGCGCATGCTGAGAATGGTGGCAATGTTCCCGATGAAGTTGTTGAGGAAGTGCAGGCGGAGCTTGAGCAGAGCGGATATTCGACAACAGCCAGCTTCGATGAAGAATTAGATGACCCTTCATCCGACGAGATTATCGTAAAGGCGGAGGACGCTAAACTTGACCATGCGCATCAAATGGATGTGACCAGCACAAGTAACCTTAGTTTTTCCTAGTTATAGATTATCTGGGCTTATTGCCGCCAGTGTCGGCTCCCCTGCTTCAGGGGTCAGCGATCCGAGTTGACGCTTATAGAAAAGATGTTGCCCCACAATATCGGATATTGAACTGGCAGCTTCCCGTGGCCCCATCGGACCTTCGATGGTGTGACCATTGAAAAAGGCCATCGCTACACCAGGCGTATCATTGTGCCCGATGAAATAACGCGACTCCGCCCCGCGCTGTGTAATCTGCTGCTGAAATACTCGTCCGAGTTCTTGCGGATCAATCGCGTTTTCAAACTCTCCGTAGCTTATTATGAAGCCTAAGCCGCCTGTTTCGCGCACATATTCCTGTGCTGCTCTGCGTGCCTCAGTGACATTGCCATAAATTGGCGATGTATAGGCTACCTGCGTTGTGTCGGCGATCTCGGTTTTGACGGCTTGTCCCTGTGGTGCCGCCTCGGTACGCGGCGTGTCCCGCAGGACTGCACGATGGGCATTTGTCATGCTGAGGCCTTGGCCGCTCATGGCTGGCGCGGAGATTGTCGGTTGGTTGGCGTTGTCGTCTCCGGCACTGGACGGCGCGGCGAACGGCAGGCTGGCCATCGCCAGAGCACTCAAGCCCAAAGCGGCGTTGCGGAATACTTTCGGTCCGAATTTAGGAAGAGCCATTGTGCTTGCCTTTCTCGTCTTCATTATGGCACGTATTGTTTCGCTAAACGCAGTAAAAAGGACCGTTTTTCTTGATTTGTACATAGTTTTTGTGCTACGTTTCGTTTCAATAAGTAAGCCGTTGATAAACGGCCATTATGGCAGGTGATAGGGCCGTGTTGGTTTGGCGATAAGCCGAATCCTCGAAAACGGTCGTTTTTGCGGGCACCCCCGCAAACCGACCACACGGCAAGGATACCTGCGCTATGCCCCGAAAAATCGGCTATGCCCGCGTCAGCACCGTCGAGCAGTGCCTCGATCTTCAGATCAACGCCTTGCGCGGCGCGGGCTGCGATGTAATTCACCGGGACAATGGTGTGTCGGGAGCGCAAACGTGCCGCCCCGCCTTCACCCACGCCCTCAATGCTGTCGGTCCCGGCACCACCCTGGTCGTCTGGCGGCTCGACCGCATGAGCCGGTCGCTTCGCCACCTGATCGAGATCAGCGAGACGCTGACCGCACGCGGCGCATTCCTCGAATCGCTGACTGAGAAGATCGACACCTCGACCGCCATAGGCCAGTTCGTCTTTCATATTCTGGGTGCGGTCGCCCAGCTTGAGCGCGAGATCATCCGCGAGCGGACGAAGGCAGGGCTGGCTGCCGCAGCGGAGCGGGGTTGCTATCCAGGGCGACCGCGAAAGCTCAATGTTTCCCAGATCAGGAGTATCGCCGAGGAACGGTTGCATGGCGCGTCATGGTCCATGCTTGCCGATCACTATAACGTGCATGAAGAAACCCTGCGGCGCAGTATTAGTGAGGCCGGGTTGGTGTAGGCGATGGAACGGATCGAGGGATTCTTGATGAACATACATAGGTATGCAAAGCGCAGTACGGTCACGTTCTTGTTCGGCGTTCTGGGCGCTTGCAGCAGCGGGGCAGGATCACCGGCACAGCCGACAGTGCCTTTGAACCTGTCCGAGATGACAGGCGTCGAGGAACGAAAGAATGGGTGCTTCGTGATGGGAAGTGACGAGGACGGCAAAGACGGGTCATCCTCTCAGGTCGTATGTCCGACTGTCTCTTCGCAAGACAATGAGGATAGGCCGAACTAGCGCGGTCTCTTCCTTCGGATGCTGCCATGCACCATGTTTCACCGTTTTTCTCTAATATCTCAATAAGTTCTGACCGCAAGATGTGCGGTGTACTACACCGCAATCTTGGCAAGGGAGCCCGCTGCGCGCTCCCGTTGCATCCCTCCGGCCCTGGCTCTTCCTGGGCATTGAACCCAACCCGAGCCATCAGATCGTATCGCCGATCAACCACTCGCGGGAGACTTCGCTCTCCCTGCACCCATCGATCCCTTCAGGAAGATCAGGGGCTATCGCGCCCCTTGAATCCCACTCGTCAGGGTAATGACCCCCGACACCCGCCAATCAGGGGAGCGTTCCTGCTCCCACCGATACCCCCATGACCATTTCATGGAGACCAACCCTGCGCGGATTGGATGCCGATCAGGTCTATCGCGACCCGATACCTACGACCAAGAGCCTCACCGTGCTCTTTGGAAACATGGGCCACCTTACGCAGGTTGGATACGCGCAAGCGTTTCGCCGCTGGACTACGATCACGAAACCAACCTTGGATGGATTGCGCGTTATCGCTTTTTCCCTCGCCATATGTGTATCCCTTGGCTACACTCAATGCATGAAGGATTCAGGACTTCGCATTCGGGTCGAGCGGGAGCTTCGAGAGAAATTTCTCGAAATCTGCCGACAGCAGGACCGACCAGCGGCACAAGTGCTCCGCGAGTTCATGCGCACTTATGTCGAAGCAAACGAATCGGCGTCCAGACAGAAAAATCATAAGAAACGGCAGCATGATGTTTGAACAGGCTTTTAAAAATATCGACGACGCACTGCGCAAGGAGGCTGGCTGCACGACTGAGCTGGATTATACAGAGCAGTCGTCATGGGTATTGTTCCTCAAATATCTTGATGACTTGGAGGCCGAGCGTGCGACACGGGCCGAGCTGGAAGGCAAGCCCTACAGCTACATCATCGATCAAGCGCATCGTTGGTCAAAATGGGCGGCTCCAAAGAATGCCAAGGGCGAGCTTGATCGGGATCACGCGCTGATCGGTGACGACCTCATTACCTACGTGAATGACGAATTGTTCCCATACCTTCGCGGCTTCAAGCAGCGGACGTCCAACCCGCAGACGATTGAGTACAAGATCGGGCAGATTTTCAGCGAGATCAAACCGAAGTTCAATTCGGGTTACAATCTACGTGACGTGCTGGAATTCACGGATGAGTTAGAGTTCGGCTCGCTGGACGCCAAGCACGAGATGTCAGACCTCTATGAGGTCAAGATCAAACGCATGGGTAATGCGGGGCGCAATGGCGGAGAATACTACACGCCGCGCCCACTCATCCGCGCGATGATCAAGGTCGTTGCCCCGCAGCTCGGCGAAACCATCTATGACGGCGCGGTCGGTTCGGCGGGCTTCCTGTGCGAGGCCTTCGAATACATGCGCCCGAACGCCAAAAGCACGAAAGACCTTGAGACATTGCAAAAGCGTACATTCTCGGGCGTCGAGAAGAAGAGCCTCGCTTATGTCATCGGCATCATGAATATGATCCTGCACGGCATCGAGGCGCCAGACATCGTGCATGACAATTCACTGGGGCGCTCGCTCACAGATATCCAGCCCAGAGACCAGAAGGATGTAATCCTCGCCAATCCGCCCTTCGGCGGTTCCGAGCGCCGAGAGATTCAGCAAAACTTCCCAATCCGCACAGGCGAGACGGCATATTTGTTCCTTCAGCACTTCATAAAGATGCTCAAGCCCGGTGGACGTGCCGCCGTAGTCATCAAGAACACGTTTCTTTCGAACGGCGACGCCTCAGCCTTGAGGAAAGAACTTCTCACCACCTGTAATCTGCATACCGTGCTCGATTGCCCCCAGGGCACGTTCCAAGGCGCTGGCGTCAAAACGGTCGTGTTGTTTTTCGAAAAGGGCGCACCGACACGCGACATCTGGTACTACCAGCTCGATCCCGGTCGCAGCCTTGGCAAGACGACGGCTCTGACCGATGCGGATTTCGATGAATTCGTGCGCTTAGCCGCCAAGCGTACAGAAAGCCCACAGAGCTGGAGCATCAAGGCCGCCGACCTCGACCAGACCAGCCTCGATATGTCGGTCAAGAACCCGAATAAGAACGAGGAAGTTGTTTATCGCGCGCCCGAAAGCATCATCGACGAAATGATCGCTCTAGATGCGGAAGGTGCGGACATTCTCCAAAGCATAAGGGGAATGCTGTGAAGTCAGATTGGCAGACGCAAACAATCGAAGAAGTGTGCGAAGTCGTCAACGGCGGCACACCGAAGACTGGTGTGAGAGAATATTGGGATGGTGGCCATCAATGGGTCACGCCTGCCGAAATGGGCAAGCGCCAGTCGCCGTTCATTGCTGAAACTGCACGCACATTGACCGATGCTGGAGTCGCGAACAGTTCGGCGCGTCCTTTGCCCCCCATGAGCGTCATTCTTTCGTCTCGCGCTCCCATCGGACATCTTGTGATCAACACAGTGCCGATGTCATTTAATCAGGGGTGTAAGGGGCTCATTCCAAAGCAAAACCTTCATCATAAATATCTATTTTACTTTCTTCACGCCAACGTCGAATTGCTGAACTCACTGGGCACAGGAGCGACGTTCAAGGAACTTTCTGGCGGCAAACTGAAGTCCGTTCAAATTCCTGTTCCTCCGCTCGAAGAGCAAAAGAGGATCGCCGCCATTCTCGACGAGGCGTTCGAGGGCATCGCCAAGGCTACCGCCAACGCCGAGCGGAATTTAGCGAACTCTGAGGAACTCTTTGACAGTCAACTTCAGTCCATATTCGACGATCAGGACGGGGCTGAGTATGAGTTGTCTGATGTCTGCTCGATTGAGTCCAGGCTCATAGACCCGAAGGCGGCTGAGTTCGCCGACCTTCTCCACATTGGTGGCGGGAACATGGTCACCAAGTCGGACGAACTGATCGATTTGAGGACCGCGAAGGAAGAAGGACTTATCTCAGGAAAGTTTTTATTCGACCGCGAAACAGTTCTGTACAGCAAAATTCGACCCTACTTGATGAAGGTTTCGCGGCCTGATTTCATGGGGCTGTGCAGCGCCGATGTTTATCCCCTAAAGCCGCGCAAGGGCATTCTGGATCGGGACTACCTATATTTCTTACTACTTTCTAAGAGATTCACCGACTACGCCGTGGAAGGTTCTGGCCGGGCTGGGATGCCAAAGGTCAACCGCAAGCACCTCTTTGCATACCGTGTAAGGCTTCCGGATTTGGAATTGCAGAAAGAAGCGGCAGCGAAAATTGACAGCACGATGAACGCGCGTAGCCAACTATCCAAAGTATATCGTTCGAAACTCCGCGCACTCTCGCAACTTCGGCAAACGCTTCTTCAAAAAGCCTTCTCCGGTGAACTCACTTCCGCCAATGAACGCAGGGCGAATGTCAATGCTGTGGCTGCCACCACATCGCCGCAGTACACAGCCGATGTCTTGGCATTCGCATTTGCCAAGCACCGCGCTGCGCAGCGTGACCGTACCTTTGGACGCGTGAAGGGGCAAAAAGTTCTGCACCTCGTGGAGGCCGTTGCCGGCGTCGATCTTGGACGTGATCCGATCAAAGACGCCGCTGGGCCAAATGATAGCGCCCATATGCGCCGCGCCGAAGATTGGGCGGCGCAGCAAGGCTATTTCGCTTTCGAGGCGCGTGGAACGGGCGGTTACGATTTCAAACCGGGACGAAATTACCAGAAAACGCTCGCCAGCTCATATGCCCGCCTGTCTGCTCATAAAGATGAAATCGCGAAGGTCATCGATCTGGTTATACCGTTGGACTCTCAGGAGGCAGAAGTTCTTGCGACGGTCCATGCGGCATGGAACAACCTGATCATCGACGGCGTCGAACCGACGCGAAATGCGATTATCGCTGAAGCAAGAGAAAACTGGGCAGCGAGCAAGCTGGAGATCCCCGCCGCGAGGTTTGAAGAGGCGATCCGCTTCATTCGGCAAAACAACATCATTCCGGACGGCTCCGCCAAAGCTGTACGTGCAAGGCAGGAGTCCCTGTTTTGAACGAAGCTGAGACCCGTGCAGAGCTGATCGATCCCGCACTTGCCGCCGCTGGCTGGGGCGTTGTCGAAGGCAGCCGGGTTTCGCGTGAGTTTCACATCACCGCCGGACGTCTCGAAGGTGCAGGGCGTCGCGGCAAGGCTGAAATTGCTGATTACATTCTCGTCTATAAGGGCCAGCGGCTGGGCGTCATTGAAGCCAAGAAACGAGATGCTCATGTGACCGAGGGGCTGGGCCAAGCCAAGGCATATGCAACAAAGCTTCAGGTCCGCTTCTGCTACTCCACAAACGGGCGCGGGGTTTATCGCGCGTGCATGGAAACTGGGGCGGAAGGCGATGCTTCCGGCTTTCCGACCCCTGACGAATTGTGGGCGGCGACATTTGCGGAAGAAAATGAATGGCGCGAGCGCTTCGCCGCCGTGCCGACCGAAGACAAGGGCGGCTCCTGGGCTTCGCGCTACTATCAGGATATTGCCATCGAGCGCGTGCTGGAAGCCATCGCCAAGGGCGATAAGCGCATCCTGCTGACGCTGGCCACCGGAACGGGCAAGACCTTCATCGCCTTCCAGCTTGCCTGGAAACTTTACCACAGCCGCTGGAACTTGACGGGCGAACCTAAGCGCCGTCCACGCATCCTGTTTCTGGCAGACAGGAACATACTGGCCGATCAGGCCTACAACGCCTTCTCGCCCTTTGCAGATGACGCCCGTGTGCGCATCGTGCCGTCAGAAGTGCGGCGGACGGGGCGCGTCCCGAAAAATGGCTCTGTCTTCTTCACCATCTTCCAGACCTTCATGAGCGGGACGAACACGGATGGCGTTCCGACTCCATCTTTCGTTGACTACCCGCCTGATTTTTTCGACTTCATCGTTATCGATGAGTGTCATCGTGGCGGCGCGAAGGACGAAAGCAACTGGCGCGGGATATTGGAATATTTCGAACCCGCAGTGCAGCTTGGCCTGACGGCGACGCCCAAACGCAAGGACAACGTCGATACCTACGCCTATTTCGGCGAGCCGGTTTACATCTACTCGCTACGCGAAGGGATCAATGATGGCTTCCTGACGCCGTTCAAGGTGCAGCAGATCGCCACCACGCTGGATGACTATGTCTACACGCGCGATGATGATGTGCTGGACGGCGAGGTCGAAGAAGGTCGCCGCTACACCGAAGCGGACTTTAATCGCATCATCGAAATCGCTGAGCGCGAAAAGTACCGCGTGCAGACCTTCATGGACATGATCGAACAGAACCAGAAGACACTCGTCTTTTGCGCGACGCAGGACCATGCCGCCGCTGTACGCGACCTCATCAACCAGATGAAGTCATCCAAAGACCCGAATTACTGCGTGCGTGTGACGGCCAACGACGGCGCGGCGGGCGAGACATGGCTGCGCGCGTTTCAGGACAATGAGAAGACGATCCCGACGATCCTGACGACATCGCAGAAGCTTTCGACCGGCGTCGATGCGCGGAACGTGCGCAACATTGTGCTGATGCGCCCAGTGAACTCGATCATCGAATTCAAGCAAATTGTCGGGCGCGGAACGCGTCTCTATGACGGGAAAGACTACTTCACGATCTATGATTTCGTGAAGGCCTACGCGCATTTCTCCGATCCCGAATGGGACGGCGAACCGCTGGAGCCAACTGAGCCCATCGGGCCGGGCGCACCTGGCGCTCCGGGCCAGCCCAAAGGTGGCGATGATGGGGGCGGAGAACCTGAGCCGCGTCCGCAGCGCATCAAAATCAAGCTGGCCGACGGCAAAGAGCGCACGCTTCAGCATATCAGCTCGACTATGTTCTACAGCCCTGACGGCAGGCCGCTATCGGCGGCGGAATTCATCGAAAGGCTGTTTGGGGAACTTCCCGCCCTCTTCAAGGACGAAGCGGAACTTCGCCAGCTTTGGGGCGATCCGTCCGCGCGGAAAGCGCTTCTCGATGGTTTGAGCGAGCGCGGATACGGGCGGGAAGAGCTACTCGAAATTAGGAAAATGATAAGCGCCGACAAGAGCGACATCTTCGATGTGCTCGCCTACATCGCATTCGCCTTGCCAACGATCACGCGTTTTGAACGGGTGGAAAGCCGCAAGACGTCTGTTCTCTCGTCTTATGATGAGAAGCTGCAAGCATTCCTTGATTTCGTACTGGCGCAGTACGTGGAGCGCGGTGTTGATGAACTCGATAGTGAAAAATTACCTGCGCTATTGGAACTAAAATATCGCGCCGTCGCGGATGCCGCCAAGGAGCTTGGAGGCGCGCCCCGTATTCGTGAGGCCTTTGTCGGTTTCCAAAAGTATTTGTTTGAAGGGGAATCAAGTGTCTTCTGAAAATACGCCACTCCCAGGCCCTAGAGGTGCGCTTGGCTAGTCAGTCTGAAATAACAGCGCTATATGCTGCTCGGCCTCAGAACTTTGCGTTTTTTCTCGGCGCAGGGGCATCTCGCAGTGCGGGCCTAGCAACAGCGACTGATATCATCTGGGATCTCAAACGCCGCCACTATTGCCGTGAAGAAAATCAGGACATTTCACGCCAGGACATTCAAAGCGATGCCGTCAAAGAGCGCATTCAAACCTATATGGATGCGCACGGCTTCCCAGAATTGTGGGCGGATCAGGAATATACAACTTATTTCGAGAAAATTTTCGGCGATGATAAGGAACGTCAGCGCCAGTATATGAGCGCTATGCTGTCCGAAGATAAAGTTGCATTGTCGGTGGGGAACCGTGTGCTCGGCGCGTTGCTCGCCAGTGGAATGTGCCGGATAGTATTTACGACCAATTTTGATAGCGTCGTCGAGAAATCGGTCGCCGAAGTCGGCAGTCGGTCACTTACGGCCTTTCACATCGAAGGATCGCATGCAGCCAATAACGCGCTCAACAACGAAGAATTCCCCATTTATTGTAAGCTGCACGGTGATTTTCGCTATGACAGCATCAAGAACCTATGTGTCGATCTTGAAAGACAAAATCGGGAACTTTCCGCTTGTCTCGTCAACGCAGCCAACCGGTTCGGCTTTGTCGTAGCCGGTTATAGCGGGCGTGATGAGAGCGTCATGGCTCTGTTCAGGCAAGCCCTCGAAACGTCCAATCCGTTCCCTCACGGTCTCTACTGGACCGGCTTGAAGGGCGGTGCTGTACATCCTGCGGTGACGGACTTGCTTGCGGCTGCGCAGAAGAAAGGCGTGACCGCCGAGTTTGTCGAGATTGAGACGTTTGATGCATTGATGCTTCGCCTGTGGCGCAACATCGAAACCAAGTCGCCCGACATGGATGCGAAGGTGCGAAAGGCCCATCTGTCGGAAGTGAACATTCCGCTCCCGTCGTCTGGGCAGCAACAACCGCTCCTGCGGCTTAATGCCCTTCCCATACTGGATATGCCCTCCGAATGCTTGTCGCTGTCGTTCAAGCAACCTGTTGAGTGGGATGAAGTCAGAAGGGTCGCAAGCGCATCGGAGCAAACTCTGATTCTGAGCAAATCCGATACGGTGTGGTGCTGGGGGAAGGAAGACGATGCTCGCCGAGGATTCTCAGGGTCCGTCGAGACCGTAGAACCCCGTGCGTTACCGGGTGATATCCGCACACCGGGAAACCTGCATCTAAAAGGCTTTATCGAGGAGGCTCTAGGATACGCTCTGGCACGCGAGCGTCCCTTGCTCGTCCGTGCCCGCCATGGATCGGTGTTCCTGATTGTCGATCAGCATGCCGACGATGTTGGCGGCCTCGATCCGTTGTTCCAGCTTGTTGGTAAAACATCTGGCAAGGTGCCGGGCGTCTTCACAGTGCCCACCCCCGAAAAGCCGAAATCCGAACAGGTCGATTGGGCCGAAGCGCTGCGGATATCCGTCGATCAGAAGGGAGGCAGTCTCTGGCTCATGATCGATCCGGACATCTGGATATGGCCGCCTCGTGCCCGTGCCAATGCACGTGACTTTCTCGATAGAAGGCGCAGCGACCGGAGGAATGATAAGTTCAACGCGCTTCTGGATGCATGGGTTCAGTTGCTCTTTGATACGGATGAGCGAAACTCGGAAATCTTGGTAAAGCCTTTCTCCGAGGGGAATCACGTTGAAAACCCTTGTTTTCGCATAGGTAACAGAACGGCCTTCTCACGGAGGCTGGTATCATGATCGCGAGCGTAGGAGAGCTGAGCGGCTATGCGACCCTGCCTGAACCCGAGCTTGTCTTCGCGGGTGGCCGAACCGGGAAGCATCCGTTGAAAGGGCTGATCGATCACGGGCCTTACGGCCTGAAATTCGGTGCTCCCGCCAAACTTCGTCTGGCACTTCTCGCTCCCAAAGCGAATATGGGTAAGCTCACCGGGCTGGTGGAGGAACTCAAGGGCACAGCGCAGGTGCACGAAGCACCAAACTACTATCCCGAATATCCCGGTTTTGAAGCGCTTTTTCGCATTCCCGTCGCTGATCAAGATGACGGCCTGATTATCTCTTTTCCCGATGAACTTGATAGGCATGCACAGACCGGGCAGAAGGCTGAACTCGCAAAAGGCTTGTTCCAATGCATCGCCCAGCTTCGTAGCGTGCGCAGCAATTTTGACATCGCGCTTGTATACTTGCCGCAAAGCTGGGCCGCGTGCTTCGAGGGCGAAAACTTCGATTTCCACGATTATCTTAAAGCGTACTGCGCACCCTCAAATATTCCGATCCAGATCGTCCGTGAGAAGAGCTTTCAGCGCAGGTGTCGCGCCAATGTAATGTGGGGCATTAGCGTGGCAATCTATGCCAAGGCGGGAGGTGTGCCTTGGAAGCTCACTGGGCTAAACCAGGATGAGGCGTTCATCGGTATCAGCTATGCTATGAAAACGGACAAGACTGGCAATCTTTACACGACCTGTTGCAGCCAAGTTTTTGACCCGGACGGAACAGGGTTCCGATTTGTGGCCTATGATGCACGTGAATTCACGCAGGACAGCAAAAAGAACCCCTATCTTTCATACTATGAGATGCAATCGGTACTCTCACGGAGTCTGGAGATATACCAAAGCGGTCATTTTGGCCGCGTACCGCGCAAGATCACGGTCCACAAGAACACACCGTTTCAGGAACAGGAGATATTGGGAGCACTCGACACATTTCGCGATGGCACGGATGTTGAGCTTGTCCAGATAGTCAAAGGCTCGAATTGGAAAGGTATTCGCTTCGACAACAAAAAGCCTCCCAATGCTCACGGATATCCCGTCGTTCGAGGAACTTATATTCCAATTGAAGGCAATGAGGCTCTTCTGTGGACGCAAGGTAGCGTAACCGGAGTCAACGTCAAGAATCCCAATTACAATGTCTATAAGGAAGGGGCTCTGAAACCCACTCCTTCGCCGGTTCTGGTACGTCGTTTTTCAGGTGCAGGCGGGTGGCACGAGACTTGTTTGGGAATTCTTGGTCTGACCAAAATGGATTGGAACAACAACACTTTGTACAAGAAGCTGCCAGTTACGCTTGTTTACTCCAAGGCGTTTGCGGACATCATTCAGCAAAACAAGGACATGGTTGATAGTGTTTACGATTTCCGCAATTTTATGTGACGCGTAAGCTCACTTTACGGTTGTGGTGTACCGTTTCAGAAATTCCACTCCGTTGAAGCCGTGAGTGGCGAGCAGTTCGTTTATCTGCTTCTGGCTGTTGAGAATGTCCGGATCGCCAAGTGATTTCGCAAAATCGGCCAGCGCTTTGCGAAGCTTCTTGAGCCCATTTTCCGTCATGATCCGCATCCCCTCAACTTCGGATGCACCGTCGCCAAGTGTCCGGAGGGGGTGGATGATGACGGGCGTGCCGGTGGCAGCCTTCGTGTACTTCCCAAAGAACCATGACATAGCTTGATCGAGCTGGCCCAGATCGGTTTTGGAAATGCCTTTCTCGGATGTTGCGTTATTCTTGCACTCTATGACCAGGAACGAACCATCGGGGAGCGCCCACAGATTGTCCGGCCCTTCATCGTTGAACTGTTTCTCGGGGCGCTGGGAATGCAATCCGATGAATCGGGCAACGGCATCTATAGCCGCTTCGAATTTATCCGGCGTCACGCTTTGAAAGCGCAGATCATCCGTAAGCTGATTGACTTCTAGTATCCGGTCGGCAGCTTCGAGAAAGCGTTCCTGATGATAGGATTGCACTTCCGCCGCCTGCGCACCTTTCTGGGCCGCGAGCTTCTGATAGGCGATACCTTCTATCGGGCGTAAAACGTTCGGGTTGAGTCTATGCGCTGCCAGCAACGTTTTTTGGGACGCAGCCGGGTTCAGGTGATGTTGCATGGCGGCCAGCTTCGACATGAGCCAGGCCTTTTCATCGTCATCCTGCGCGGCGTTCGCGGCGGCGCTGAGCAGATCAGCGGCGGCTTTATAATCTCCGGAACGGGCCGTGTCGAAGGCAAGCCGCACGGCGACGCTGGCCTTGTCGAGAACCAAACCCGTCTTGGCCTGCGCTTTCAGGAGCGTTTTCTTGCTGACCTTGACCCATGACGGATCGCGTTTGAGGCACTGGTCGATGACACCTGCAATCCCTTTGATATCGACCCCGTCGAGTTGCTTGGCGATCTTCTTCGAAAGGTCGAGCTGTGCCTGCGTGGCAGGGGTCAACAGCTTGAGGCCGTCCGGCGATTTTACCCGGCGCGTAAGTTTCGATCCGGCAAGCAGTACGACGCAATAATCGTCGTTGGAGCGCACGCCGCGCCCCATGCCTTGTTCGACGCGCTGCATCTGACGCCGCAAGCCGGATTGGGAGTCGCTTAGAACCGCCATATCCGTTAAGTCGGAAAACGATGCCACTTCAGGCAGATTGTAAATCACCAGAACGCGGCACGCATCGTGCGGCAGGTCGATGCCGTCATACCTGTTCACAAGGACGGTGAGCCCGACATGCCCATCGCGCAGCTTCTCAACGCCAGCGACGACATTCGAAGCCATGAGCGTCTGATCTGCGACATCCTCCCAGTCTTTGGCAGCGTTCTTTGAGGGTACGATAACAACAACGTTTTCCTTTTCCGCCAGATCGATAAGCAGCGCCTTGATCTCTTTCAGTGTGATTTCCGGGTTGAGTTCCTGCGGCATGAGGATCATGCGCTCGCCCATGGACTGCGAGGACGTCGGAACAATCGGATCGGAGAGCTTTTCGGGGTCGGCACCGAAATGGGTGACGAGCACGCTGTCGTCAGCAAGCGTTGCCGTCATATAGATTCTGCGCTTGGCGCGGGAGAAGGACCGCACAAGGTCGGTCGGCGGACAGTCCGGTTCGATTTCCATTTTCTGGCCACTGATCACGCAGCGGCAAAGCGGCAGAATATCCCGAAGTAGCGGATAGGAGAATTTCAGTTCGTCATCGTTCTTATGACCGTGCAGGGCCTGCATGATCTCTTCCTGAGCCTTGATCCACGCCCAATAAGGCACTTCCATCATGGCACGCGGATCGCCTGAGTTGACATCAAGGAACCGGGCATGGCTTTGCCGTCTGAGGTCAGGTTCAACGGTCTTCAAGATTTCCTGATAGGCGGCATGCGTATTGGGAAGCTCGATCCTGAACTGCTCCGTCACAGTTGCGATGCAGGCATGAGCGTCGTCGATCACGACTGCCCCCAACTTGATCTTCACACCTTCTGCGCCGACGCCGAATACCGACTTCCCGTTAAACAGTCTGTGGATGGTCGTGACCAGAATTCTGTCGCCCGACTGGAAGTCCGTATCATGCGGATCGTCCGTAACCTCGATACCAAGCGCTTCGGCTTCGGCAAGCACCTGATCGACCAGTTGCTTGTCAGGCGCGATGTAAACAGCCGGAGAGATTTCTTCATTCAGCGAGCTTTGTAACAGCAACAGCCCGACCAGCGTTTTTCCGCTGCCGACATTCAGCTTGATAACCGTGTCAGGTTGGCCCCGCTGCCCGAACCAGTCCTTCATGACTTCGGTCTGAATATCGCGCGGAAATGCGAATGCCTTATCGCGGTCCAAGGTCAGGAAGATGTCGCGAGGATCGATGACGATTGAATCGTCATCATCCAGAAGGTCATCGAAATCTATCGGCATCCGTCGTTTCTCTTTACTCTTCAGCGGTTTTACTGATCCGGGCTTCATCAGAGTGTCCGGTATCTTCCCTATGTGCTTGACCAATATACAGATTTGGCCACCTTGAGTCGAAAACAAATGGATTCTCCGAATCGTACTCAGTTTGGCGCATCCGGCATAGCCGGACCAGGCTCTCGTGAACCGAGCCAGCGAGCTGTCTCGGCCATTCGGCTTCGATCCCTTGCGCATCTTCTGACAGCCCTGAAGGGCTGACATCTTTTTTTGTTTCGTGGGCCTGCGGCCCCGTCCTCCGTCAAGACCAAGCCCTTCGCTTTGGCTTCGGGCGAAAGCCATGGCCCGTGGCTCGCCTGCGGCTGCGCCCGCACCTTTTCCATAGCTTTCGGTCTGGACGGCCGTCCCCCCGCTCATTGGCGCGGGCCTAGTCCGGTTGCATGCGCAACCGACTACCCAAGAAAGGGGACACAGATGAAAACCGACATTTATGAAAGGGTTACCAACAAGATCATTGCCGATCTTGAGCAGGGCGAACTGACATGGCTGAAGCCATGGAGCGCGGTCAACATGGACGGCAAAATCACCAAGCCACTACGCCATAACGGCGTGCCCTATAGCGGTATCAATGTCCTGATGCTGTGGGGCGCGGCCATCGAAGGCGGGTTTCTCTCGCCGTACTGGATGACCTACAAGCAGGCCAAAGAGATGGGCGCACATGTGAAGAAGGGCGAGCGCGGCAACCTGGTCGTCTATGCCAACACCGTCACGAAAACCGAAGAGACGGAAAACGGCGAAGAGGAAGAGCGGACGATCCCGTTCATGAAGGGATACACGGTCTTCAATGTCGAGCAGATCGAAGGCCTGCCCGAACGCTTCTACGTCAAACCCGAGCCGCTGATCGATCCCGCGCAGCGCATCGAACGTGCGGACGCATTCTTTGCGGCCACCGGCGCAGACATCCGCCACGGCGGCAACTCGGCCCATTACAGCGGCGGCAGTGACCATGTGCAAATGCCGTACTTCGAGACCTTCAGGAGTGCCGAAGCCTACTATGCAACCTTGGCGCACGAACTGACTCACTGGACCAAACACCCCAAGCGCCTAGACCGCGAATTTGGCCGCAAGCGTTGGGGCGATGAAGGCTATGCGCGCGAAGAGCTTGTCGCCGAACTTGGTGCAGCCTTTCTATGCGCTGACCTTGAACTTGCGCCCGAACCGCGCGCCGATCATGCGGCGTATATTCAAAGCTGGCTTAAGGTGCTGAAAGAGGACAAGCGCGCAATCTTCAGCGCCGCCGCACATGCACAGCGTGCCGCCGACTATCTGCACAGCCTCCAGTCAGAGGAAGTACCAGCCCAGGCGGTGGCGTGAGGTAATGGTTTCAAGTTTTCGGCACGGGCCATTCCGGCCCGTGCCGTTTCTGCATCTGGTCGTATGCGACCGCTTCGGAAGCGAAACTTACGATCGCTGGCAGAAAGAAAAGATGCGCAACACTGCATGTCAAGCTGCTTCAGTAATACAGGCTAGCATATTATCCACAAGCGTAGGAACAACAAAGATAATAACTATTCCAAATCGCATCTTGCTCAATTATCTTCAGAAGAAAGTAATAAATGATTTGTTCTATTTATATTAATAAGGAAAGATTGTGCTTGTCCGAAGATTACTTACATTAGCACTGCTTGTAATACCGTTGGCAATCTCCGCATGTGACGACGAATACCCAACATACCAGGAAATTACCATAGCGGGTAATACCTTCCTTATGCCGCAAGAAACACATGTCCATTGGTGGAGTTTTTACGACGAGGAAAGCTGGCTAAGACTTAGTCTGAACGTTGAGACTTTAGAGCCTCATAATTCTGATACCCTAGAACAAAAAAAGAAGAATCTTTCTGTAAAAATCGGCCCACTATCAAATATGGATCGAGGCTATTACTGGACTGATGAAGACGAAGCTTTAAACCTTCCGGAGGTCTCCTGCAGCCATATTCATTATGCAGATAAAAATATAGAACTTTGCGACCACGGCTTTTCCGGCGAACAGGTAGAGTCCGCACACGTCTATACCGTTAAGAATTTATCTGATGACAAGCACACAACAGTTTTGGAGTGCAGAGAAAGGTCACAGTTGTCAAATCCGTTATGCATAGGTCGGGTGCGATTTCTTGATAATCTCCAGATTAACTATCAATATAATATTTCATACTTTGAGAAAGCAATAGAGATAGACCAAGGTCTTCACGATCTTATTCTACAGTTTCATCATAAATCATAAGGGGGGGCATCAGTGAGCTATCAACTGAATCAGAACCAGAAGGACTACATAGACTATTTGATGAGTTCCGGAGATTATCATCTCGCTTACAGATATATTGCTGAACAAATCGACGGGGCCGTACAAACTGGACAAGTGTCCCGCGAGACTCAACGCTGGTTCGAGTGGGCCGAGCACATCAATGGTGATTACGACACCCTTATAAACAATTATGCGCGCGAGATGGCCAAGTTAGGCTCACTCATCAACGGCTCCATCCTAACAGACCAACAGTTCCAAGCAGGTTCAGACGTAATAGCCCAGTCGGTATTAAGCAGTGTCCTCAATAGCGGAGAAGTTCCAACCACGCCAAAAGATATCATTCTCATCGATATAGCAACCGGCTCTCAGGAGATGGGTACAGACCCTGAAGATTTTCCAGGGACGATGATCGGGTACATATTGTTCGACACCCCAACCCTTGATGCCCTTATTCTAAATGACCCGGAATCGGCGACTTGGGAGAAGGGGTTGAATATCGGTGAGCAGGTTGCGAAGCATGTAGGCGTGTTGTCCAAGCAAGGAGTGTTCATCGGGGGAGAGGGGCTTGTCGATCTCTTGGCAGGCGAAAGAAAAATGGCCGATCTCTTTGATGCAGCTCGGGAGATATGGGAGAATAATGGTGTTCAAGACATTCTTGGTGAGATATCCGAGGATGCAGCAGGACTCTATGAGCAACTTTCCGATGACTATGGTTGGGCGTGGAATAATCCTACGGCTGTTATAAGGGAACTGCCCCCTTGGCTGCAGGATTTGCTCGGAGTTTTCGATGATCTAATCGCCGCTGCGAGTCCTTTGGTTCTGGATATCGATGGTGACGGCATCGAACTTGCCGCTCTGAATGGTACAGGTTCGGTTTATTGGGACATCGATCTGGACGATCTCGGAGAGGCGTCCGGCTGGATTGCCGGTGGGGATGGATTGCTGGCCATCGACTTGAATGCTGATGGCAAAATTAATGATCACTCAGAGCTTTTCGGCGACCAAACCGGAAGCTCAAACGGCTTTGCAGCGCTTGCGGCTTATGACAGCAATTCCGATACAGCAATTACGAGCGCCGACGCACAATTCGATGATTTGCTCGTATGGATCGATGCGAATGGCGACGGCCGCAGCGAAAGCGCTGAATTGCACACCCTGGACGACTTAAGCATCACGTCGATCAGTCTGAACTACTCCAGCGTGAACTACACGATCAACGGCAACGAGATCAAACAGGAAAGCACGTTCGTAATCAACGGCCAGACACGGGATGTCGTTGATGCTTGGTTCACCTACGATGAAACGAATACAGTTTATGCTGGGGACTATCAACTTGATATCCAAACGCTATTCCTGCCGAGCTTGCGCGGTTTCGGGAGCCTGCCGGACTTGCACATCGCTATGAGCCAGGACGCAACTTTGCTGAGCATGGTCAAGGAGGTGGCTGCGGCGGATGTAGAGACGATGTTGAGTTTGGCATTCGACATCAAGGGGAAAATCGAGGATATTCTGTTCCGTTGGGCCGGTGTTGATGACATCGATCCCGCTGGCCGAGGTGGCTACATAGATGCTCGAAAAATGGAGTTCATCGAAGAAATATTGGGAAGAGAATGGGTGGCTGGCGGACAAACTAATCCGCAAGCGGGACAAGCGGATGACTTGGATGCTGCCTTCTCAGCCGCATTGGCACATGTATTTGGTCATATCCTAGCGCAGACAAGTGCGGCAACGCTTTTCACAGGAGGTGCCGGATATGACATTGCCAGCGCCTCTCTTACAAATACCGATGTTGACGACTTCATCGTCACTGACGCGTTTTCATCTACCGTATCCGGCAGTTCCGGCAACGAAATATTCTTCTACACGCCGAGCGAGGGTGCGAAGACAATCAGCGATGCAGGAGGTGTAGATACAATCGTCATTGCCGATGGCATTGGCGCAGAAGATGTCCGCCTCTGGAAATCTGGCAGCGACCTGTATCTTTACATGGATGGCCACTCCGCCTCCGTCAAAATCCAGTACCACTTCCAGAGCGCCTATGACAACGAGGTCGAAACATTGACCTTCTCCGATGGCACCTCACTTGACTTGCTGGAGAACCTCACCTTCACCGGGACGAGTGCTGGTGGAGAGTATGTTCTTGGTTTGAACAATTCCGATGACACGCTGATTGGCATGGGCGGGAATGACACCCTGCGCGGATATACGGGCAATGATACCTATGTCTGGAATATCGGTGACGGAAATGATGCGATTGAAGACCAGGACGGGACAGCAGATGTACTTGAGTTCGGCCCAGGCATCACGGCTGACGACGTTCGGTTCTGGAAAAGTGGCAGCGACCTGATGGTCTATGTCGGTAGCGAGAGCATAAAGATAGATAACCACTTCCACGCCACATACAGTAATAGCATTGAAACGGCGACCTTCACCGACGATACGGTAATTGACCTGCTGAGCAACCTCACTTTCACTGGCACAAGCGCGGGCGAATATGTTTTGGGTCTGCATGACTCCAATGACACGCTGGTCGGCAAGGAGGGTAACGATACTTTGCGGGGATACACGGGCAACGACATCTATGTGTGGAACATCGGGGATGGCGTCGACACGGTAGACGATTCCGGTGGTACGGCGGACGTACTCGCGTTCGGTCCCAACATTACGGTCGATGATGTTCGGTTTTGGAAAAGCGGTTACGATTTGATGGCTTACGTTGGCAGCGAGAGCATCAAAGTGAAAAACCACTTCCATGCAACATATGGTCAAGAGGTCGAAACGGCCACGTTTGAGGACAGCACCACATTGGACCTGTTGAACAACCTCACTCTCACCGGCACGAGCGCTGGCGAATATGTTAAGGGAAGCGAAGCGAACGACACACTGGTTGGCTTGGGCGGAAACGACACTCTTCAAGGTTATGGCGGTGACGACGTCCTGATCGGTGGCGATGGCGTCGATTCTCTCTATGGCGGTACTGGTGCCGACACGTTCCTGTTTGAAGCCATATCCGCCTTCAACGATGTTGATAGAATCAAAGACTTCAGTTTGACAGATGGTGATATGATCGATGTCGCCGATCTTCTGGCGAGCTACGATCCGCTAACCGACGCAATTGAAGATTTCGTGTGGGCGGTCAATGCAGGCTCGAACACTGAGCTTTACATTGATCAGGATGGAGCTGGAACAATCGAAGCCTGGACGAAGATCGCGACCATTGAAGGCGTGACCGGCCTGACCGATGAAGCGGCGCTGGTTTCCAGCGGCCATCTGATCGCAGCATAAAGTTCACGAAAAGCAACCTCCCTAATTCTCCCCAGAACATGAAAGCGCTTTTCCGACCAAAGGGCGGCCCGCCAGGCCGTCCTTTTCCAATGCAGTCCGCGCCCGTTTAACCGATTAGAATGACACAAGGCGGACCGGCAATGCGCCCGCCTTGCGGGGATGAACGCCTATAGCGTGTAGTCGCGAACGGCGAGTTCGAACTTGATCGCATCAACGAGCGCCTGCGCTTCGAATTGTGCTTTCGAACCGGGTTCGACTTGTGCCGCTGCCATGAAGGCCGCAGCCAGCAGGCCGCGCAGTTCGTCGCTACTCTTCGAGACGAGATCGGTTTGTGTGATGAGTGACATCGTGTCCTCCTTTGCTATCGGAGGCCCCGACCATCGGAGCCTTTCCAGGCCCCGGTCCCCATCATCGCGAAGGAAAGGCGATTGATGGACGGAGGTCAGTTCGATGCAAAAGGAAGGACGCGCAGATGGCAGCGCGTTACAGAGATCGGCATTCGGAAAAGGGGGAATAGACGGCTTAGCGGTTAAACCACGGCCAGAGGACGGCCATGGCAGCCCCTATGCCGAACCAGAAGGCGGGATTTGATACTAAGGCAGTGATGTCAACAAGCATGGCGGTTCCCCCTCGTTAGCGGTCAAGTTCAGGTCCGCGCGGCGGCATTTGCTGCTGTTCGCGCAGGCGTTTCAGACGTTCATCCGAAGACATGCGCCTCGATCCCGCGTCAGGCTTCTTTTCATTCACGCGGTCAAAACGCGGGCGCTGTGGCATCGCCTCCGGTTGCTCGCGCATGGCGTCGAGCCGGTCGAAGGCCGTTTTCGATGTCGGCTGAGGTTTCGGTTCCTGGCCGCGCTGCATCAGGCGGTAATTGGCGGTATCGACATGCAGTTCGCGAAGGGCCTGCGCATGCCTGGTGCGCGTGGCTTTGATTTCGGTCTGGAGGTCCTGCCGCTCGCGAAGCTGGGCATTGAGCATCATCTGTCGTTGATCGCGATCACGCTGCAACGCCCATAGCGCTTCCAGCTCGTTCTGCTTTTCCAGTTCCCGGCGCTTGCCGGTCAGCCGGTCCCAGAGACCCGCCATGCCTTTGCGGAACCGTTCCGCCCGCATGCGGGCTTCAGCTTCGAAGCGGGCTTTCTGTCCGGCATTGAGCTTCGCGCGTTCTTCCGCATGAGCACGCGCCATCGCCTCGCGGCGAGCGTTCAGTGCATTGAGTTCCTGTTTGGCGTCGGCACGGGCCTTGTCCAGATGCGCTTTCATCCGGGGCAGGATGTCCTCGGCGATCCGCTTGCGGGCATCTTCAATGCTGCGCAGTTCGTCGGGCTTCCCCAGCCTCGCCCGTACATCCTTCGATTTTCTTCCGGTCGCACGGGCAATCGAGATCACTTCGCCTTCGAAGGTCACAGCAACATGACTGCGCCGGTCCCCGCGAGCGAGATACAGGCCACGCTCTTCGAGGGCGTGAGAGAAGGTCTGACGGGAATCAGAGATTGCCCAGGCCTCCTGGATCAAGCCCTTCAGTTCTCCCGCATGACGCCCGATCCGCTTTGCCTGCTGCCATTCGGCGAGCGAGAAATTACGCGGGTCGCGGTCCTTCGGATCGACAAGGCCGCGCGGCATCTGCCAGCCGTTTTCGAGGTAGAGCTGGCGGGAGACTTCCCGCAGCTTGTTCTTGTAGAAGGACAGCGGCCTGGCCGTCATCGTCTCGGCATCGATCCGGCTCCACACCGCATGGGCATGGCGACGACCTTCCTTTTCATGAAAGACGACGACACGCGGCTGTCCGGTCAGCCCATGCCTTTTCTCAATGGCTTGCAGCGCCTTTTCGAAGGTCTCAACCCGAACGACTTGCGTTTCAGGTGGGTTCAGGGAAACCGAGAAGAGGAACTGGCGGCACTTCGTGCCCCTAGCGATGGCTTCTGCCTCGCGGAGTGCGCCGACTACATCGTCGGATATGAAGCCGCGAATATCGTGAAGCTCGATATGCTCGTTCTCCTCGGTCTTGAGCAGATGGAGCCCGAGCTGCTTTGCACCGCCGCGCTGTGAGCCTTTCAGGATCATGACGACGGCTCCGTATCGGTGCGGTGACCGAGCGCGCGTAGCAACTCGCGTCGCATCAGCGCGACATCGGCACAAGCTTTGCGGATTTCCCGTTCGGTATCGGGCAGGACGGGGAGCGTGCCGATATGCGCGGCCTTGGCGAGTTGGTTCAGATTGTTGGCGATACGAGACTGGCCCAGCATCGCTAAGACTTGGGCGAGCTTCTGTTCGTCCTTGATCGGCCTACGCTGTCGAGAGCGAGCGCGTCGTTTGCCAGCGCCTTTCCCGTTGAAGACCTTACGCTTGATGTAGGTACCAAGTGGCTCGCTTCCGGCCAGTTCTTCAAGCCGAGCGCGCTCTTCAAAAGTCAGTCTGAGGGAGAAGGGTGGTGTCTTTTTCGTCACTCCGAGACCCGGCAAATAGCCCGTTCAGGGTCATTTGCAGGGTTTTGAATGGCGCTAAGCACCTGATTCCATTGGGAGAGAATATCAAACAAGGTGTTCGAATTTTCTCCTTCAGGGTGCGCCATTTTTCAAGCCTTTCCAGCCACTCTGTCCGCAGAATGTCCGCGTAACGAAGTGGAATTTGCCCTCTATTTTGAGGCCGCAAAGGCCCTGCGAAGCCTTTCCGCAGGAAACGTCCTTGCTATGACGCCGGGCGTCGGCACCCGAATTGACGGCTGCCTTTGGTGCGCTTGGGCATCAAAATACAATCCAGCAGATCTCACTGCCTTCCTTTCCTGTCAGCACAAATCAGTAGGGGGCAAAATATGATGAGCCCGCGACAATCGCGCAATGCAACTTTGCTGCGCGCCATCGAGCGGCTTGCGATGCTGCCCGATACGGTGGAACTGCGGGATGCTCTGGCGGCCATGCTGGAGCGACCGGAAAAGGTGCAATCATGAAGGGGCGTCAACGCGGGCGCGGCGCTGATGGCAAGGGCCGGAGCAAACGCGATGCGCCTTTCGTCAAGCTTGATCATGGCCTTCTCAATAGCGAAGCCTTTGCGCATGTGACGCCTCAAGCTTGCAAGCTGCTCATAGGTATATGGCGCCGCCATGATGGCCGCAATAATGGCGCCATTCCATACAGCCGCCGCGAAGCCATGAAACTGCTTCAATGCGGGGAGCATCGGGCGGCAGGCGCTTTTGACGAGCTAATCGATAAAGGCTTCATAAAGCTGGCAAGGAACGCAAGCTTCAGTCTGAAAACGCGCGAAGCACGAGAATGGGAATTGACCGCCGAGCAATGCAACGGCGACCCGCCATCGCGTGACTTTAAACATTGGCGATCTGCCCAAAAACAAAACACAGGTGCTGTGGGAGCACCCCACAGGTGCTGTGAGAGCACCCGTAACCCTCAAATTCAGGCCAATAACGACCCCACAGGTGCTGTGAGAGCACCCGTAAAGCACCTTTTGCAGGTTCCTACAGGTGCCGAGGGAGCACCACTTATAAATATACCAGATAGGGGGCAGAGAATGTCTGATGAAAAAACCCATGATTTACGACGATCAGCACGCTTAGATCGCAAAAAGTCGCATTTCAGCATGAAAAAATTCGAGCGCGAAGTTTTCAACCCTGTGCAACGGGCGTTCTTTGGGGCTGCCATCCTGAACGCTCTTATCATCCATCATGAGCAAGAGGCTGCGGCATGACAGACGCAAATCAAATCTATATGGCAACGATGCTGGCGCAAGCCATTGGCAAAACAGTTGGCCATGCACTCGCTTTAGGCCTTGATCCGAACATGGCCATAGACGCGCTGCAATGCGTCGCCAAAGGTGTTCACGAAGGAAGCTACAAGCCGACTAAAGGCGAGCTAAACTGATGGCGAGATGGCCCTATTCCACAGGCACATGGAAGCGGCTTCGGCGGCTAAAGCTGATGAGCAATCCGATTTGCGGATGCGGGCGCATGGCCGATACGGTGGACCATGTGAAGCCGATCAGCGATGGCGGCCATCCCTTCCCGGCGCTGGATGGCCTCACCTCCTATTGCGCAAGCTGCCACAGCAAGAAAACAGCCCGGATCGACAAGCGTGGGGCAGCGGCAACGAGCAAGGTGCATGGCGGATGCACCCGCGACGGCACGCCGACAGACCCTAACCATTGGTGGCTGAAATGAAAAAATCTCTCATAGCTGACGCTTCGAGACCGCATGGGGGGGCAACTTTTGAGTTAGTTTCCGGTTCGTTGATTGGGGATTTTAACCAATGGGGTTAAGGGGACCGGGCGCGGCACGCATGAAACGGGCGCGGGAACGCATCAAGGAGGATGATGCACCTTTGCCATGGGATGAGCCGGGCCTGACACGGGCCATGCGGGTGATCCGCTTCCTTGAGTGGCTGCCGATCAATGCAGGGCCTTTGGCGGGCCAGAATATGCGCTTGCAGCCCTTTCAGAAGCGGTTCATTGCCGCCGTTTACGGGCCGAAGACTGAAGATTATCGTCGGCAGGTGCGGGAGGCGCTTCTTTCCATCGCTCGGAAGAATGGAAAGACCGGGCTGGCGGCTGGCCTTTGTCTTTGCCATCTATCCGGCCCGGAAAGCGAGGCGCGCGGGCAATGTTATTCGGCGGCCTCCGACCGGGAACAGGCATCGATCATCTTCGGCGAGATGGAAGCCATGATTGAGGATCGACCCTGGCTGGCCGCCCGGCTCAATGTGCAGCGTTTCCACAAGCGCATGGAGGATGCGGAAAACCGCAGCACCTATCGTTCGCTATCGAGTGACGCCCGAAAGGCGCATGGGCTGTCTGCAAGCTTTTTTGTCTATGACGAAATTGCACAGGCACCGAACCGCAACCTTTACGACAATTTGAGCACATCAACCGGCGGACGTGCCGAACCGCTTGGGCTGATAATCTCAACACAATCGGCAGACCCGCATCACGTCATGAGCGAGCTTGTGGATTATGCAGAGCAAGTGAACAACGGCACCATCGAAGACCCAACCTTCGTGGGCCATGTCTATGCCGCGCCCATGGATGCGGACCCATGGAACCCGGAAACGTGGAAACTGGCGAACCCTGCGCTTGGCGTGTTTCGTTCACTGGAGGAAATGGAGACATCGGCGGCGCAGGCGCAGCGCATCCCGGCGCGGGAATCGGCTTTTCGCAATCTCTATCTCAATCAGCGGGTGGAAGCCGACGAACGGTTCATTGCGGCAGCGGATTGGGATTCATGCGATGCACCGGCAGACGCGGACTTGCTGCGCGGGCGGCCATGCTTTGGTGGCCTTGATCTGGGATCGACCAGCGACCTGACCAGCCTGCAACTGTATTTCCCGGAGGATGGCGGCGCGCTGCTATCCTTCTTTTGGGTTCCGAAAGACAATCTTCGCGCCCGCGCTGAAAAGGACCGGGTGCCCTATGTTGAATGGGCGAAAGATGGCTTGATCGAAACGACGCCGGGCCGCGCGACAGACAAGCGTGCGGTGGCGCTCAAATTGGCCGCACTGGCGCAAATCTTCGACATCAAGGGCATCGCCTTCGACCGTTGGGGCATGGCCGAACTGGAACGCATCTTGGCAGAGGAAGGCATAACCCTGCCCTTGAAGCCGCATGGCCAAGGGTTCAAGGATATGGGGCCAAGCGTAGACGCCTTCGAGCGGCTGGTTCTTAGCGCGGGCTTGCGCCATGGCGGCCATCCCGTTTTGCGCTGGAATGTAGGCAATGCGGTTATCGAAACCGACCCGGCAGGCAACAGGAAGCCCCGCAAAGACAAAAGCCGGGAACGGATCGACGGGCTTGTCGCGGCCATCATGGCGGTGGGCCTTCATGCACGAGAGCCAGCCGCACCCGATTATTCGGCTTGGCGTCTTGGAGTGATCAGCGCGTGAATGGGACGAAAACAACATAAGATATTCATCGGAAAAAATTTCATTTGACGGCGTTGTTCACTATGTTGTAAATTCATTTGAGAAAAATTCGGATGAAAAAAATGGTTCTTATAAGCAGCGTCGTCAAGGAACTAAGCGAAATGAGTAAAATAGAGGAAACCTCTGTAGCCACTTATGCGCGAGCGCTCCGAGAAGCCGGCCTATTATCCCAAAAAGGACGTGGGCGCGGTGCGGCACACGCCACACCGCTAGACGCTGCACGCCTACTAATCGCGCTCATGGTGGGCGGTAAAGTAAAAGATTCTCCGCAGGCTGTGCGTGACTTTGGCAAGATGCGTTGCACAGAGCACCTTCACAATAAAGAAATGAACTGGAAAGATACGAGCCTTCAATTTCTTTGCGGCGTTCCTAATGAGCACATTTACGAAGAAGCCATCGCCGCAATTATCGAAGGTTTCGGCGTTAGAGAATTCCAAGAAAAATTAAAGGCTGAGACAGAAAAAACAAAAAGCCCTTATCTTCCAGTTATTATGGCACTAATTCAAGATACTAAATTGCAAGGGCAGGTGATAATCGGAAATTATAGATATTCTTACCAGGTAACAGAATTTATAGATGTAAAACACAATTCTATTAATGATCTTGAAAACTATGATGAAGATGTAGCCGAGCGTTGGCTTGCCATTCTTGAAAGATACTCGTCCGGCATAAATCGAGAAGCCGAAGTGGGCACTCCGCAATTTATCAATATCGGGCAAGTGTTGGCGGGTGTCCGCGAGCCGGGCGAACGAGAAACAAATGAAGAATGGGCTGATCTACCTAAGCAGTCTTTAAGAAAGGCTGACAAGATATGACCGAATACCGCCACAGGAGATTAGGACCGGCACGCGGCCAGTCCGCAAGCTGCGAGAGGGCCTGTGGCGGGCTTCCAGTAACCTTCTCGCACGAACGCGACATCGATTAATGACGAGGCCAAAAAGGCCCGATTCACGATAGCAAAAAGGAAAATGAACTATGAAGATTATGGATTTAAAGGAGCGACGGGCGACCATTGTTGCCGAACTGCGCTCAATCGCCGACAAACCAGAAAAAGACGGTGATCTATCCGAAACACAAGAAAAACGTTTTGGCGAACTGAAGGGCGAACTTGCCAACCTTGAAAAACGCCTTGAACGCCAAACCTTCGTGGATGAGGCAGACCGCCGCGCCACCGGCCACATGATCGAAAGCCGGGGCGATGATCGCCTTGAAGACGAACTGCGCAGCTTCTCAATCCTTCGTGCCATCGCCGGGCAATGCGGCATGGACGTTGACGATGGTCGCGAACGGGAGCTTTCCCGCGAACTGGCCAAGCGCAGCGGACGTGCACCGAAGGGCATCTTCGTTCCGATGGAAGTCTTTCACAAGCCGCTCGAAAAGCGCGTTCTGACCAGCACATCACCGGCAGGCGGCCCCGGCTCCAACATCATTGCCACGGATCATCGAGGGCAGGATTTTATCGACCGGCTTAGAGCGGCGCTGGTCATCAATCAGCTTGGTGCACGGGTGCTCAACGGCCTTTCAGGCAATGTGGATATTCCAAAATTGAAGGCATCGGCATCGAGCGGCTGGATTGCAGAGAACCAAGCGCTCACCCTGTCTGATCATCAATTCGACAAGGTAAGCCTAACCCCGAAACACGCCGGGGCGATCACCGAACTTTCGCGCAACATGCTCCAGCAATCGTCACCGGACATTGAAGACCTTGTTCGCGGCGACTTCGCGGCCATCTTGGCGGAAGCGGTGGATAGCGTGGCGATTGATGGCGGCGGCACCAATGAACCGACCGGCATCTTGCAGACCGCAGGCATTGGTTCGGTGGCGATGGGCACGAATGGCGGCGCGCTGACACTTGACGCCACGGCGGACCTGATCGGCGCTGTTACCCAAGCCAATGCGGGCACGGCCCGGCGCTCTTTCCTTGGATCGGAAAAAGTGCGAACCGCCACCATGAAGCTGAAAGATGCAGATGGGCGACCCTTCGGCCTTGAAACCGTCTTCCATGGCGAAGCCCGCAGCTTCTCAACACTGGTTCCTGACGATGGCGCCAAAGGGACCGGAACAGGTCTTTCCACGCTGATCTATGGCGACTGGAGCGATCTGATTATCGGCTACTGGTCGCAATTCGATTTGCTGGTCAATCCTTATGAAAGCACGGCCTTCAAGAAGGGCAATGTTCAAATTCGGGCGATGCTGACAACCGATATTGTGGTGCGGCACGCGGCCAGCTTTGCGGCCATTACCGACATCGACACGGCGGCCTAAGCGATGAAGGGGGCCGATCATATCGAGCGGCGCGAAGCTACCGAGCTTCGCGTTGCTGGCCGCCGCCTTGAAGGGTACGCGGCCAAATTCGGGACCGAAGCGCGTATCGGCCCCTTCACTGAAACCATTGCCGCTGGTGCCTTTCGCGATAGCTTGGGCGCTGGCGGGGACATCATCGCCATGGTGGATCATGACCCCGGCAGGGTTCTGGCGCGCACACGGAGCGGCACGCTTCGGCTTTCCGAAGATGCAACCGGCCTCGCCTTTTCCATCGACATGCCAGACACCTCGCTAGGGCGCGACGTGCTGGCGATGGCGCAACGGGGCGATCTTGGCGGCATGTCTTTCGGGTTCCTTGTGAACAAAGGTGGGGAAATCTGGACCGGCGACCGCCGGGAACTGCGCAGCGTTGATCTGCGCGAAATCAGCGTGATCCATGCCTTCCCGGCTTATGAGGGAACCGAAGTGATCGCCCGCGCCCGGATGCGCGAACCTAAACGGCTGCGCATGGCGCGGCTTTATCTGGAGACGCTGACATGAATATCATCCAGCGCATGTTCAAACCGAAGACCGAAGAACTGATGCAAGACCCGTCTTGGCAGGCGCTTCATGCGCTTTCCCCGTCGGGGCAAGGTGTGAACGCCCGCATGGCGGAAAACCTTTCGACCGTCCTTGCATGTGTGTCCGCTGTCAGTACCTCACTGGCCAGCTTACCGGCATGGGTTTATCGGCGCACCGAAGGCGGGCGCGAACTTGATGAGACGCACCCGCTCATGCGCATTGTTCGGCGTGGCGCGAACGCCCATCAAACATGGCCAGACTTCATCGAATGGCTGGCAGCTTCCACGATGCTGCGCGGCAACGGCCTTGCCGAAATCGTGACCGATAGCGCCGGGCGGGTTATGGAATTGCGCCCGATCCCGTGGGAATGGGTATCCGTTCAAATGCTGGCGAGCGGGCGGCTGGCCTATGACGTGACCGAAATGCACGGCCTTCATGGCCCCGCCGGGCGCAGGCGACGGCTGCTTCAAGGCGAGGTGCTGCATATCCGGGACCGCTCCGACGATGGCATTGTCGGCAAGTCTCGCCTTCAGCGTGCGGCCAAGGTGATCGCGGCGGGCCTCTCTATTCAAGAATTTAGTCATGCGTTGCTGGAGAATGGCGCGCGACCGTCTGGCGCTTTGCAGTTTCCCCATGTGTTGACCGGAGAACAACATGACCGGATCAGCAGGCAAATTCGCGAGAGTCTCACCGGATCAAGCAATGCGGCGAAATTCCTGGTCCTAGAGGCGGGCGTGGCATGGAACCCTATGTCAATCTCGCCTGAAGACGCGGAGCTTTTGGCCAGTCGGCGGTTCACTGGGGAAGAACTGGCCCGCATCTTCGGCTGCCCGCCTCCGATCATTGGCGACCTGACACACGGCACATTCACGAACAGCGAAACCCTGATCCGCTTTTTTGCCCAAACGACCTTGAGCGGGTGGCTTCGCAAGCTGGAAGCCGAATTCGTGCGCAGCGTTTTCACCGAAGCGCAGCGGGAAACGCACGAACTGGAAATCGATATGAGCGGCTTGCTGCGCGGCGATCCTGAAACGCGGTGGAAGTCGCATGAAATCGCCGTCAAGAACAAGATACTGACGCCGAACGAGGTGCGAGAGGTGGAAGGCTGGAATCCACGCGATGATGGCAATCAATTCGTGGGGGGGGGCTGATGGACAATAATAAACTGCTTCGCGCAGATGAGGTCGCCGAAATTCTTCGCACCAATAAGAGAGGTGTTAGTCAGCTGCGAAGAGAAGGGAAGATAGCCTGCGTCCGCGTGCCGGGCGGATGGTGTTACCCCGAGTGGGCCGTGGATGAATATGTGAAAAGGATGTTAATTCCATGCCAAGACCAAACCAAGGGCCCCGCCTGCGCTGGCTCAAGAAGCGCGGCAAGTACTACATCGTATGGACAGAAGCCGGGCGTAGCTGCGAACGTAGCACTGGCACAGCAAACAGCCAACAAGCTGAAGAAGCGCTCGCAGAATTCATCCGGGATCGGCGAAAACCAACAGGGCCAAGTTTTCCAGATTCGTACATGATAGCCGATGCGCTGGACTTTTACGGGAGAGAACATGCGCCCGATACGGCATCACCTGAACGAATCGGCTATGCTATTGAGGCGCTGCTAGGCTTCTGGGGTGAACAGACGGTCGCTTCTATTATGCAGGAGACCTGCAAAGCTTATCGACGGCATCGTGGGGTGGTAATCCCCCCTGTAATTAAGGGGGTTTAAAA
>BAYV01000104.1 GCA_000710935.1 Iodidimonas nitroreducens | reverse complement strand
CCCCTGCGCCCCCACCGCCCCCACCACCGCCGCCAGAACCGATTGTGGAAAATTTCGATACTGCGGAATTTCGCCGCTCAAACGGGCTTTCCAATATCAATGCTCTCGCCGCCTTTGATGCCGGCGGCACGGGTGAGGGGGTGATCGTGGGGGTGATCGATACCGGCATTGATCGCGAGCACCCCGAATTTGCCGGGGCCATTTCCGAATTGAGCGCCGATGTCACCCTTGATCGCGATACTCCCACATTTGATGACAGCGATGGCCATGGCACCATCGTGTCCGGCATCATCGCCGCCCGCCGCAATGATACGGGCACTTTGGGCGTGGCTTTTCAATCGACGATCCTGGCGCTTCGTGCCGATGATCCCGGCTCTTGTGAAACCGAAGATGGCTGCAGCTTCTTTGATCGCGATATCGCCCGGGGCATCAATCAAGCCGTGCGCGATGGGGCGCGGGTGATCAATATTTCCCTGGGCGGCGAAGGCTTTGGCTTTTCGGTTTTACAAGCCGTGCGCAATGCCGCCGCCAATGATGTGATGGTGGTGATCTCGGCGGGCAATGATAGTGAAATCGATCCTTCGGGCTTTGCCTTTCTGGCCGATGACCCCCTTACCCGCGATCATGTTCTGGTGGTGGGGGCCACCAATCAGTTCAATGCGCTGGCCGATTTTTCCAATCGCGCGGGTCAGTTGGCGGAATTTTTTCTGGTGGCACCGGGCGAGGATATTCTTGCCCCCTTCCCACAGGAACAATGCGAAGCCGGGCCGGGCAATTGCTTTGCCCGGGCTTCCGGCACATCCTTTGCCGCCCCCCATGTGGCCGGGGCGGTGGCTTTGCTGGCCCAGATGTTTCCCAATCTCAGCGCGGCGGAAATCGGCCAGATCCTGCGCGAAACCGCCCTTGATTTAGGGGCAACCGGGGTGGATGGGGAATTTGGCAATGGCCTCATCGATCTGGCTGCCGCCCTTCAGCCGGTTGGCACCACATCCATTCCCACCAATGCCACGGCCAGCCGCATGCTCCCCACCGATGGATCGGCCATGACCAGTTCGGCGGCTTTTGGCGATGCCTTCAGCGCCGCGCGGGCTTTGGATGGGGTGTTGATGATCGATGGATTCCGCCGCAGCTTTCGCCTTGATCTTAGCCAAAGCATCGAACGCGCACCCGCAGCCCTTGCCCTGCAATCTTTGGTGGATCGGCCCCGGCATCTGCCCGGTGGTGATCTGGCGGTGGGGGATGTCGCCCGCTTTTCCTTTTCCGCTTATGATGATCGCTTTGCTCAGGCCCGCGCCGCCCTCAGCCCCCGCGCTGCGGCTTTGGAAAGCCCGGCACGCCCGGTGGCTTTTTTATCCGGGCAGATCAATGAAAAAACCCGCGCCAGCCTCGCTTATGGATTATCGCCCGCGCGGGTGATCAAAAGCGGCCAGGGGCCTGACCCGGCCGAAGATTTCGCCCTGTCCGCGCGGATCGATACGCCCTTTCTGGCGAGCGCCGCCGATCAGCGCACTGTGGCTATTCACCAGCGCCTATCGGGGATGCTGAGCTTTGATCTCGCTTTTGTTGAGGGCGATGGACCGGATGGCAATGGGGGGCAATCTTTGTCTCTGGATCGCTTGGCGCTTGATCGTCGGATCGATGACCCAAGCGGCCACCGCCTTGCTTTGGCCCAGATCAACCTGCGCTTTGGGGGGGCGCTCATCGCGGTTCAGGCCGGAACGCAGGCTGAAAATGGCAGCTTTCTGGGCACCCAAAGCGAAGGTGCCTTTGCTTTGGGTACGGGGGCCAATAGCCAGTTTCTTGCCCTTGATGGGCGCTATGCGTTCTCGGATCGCTTTGAAATCTTTGGCCGTTATCTGATGGGCAGCAGCAGCCTTGATCAGCAAGGAAGCGGCCAACAGACGAGCCTTGGCGGATCGCTTTTTTCCGGCATCGATAAAGTGCGCACGGATAGCTTTGCCTTTGGCCTGCGCCATGCCGGCCTTTTTCATAAAGGCGACCGCGCCGGCTTTGCGGTGATCCAGCCCCTGCGGGTGCGGGGCGGCACGGCAAGCCTGCGGGTGCCGGTGGCCCGCGATTTCGATCAGGATATCTTTTTGTTTGAAGATCGCAGCCTGTCTTTGGCCCCCACGGGCCGGGAAATCGATCTTGAGTTCAGCTATGGCCTCTCCCTTGATCATCAAACCCGGATCGAAACCAGCCTTGTGCAGCAATTTGAAGCCGGGCATGTTGATCAGGGCGCCAGCATCACATCCGTGCTTTTACGCCTGCACACCCGTTTTTGACCCGCTTTCGGGCAAGCGCCCAGCTTCGGCGCTAGTGCCTTTATTGCACGATTTCCCAGCTTCCATCAGGCTGACGGCAGGCCGTGCCATAGCCGGTTTGCGGCTCGCCACCCACCATGATGCTTTGGGTATATTCCCGGCAATAGCGGCCTTCTTCGGGTTGATAGGCGGCTTTGGGTTCGACCCAACCCCCATGGCCGGTATCGGGATTGTACCATTCAGTACGGGTACCGGAAGGAGCGGTTTCAAAGGCTTTTTGCTGGGCTTTGGCCAAAGCGATCCGGTCGGCGCGATCCAGATCCTTCCCCACCTGATTGCCAAGGGCCGCCCCGGCAATGGCGCCCAAAGCCGCCCCCACCTTGCCGCTATCGCCCCGGCCACCGATTTCCGAGCCGATCAACCCCCCGGCCACACCGCCGACAACGGTTCCCCAGAATTCTTTCTCGCCATTGCCCTGATTGCTGCAGGCGGCCAGACCCATGACCAAAAAGCCGCCTAAAAGCCATGTGGAAAGCCGTTTTGTTGTATATTGTCTGGTCATGTCCTTTAGCCCTCATACCCCTTCAACGTGATCTCTTTCTTAATCTAATGCCTTGCCAATGAATGGCAAATGAACTTCGCACGCCTGAGCAAGACCAGTTAAAGCCGCGCCGCGGGCAGGATCAGATCGGCCCGCACCCCGCCCCATGCGGATCGCCCAAGGCGAACGCTGCCGCCGCTGAGATCGGCAATATCGCGCACGATAGCAAGCCCCAATCCGCTACCCGGCACCGCTTCATCCAGCCGATTGCCGCGCTCGAAAGCCGCCTCGGCTTCGGCATCGGTGATCCCCGGGCCATCATCCTCAACCCGGATATTGAGCATCGGCCGGGCCGTATTCTCCAGCATTTCAGCGCGGATCATGACCCGACTTTTTGACCATTTGCAGGCATTATCCAAAAGATTGCCGACCATTTCAAAAACATCCTGCCGATCCACCCGGCAGGCCAGATCATGGGGGATGTTGGCTGAAATCTGCAAATCGCGATCCGCATAAATCTTGCCCATGGCCCGCACCAGTTCCGCCACCGGCTCATCAAGGGGGGTGGCCAGCCCCACGCCGCCGCCCGCCGCCCGGGCGCGTTTTAGATGATGATCGATATGCTGGCGCATGATCTGGGCCTGGGTCAGCGCCAATCCGGCCAGGCGGCCCGCATGGGGATCGGCCTGCGCTTCATTCGATAACACGGAAAGCGGAGTTTTCAAGGCATGGGCCAGATTGCCCACATGGGTGCGGGCGCGTTCCACCACATGCTCATTCTGGGCGATCAGGGCATTCATTTCCTCGACCAAAGGCTGGATTTCCGATGGAAAGCGTCCTTCCAATCGCTGCGCCCGCCCGGATCGGATATTGGCAAGCCCGGTGCGGATCGCCGTGAGCGGCCGCAGCCCGATCCAGACCTGCGCCAAAACCGCCAGCAAAAGCGCCAGCCCCAAAAACCCCAATGACCGCAGGATCAGCATATCAAAAGAATCGATATCGGTTCTGATCTGCTGGGTATCGCCCGCCACCATATAACGATAGATCGCATCATCATCGGGCAGGACCACATCGCGCACCATGATCCGCAGCCGCTGACCTGCAAGGCCATCCGTTTCATAAACACGCTGATTGAAGGCCGGGATCTGCCATTCCGGCTCCAGCGCCTGATCCCACAAAGATCGCGAGCGGAAATGCGGCATATCATCGGTAGACACCTGCCAGTAAAGCCCGGAATAAGGCTCGGAAAAGCGCTGATCGGTGACCGGGCGGGTAAAGCGCAAAACGCCATTTTCCACCTCGCTCACCCCGATCATATGTTCTAAAATAAGATCAAGGCGGGCATCGAAATCGCTGACCACATAATCGCGAAAGGCCGCCGCCAGAATCAATCCGCCCAGGCTGAGCGCCGCCGCCAGCCAGATCACCGCCGCCAATAACAGCCGCAAGGTGAGGGATCGGTTGAGATGGCGCAGCCGCCAGAACCGCCCCTGTTCATCTGTGTTTTGTGGCGTTTTCACCCGTCTGCCCGCTGGCCGCCCTTTTGGGGATTTTCGGTTTTCTGATCCTCTGTGGGGGCTTCCAGCCGATAGCCAAGGCCCCGCACGGTTTGAATCAGATCAACCCCCAGCTTTTTTCTGATCCGATTGACAAAAACCTCGATGGTATTGGAATCGCGGTCGAAATCCTGATCATAGATATGTTCGGTCAATTCGGTGCGGGAAATCACCTGATCCTGATGATGCATCAGATAAGAGAATAATTTAAACTCCAAAGCGGTCAGCCGCACCGGCTCCCCCGAAACCCAGATCCGGGCATTGCGGGTATCCAGCATCACCGGCCCCAGCACCAGTTCCGATGTGGCATGGCCCGCCGCCCGGCGGATCAGCGCCCGCAGGCGCGCCAGCAATTCCGCCAGTTCAAAAGGTTTGGTCACATAATCATCGGCCCCGGCATCCAGCCCCTTTACCTTATCATTCCAGCTGTCGCGGGCGGTGAGGATCAAAACCGGCATGGTGCGCCCCGCCTGCCGCCATAGATTGAGTACCGAAATGCCATCGAGCATGGGCAGGCCCAGATCAAGGATCACTGCATCATAAGGTTCGGTATCGCCCATGAAATGCGCATCTTCGCCATTATCCGCGTGATCCACAGCATAGCCCGCATCTTTCAAGGATGCCACCATCTGGCCCGCCAGATCTTCGTCGTCTTCTGCCACCAGAACCCGCATCACCGCTTTCCTTTCACCGCAAGAACCTGCCCTGTATGGGCATCCACTGTTACTGATGCCACCTTGCCGCCCTCTTGCAAAATCTTGATCTTGTAAACCCAGCGATCCCGGGCGGCGCGCTGCAATGTCTGGCCCACCACCCGACCCGCAACCGAGGCCTGCGCCCGGCGCACGATTTCCGAATAGCTTAAAATCTTGCCTTCCAGCATTTCTTCGCGGGCCCGATCCTGTTCGGATTGCGCATAAAGCACGGGCTGAGGGGCATGGGATGACCGGGAAAAAGGCTGTGCAGCCCCATGCAGGCCCGCCCCGAAAGCATGGCTTTCGCCAATCGGGCAGGCCAGCAGCGCGGCAAAAATGATCACAAGACGGTATAAGCGCATTTTTTCATCCTTTGGCACAATGTCTTATACTGATCTCCGTGAACAGTCCATGAACCGGCTCCCCTTTCCAGACTGTCCGCGCTATGCTTTGCTGATGGCTTGTGGTTTTTAATAAGGGGACTGACCATGCGCAGCTTTCTCGTTCCGATGACCGATCCAAATGGGCAGGATGCCGTGCTCGATCTGGCTTTTGCCATGGCCCGGAAATTCAGGGGTCATTTAAGCGGCCTGTTCATTCGCCCCGATCCCCGCGCCGCCATCCCCTTCATGGGCGAAGGGCTGACCGCCGATGCCATTCAGGATCTGGTCGATGCGTCCGACCGCGAGGGGAAAGCCCGTGCCGCCCGCGCTTTTGCGGTTTTTGAAGAGAAGCGCCAATCTGAAAATCTGCCCCTGGGGGATGGCCTTGAGGGGCTGGACGACCCCACCATTTCATGGGAGGAAACCACCGGATTCATTGCCGATCGGGTGGGCCGTGCCGCCCGCCTTGCCGATCTCACCATCGTGCCGCAGCCGGTAGAACCCAATCATCAGGATAGCGCCGATCTGCTCAATGAAGTGCTGTTCAGATCGGGCCGCCCTCTGCTGCTGGCCCCGCCCGAACGCCAGCATAAAAATCCGGGCAACAGCATTCTCGTGGCATGGAATGGCCGGGCGGAATGTGCCCGCACCGTGGCCGCCTCCTTGCCTTTTCTGCATCAGGCCGAGCGGATCATTTTGCTGACCGTGGATGATGAACATCCCGACCGGCCATCATTGGAAGGCTTGCGGATCTATCTGGCGCGCCATGGCCTGACGGCTGAAACCCGGCAGGTCCAAAGTGAACAGCGCAGCGTTGGTGAAACCATCCGCGCCACAGTGGATAAAGAACAGGCCGATCTTTTGATCATGGGCGCTTTTTCCCATAGCCGCTGGCGGGAAATGATCGTGGGTGGGGTGACGCGCGATGCCATTCATCATGCCCGCATCCCCGTTTTCATGAGCCATTGATGATGCTTTGAAGGCCAGATGGATGACCAAAAATCCCAAACCCATGCCCATCAGCCTGTCTCAATGGCAAAGTGGGGGCATGATTTTTCCCTATCGCGGGCATGATATTTTCTATCGGCGCGGGGGGGCTGGCCCGCCGCTTTTATTGCTGCACGGATTTCCCACCGCAAGCTGGGATTATGCCGCGATCTGGGATGGCCTTTGTGCCCATCATGATGTGATTGCGCCGGATTTCATCGGCTTTGGTTTTTCGGCCAAGCCCTTGCCTTATGCTTACTCGATTTTCGATCAGGCCGATCTGATCGAGCAGTTACTGGCCCATTGCCGGATCAGCCGCGTGGCGATTTTGTCCCATGATTTTGGCGATAGCATCACCCAGGAATTGCTGGCCCGGCAGAATGAGCAGAGCCACAAGATCGAAATTCAATCAGCCATGCTTTTGAACGGGGGCATTTTTTACGACCAGATTACCCCCCTGTTCACCCAAAGGCTTTTGCGATCCAAATGGGGAGCCATCGCCCAGCATCTGATGAACCGCCGCACATTCGGTCGCAGCTTCAGGGCTATTTTCGGCCCCCAAAGTCAGCCTTCATCCGCCGAGCTCGATGATTTCTGGCGCCTGATCACCCATCATCGCGGCAAAAGGGTGATGCATGCGATCAGCCAATATCTCAATGAGCGTCAGCGCTTTCAAACCCGGTGGAGCGATGCCTTTGCCCAGGCCCTGTGCCCTTTGCGCTTTGTTTATGGGCCTCAAGATCCGGTTTCGGGCACGGCTATGGCCCATCGCTTTGCCCAGATTGTGCCGGATGCCGATATCGTGGCCTTGCCCGGCATCGGCCATTATCCGCAGGTAGAAGCGCCTGAAGCCGTGCGCGCCGCCTTTGCCGAATTCGAGGCCAAACATGCCGCCTGATCGCTGGATCGGGGGCCTCATTCTTGCTCTTATGCTGTGGGCGATGCCGGGGTCTGGCAGCGCTGCTGAACCACCCGCGCCTTCGGGCGTTCTTTCAAAGTCGTCCTTGACGGCAGAAGACCTTCTGGCAGCCTTGGGCCCGCCATTTGAAGCCATTCTGGATCGGGTCGATCCCGATCTTGCCCTTATCAGCCGCGATGGCCGCTCTTTTGTTCTGGCTGATCTGTGGCGCCTCAGCCGCAGCCATGAAGGGGGCGATGTGCGCGAAGATGGATGGGCCCGGATGGCCCACGCCCTGATCAGCACGCATCTGGGGCAGCGCTTTTGGGTCTATCCCACCAGCGATGCGCCGGATCGTTATGGCCGCATCCGGGCGCATATCCTGTTTGAAACACCAGAAGGCAATTCCCTGTGGATCAATGCAGCCCTTTTGAAACAGGGCCTTGCCCGTGCTTTTCCCCTTGATCTGCCCCCCGACATAACCCGCGCCCTTTACGAGGCCGAAGACAGCGCCCGAGCCGATCATCGCACCCTGTGGTCCGCACCCGCCTTCGCACCCATGAAAGCACATGACCTGATGAATGATGGCAGCATCGGCGGCGGTGATTTTGCCATTGTCACTGGCCGAGTCTTTCAGGCCACCAAAGTGGGGGGCACGCTTTATCTCAATTTCACAGCCGATTGGCGGCAGGATTTCACGATCCGCCTGAATTGGCCGGTGCGGCGGCAATGGCCGGTGGCTGAGCGCACTGCCGCATTCTGGCGCGGGAAAGAGCTAGAAGTGCGCGGCGTGATGGAGCCCATGAATGGCCTGATGATCACCCCCATCAGCCCGGCTCAGATCAAAATCCTTGCCTCCCCGCTCGCTGATGAGGAACAGGACCACGGATCAAAAAAATCCCCGGCACAGATGGCACCGGGGATTCTTGAAACAAAAGCAGGATCAAAAACCGACTGAAATCCGATCAGGCGGCAATCAAAACATTTTCAAGCTGGGTCAGGGCGGATTTTTCGTCGATATCTTCGACTGCCGCCAATTCCCGCGCCAAGCGGCCAAGGGCGGCCTCATAAATCTGGCGTTCGGAATAGGATTGTTCAGGCTGATCGGCCCCACGATGAAGATCGCGCACCACTTCGGCAATCGACACGATATCACCGGAATTGATCTTGGCCTCATATTCCTGGGCCCGGCGGCTCCACATGGTTCGCTTGATCCGGGCTTTGCCCTTCAATGTGGAAAAAGCTTCCTGAAGCGTGACCTTATTGGAGAGTTTCCGCATCCCAACCGTTTCGGCTTTACTGATGGGTACACGTAAAGTCATCCGTTCTTTTTCAAAACGAACGACATAAAGCTCAAGCGTTGCTCCGGCAATTTCCTGCGCTTCAACTTCAGTGACACGACCAACACCATGCTTGGGATAAACGACATAATCCCCTGCAGCGAAATCAAGGGTAGTTTTCTTTTTTACCATGACCGGTCTTAAAGCCCCTTTTCTGTTGGGCGGATATTGCAGCAAATATTGACATCATAAAACACCGCACAGTTCATCAGTCGGAAAGACCTGTCCTGCTACATATCATGATGGAATATTAAGGGTGATCAGCCTCACTGCTGTTCAGATCCGCTTGCTTGATGACAAACGACACACAATCAATTCACGGACTGTAACACAACTGTCTGAAAAAAGACAGTCGTTTCGCATGTGCGAAAATTCACTGAAATTTGATGAGCGTCTCACCAGGCCGGGGCCTCTTTTTTCGTCACCCCGGCCCCCGAGCCGAGGTCCACTCTTTGTTTGCTTCCGCTCCGCCCGGCGCGGCGCGTGATCAAACCGTTGGTGTTGGCGCCGGTACTCGCATGAAGCGCGCTCAAGGCTGGCTGTTTGTTGTTTCCGCTGCGCATCGAGCAGACGATGCTCACATGAAACGCCAACACTTCACGTCATCCCGGGCGCGGGGCAGCCCAAAGGGGTGCGCCGCAGAACCGGGATCCACGCTTTGGCACGCACAAGCCCTTCACCAGATGGACCCCGGCTCGGGGGCCGGACTGACGAAAGAGGGGGCCGGGGTGACGCGAGAAAGGCCCCCGCTCTCAATCGCCGGCGCCGGGTTCGGCCGAGAAGAATTTATCGAATTTGCCGTCTTCATCCTTATGATCATCGGCGTCGGCGGGCGGTTCTTTCTTCGTCGTGATATTCGGCCATTTTTCCGAATAATCCGCGTTCAGTTCCAGCCATTTTTCAAGGCCATCCTCAGTATCGGGCAGGATGGCTTCCGCCGGACATTCCGGCTCGCACACGCCGCAATCGATACATTCATTGGGATTGATGACGAGCATATTATCGCCTTCATAAAAGCAATCCACCGGGCAAACCTCGACGCAATCGGTGTATTTGCATTTGATGCAGGCTTCGGTGACAACATAGGTCATAGATTTCCTCTCGACACAAAAGGCATATGCGCCATCATGAACTTTTCGGCCTTATGCCCAAGAATAAGAACCGAGACAACCATTTTTAAGGCCATCTGAACAGAGCCGAGGCGGGCATGTCTTCAGGCCTCGATCCCCAAACGGTCAAGCACCCGCTTGCGGGCCGAACCATTATCTTTATCGCTAACATATAAAAGCCCGCCGATCCGCCGGAGCAAATTGGCTTCATAATGATGCAAAACGCCATCGGCATAAGTCACTTCCCACAGCATTTCAATGAGGGCCACACGCTCTTCATAAGAGCAGCTCTCCTTCACCGCGCGGGTGAATCCTAAAATCTGTTGGGAGCCATGGGAGCGCTCTTTGGCCTCTTCGATCAGGCTATCGAGTTCTTCCGCCGAAAAATCGAAATGCTGATCCAAAAGATCGCGCACCGATGCGTCCTCGGTTTCATCCAAAGCCCCATCCATCATGGCCGCTTCCAAAAGCAGGGCTGCGGTCGCCATATGTCGATCTTCATAAAGCGGACCATCAGCATTTTTATCTGCTGCACGATCAAAAAATGAGCGTATCCGGTTGAGCATCAGCATCTGTCCTTTTCTGGTCTGGTCATAGATCGCCTGTGAGCCGATCAAGGGCGCGGCGTTCCGCCTTGGTTGGCCGCCCACTGCCTGCATCGCGCCGGGCATGAACGCCCCGGCCTTCCTCAGCGCTGCCCAAAGCCGCCTGTGGTGGGCTTAAATCATCATATAAAAGCCGGGCCACGCTGGCCGGTCCTCGGGTTTCCGACAAGCCCAGCACCTTCACCACATAAATGCGCTGGGCTTTGGGAAAGGTCAGCACATCATGGGGCGAAATCAAAGCCGATGGCTTTTTAACATGCGACCCATTAAGCCGCATCCGGCCGCTTTTCACATCTTTCGTGGCCAAAGATCGGGTTTTATAAAACCGCGCCACCCACAGCCATTTATCGATCCGCATCCGAGGCGCAGAAACCGCCTGTTTTTCGGGGCCCAGTATTGTCATCCAGACCGCTTTTCCAATGCGGCTTTCAATGCTTTCAATTGGGCAAAGGGGCTGTCTTCATTGATCTCGGAGCGGCCCACGGCTTTCCCATCAGCCCGCCCGGATGGCCCCGATGCCCCTTGCGGCCCGGACCTGAAGACCCGTGGGCCCTGCTTTCCATGATCAGATCCGCCCCGTTCTGATCCACCGCGATCAGGACCATTCCGAGCAGGGCCACTCCGAGCAGGGCGGCGCTGATCAGCCCCACCACGATCCGGGTGCGGCCTGCGGCTTTTTTGCCCCTCATGACGGGGCTTTGCATCCGGTCCGGTGCGAGCGGCCGGGGCGTCATCCGGCGACTGCGCGGCCTGTCGGCCGTGTTTCTGGGTCGGATTTTTGGCCTGATCCCCTTGGGCTTTATGGCGGGGGCGGGCCGCCGCCCGGGGGGGACGAGGGGCCCAGAAAAACCGCGTTTCAGCGATCATCGCTGGCGGCTCGGGCGATAAGGTCGCGGTCGCTTCAAGACCAGACTCGGTTTGGGGGCCCGCTTCTGCTTGGGGAGCCGCTTCAGCAGGGGCACCAGCATCAGCTTGGGCGGTTGGATCCGCTTCAGAATTCACGGCAGAATCGGGCGTTGATACAGGGGCTGGCGTTTCAACAATTTCATGGCCATAGCCCACCCCCCGCATGGCGCGCACAAAGCTATCGCCCGAACAGCCCACAAGGCCCATGATTTCCGGGGTGACCGTAAATTTCTGACCGCCCAGACCCAAAGGCCGCACCATATCGGCCAGCCGCTCCAGCATATCAAGGCGCACGGCTTCATGGCCGCCAATCAGCCGAAAACCGGCAATTTCATAAAATTCGCGCGGGGCTTTGGGATCGGTTTGAATCCAGACCAAACCCGGCGTGGGCATCACCGGCAGATCGGCAATATCATGCCACAAGGCCCAGGCCAAAAGCCGCAATTCCACGGCATGGGGCTTTAATATTTGCGGAATATAAAGGGCGGTGGCCCCGATCCTGATCTGGAAGCGGCGCAAGCCTTTGCGCGCATCCTGATCGATCTGACGCAATTCACCGGCCACCTGCCCGCGCGACAGAACACCAAATCGCTCCAAAAGCTGGAAGGCGACTCCACGGGCCAGCCCGCTCAAGGGGGTCTCAACGGGTTTCACGACGGTTTTCACGGCGGGCTTTGGTGCCGGGTTCGATCCCGCATCTGATGGCGGGGCCGCCGCCTCGGCAGGCGCGCTTGCGGCCTCGATCTCAGGAGAAACGCTCTGCTCCGCGTCTTCCGCTGCTGACTTTTCCGCAGCCACATCGTCCGCAGGCGATTCTTCTGTAGGCGATTCTTCTATAGGCGATTCTTCTATAGGCGATTCTGGCGCTGGCTGAGAGGCAGAGGCCGGTTTTTGCGCTTCAAGCTCGGCTTTCAGCTTCAAAAGCGGCTCAAGCTTATCGGCGATCCGCTCGGCCAGCCAGGCTTCACAGCTTTCACGCACCTGATCGGCCAGCCGATCGGTCAATAAGGTGCCCTCGGCCAGCCGGACCCGGGGTTCATAGGGGCCATGGCCTTTTTCGATCCGGGCAATCACCGAATTCTGCCAGATCAATTGCGGCCGATGCATCCCCTGCGAAAGATCGAGCTGCATGGTTTTATAGCCGATATTGCAAAAAATCTTGGCACGGCGGGTGATTTCCGCCCTCAACGCCAAACCGGCTGCGGATTCCAGAGTTTTATAATCGTCCCCCACCGCCGCTGGATCGGCATGAAAGGTAAAGCCATCAAGCCTGCCAATGGCATGGCCTTCGACAATGATTTCATTCGTTTCGTCTATGCTCACCGACAATTCGCCCCGTTGGCGCAATTCGCGCATCAGGACCGATGTCCGTCTGTCAACGAAACGCTGCGTCAATCTATCATGAAGGGCATCCGACAATTTGTCTTCGATGCCCCGCGTCACATAAGCCCAGTGCCCCGCATCCGCCAACCAATTTCGCCGATTGGCGACATAGGTCCAGGTTCGGATATTGGCAATCCGCGCGGCCAAGGTATCAATGTCGCCTTGAGCATTGTCAAGTCGGCTGACCTGCCGCGCCATCCAATCATGGGGCACCACACCATGTCGCCCCATCAAATCGCGATATATCTTCCGAAGCAAGGATAAATGCTCGCTTTCCGAATGACGGCGAAAATCGGGGATCTGGCAAATTTCCCACAATCTTTGCACCGCTGCCGGGGTGGTGGCGATCCTGGCGATCTCTTCGTCTTTAGCGAGCGCCTTCAAGGCCCGCAAATCCAAGGCTTCCCGCGCCCGCACAAGATCGGGCCGCATGGATGGCATCTCGAGCGATGCCACAAGCTTTGGCACAGAGCGATAATCAAGCCGGGCATTGCGCCAGATCAGCCCGCGCAGGGGATTGAAATCATGGGCTTCCACCTGCGCGATCAGCGGTGGCGAAAAGGCATCGGCATCCGACCCCGTAAGGGTGGAGAAGGTTCCATCATTTAAATAACGCCCGGCCCGGCCCGCAATCTGGCCGATTTCAGCGGCCTGAAGCCCCCGCACCCGTTCGCCATCAAATTTATGTGTGGCGGCAAAGGCCACATGGTCGATTTCCATATTAAGGCCCATGCCGATGGCATCGGTGGCCACCAGATAATCCACATCGCCACTTTGATAAAGCGCCACCTGCGCATTGCGGGTGCGCGGGCTGAGCGCCCCCATCACCACAGCCGTGCCGCCGCGCGTGCGGCGCACCAGTTCCGCCAGCGCATAAACATGTTCGATGGAAAAGGCGACAAGGGCCGAACGCCTTGGCAAGCGATGCAGCTTTTGCGGCGGGATATGCTGCAATTTTGAAAAGCGCGGCCGCGCCATGATGGTGATATCAGGGACCAACCGGCTGACCAGCGCCTGCATGGTATCGGCCCCCATGAAAATGGTTTCCTGCAGGCCGCGGGCATTGAGCAGGCGATCGGTAAAAATATGGCCGCGCTGCTGATCACCCGCGAGCTGGATTTCATCCACTGCCAGAAAATCCACCGATTGGCTCATCGGCATCGATTCGACCGTACAAATCCAATAAGCCGGGCTGGGCGGTACGATCTTTTCCTCGCCGGTGAGCAGGGCCACCCGCGAAGCCCCCTTGGCCGCCACCACCCGATCATAAATCTCACGCGCCAAAAGCCGCAGGGGAAAACCGATCATGCCGCTGGCATGGCCCAGCATTCGCTCCACGGCATAATGGGTCTTGCCGGTATTGGTGGGGCCAAGCACGGCAATCACCCGCCTTGAGCCATGATATCCCGTCATTCTATTCCGTTCAGCACAGTTGCAGTTTTGCGACTTTTTCAGGCCATATTTTCAAGCAGTTGTTTCAGATGGCTTCGGCCTGATCTTGATCTGGGTGATCTGATTGCGCCGACGGCCAATGATTTCAAATTCAAAGCCATGAAAATTAAACCGCTGGCCGACAATGGGGATGATTTCCGATTCGAAAATCACCAGCCCCGCCAGGGTCGAGGCATCGGCATCGGGCAAAGACCAATCAAAGCGACGATTGAGATCGCGTAAAGTCATGGTGCCATCCACCTGCACCCAGCCATCCGCCAGCTTTTTCACCCCATGGATCATATGATCGAATTCATCGGAAATATCGCCGACGATTTCTTCCAGAATGTCTTCCAGGGTCACCAGCCCCTGAATCGAGCCATATTCATCCACCACCAAAGCAAAATGAGCACGGCGGGATAAAAAACGATTGAGCTGTTCGCGCAGGCTGGTGGTTTCCGGCACGAACCAGGCATCCGTCATGATCTCGCAGATATTGATGGCCGCCGGATCGCCCACCGCTTTCAGCGCCCGCAAAACATCCTTCGCATGAAGCACCCCGATGATATTTTCCGCATCTTCTTCATAAACCGGCAGGCGCGTATAGGGGCTTTTGATCACTTCATCAACGATCTCGGCAGGGGGCATGGCACCATCGATCAGCGCCATATTCTTGCGGTGGATCATCACATCCTCGATGCTGATTTCATCCAGATCAAGGATCGAATCGAGCATATCGCGATGAGCTTTGCGGATGCCGCCTTCGCTGGCCCCCAGATCGATGGCCCCGCGAATCTCATCACGGGCCGACAGGATCGCCTCGCCGCTTTCCAGATCCACCCCAAAGACAGACAGCGTGCCGCGCACGATCTGGCGCACCAGATTAACCACGGGCGAAAACAGCAAAACCAGAATGGCAATCACCGATCCCACCGCCAAAGCCATGCCATCGGGATTGGAAATGGCATAGGATTTGGGTAGCACTTCGGCAAAAATAAGAACCAGAGCCGTCATCACAAGGGTGGCATAAACAACCCCACCTTCACCCACCATGGCGATGAAAACATAGGTCGCAAGAGCACTGGCCAGAATATTCACCAGATTATTGCCCAGCAAAATGGCCCCGATCAGGCGTTCTTTATCCTCGATCAGCTTTTCCACCCTTTGGGCCCGATGATCGCCATCCCGGGCCAGCCGATGGATGCGGGCGCGGCTGGCCGCCGTAAGGGCGGTTTCCGAACCTGAAAAAAAGGCCGATAAACACAGCAGAATAAAAATCCCGATCAAAGCGGGCAGATGAGCCATCAACATGTTCAACATCCGTTTAAAACCATCAGAAAATCTTCAGAACCGATCAGGCTAGATCAGGCAGGATGCTCTTGAGATAATCGCGCAGAACCGGCATGGGCACATCGCGGCTGATAAACGCCCGGCCTATGCCCCGCGCCAGGATGAAGCCGATCATCCCATTTTCAACCTTTTTATCCTGCTGCATCAGGGCGATCATGCGATCCGCCCCCAGCCCTTTGAAAAGATCACCCGCGATATCCTCGCACCGGATAGGCAGCCCGGTCTTTTGCAGATGCCGACGCAGACGGTCCGCATCATCAGGCGGGCATAAGGCCAGACGCGCCGACAGTTCAAAAGCCATCACACAGCCGATGGCCACTGCCTCGCCATGCAAAAGCCGACCATCATAGCCCGCATGGGCTTCCAGTGCATGGCCGAAGGTATGGCCCAGATTGAGCAAGGCACGCTGGCCTTGTTCCCGCTCATCAGCAGCAACGATCCGGGCCTTTGACCGGCAGCTTTGCGCCACCGCAAAAGCCTGCGACGGGCGATCCCCGAGCAAGACATCCGCACCATGATCTTCGAGCCAGGAAAAGAAATCCGGCTGATCGATCAGCCCATATTTCATCACTTCGGCATAGCCTGCGCGGCGTTCGCGCATCGTTAAGCTATCAAGGCTCGTCAGATCGATCAAAACCCGGCGGGGCTGGTGAAAGGCGCCGATCAGATTTTTCCCCTGCGGCACATTGATCCCGGTTTTCCCCCCCACCGAGCTATCGACCTGCGATAAAAGCGTGGTGGGTATCTGCACCACATCAACACCACGGCGCAGAATGGCACAGGCAAAGCCGGTGAGGTCACCCACCACGCCGCCGCCCAGCGCCAGCACCAGATCCCGGCGTTCGATATCAAAATCAAGAAGCGCCGAACAAAGCCGCTCCAGTTCTGAAAAGGATTTCGCCCCTTCCCCCGCCGGAATGATATGCCGATCCGCCCTGATCCCGGCTTTGGCCAAGGCGTCCATCACCCCATCACCATAAAGCCCAAACACCGTTTCATCGCTGACAAGGGCCAGGCGCGGCCGCAGCAAAAGATCGCCCAGCCAGCGCCCCGGATCAGCCAGCAGGCCTTCGCCGATCACGATATCATAGCCGCGATCACCCAGAGCCACCGGCACCGTGCCAATCTCCGTCGCCGCCACGCTGTTGCTCACGGGCCTGTCCTTTCCCTGATATAGCTGCCCATCGCCGCGATGATCTTATCAACCACATGTTCATGGGGGCCATCGCTGCTTTTGATATGGATATTGGCCTGAGCATAATCACCCGCCCGGGTTTTCCACAAACCTTCGAGAATGGTGCGGGGATCGCCCTGCCGCAAAAGCGGACGGGTATCGCGCTTGGCCGTGCGCTCCACCAGAATATCGATATCGGCATCCAGCCACACGGAAAAGCTGCGGGATAAAACCAGATCCCGGGTTTGCGGATCGGCAAAAGCCCCGCCGCCGGTGGCAATCACCTGTGGCTTATCATCGATCAGGCGGGCAATCACCCGGCGTTCGCCCTCGCGGAAGGCGGCTTCGCCAAAGGCCTCGAAAATTTCGGATATGCTGCGCCCTGCCGCTTCGGCAATGGCATCATCGGCATCCACGAAACCAAGCCCCAGGCGCGCCGCCAGCCGCCGCCCGATGGTGGATTTACCGGCCCCCATCAGGCCCACCAGCACGATGGGCATCCCGGGATTATGGGGATCGATCAGGGAAAAATGTCTGTTTTTTGTTTTTTCATGCATCATGAACAGACTTACAGCACAAAAATCGCCGATCATAAAGCAGCCCTGCACGCCTGCGGCCATTTTCCTGCCTGATCTGCATGTTCAGATGATCAGCAGGCGCTTTACAGGCTGAAGGGCCAAAAGCGCTGGGAATAAAAGCGCTGGGGGCCAAAAGCATCAAGGGGCTGTGCTGGACAGCAAGTCCCCATATTGCCTATAAACGACGGTAAGGACAAAAAAGGGTTGATCTGGAATGAAAAGCGTTTGGCTTGTGGTGATCGCGATTGTTTTGCTGGCCTTGATCGGCGGTTCGATCTGGCTTTTTACATGGGATATTCCCGCCCCCCAGCAATCGGTGGAACAAGAGCTTTCCGATGACATCATCAATGATTGATCCCGATTGCTTGAAAGGCCGCTTGGGGGCTGTGGCCCTGCTTGTGGCAATGCTTTTCTGTGCCGCGCCTTTATCGGCCCAAACCCCGCCAGAAAGCGAGCCCCAAGCCGAGCTTCAGACCGACGTTCAAACCGATGGGGACAGCGAGCCTCAAACCGAGCCCCAAAATCAGGGCGCTGAGGGCCGTTATTATCTGGGGGGGCCGCGTTTGGAGCCATCGCCCGGCGAACAGCGCAAGGCCGATGCCCAAAAAGCCCCCACCTCGATCCTGATCGGGCCTTATGTGCCGCCCCGCTCCATCCCATCGCCCGCCTTCACCAGCAGTGAATCTCAAAGGGATGGCGAACAGCCGGATGCCGAAAACAGCTTAACCGAACAATCTGTTACTGAGCAGACATTTGTTGAACAGGACATCAGCATCGATTCCCTTGATCGTCTCGACCCGGCGGCCATCGGGGTTTGGGTCGATGAAGCTGAACCGGCTTTCCCCGTCACCATATGGGAAGGCAGCCCCCGCGCCCTTCTCTCAACGCTTTTACCCGCCTTGCCCGCAGAAAGCGCATCGCCGCCCGTGCGCGCCCTGATGCGTCGGCTTTTATTATCGCCTGCCATTCTTCCGCCTCTTCCTGTTGCGGCTGAAGGCGCGCCCGAAAATTCTGAAAGCGTGCCATCCCTCATCGAAGCCCGGCTGGAGCGGCTTTATGCCATGGGGCGGGTCGAAGATTTTCTGGCCCTTGCCAATGAGCTTCCCAAGGGTGAAACCGGCGCCATAGAAGCCCCCATAGAAACCTTGGCCATCACCCGCATGCACAGCGATGCTCTGCTGGCCATCGGTGATTATGATCAGGCCTGTACTTTGGCGAATGACGCTATCAGCCGATCCGGCGCGGCCTATTGGTTGCGGATCACCGCTTTATGCGCGGCCCTTGATGATCAGATCCCCGCAGCGCGCTTCAAGCTGGCCTTGCTCGCCGATTCCAATGAAGCCGATCCGGCCTTTTTCAGCCTGATGGAAAAGCTGCTGACCCAAGACAACACCCAAAATGCGGCCCAAAATGCCCGCCAGAATGCCAGGATGGGTGATGGGATCGCGGCCACATCCGCCCTTGATCCAGCGCTTTTTGCTTTGGCGCGCCTCACCCAAAGCCGGCTGGCCGCCGATCTCGCCTTGCGTGCCCCCCCCCTTCTTTTGGACAAGGTGGCCCGGCTGCCCGGCTATGAACCCGAAACCCAGCTTCATTTGGCTCTGCGCGCTGCCCGCCATGGCTTTGTCGATGGCCCCCTGATCGCGGCAGCCTTTGCCGCCATCCCTTTTGATGAAGCGCAAAGAGCGGGGGTTTTCTCATCTTTGGAAGCCGCCAATAATCCGGCCAGCGCCCCTGATGCCACGACCGATTCTTCAACCGACTCTGACCCTGAAACCGCCGCTGATCATCTGGTCTCCGGCTTAAAGCTCGATGCGCTTTTGTGGCAATTTGCGGCTGAGGCCAAAACCCCGGCAGAACGCGCCCGCTGGATCGAAATCGCCTTCCAGCATGGCCGCAAAGCCGGGCGGGCCAGAGCCATGGCTGCGGCGCTTTCCGGCCCGCTGGATGCGCTGGATGCCAGCATGTCATTGGCGGGCTATGCCGATAGCATGGGCCGGGTGCATCTGCTCAATGGCCAGCCGGAACAGGCCCTTGGATGGTATGAAGCGGCGCGCATCGCCGCCGATGCCGGCAATGCCGATGCGCTAAGGGCCCAAAAAGCCCTGTGGGCGCTGATCCTGATCGCCGATGCCGATCCATCCATGGGTTTTGAAGCGGCCCTGCTCGATCAATGGCTGGCCAGCGCGGATGAGGCCCGGGCCGATCTGCTTTTAAGCATTCTCTATGAATTGGGCTATTCTTTGGAAACGGCGGATACCCGCCCCTTATGGCTCGCCACAGCACCCGCCAGAACAGGACCATCGGCCTTTTTATGGCGGCAGATGGTAGAGGCGATCAGGGAACAACGGCTGGGGGAAAGCCTGCTCACCAGCCTAGTGGCGATCCGGCACAGTGGCGGCATCGATGGGCTTTCCGCCCCTGTGCTGGCAACCATATTGGCCGCCCTGCGGGAAGCCAATCTCAAGCCTTATGCCCGCGATCTTGCCCTTGATGTTTTGCTCACTCAAAACGATTGAGGGCATCGCGATGCACAGGGCCATGACACGGCATCGCCATGGCCAGCATGAAGATCATCATGGCTGAAGATCGCCATCTGATTGAGCAGTTTCTGGAAATGCTGGCTGCCGAGCGCGGGGCGGCGGCCAATAGCCTGGCCGCTTATGAACGCGATCTGGTGGATTTTTTCACCCGCACCGGGGCCAGCACCCAAAGCACGACAACAGAAGATATCCGGCATTATCTGGATCTTTTGCATCGCGAAAAGCGCGCCGCCAGCACCGCTAGCCGCCGCTTATCGGCCTTGCGGCAATATTTTCTGTTTCTGTTTCGCGAGGGGCTGAAAGCCGATAATCCCGCCATCGGTATCGATAGCCCGCGCCTGCCCGTCCGCCTGCCCGGCGTTCTCAGCGAAGAGGATGTCAATAAGCTGCTGTCTTGCGCGGAAGCGATCCATCGGGAAAAAAACAATCTGCAAAGCGCCCGGCTGCTGGCTTTGCTGGAAATGCTTTATGCCACCGGCATGCGCATCACCGAATTGATCAGCCTGCCACGCCGGGCTTTTGCCCCGGATCGCCCGGTGTTGTTCGTGCGCGGCAAGGGGGGGGCGGAACGCATGGTGCCCATGGGTGATCAGGCACGCACCGCTTTGCTGGCCTATCTGACGATTTTAAAACGCGATAAGCCAGATATGGCCGCCTCGCCCTGGCTTTTCCCCTCACGCGGGGCGATGGGCACGCTCAGCCGGATGCGGGTGCAGCAAATGCTCAAATCTTTGGCACAAGAAGCCGGGATCAGGCCCGAACTGCTTTCCGCCCATAAAATGCGCCATGCCTTTGCCACCCATCTTCTGGCCCATGGGGCCGATTTACGAGCGGTGCAGAAAATGCTGGGCCATGCCGATATTTCAACGACTCAGATCTATACCCATGTGCTGGAAGAACGGCTGCGGACTTTGGTGAGCGAAAAACACCCGCTGGCCCAAAGGGACCAAACAGAAAGCCCGCAAAGCAAACCAAAGCAGGATGGCTGAAAAGCCTGTTTATTCCACCGGCCCCAGCCAATCGCGGCGAATGGCTTTGGCCACCGCATGGCTGCGGGAACTGGCATCGAGCTTGGCAATCGCATTGCGCACATGAAAGCGCGCGGTTTCCGGCGAACGATCGATGATGATGCCGATTTCGCTATCGGTTTTCCCGCAGGCCACCCATGTCAAACATTCGCGCTCCCGCTCGGTCAGCGGGCAATCATCTTTGATATTGGCAGCCCCACGGGCCATCATGGCATCCACATGCTCGAGAAAGGCATGAGCGACCAAAAACAGCTCACCGGCATGATGCCCGGCCCATTGGCGCACGGTTTGGAGGGATTCATCGCTCACCCATGAAACAAATCCGGTGCGGCCACCGGGCTGATGCACAGGCACGGTGATGCCGGATCGCACCCCTACCTGACGCAAAAGGCTTAAGGTTTGCTGCCCCAGGGCGGTGAAGGGCCGGGGCAGATCTTCTTCGGGAAGGCCCAGATTTTCTTCATCAAGGCCCCAGCTGAAAGGCCGCCGCATTTTACGACAGGGCACAACCAGCGGGCAGGCAAGAACCAGCCCGCCCCCGGCCCAGCGGCGAATGAAATCAGAAGGCCATCCCAATTCCACGCCTATGGGCTCGCCATCCTTGCCCATGGGGAAAACCGGATTACCCAGATCATTATCAAAAGCGGCGCGCGGGGTTGGCAGGGAGCGGCTATAATGCCCCAAAAGCATGGACGCTTCCTGCAGATTTCTGGCCCCGGGAAGATCGCTTAAAAATCGTTCAGTCGGATCGGCTAACATTTCACACCCCAAAGAACAGATCAGGACTTTTTGTCCCCTAAACGCTTTCCCATAATATAGTACGATCTGCACTATAGGCCAAGATGCCAATAACAGTGATCAGAGCCATGCTGATCTGAGTCATCAAGTTTACGTAGCGTAAAGGTGCAAAATGATCACACAACTTTTACAAACTGATCATGAAATTCGCACCTTATCGATCCCATCGGAGCGGCTTTGATCAGCTAAAATCCTCAGATATCTTGAATCGGCAGCATCTGATTCTTTGATCGGCCTTAAAAAATCGAACTCAATCGGCCTCAATCGAAATCAGGGACCAATTGCGGCGCGCCCATTTTCCAATTGCCATCCGGCATCAAACAGGCGGTGCCATAGGCTTCCTTTTCATCGCCCGCGATGGTGATGGTGGTTTGATATTCCCGGGTTTGCAGGCAGCTTGGGGCTTCGGCTATGGGCGCATCCCCTTGGGCAGAGGCGGCTCCCGATCTGGCCGGGATCGAACCGGGACGCGGAGCATAGCGGGGCGGCTGGGCCACCTCATAAACCCGATCCCCGGGCTGATAATAGCCATCTGCACCATAGCTGCCGCCAGAACCGGCATTGGCCCGGTTTTCATTGGCGCTATCGATCACATGATACAGCAAAAGGCCAGCACCAACGCCCAAGAAAACATTCCGCGCGCCACGGCCACCGCCATGATGACGCCCCCCACGATAGCGATGGCCACCGCGAAATTTATGCCCACCCCGGACCCCATGGCCGCCGCGATAGCTATGGCCGCCATAGCCGCCATAATAACCGCCCCCGGCCTCGGCAGGGGTGGCGGCGATCAGGCCCGATGTTCCCAAAGCCAAAGACGCGATGAAGGCCAAAGCCCAGCCACGCAGGCGAAAAGGCCGCCGCCCTTGGGTGGTTTCCGGATCAATCGGTCTGACATGCAACATGGTCATCATCGCTCTCCTCGATTGCTGCCCCAAAGGCAATCACGGGCATCATGGATCACAGCATAAAGGCGGCCATCTGAACCTATGCTGAACGCACAGATAGGGGCTTTGGCGGGGGTATGCCGCGATCATGAGCCTTTCAATTCCCGCCGCCGCCGGTGCAGCACCGGCTCGGTATAACCATTGGGCTGCGCGCGGCCCTTGAAAATCAGATCACAGGCGGCCTGAAAGGCGATGGAGCCCTCAAAATCGGGGGCCATGGGCTGATAAGCCGGATCGCCCGCATTCTGGCGATCCACAAGGGCGGCCACCCGGCGCAGAGTTTCGTTCACCTGCGCGAGAGTGCAGACCCCATGATGCAGCCAATTGGCGATATG
>BAYV01000105.1 GCA_000710935.1 Iodidimonas nitroreducens | reverse complement strand
GGTAATCCCCCCTGTAATTAAGGGGGTTTAAAAGTAGAATTTTCTCGGCACTATGCATGAGGAGATTTTGAATGAAGACCAGCCGATACAGTGAAGCGCAGATTCTTTCGATTTTGCGTCAGGCGGAAGGCGGCGTGCCGGTGGCGCAGTTGTGCCGCGAGCATGGTATGAGCGATGCCTCTTTTTACAAATGGCGAGCGAAATATGGGGGCATGGATGCGTCCATGATCAGCCAGATGAAGGCGCTGGAGGACGAGAACCGGCGTCTGAAGCGGATGTATGCGGACCTGAGCATGCAGAACGATCTGATCAAGGAAGCCCTTGGAAAAAAGTAGATCGGCCATCTCAACGCCGCGAGATGGCCGAAACGGCGGTGGCTCGACGGGGTGTCGGCATTGCGCTGGCGTGCCGGGCCTTTGGGGTCAGCGAGACCTGTTATCGCTACAGTCCAAAGCTGCAGTCCGAGAATGAGGTGATCGCCGATCTGCTTGTTGGGCTGACGGATGCGCGCAAGACTTGGGGGTTTGGCTTGTGTTTTCTGCATTTACGCAATGTGAGGGGTCATCCATGGAACCACAAACGCGTTTATCGGATCTACTGCGAACTGGAACTGAACCTGCGGATCAAGCCCCGCAAGCGGCTGAAACGGGAGAAGCCTGATGCGCTGGCCGTGCCGGATGCGCCCAATGTGACCTGGTCCATGGACTTCATGGCGGATCGCCTCGGCGATGGCCGTGCATTCCGGCTTTTGAACGTGCTTGATGACTTCAACCGCGAGGGGCTGGGGATCGAGGTTGACGTCTCGCTGCCCGCCGAACGCGTTATCCGCAGTTTGAACCGCATCATCGAATGGCGGGGAAAACCCCGGACGATCAGAGTCGATAACGGCCCGGAATATATCAGTGAGACGCTGCTGATATGGGCTGAAAAACAGGGCATTGCCATCCAGCACACCCAACCCGGACAGCCGCAACAAAACGCTTATGTCGAGCGCTATAACCGCACGGTCAGACAGGAATGGCTGGACCAATATATCATCGAAAGCATCAAGGAGGCTCAGGATCAAGCCACGCAATGGCTATGGACTTATAACAATGAACGCCCCAACATGGGCATCGGTGGTATCACACCAGTAATGAAACTGAAAATCGCTGCGTGAATTCTATGAAGACCCCCCATTAAAAATGGGGGGATTACC
>BAYV01000106.1 GCA_000710935.1 Iodidimonas nitroreducens | reverse complement strand
TTTGGTTTAAGTTAAGCGGCCATGTCGGTTTCGTCCAGCATGGCGTAGTAGTTTTTCTCAGCTTCAGCGGGCGGGATATTGCCAATGGGTTCCAGCAGTCTTTTATTGTTGAACCAGTCTACCCATTCCAGTGTAGCATATTCGACGGCTTCGAATGACCGCCATGGTCCGCGCCGGTGGATTACCTCTGCCTTGTAAAGGCCGTTGATTGTTTCAGCCAAAGCGTTGTCATAGCTATCGCCGACACTGCCGACCGATGGCTCGATGCCTGCCTCGGCCAAGCGTTCAGTATATTTGATCGATACATATTGGCTTCCACGGTCGCTGTGATGGATGAGACCGCCGCGATGCGTGGGCCTGCGATCATGTAAAGCCTGCTCCAAGGCATCCAGAACAAAGCTGGCGTGAGCGGTTCTACTGACCCGCCAACCAACGATATATCGGGCGTAAACGTCAATCACGAATGCGACATAAACAAAGCCTTTCCAGGTCGCGACATAGGTGAAGTCCGATACCCACAGCATATTGGGCGAAGGGGCATGGAACTGGCGGTTGACATGGTCGAGCGGACACGGCGCTGCATGATCGCTGACTGTCGTTCGTACAGGCTTTCCGCGTATCACCCCTTGAAAGCCCATATTGCGCATCAACCGTTCGATGGTGCAGCGGGCAATGTCAAAGCCTTCACGGTTCAGCTGCCGCCAGACCTTGCGAACACCATATACCCCGAAGTTCTCGGCAAATACGCGCGCGATCTCCGGCTTCAACACCATATCACGCTTGGCGCGATCCGACAGCCGCGACGGATCACGGCGCTTGGCGAGATGACTGTGATAGGTCGACGGGGCAATT
>BAYV01000107.1 GCA_000710935.1 Iodidimonas nitroreducens | reverse complement strand
TGAAGACCCCCCTCCCATTAAAAATGGGGGGATTACCGGGGCACCGCGACGTTCTGGCCCGCTTCGAGAGCGCCGGGCTAATCGCCCGCGCGGAGCATCGGCGACGACCCCAAGCCGACTCAGGTGTGGGTGTTGCCCACCCGATACGGAGTTGCAGGAGGGAACGACCGATTTTCCGTTCTGAATGAGGCTCGTAGGCGGCATATGATGTCAGAATCGCGGTTAGTAATATGTGTGGGGGTTTAAGTTGGCTCGCCGTATAATGGATGTGGAGTTGGAAGATCGTGAATGGGTCAGAGCATGGAGACCCCCTCTTGCAGTCGATCATTGGCTCGAGGTGCATTGGCGAATGGTCTTAACCAGTGACGATTGGACTGGTGACTTTGAATTCTTGCCTGCGACGTACAAGGTTACTCGGTTCGGTGAGAACCAACATAGTTACATTAACGTCTATGGCTCGTTGATTTCAGATGAGGATAAGCAGTGGCTTGAAAAGGCTTTGGCCCCACCCGCTGGGCAATATGAGTCGATCAAGCATCTAGCTCGAGTACATGAGCTGGGACTAAAAAACCCGGAGACAGGGCGAGGGATGTTCAGGATCGAGGTACTGACAGGCAGGGATCGCGACGCGCTTGTCTCCGCCGTGAAGCGAGAGGAATGGTTGCAATTCGCGAAGCAACACTGGTGGCAGATCGGCTTGGCCCTCATTGTCGGCTACTGGTGGTTCTTCTAGCGCGCGGAGATTATGACCTGCGCTGGGAGTGTAATGACCTTTGTGTATCTGGTCTGGCCCATAGGGGTTTCAGATACGGTCACGCGTTGAATCGTTCATCGAACAGGATAGCGAACTGATTGCGGGCGGCAAACCATTTCTGGACAGTCCTGCCGCCTTTCTCGAAGTTTCGGATCGCCGGATCGAAGGCGAAAAATGGGATTACCTCCTGCCATGCCCTGCGCCAGGCCGGGGCGATGGAGGCATATTTTCCGGCTCATTTTTCCTCAAACGCGCCCAGCATGCGCTCCATAAGCCTGATCTTGAGCTCTTTCATCAGCCCGGCATCGTCGAGCAGATCCTCAGGCCGCTCGCAGCCCTTCAGCAAGTCGTCCAGAAGGTCCTTGGAAATCGTCATCGTCCTTGCTCTTTTCAGGAAGCATGGACCAAATCCCACTTGCACAAAAGACCGGACATGACCTGCCACTGAACCTTCATCCAGTTGAAACCTGAACCCTTTGGGCTGAAATGAAATGTGGCTTAGGTTGAGCAACCGACATCCGCGCGGAGCTCTCAAATGACGCCCCACCGCAGTTAGGCAGACCGCATTTCTTACGCGAAGGGATGTGAAAGAGCAGGACAGCCCCACCTCGGGCCACATCAAAGCCTGCAAAACCCGGATCGAGCCGCAGGGATTTTTCACATCCTCCGAAGACGAACCCCTTCTTTGCCGGCGGGATCCGGACCGATAAACTTTACACCCCCTTCTTCCAGGGCCGTGACAATGGCAACGATATTATTGCGAATGGGAATCCGACGGCCTCGTTCAAAATCTGCAAGCGTCGAGCGTCCCACATGCGCACGATCAGCAAGCTCCGCCTGGCTCCAACCGAGCAGGCCCCGCGCTGCGCGACATAGATGAGATGAAAATATTTCTATGATGTCATATGAAATGCTTGACATTTACACCAACCTAATATAATTAATATGATGTCGTTATTTTATTTAAAAGAGAACAAGGTTTATTACAATGCAATTATCCCTCCCTTTACGATCTTTCGGTCGTCGTCGGGGCACAGGAAGGCTATTCCCTTCCCGAACTCTGAGAGCCCATCCAACAGAATTTCTTTCTCATGCACTTCATATGACCCGCACCGGAACCGTGCGCTCAGGGACTGACACAAGGTTGCTTGCCTCTGGCTTGCGGCACCGCCTCCTGTCTGTCGATGATTTATATGCTCCCCTTCCCCCCGCCATACACGGGCGCGATCTGACAGCACTTTTAGGTGATGCGCCGTGTCGTCAGGAAAGCCCCTGTCATGCTCGCCTGAAGCTATATGCAAGATTGCTGGTCATGGCTCTGGTTCCCAAAGGCCGTATTGACCTGGAGCGTCGTCTCATCACTCCCACTGGCCCGACCATTCCAGACCTCTTCGCTGTAGACGATAAGATGTCGATTGCTTGTGAAGTGGGCGCAACGGACGGACGAAAAATTCATACCCTGCTTGAATCCGTAGCCACATATTGCATTGTTCTGCCCTATTCCAGCCTCTCAGATCCCAATATCCATGGCTATATCTTCCGCCGTTCAAGCACCATTCCGCTCCCCTCCATCACCTTTTGTCAAATTACCAGAGCTCTCGAAGAACTGGAAAATTCTGGTCAAACAGGAAAGGAACTGCCTGATGCTGGCTGACCAACATTATGTCACCATCGGTGCTTTCATCAGACTTCGGTTAAATATGGGGTTTGATATCCCGGTCGAGACCTGGCGCTATCTTTTCGGAATTCCAACAACAACCTGGGAAGGGTTTCTTCGTGATGCACGGCATAGACACCAGCAATTCTGTCCGATGGCCCCGCATATAGCCATAACGGCTCGGTGGGTTGCTCAGCATAGGCAAGTTTATATGCCCCTTCTCTTGCCATCTGCCACGGATCTGTTTTCGCGGATTAATGCTGTGCTGGAGCGTCCCCTCACCAGACAAACCTTTGGGATGGCCTTTGGCTATAATTCCACGCGAGGATATGGCTGGTTATTGCCTAAAACGGATCCCAGACGGGCAACGAAGCTGGCTTTTGCCATGATCGATCATCCTTCTCCTAATCGCCTCAAGGAAAACTGGCAGAAGTGGCAGGCCAACGCCAAGCTTGAAGCGAGGCTGCGGGGGATAACCGATCTCGACAGAGTCCTTCGATGGACAGAACCAACTCAGGAAATTCTGGCGTATGCAGTGTCACCGTGACATCGCTTCCAAATGGCACCACTGTGCAGACCGCGCCCGGCCCTGCGAGAAGGATGATTTGAGATGACACAGGCGGCCATTGCTTTTATCGGCGATCCCCATGGCCAATGGGACGACATCCGCCACCAGATCGAGCAACAACTGGATCAGGGTGTGGCAATCGCTGCCATCGTGCCGGTGGGTGATATGGAATTGGAACGCCCGCTCCATGAAGAGCTTGCCCTGTTCCTCGATATGGGCATCGCCGTCCACTGGATTCATGGCAATCATGATTCCGATCATGCCCATTGGCACGATCATCTCTTTGGCTCGCGCCTTCAAGACAAGACCCTCCATGCCTTGGTGAAGGAAATCGAAGGCACGAAACTTGCCGGTCTGGGTGGTGTGTTCCGGGGCGAGATCTGGTTTCCCCAACCAAGAGAAGCGCCGGCCCGATTTCCGACACGCACAGGGTTTGTAGATAATCTTGACCACCACAAACGGTGGCGCAAGGGGCTACCCCTCAAACATCGCACCAGCATTTTCCCTGAAGATTTCGCACGGCTGGAACAACAAGAGTCAGCCGATATTCTGGTGTGCCATGAAGGTCCTTCAACAGTTGTGAAAGATAGCACAGGGCAGATGATAGGCTTTGAGGTGATCGACGATCTGGCGGCAAAGATGGGGGTAAAACTCATCGTCCATGGCCATCATCACCGGAATTATAGCGCGAAGCTAAAGCAGGATATTCAGGTGCGGGGTTTGGGAAAGGCGGAATTATGGCTGTGGTATCTCGATCAACTGCCGCATGGCGAACTTTGACTGCGCTCTGATCTCGCAGCCTGATCTCGCAGCCTGGGCGCCCGTCCCGGACGGCTTGATCATTGCTCCAAAGGTTGGTTCCTTTGCTTCATTTACCTTGCTACGGATATGCTCTCCGCCCACACGGTCTGCCAGGGGCGTGCCAGAAGCGTGTCAGGGGTTATTGATTATTCACCGATCTGGAACACATAAAACCTGCCGTTTTCCTGAACTGCAATGAGACCGCCCTGCTGTGTGCAAGCCGAATCCAGGCCCATGAGCTGGACGCTGTCGCGAAAATTCCGCCCCAGGGAATAATCAAACACCAGCAAAGAAGCCAAAGCACCCATAGCCAGCCCTGTAAGGGTCGAAAAGGTGATCAGGAGATGAACATTGCGAACCGTGCCTGCCGCCACTCTACGGGCCTCTGAGAGGCCGTGCACAGCATCATCAACCTTTTTCTGTATCTTGCGCGTCGTCTGTTCCAGAGAGTGGGCCGGACCAGACACACCTTCCTGACCTCCTTTGAAAGCGGCATTCCTGACCCCTGCGATTTTCTTCGCGTTCGCCTCTAATGCGATTTGCAGGGGCTTGAGCTCTTTGGCTGTGATCTGGCACTTTTTAATATCGGTGACCTCAGTCAGCAGCCGGTTGAGCGTGTCTGTCAGGACCTGGACTTGTAACGGTTTTGTGCCGGTCACTGATCTCATTATGCCACCTTGGCCTCGAATGCGAGCGGGCTGATGCCGCCCAGATATGAATGCCGCCTGCGGGTGTTGTAGAAGCCATTGATGTACTGGAAGATCGCCGCCTCGGCTTGTCGCCGTGTTGGCCAGCTCTGCCGCCAGATGAGCTCCGCTTTTAAGGATTTGAAGAACGTCTCGACGGAGGCGTTGTCGTAACAATTTCCTTTGCCGCTCATTGATGGGCGCAGGCCATGCGCCTGCAGCTTCTTCTGATAATCGTAGGAGCAATACTGGCTGCCGCGATCGGAATGGAAAAGGCAGCCCTCCGGGGGATTGCGCAGTCGCACCGCCATATCGAGTGCCCGGATCGCAAGGTCCTTTTTCATCCTGTCGCTGACCGCCCAACCCACTACGCGGCGGCTATGCAGATCAAGGATGACGGCGAGGTAGAGCCAGCCTTCCGATGTCCAGACATAGGTGATGTCGCCCGCCCATTTGCGGTTGGGCACGTCGGCGACGAAATCGCCGTCGAGCCAGTTGGCTGCAACGCCAAGCCGGTGGTTGCTGTCGGTTGTAACCTTGTGTTTGCGCGTGCGAACCGGCTTGATCCCATTGATCCGCATCAACCGGCCGACCCGACGCTCGCCGACATCGAGACCTGCCTCTTTGAGCTCCATTGTCATGCGAGGACGACCATAGCTGCCCAGGCTCAGACTATATTGCTCCCTGATATGGGCCAGCACCTTCATGTCTGTCCGGGAACGTTGGCTGATCGGCCGTGTGCGCCAGGAACGATAGCCACAAGGGCTGACCTGCATCACCCGGCAGATCGTCTCCACCGGCCATACATGACGCCAGCTCTCCACAAATGCGAACCTCACGGCCGCTGGCTCGCGAAGAACTGGGTAGCCTTTTTTAGAATATCCCTCTCCTCCTTGAGGATCCGGTTCTCCAGGCGAATGCGTTCGTTCTCGCGGGCCAAATTTGCCTGCGGCGCGGCTACCAGATCAGAGGGTCGGTACCGCGACACCCACTTGCCCAGCGTCGACAAACCTACGCCCAAATCCGACGCCACACGCCTCCGCGACAGCCCACTGGTCAGCGCAATGCGCACTGCCTCCTGCTTGAACTCTTCTGTATGTTTGATCATCTCGTCGGTCTCCTTGTGCGAGTGTTAAACGCTCAGGTGACCGGCACAAAACCGTTACAAGTCCACCTCCACTGCGGTCCATCCCCGCGTGGGCGGGGGAGCCAGTTTTTGTCGGCGACGCTGCGGAGCCGCAGACGGTCCATCCCCGCGTGGGCGGGGGAGCCCGCACAAAATCCTCCGCCAAAGTAAAAGGCGGGGGTCCATCCCCGCGTGGGCGGGGGAGCCGATGATTAGATACGAAAACTGCCACTATGAGCGGGTCCATCCCCGCGTGGGCGGGGGAGCCCTATCGCGTTGCCCGCGCCTCGGAGACGTCCAGGGTCCATCCCCGCGTGGGCGGGGGAGCCAGGAATCACTCGGGAGGGAGGAAGACGTGTCACGGTCCATCCCCGCGTGGGCGGGGGAGCCTCGCTCCTTCTTGTGGCCACAGCCCGCAAGCAAGGTCCATCCCCGCGTGGGCGGGGGAGCCACCACTCTTCCATGTTATTATTTTCCTAATATAGGTCCATCCCCGCGTGGGCGGGGGAGCCCGTCATGCGCACCTCATCAAACCCGCCGCGCAGGGTCCATCCCCGCGTGGGCGGGGGAGCCCCTGTCTGATATCGGTGATTAAGATACACGAAAGGTCCATCCCCGCGTGGGCGGGGGAGCCTCGGTCCGCCGCCGTGCTGGAAAAAATCCCGAGGGTCCATCCCCGCGTGGGCGGGGGAGCCTTTAAAGCCCGTTTGAATGCGTTTTGAAAAGCCGGTCCATCCCCGCGTGGGCGGGGGAGCCCATCAGGCCATTCTGGGTCATGGTCGATAAAAAGGTCCATCCCCGCGTGGGCGGGGGAGCCAAGCTGATGATCGCGGTGCGTGTGATATGAGGGGGTCCATCCCCGCGTGGGCGGGGGAGCCTTGAGCTTCCATAGGCCAGCACTTACAAACGGGGGTCCATCCCCGCGTGGGCGGGGGAGCCTCCTGACGCGGGCGCAGCATGGCTTCGGAGATAGGTCCATCCCCGCGTGGGCGGGGGAGCCGTCTGCGGCTCCGCACCGTCGCCGACAAAAACCGGTCCATCCCCGCGTGGGCGGGGGAGCCCATCAGGCCATTCTGGGTCATGGTCGATAAAAAGGTCCATCCCCGCGTGGGCGGGGGAGCCAAGCTGATGATCGCGGTGCGTGTGATATGAGGGGGTCCATCCCCGCGTGGGCGGGGGAGCCTTGAACGCTCGTTGAACGTCCGTTGAACGTCCGGGTCCATCCCCGCGTGGGCGGGGGAGCCCACCACCGCGCCTGGTCCGTTTTCTAAAGACGCGGTCCATCCCCGCGTGGGCGGGGGAGCCTCTCGGACGAACGGGTCGACGCCTGTGCAAAAGGGTCCATCCCCGCGTGGGCGGGGGAGCCCCGTCGCCGAGGGCGCGGCCAAGCCAGAATCGGGGTCCATCCCCGCGTGGGCGGGGGAGCCCGTGGGATGCAGATGTGTCGCCAATCGAAAAGGGTCCATCCCCGCGTGGGCGGGGGAGCCGGCGATGGCCGCCTGAATGCGGGGATATGGATGGGTCCATCCCCGCGTGGGCGGGGGAGCCTGCCCTGACGCTGGGCGGCTTCATCGGCGGCGCGGTCCATCCCCGCGTGGGCGGGGGAGCCGCCCGCGCTCGATCAGGAAATCCATCAGCGCAAGGTCCATCCCCGCGTGGGCGGGGGAGCCTTTTACGCAATCTCAACTGCCCGCTAAATCAGCGGTCCATCCCCGCGTGGGCGGGGGAGCCGCTATGACCCGGCGGATTTCGCCGCCCCCATCGGGTCCATCCCCGCGTGGGCGGGGGAGCCTCTGGGCAGTAAAGCCTTATCAATATTCACTTGTCAATGATCGGTTGGTAGAAAATCTATTCGGATTTATCCCTTTTAACGAGCATCAGCCCATCGACATCGATAATCTGCTTTGGCGGAATACCGAGCGTAAAAACCGACTGCCCGGAGAGGGCGGCCTTATCGTGCCATGTGAGCACAATGGACCCGCGCCCCAAAGCCCCATGCCAATCGCATAGAACCGTTAATATCCGTTCCCGCACGGCCTTGCTGAGATTGGGCGATGTATAAACACCGGGCGCAATTTCAAGCATGATCGAGGCCAGAAAACCCCGATAGCGTGGCTCGACATCGCGCGTTACGATCACTGTCATCGGCATGGCTTAGCCCTCGAACAATTCCTTGATCCGATCAATCATCGAGGGAATGAGCTTTTCCCTGCGAAATCGTTCCCCGGCACTGCGGCGCACAAGCCTTTCGATTTCCTGCCCCGGTTGATCGCGGTGCCTGCGCGTGGCTTCAAAGGCAATGGGAAGGGTGACGCTGGTACGATAGAGATCGGCAATATCCAGAACAAAGGAATGGGCCGAATCTTCGTGGATGAAGCCTAATTGCGGTATGGTCGCTGTGGCGGTAACGGCTATCGCTGCTGCGGCTTCGACGGCCGTTGCGGCATGATTGATCGCCTGATTGGGGGTATCTGCGGCCTCGGGGCGGCTGCGATCATAGCGACGTCCATTCCATTCGATCCCAAAGCGTTGGGCAATCAGCTTGTAGCTTTCTTTCATCCGCGCCCCTTCTATGCCCCGCAGCACGGCAATATCGCGATGGGGCAGAACCTCGCCCAGCCGCCAGGCATAAAGCTTGCGGGCCATGGAAAGGCGGGCCCCTTCGGCATCGGCCCAAACGCGGGCATGGCGACGGGCAAGATCAGATTGATCGGGCATCAGGGGCGGCGCCGTATAGCAGCGTACACCATCGCCCCCGATGGCCACCAAAGCGGTATTGTGCCGCGCCAGCAAGCGCAAGGCATCGTGGCTCACCGTTGATCCGGGCCCAAGCAGGATGGCGGAAACGGCCTGAAATGGAATTTGATAATCCCCCGCATCCAGCGCGCCACCGCCCGCACAGATGAACCGCAGGCAGCCATCCTCGACCGAGAGATTGCCGCGATCAAGGCTCAGCAGCCCATGCCTGTCGGTATGGGGAATGCGTGCCGTTTCCAACCCTAGTCGCCCTTTGAGCACAGCCTTATCCCCCGTTTGTTGATGGCTTCAAAAGCACCATGCCATAGCCAAAGGCACGATGCCTGCCGATGCCTCGGCGCAACAGATCATGGAAACGATCGCTGTTCGTTACCTCTAGAAGGCCGGTCATGATTGCATCCGGGCCTTCGATTTCATGCAGCGTGCGCGCGGAATTTTTGCGGGCAATGCGTAGGCGCTGAAAGGCCGCAAGGGTACAGCCCGCACGCCCCTGTTCAGCCCCGATCACATGGGCACCGCCGGATTTCTCAATGCGGCTGGAAAGCCAATCGGCATAAATTACGCCGCGATCCACCCGATCCGCCGCCCCGTCTCCCATCTGATCACAGGCATGCAAAAAGGCATCACGTTCGCGCACGCTTTTGCGGCCAGTGTCACCATCGGTGCGCACAATGGGGCGAACCCGCACCTCAAAATGATAGCGCGCCCCCACAGCCCAGCGTTCCGGCATGGCTTTGAGGGCGAGACCATCAAGGCACAGGATTTTGGCCAGATCCGCCTGATCGCGATCCATGCTTTTAGCGTGGGCCAAAAGCTTTTGCCGATCCGCATTGCTATAGCCCAAAAGCATGGGGGCGCCCGCCGCCCCTGTATCGGTTTGTTTTTCAACAAGCCTGAAGGGTTTGGGCGCATCATCGCCAAAGGCCGCTGCCAAAGCGGCATGGAGGGCATAGCTCAAATCCCCACTGCGACCGACCAAAGATCGGGCATGAGCCCAACGCACCAGGCCCGGCATATCAGGCTGAAGGCGCAGCATATGAAAAGGTGCAGTCATCATTCAGGCTCCGTGAACGCGGTTTTATGGCCAGTGGGCGGTGTGATCATGATGTGATGGATCACCTCGGCTCCCCCATGCACATCATTGCGCCAGTTGCGTCGGGTGGCGGATCTTCTTTGCTCTGTCCGCTCATCTGGTTCGGCTTTTCCTGTCCAGAAAAGGGAAACAGACTGCCCCCCCAGATCCCCTTCAATAGGAATTGCGCTTAAAGCCGCGCGCGGGGATGCAGCCTCGACACAGCCTTCGAACAGGCGCGTGGCAGGCAGGCATGGCTTGCGCCCGATGAAGAGCGGACGGGCAGGCGCATCGAGGGCTGCAGCCAGTGTATCGAGGCTGGGTTCTTCATCTGCGGGATCAAGCTTTACGGCAACCAGAATGCTGGCATCGGCGCGATAATCGCGATAGCGCAGATGCGGGCCACTATAGCTGCCCGCTCCGCCCGCCCGGCCTTCGGGGCGATTGGACGTGGTCCAGCCGCGATCATTGCCATCAAGCTCCGCCGTTTGGAAATCGCGGATGCGCTGGCCCGCCCGATCAAGGCGCACGGCATAATGCAGGCGATCCTGCAATCTTTGATGCTTTGCCGCTTCACCACGACGATAGCCCAAAGCATTGGCAAAAAGCCCGGTGATGAGGGAATGCGATGGACAATCCGTGATCACCCCCAGATTATCCACCGCCTCGCCCCCAAAAGCGATCAGGGGCGATTCCAGGCGTAAAATAAGAATTTGTGCCATCCTTCACACCTTGCCCTGACGCACGACATCCGCCGCCCATTGGGCCAGCCGATCAAGGGGCAATCGTTCGGCACCATCGAGGGTGGCATCGGACAGCGACAGATAACGCCGGGCTTCCGCCTGCCCATAGGTTTCATCCAGAACCCTGAGATGCCTGCCAAGTGCCTCCATGGCCGAACTGAAATGCGGTTCCACCGGCTTGCGAAATGCATTGGCCAAAGTGCGCGGCTGACGGCCACCGGCTTCGATCATCAGCATCGAGGCATAATCATAAGGGGCGGTTGACCCAAGCTTTGCACCGGGCGAAACGGTTGCCACCAGATGAATGAGATGCTGGGCAACCCGCGCTGCCAGATCGCGATCAACCCCATCCTCATGCCATTGATCCACCGGGGCCCCTTCAAGATTAGAGACCAGCAAAGGCAGATCGATCACCACATAGCCATAATAAAGGCCGCTGGTCAGTTCCATATCGAAAATTCCTGCCGAACCCGCATCATCGCCATCCGCCCGGCTTCGCAGATCATCGACAACGGTGAAATAATCGCTTTCGCTTTCTTCGGCATGAACGGTAAAGGCATGGGCCACATGCACGGCGGCATCGGTATTGGCGATCAGATCAGAGGTGACCATGCGGCCAAACAGGGCGGATTCAAGCCCGGCATGATGCTTCATCGCCTTGATATTGGCGCGCAGGTCTTTGTCCTTGAAAAAGGCATCACAGGCTTTTGCAGCCTCATCGGCGCTATTGACCTCCGCTGCGATGGCGCGGGCTTTGGATAAAAGATAATCGATTTCCGGCTGGCCAAACAAAACGGCCTGTTTGGTTTGGGCGCTGAATGCAGCCGCGTCCTCGCCCTCTTGCGCATCCTTTTTAGCTTTGGCCCGCTTGGGGTTTTCTTGGAACAGGCCCTTCAGGAAACCTTCGGCGATGGCTTCGGCAAGGCTTTTATCAATACCCGCCTTCACCAGCGGCTCCATGATCCCGCGATCAACGATGAGCCGGGATCGCTTGCCCATCGGCACCCCGATGGAACGCAGGGCCCATTCATCCTCGGCCATGCGCCAATGACGCTTCAGGCATTGCGAGGAAATTCGGGTTCGGGTGGCCCCGCCAAAAGGCAGGCGCTTGGCGAGGCCTGCATCATCGCGATTGATCAGGGCAGCGGGATAGGAATGCAGGCTATGAATTTGCAAAAAACGGGGGGTAATCATGGGATCGACCTTTCTTTTAATGAATGATTGGTTTCAGGCAGCTTTTTCTTTGGAATTTTTTGTGCGGAAATAAGCGCGTGCAATCGCCATGCGCTGCTCTTCGGCCCATTTTTCATTGCGGCCTTCCGCCAAAACCAGCTTTGCAAGCACGCGCCAATCAATGGCTTCGCCTTTGACGGCCAGAAAGCGGCATATCAGCAGATATTGATCGCGAAATTGCGCCCCACGGGCGCTCAGGAATTTGGCCAGGCGCAATTCGCTGAAGTCGTTTTTTGCCAGCATCGCGCCCGGATTATTCGTGTTCGGGTGATGATAGGGAGCCATGATGGCCATGCCGCGCAGGATCAATGCCCAGCGTCGAATTTCTTCAGCATCGCGATCAAGGGCATTGGCGTTGCATCTTGCCATCAAACTCCAAAAAATAGGTGCATTCGGCACCTTATCCTCAAGGCGACGCAGGGCCGCCCGATCACCGGTGGAAAAATCTTTGGCAGCGATCTTCCTGGCAATATTGGTGATGATCTCGCCAAGGCCCGGATCGTCCTTTTTTGGGCTGTTGGTCTCAGGCATGTTCGGCCTCCTTATTCTCCCAATATTGGGCGTACAGATTTTCAAAATTCTTTTTCAGCATGGCAAAAAACAGATCGCGGCTGCGGGTTTGGGCCCGATAGCGACGGATCGAGGCCAGCGGCACGCTGTGCTGTGCCTGTTGAAGCAGATCAATGGCAATTTTCCGCATTTTGCATTGCCAAAGCAGGGCGATTTCATGATCGGGCTGGCCAGAATCGAAGGCATCGATCGCCTCCCACAATTGGGGGAAGAACATCTCATCAACGGCCTGATCGAAGGCCTGCAGCCAGGAACCCGCCTGTTTGGACGTTGATTTCGATCCATAATCGATTGAGTCCGGGCCATCTTGCAGCAGGGAGAAGAGAGCCGGGCGCAAAACCATGTCGCGCATGGTGCCAGCATCATCCACCCGGCGCTTGGCAAGAGCGGCGAGCCTATCGCTATGGCCGCTTGCCATTATTCGCTTGACGGGCTCGCTGATCGGCACGCGCCGTTCATGATAGCCTTCGGTTTTGCCCTGCCCCCGCACCAGCCCACAAGCCAGAACCGATAGCCCTTCATCAGCATCATTGGGGTCGACTTTCTGGAGCATGGATTTTTGATAGGTCTTGCCGAAGAGCAATTCCGACATGCGGCGATAATTGAAGCCATCAGAAAAAACGGAAAAGGATTTGGCCTCATCTCCAGGATGGATCGGCATCCAGGGATCGCCCACATGGCCCTTCGTTTCACCGGCATTGATGCGCGCCTTTTTGCTGGTTGCGCCCAGTGCGGATAGCCGATCCGATTTTTCAATCAAACGGACACGCCGGCAAATCTCGATATAAAAAGGATCGAGCTGATCAAGGGTCAATTGGCTTTGGCCATCCCATGGCAGCAGCCAGATCAGCGCAAGGCCATTGTCTGCAGGATATTGCTCGATATCTTTTAAGATACACCCGCGTTTTTGAAGCAATATGCGCAGATCACGCCGGACCCGGGCACCCACCCCGCCCGGCGGCACGATGCCCAAGGCCGAACGATTGGCAAAGCCGCCATTCATGCGGGAAATGCCGTAATTTCCAGCTCCCAGAAATCCTTCCATCGTCTGAAGGCTTAACAGCGCAAAAAACCAGTCCTCGGGGGCGGCAGCCCGCATCCGCGCGGCTTTCAGATCATGGTTTTTCGATGTCACCAGAAGATCGAGCGCATCGGGGGTCTCAATCGGCTTGAAGGCGGAAATATCGCCGTCCGGCACCGGAGCTTGCATGAAGGCGGGCTTGTCGGGCGTTGCCACCAGCGACCATGGCTCATCCTCGGGCCAATCGGGCGTGAGCGCGCGCAGCAACCCGGCCCAGCCCTCCGCATCCCGGGGCGGATCGCTTTCCCCCGCATGGTGAAGCGCAATGGCCGCAAGCTGCACCAGAAAGGCATGGAAAGCATGGCGCTGATGTGCGCGCAAAAAGGGAAATTCATCAACCTGATCATCCATCAGCAAGGCCAGCAGCGCCGGCAGGCTGACCTTTTGGTGATGGGCAGATTGATCAATCGTGATGAGAGGTTCGCTCAATAAATTGAATGTCATCGTCGCACCACCTTATGGATAATTTTAATAATCCCCGCGTGGGCGGGGGAGCGATCTTTATCAAGACCTTGTATGGTCCATCCCCGCGTGGGCGGGGGAGCGCATCATGAGGGCGCGCGAATAGGTGGCATGAACCATTGCCATGTTTGCACATGTGCTGAACCACGGCAGTCACTCAACTCGCAGTCGGGCAATTCCAACGCAGACAAATTAAGAGACAAACTCTTCGGGAATACCGTGGGGGAAATCCAAGCCGTGACTGACGCCACCGTCCATTGTTTGGGAATGGTGCGGCGTCGCTTGCGATTGGGGGTTTCCGAGTTCCGAAAAGGGCTAAGCATGGGATTGGGGCTTTCGAATTGCGACAAAGATTATTAATAAAGACTTTGTAATTATTATTTTTATAGTTTTACACAAATACCCCAATTTGTCAATCTTCTTTTCTCAATCCCCATCGATCATAGGTGAAGTGCGCACCGCCAAGGCGGAAGCGGACGCCGGTTCCATCCGCCTGCTCGATGGCGGCGATTGCATCGGGTGCTATGCCCCCACAGAGATACGCGGGTAAAACGAGATGATGGGCGGGTGCGCCAAAGGGGCCATGGGGGGGCGTTATGCCCTCGCCCCAATCCACGAGGCGATCTTGCGCGCCAAGGCGGGTGGTGATGCGTTCTTCCTTGCCGGGGAATTGGGTTTCTCTAAAGGGCTCATGAAGTCTGATGATCACGCTTGTGGCACTGTTCTTTTTGCCCGAAATCTGTCCTGCCAGATCCTGTCCATGCTGTTTCCAAACCGGCCCCAATTCATCTGCCAGCGCATCGACCAATGCGGGATGCGTCGCCCGTTCCACCAATTCGCGGTTCATCGCTGGAATTTGCAGGCATTCATGCTGTTCAAGCAGGCGCAGCGTTGCCTCGATCGCCCGCAAATCGGGATAGACATAGCCCCCCAAACCATAGCGGCCGAGCCCGCGCTGCCCGGGCGAAAGATCGCGTTCACCAGGGTGCAGGATGATGGCGCGTGCCGTTTCAAAGCCGGCAGGGCGATGATCGCGTTTATGGCGATGCAGGCGGCCGAGGCGTTGCAGCAAAATATCCATGGGACAAAGATCGGAAATCAACAGGTCCGCATCGATATCAAGGCTTTGTTCCAGTGTTTGGGTGCCAATGATGATGAGGCCGCCATCGGGCCGTTCGCGGCCGATCTGCTTTTCCACACAGGCATCGAGTATCTTGCGGTCCTCGCGGGCAAAACGGCCATGATGCAGGCTGACGACATTTTCGCAGCGAAAGAGGGGCGGGTGCGGATCATTCTGGCAGAGAGATTCCAGCGCCTGCTGCGTTGCGACCGCAGCGTTTACCGTGTTGCGAACAACCAGAATTTTGGCCCCCGCGCGGGCCGCTGCAAGCGCCCTGCTGGCCACCATTTCGGGCTCTTCCATATGGGGCGACAGCTCGATATTGACTGTTTTCTGGCTTGGCTTGCCGCCTATGGCCACCGATTGAGAGCTATCGGAGCCTCTCACGGTCAAAAGCGGATAAGGCGTTTTGATCGCATCCAGGGGCGATGGCATTTCGGCACGCGCCCCGCCCAGCAAGCGCGCCTTCATGGCCGTTCCTAATGTGGCTGACATCAAAAGCGCATAGCCCCCGGCCCCCAGATGATGATCGAGCACGGCTTCAAGCAATCTGTTCATATAGGGATCAGACGCATGAACCTCATCCACCACCAAAAGATGCCGCATCAGGGCGGTGGAGCGCAGATGGGCATGTTTGACCATGAGTGAAGAAATCAGCACCTGATCGATGGTGCCAACGGCAATGCGGGCGGCCAGATAGCGCTTCGGATTTTCCGCCGCCCAAAAGCGGGGATTGCGCTTATCTGGATCATCATCCCACAAAACATTGAAGCCGGGCAGCGGCCGCCCTTCGATATCATCCACCTTGAAATAGCCGGGTACCGCAAGAACTGTAGCAGGGCGATGATCCGGCGGGAAAAGGCGTGAGACCATTTTTCTCACACGATCATGTAATTGAGTTGCCGCCGCCCGCGTGGGCAAGGCAAAATAAAGCCCATCAACCTTGCCGGCCTCAAACAACCGCTTGAAATACCAAAGGGCTGCTTCGGTTTTTCCCGAACCGGTCTCGGATTCCATGATCAGCAGGGGAGCCAGCTCAAGCTGCTCCACAGCTTTTTGCAGCGCATTGGGCGGAAAAGAGAAAAGATCATCAAAGCCCAGCGATGAAGATGGCCGAACGCCGTGATCAAGGCCGATTGCATGCAGTGCCTGCACCGCCTTCTTGCGGGCAAAGATCATCCGGTCGCCATCATCGGGTTCGCTATAGGGAAAAAGGCCACGGTCCGAGCCCAGCCAATCGGCCAGCATAACCAGCCCGGCAAAGGCGTGCTGGAATGCCGATGGCGCTTCAAAAGACGTACAGGGCTGAAAGGCATCCGGGAACCATGGGGCCAGATGATCGCCCATATCCCGCAGGGTTTGCATGGGATCATAATGATCATCCGCGCACCACCAGCTTCGCACCCCTGCCTCATCATCAGACTTCCATGGCGCGCCATGATGGGAAATGGCGGCGATCAGCAGGGCATAACCGGCCGCATCACCAAACCATGAGGCGATCTCGCCCATGCGAAGCGCCTCATATGCCTGCGACGACAGCGCATCCAGCGGATTAAACAGCCAATATAACTCACGCACATGCCCGGCCCGTGGAGATTTGCTGCATGGCAAAACCTTGTATTGAAACCCGCGATTGGCCTTGCCGATATCATGAAGGAAAGCAAGCACCGAAAGGCGCGCGATCAGGGCGGGTTGAAGCTCATCAAGGCCCGCCAATGTGGCCATGCGCCGATTGATCAGCGGCTGGCGCAAAAGTGCCTCACAACAGGCCGCAACATCGGCGCTATGATCGATCAGGGGATGCCATTGCTGATCATCATCACTGACAAAGGCATATTTGCCCCAAGCTTTTGGAAATGGCTTTTGCACTGCAAAATCTTCAAAAATAAATATATATGAACGAGCCTAAAGCGATAATTTTTAATTTTAAAGTGAAATTTAATGGGGGGATGAACCTTTGGTTGAAGCCTGCTCTGCTCCCAAATGGATGAAAATTCAGTGGCAGGTCAATTTATGTGCGAACAGTTGTGCTAAGATAAAGTATTTGTCCAAAATTACATACCGTTTGAAATGAATTCCATGGACACCGAAGAAATTTCAAAAATCGCCCAGAACTGCGTCCAGCACCATCCTGTCATAGTGCTCGGAAGCGGTGCTTCAATTGCGCACCAGATCAGGGGTATGGGCGCGCTGGCGGATTATCTGCGCGACAATCTCGATTTGCAGGGCCAACAGGAAGAAGACGCCTGGACGCTGATCCGTATGGCGCTCGCCAACGGCGACGGTCTGGAGGAAGCGCTCCAAAAGACCACTGCGCCAACGTCAATGGTCCGCAAGATTGTCAATCTCACTTGGGAGGCGATTGCCAGTGATGATCTCGCGCTGTTGCAGCGGGCCGCAATCGGTCAGGAAGCATTTCCGCTCTCGGATTTGATACGCGCGCTTTTCAAGAGCACCAACAATACGATCAATATCGTAACGCCGAACTATGATCGCGTTGCGGAGTATGCGGCTGACGTTGCGGAATACATTCATGCGACGGGTTTCGTGCCGGGGGTGATTCGGCGGCGCGAAGGGGCGGACACAATCTTTGTGCGGAAGGGGAACTATCCGGCGAGAACCGTCCGAATCTGGAAGGTACACGGTTCTCTTGACTGGTTTGAGGACACGAAAGGGACAGTCGTGTCTCTTCCTCTTTCCAAGCAATTGCCGGACGGATTTTTACCGCTGATCGTCACACCCGGCGTAAGCAAGTATGAGCGTACGCATGATGAGCCTTTCCGTTCGGCCATTCAGGGCGCGGACGCGGCGCTTGGCAGGGCCACCGCGTTTCTGTGCGTTGGCTACGGCTTCCGGGATACGCATATCCAGCCTAAGCTTATCGAGCGTTGCCATCAGAAGAATGTACCGATCGTGATATTGGCCCACACACTGACTGAAGAAGCCCGGCAGTTTCTGGCCAACAATGCCGGTGCTGCGTATCTGGCCATGGAGGACTGTGATGAGGGGACGCGCATCTATACGCCTGAGACTCCGGACGGTGAAATTATCGAGGATCAAAAGATTTGGCCATTTGAAGAATTTAACAAATTAGTGCTTTGAGGATTGAAAATGACGATATTTGACTATGACGACAATGAGGCTTTGGGAAAAATCATCGCTGTAGACAGCGCGGTTGTTGTCGTTCGTGTCGATGAACTCGAACGCCTCAAACGGGTCCAGGTTAATCGTCTTGTGGCACTGCAAAGCAGCAAAGCCGGTCAGCACCTCATCGGTGTCGTGTCCCGCATCACCCGCAAAGCGCCGGACGGCGGTGTAGAACTCGATGCCGATGAAGATAATGGCGAAACCGTCGAGTTGCCGGAGAATAATCTCGTACGCGTTTCGCTCATAGGTACTCTGATTGATCGCCTCGGCACCGCCAGCAATGTTTTCCGCCGAACACTGGAAACGGTACCTGAAATTGACGCAAATTGCTTTGCTTTGGAAGGGGAGCGCTTAACGAATTTCATGCAGGTTATTTCCAACGTGGCCGGGAATGGACCACAACTCGAACTCGGAAAATACACGCTTGATGAAGACGCCACAGCTTATCTAAACGGGAACCGGCTCTTCCAGCGGCACGCTATTGTTGTTGGCAGTACAGGTTCCGGTAAATCCTGGACGACAGCACGGCTCTTGGATCAGGTTGCCGCGCTGAAACAGGCAAACGCCATCCTATTTGATGTGCATGGTGAATACAAAACGCTGGTGGGTGACGAATTCCGGCACTTCCGCGTAGCCGGACCGGGGGATTTGGACGGTGGAGCAGCATTAGATGGTGGCGTACTTTACTTGCCTTACTGGCTTCTGGGTTATGAGGCGATGGTGTCGCTGTTTGTCGATCGTTCTGATCAGAATGCACCCAATCAGGCGATGATCATGTCGCGTTGCATTACCGATGCTAAGCGGGCATTTCTGGAAGCAGGTGAGCATGCGGACATTCTGAAGAACTTCACTGTCGATAGTCCGGTGCCGTTCGATATCAATGCTGTTGTCAGCGAGCTTGCGCGCCTTGACATAGAACGAGTACCCGGAGCCCGAGCAGGGAGCGATAAGGCGGGGGACTTCAATGGTAGGTTGAGCCGGTTGATTGCGCGTTTTGCTTCCAAGCGCTTGGACCGCCGCCTTGGTTTTCTGTTCCAACCGCATAATGAGTGCATGGAAATGGAATGGCTGACGACCATGGCGCATAAACTGGTCGGTGGTCGCGGTTCCCAAGCTGACAGTAATGGCGGCATTAAGATCGTCGATTTTTCTGAAGTGCCATCGGATATTCTGCCCTTGATGGTTAGCCTGCTGGCACGGCTGATATTCACCATTACGCAATGGACAGATATCGAGAAACGGCATCCTGTAGCGCTCTTCTGTGACGAAGCACATCTATATATTCCTGAACGCGCAAGCGCGGATTCAGTTGACGATATTTCTGTCGGAATTTTTGAGCGTATCGCGAAAGAGGGCCGAAAATACGGCGTCGGCCTGGTTGTCATTAGTCAGCGTCCAGCAGAGGTCAATCGCACGGTTCTTAGCCAGTGCAACAACGTCGTCGCAATGCGGCTTACGAACGGCGAAGATCAGTCTGTCATTAAACGATTACTGCCTGATAGCCTCGGTAGTTTCGGTGATCTGCTGCCAGTCCTGGATGTTGGCGAGGCTTTGGTAGTAGGCGATGCCAGCTTGTTGCCAACACGCGTTCGCGTCGCAGAACCAAAATACAAGCCAAACAGTGCTACTGTCGAGTTTTGGGATCGTTGGAACGACGAACAGGCAATCTCTGATACTGAACGCGCTGTGCATTCCTGGCGGAGACAGAGTGCGCTGTAATAAAACTACATGTGTACCTTCGAAAGGGAAATGTCATGAATCTTATGTATCTGGTCTGGGCCATGCGGGTTTCAGATACTGTCAGGTATCGAAGCGCTCGCGAAGCTTAGGGGGCAAACTTGTTTGTGGTCTTGCTCAATATATCTCTTTCCACTCAGAAGTGGGGGCCTCCAGAACGCCCTCAATTTTTTGGCTTTCCTGACCGTGAGCCAGCATTCGTCCCGTGCCTTTCCCAACGAGTGCCGCTATTTCGCTAGGCCGTAGACTCATAAAATCTAAGCCATATGCGGATTGAAGCGAGTTTGATTGCGGCCTGGAAG
>BAYV01000108.1 GCA_000710935.1 Iodidimonas nitroreducens | reverse complement strand
GGGATATCCCGCTTTGAGTGTTGGTTTGGCAAGAGCGAACCGGATTGATCTGACCAGATATGGGGCTGTAGCTCAGCTGGGAGAGCACCTGCTTTGCAAGCAGGGGGTCGTCGGTTCGATCCCGTCCAGCTCCACCATCTGGCAGCTCCTAAGAGGGTTGTTTTAGCGAGGGTTGCTGGTTTGGCGTTTTGATAGATCTCGACTGGGAATAGAATTCAGGCTTTGTCCTGATATGTTCTTTGACAATGTAAAGATGTGACATGCACGTAAGAAAGCATGGGTCTCTGTCATGGTGGTGACGATTGGTTTAGGCCGATTTTGTTCACTGCACATGATGGTGGTTCTGCTAAGCGCGATAAGAGCATTTGGTGGATGCCTTGGCATGTGGAGGCGATGAAGGACGTGGCACGCTGCGATAAGCCATGGGGAGGGGTGAGCACCCTTTGATCCATGGATTTCCGAATGGGGCAACCCACCGCTTTGGCGGTATCCGTATCTGAATACATAGGGTGCGGAGGCGAACCCGGAGAACTGAAACATCTCAGTACCCGGAGGAAAGGACATCAACCGAGACTCCCTGAGTAGTGGCGAGCGAAAGGGGACCAGGCCAGTGGCGCATGAGAGGAAACTGGAACAGTCTGGAAAGACTGGCCGAAGTGGGTGACAGCCCCGTACAGGCAAACCGATCATGCGTCCTTGAGTAGGGCGGGACACGAGAAATCCCGTCTGAACATGGGGGGACCACCCTCCAAGCCTAAGTACTCCCACATGACCGATAGTGAACAAGTACCGTGAGGGAAAGGTGAAAAGCACCCCGATAAGGGGAGTGAAACAGATCCTGAAACCGAATGCTTACAATCAGCAGGAGCCTCCTTGAGGGGTGACTGCGTACCTTTTGTATAATGGGTCAGCGACTTAGTGTATCGAGCAAGCTTAAGCCGTTAGGTGTAGGCGTAGCGAAAGCGAGTCTGAATAGGGCGACTGAGTTCGATGCATTAGACCCGAAACCCGGTGATCTAGCCATGGCCAGGTTGAAGGTGGGGTAACACCCACTGGAGGACCGAACCCACGTCTGTTGAAAAAGACGGGGATGAGCTGTGGTTAGGGGTGAAAGGCCAATCAAACCGGGAGATAGCTGGTTCTCCGCGAAAACTATTTAGGTAGTGCGTCGGATGATGACCATCGGGGGTAGAGCACTGGATGGATGCGGGGGGCGCGAGCCTTACCAACTCTAACCAAACTCCGAATACCGATGAGTTTAGTCTGGCAGACAGACGGCGGGTGCTAAGGTCCGTCGTCGAGAGGGAAACAGCCCTGACCGCCAGCTAAGGTCCCTAAATCATGTCTAAGTGGGAAAGGATGTGAGAACCCCAAAACAACCAGGAGGTTGGCTTAGAAGCAGCCATCCTTTAAAGAAAGCGTAACAGCTCACTGGTCTAAACAAGGGTTCTTGCGCCGAAGATGTACCGGGGCTCAAGACATGTACCGAAGCTGCGGATGTGATCTTTGATCACGTGGTAGCGGAGCGTTCCGTAAGCCTGTGAAGCGGTCTCGCGAGAGGCTGTGGAGGTATCGGAAGTGAGAATGCTGACATGAGTAGCGACAAACAGAGTGAGAGACTCTGTCGCCGAAAGTCCAAGGGTTCCTGCGCAAGGCTAATCCGCGCAGGGTGAGCCGGCCCCTAAGCCGAGGCCGAAAGGCGTAGGTGATGGGAATGAGGTTAATATTCCTCAGCCGGGGAGTGGTGACGAATACTGTAAGCGGTTTATCCTTATTGGATTGGATGGGCCGCGAAGGTGTTCCAGGAAATAGCCCTCCCGTTAACGACCGTACCCTAAACCGACACAGGTGGACAGGTAGAGTATACCAAGGCGCTTGGGAGAACTGTGCTGAAGGAACTCGGCAAAATGCCTCCGTAACTTCGGGAGAAGGAGGCCCTGCTTGTGGGCAACCATAAGCAGGGGGCACAAACCAGGGGGTGGCGACTGTTTACTAAAAACACAGGGCTCTGCGAAGCCGCAAGGCGACGTATAGGGTCTGACGCCTGCCCGGTGCCGGAAGGTTAAGAGGAGGAGTGCAAGCTCTGAATTGAAGCCCCGGTAAACGGCGGCCGTAACTATAACGGTCCTAAGGTAGCGAAATTCCTTGTCGGGTAAGTTCCGACCTGCACGAATGGCGTAACGACTTCCCCACTGTCTCCAGCACAGGCCCAGCGAAATTGAATTGCCCGTGAAGATGCGGGCTACCCGCGGTTAGACGGAAAGACCCCGTGCACCTTTACTACAGCTTCAGAGTGGTATCAGGAGTGTCATGTGTAGGATAGGTGGGAGCCTATGAAGCGCCGGCGCCAGCTGGTGTGGAGGCATCCGTGAAATACCACCCTTGACACTTTTGATATCTAACCGAGGCCCGTGAAACCGGGTCCGGGACCCTCTGTGGCGGGTAGTTTGACTGGGGCGGTCGCCTCCCAAATGGTAACGGAGGCGCGCGATGGTTGGCTCAGATCGGTTGGAAATCGATCGTCGAGTGCAATGGCATAAGCCAGCCTGACTGCGAGACTGACAGGTCGAGCAGGGACGAAAGTCGGTCATAGTGATCCGGTGGTTCTGCGTGGAAGGGCCATCGCTCAACGAATAAAAGGTACGCCGGGGATAACAGGCTGATACTGCCCAAGAGCTCATATCGACGGCAGTGTTTGGCACCTCGATGTCGGCTCATCACATCCTGGGGCTGGAGCAGGTCCCAAGGGTTCGGCTGTTCGCCGATTAAAGTGGTACGTGAGCTGGGTTTAGAACGTCGTGAGACAGTTCGGTCCCTATCTGCCGTGGGCGTGTGAGACTTGAGAGGAGCTGTCCTTAGTACGAGAGGACCGGGATGGACGTACCTCTGGTGGACCGGTTGTGGCGCCAGCCGCATTGCCGGGTAGCTATGTACGGAAGGGATAACCGCTGAAAGCATCTAAGCGGGAAGCCCCCCTCGAGATTAGGTCTCATTGAGAGCCGTGGAAGACCACCACGTTGATAGGCTGGGTGTGGACGCGCAGTAATGTGTGAAGCTGACCAGTACTAATGGCTCGAATTGCTTAACAGACCCCATCATGTTCAGTGACCAAAATCGGTCATGAACCCATGATATCCATGCTTTTAACCGTGCAAAACAACAGTCTGTCCTTCGCCGACCTGGTGATCATGGCGCCGTCGAACCACCCGATCCCATCCCGAACTCGGACGTGAAAGGCGGCAGCGCCGATGGTACTTGCGCTTAAGCGCTGGAAGAGTAGGTCATCGCCAGGTCTGCAAAGTACAGACTGTTCAATACCGTCACATCAATCATTGTCAGCAACATCAAAACGGATGCACCCGCATAACAAAGCGCGCATCTCGCAGCCCGCGCAGAACTCAAGCGCAGCGCACAGCGCATTAAATTACCCGTCGCGGGGTGGAGCAGCCCGGTAGCTCGTCAGGCTCATAACCTGAAGGTCGTAGGTTCAAATCCTACCCCCGCAACCA
>BAYV01000109.1 GCA_000710935.1 Iodidimonas nitroreducens | reverse complement strand
GGGTCAGGGGGGGGGCCGGGGGAGAAGCCGCAGGGGAAGTGGGGGAAGAAGCCGGGACGGCCGCGGCCGAAGTGGCGGCTGTTTCGCCCACAGATTGGGGGCGCGGAACCGGGGTGATGGTCCGCCCCTGCTCATCTCTTTCCGCCATCCGGGTCACGCCGGGCTGTTCATCGGCATCCCGGATGGCCGGTTGCGAAGCCGGTTGCGTGGCGGGCGCCGGTGCCAAGGAAGGTTCGGCATCGCCTGAAGGCCCGGTCGCAATCTGAGACTCTTCAGGCTCCAAAAGTTCGGGTGACAGGGTTTCCGCCTCGCGGCGCTGGCTGACATCCAGATAGCGATCCATGGTTTCGCGGGCTTCATTGGCTTCAGGCAGGCCATTTTGCGATGCCAGCCCCATCCAAGCCCGTCCGCGCACCAGATCCCGCGCCACCGCATCGCCATTCCAGTATAAAAGCCCCAAACGATATTGCGACAGGCCATGATCATGGCGGGCGGCATCCAGCCACCAGCGCACCGCCTGCTGGCGATCGGCTTCATCAGCCGTTTCCGCATCGAAAAGCTGGCTGGCCAGAACATATTGCGCTTCCGCAAAGCCCTGATCAGCTGATTGACGCAGAAAATCGGTGGCCCGGTCGCTATCGGCCTCTACCCCCAAACCCCGACGATAAAGGGTCGACATATTATAAAGGGCCCGGGGATCGCCCGCATCGGCCAGCGGCTGCCAGGCCTTGCGCGCCGCTTCATAATCCCCGGCCAGATAATGGGTACGCCCCTCATCCAATGCCGAAAGGGACAGGGGGGCCTCATCCTCAGCCTGATTCTGGGCCTGATTCTGGACCTGATTCTGGGCCTGCATCGCCTGCGCTCGGGGCATCGCGCAGATCAGCGCCGCCGCCATCATCGGCAGAACAAAGCCGAGCCGCATGGCACCCTTCCATAGCCAAGCGATGCGGTGCCACCCCCCCGCATTCCCAGCCTGTTGCCAAACCCCGATCATCATCCCTTGCATGCTCTTGCTATCACCTTCCATCCTGCGCGCGCCCATCCGCCATGCTTAGCGAAAAGCGGGCGGTGGGTCCAGAAGCGACATGCCGAAAATGCCGCCCCGTTGCAGCCTGAACTGTCTTTTTAATTAAATTGATTAATACTTATTATAATTAAAAATTTATCAAATTAAATGGCTTTTTACTCGTCTTTATTAAATCACTTTACGGTTCTTTAAAGCCATTCTTTTAGTTTATTCACTGATAATCGCCTATCCCGAGTCTGATTTCAGGCATCAAGACATCAAGGCATCAGCTATTCGGGATTCGAAAAGTCGAGACACAAGCTCAAAGGAACAGGCACATGCGCGTGATTGCTTTTGCATCTCAAAAGGGCGGATCAGGCAAAACGACCCTGAGCGGACATATGGCCGTAGCCGCAGAACGCGCGGGCGCCGGGCCTGTGGTGCTGGTGGATACCGATCCTCAAGGATCATTATCGGAATGGTGGAATGAACGGGCCGATCCCGCCCCGGCTTTTGCCCGCACATCCATTTCGCGGCTGATCAGCGATCTGGATGATCTGCGCGCCCAAGGGTTCAAACTGGCGGTGATCGATACCCCCCCGGCCATTACCATGGCCATCCAAAGTGTTGTGGCGATCAGTGATATGGTGGTGATCCCCACCCGCCCATCGCCCCATGATCTGCGGGCGGCCGGGGCCACGGTGGATCTGGTGGAGCGGGCGGGAAAGCCACTGGTGTTTGTCATCAATGCCGCCACCGCCCGGGCCCGGATCACCTCTGATGCGGCCATTGCCCTGTCGCAGCATGGCACGGTGGCCCCCACCACCATCCATCAGCGCACCGATTTTGCCTCCAGCATGATCGATGGGCGCACGGTTTTGGAAATCGGCAAGCCCGGCAAATCCGCCGAAGAGGTGGAAGCCCTGTGGCGCTATCTGCATGATCGGCTGGAACGCACACACCGGCGCACGGTGTTCAATGGCCGCAGCCATCCGCGATCCATCGGCAATGGCAGCGCGGCCCGCAGCTTTGGCCGCAAAAACGATCTGGCCGATCAATCCGCATGGTGATGATGGTACGGGCTTTTGGCCCGATGCGTTCAGAAGAGTCAAAAAGAACAGGAGACAGATGAAATGTCCCATGTCGCCCGCTTGAATGCCGGCCTGCTGGCCCGCAAAGGCAGCGCCAGCCCGGCTTTCATGCCCCAAAAAAGCGGCCAAACCAGCCCCGTCTCGGACGCCAGGCTTTATGGCGATGCCCACCGCCCCCCCGCGCATCAAGGGCCGGATCATCTGCATACACGGGCCAAAGGCGTGGCGCCAAAGGCCCCGCGGCCGGATCAGCCTCATAAGCCTCATGCACCACAGAAATCTGGCAATACAGATGGCGTAACGGATCAGAAACGAATTGCCCTTAGCCTAAGGCTCGATAAAGAAAAGCATCTGCAATTAAAGATCCTCTCGGCGCATCTCAATCAATCAGGCCAGATGATCCTGGAAAACGCCTTGGATATGATCTTGGAATCTTATCAGGACCGCCTGCCCGATTGCGCTTGTTTAAAAGGCATGAATCCCAAACAATGCTGCCAGCAAAAAAGGCATGAATAAAGGTGAGCGAAAAACAACCCGTCCTATCCCTGCGGCATCATACACCCGCCCCGGCTCTGGCCCTCGCCCTTGGTCTGGCCACGCTGATGGTGGGTGCCTGCACCTCATCGCCGATGGTGCAGCAGGCTGCCATGCCCGCATCCGGGGCCGAAGCGGGGGATAAGGCCCCGTTGCTCAGCCTTGCCCGCAGGCTGGCCGATGAGGGCCGCCATGCCGCCGCCATCCCGCTTTATCGGCAGGTCATCTCGGGCGGTGCAATGCGGCCACAGGGGCTGGTGGGTTTGGGTCAATCGCTGATCGCCATGGGGCAAATCGCCGAAGCCGAAAAAACCTTCCTGCTGGCGGTGCGTGCCGATAAAAATCTGGCCGCTGCCTATCTGGGTCTGGGTGAGGTTGATCTCGCCTTTGGCCGATCCGAACTGGCGCTCAAGCAATTTGATCAGGCCATCGCCACCGCCGGGCCCATCCCCTTGCCCGAGGCCCATTCAGGCCGGGCGGTGGCCCTTGATGCTCTGGGCCGCCATGATGAAGCCCTCAAAGCCCATGATCGCGCCCTGCAAAGTGGCGGTGATGATCTCAATCTGCGCAGCAATCTGGCCCTGAGCCATGCGCTTTATGATGAGAATGAAAAGGCCATCGCGCTGTTGGAAGACATCGTGAAAAGCCCAAAAGCCAAAGCCCAGCATCGGCAGAATCTGGTTTTGGCCTATGTTTTTGCCAATCGGATGGAACCGGCAGGGCAGATGGCCCGGGTTGATCTTGATCACCGCTCAGCCTTGGAAACGCTCGCTTATTTCCGTGAATTGGAAAGCCTGCCGCCCGCCCAAAGGGTGGCAGCCCTGATTTTGGGCCTGCAATCCCCGGCCCGCACGCCATCGGATCAGGCCATTCTGGTTTTTGAAGAAACCGAAGACAAATCCCGTGCCGCCGCCCGGCTTGTGACGGCACCAGAACCAGAACCTGCGCCAGAACCTGCGCCTGCGCCCCAGCCTGAACCTGAGCCAAAACCTGAACCTGAGCCAGAACCCGCACCCGAGCCGGTGGACCTGCCGCCGCTGATCGAACCCGAAGGCTGGTCGGTGCAGGTGGCCGCCTATCGCACCGCCGATCAATTGATCAAGGGCCAGAAATATTACTGGGATCATTATCAGATCATCCTCGAACCTTTGGAACCGCGCCGGTCTGAGGTGGATTTTGGTGATCGCAATACCGCGCCCCGGGGCTTTTTCTATCGCCTGAATGCCGGACCTTTGCGGGATCTGGAACAGGCCCGGGATGTGTGTGCCGCCCTTAAAAAAGCCGGAGCACCCTGCTGGATCAGGCCGCCCGAGCCACCCGAAGGCCGCCTGCCGGATGAAGCGGCACAGCAAGATGAAGCGGAAAAATGATCAGGCCGCGCTGCACCGGCTGATCACCCCTCTTGACCCGAACCGATCCCAACCCCAAATATTTTGAACCCAAGGCCAGCTTTGCCGCAACGATCAGGATTGCTGGCCCGGGTTCGGGTGCTTATCCGGTGCTTTATGTTGATCTCCATGGGAGATGGGCCGGATGAGCGGATCGCTTCTAAAGGAGGACAACCATGTCACGCTTATCTGTCTTCAACAGCCCCCTGCTTTTGGGCTTCGATCATATCGAACGGATGCTCGATACCGCTGCGAAAAGCGGCAATGATGGCTATCCACCCTATAATATTGAACATCTCGATGATCGCACCTTGCGCATCACTTTGGCGGTTGCCGGATTTACCACCGATGATCTCGACATTTCGGTGGAAAGCAATCAGCTTGTGATTCGCGGTCGGCAAAATGAGGAAACCGAGCGGACTTTCCTGCATCGCGGTATTGCCACGCGCCAGTTCCAGCGCAAATTCGTGCTTGCCGAAGGCATGGAGGTTTCGGGTGCTTCTTTGGATAATGGCCTGCTCAATGTCGATCTCAATCGGCCCGAGCCTGAAAAATCGATCAAAACCATCGAGATCAGGCAAGGCGACCACAGCTCGCGCAGCATCAAACGCAATCTTGAAGGAAAAGCCGCGTCTCCTTCGGATGCCAAAGAAGGGATCGCCTATGAACGCTCCGACCACTGATCGCTTTTCGGATCGGGACTTTGCTGAATTGGGTGCGCCGCATCTGGTTTATATCCGGTCCGTCAAATCCCAAAACGGCGATAAAAGCTTTTGTCTTCATGCCGCCAATGGCATCAAGCTTGCGGATGCGCCCAGCTTTCCTGAAGCGCTGATGGTCGCCCGCTCCCACGAGCTGATGCCGGTTTCGGTGCATTAAAGCTCAAAATTGTGCCGTCGATGCCGCGCGCAGGGCTTTTTCAACGGCCTTTGCCAAAGCATCGGCGGCCATCGTTCCCGCCACCAACAGGCTGCGGGCATAAGGCTGGGGCGGGCTGATCGCCCCGGTTGAGAGAGCAAAAACGCTATCCCCATCAAAAGGTGTGTGGATCGGCCGCAAGCTGCGCGCCAAACCATCCTGAGCCATCATCGCCAACCGCTTGCACCCCGCTTTATCAAGGGCGAGATCGGTGGCAATGGCGGCAATGGTGGTATTCGCCCCCACCAATCCTTCTTTTGGCATGGGTATGCGATCCCGGCGATCATCGATGGGCGGACCATAGGCATTCACTGCCACCAGCGCCCCCACCGAAAAACCGCTTTCGCAACGGAAAGCCGCCGTGCCGAGCCCGCCACGCTGGCCCCCGGCCCGCGCCCCAAAGCCTGCCCCCACAGCCCCTTCGCTGATCGCAAGACCAGCCGCATCACAAGCAGCCATCCCCAGATCGCGATAGGGGGGCAGCGATCCCCAGTTTTTATCGCCACCATTGGCCAGATCATAAAGAATGGCACCGGGCACCACCGGCACGAAACACGGCCCCAAAGCCAGCCCCCTTTGCCGCACCGAAAGCCATGAAACAACCCCATCCACCGCCGCCAGCCCAAAAACCGAGCCCCCCGAAAGCACCAGCCCATGAAAGCTGTTGACGAGGCAGGTTGGATCAAGGGCATCGGTTTCCCGGGTACCGGGGGCGCCGCCGCGCACATCCACACCCATCATGACCGGATGATCGGGCAGAATAACGGTGGTGCCGGTTTGCACCTGCGCATCATGGCTATTGCCAACCAGAATCCCGGCGATATCGGTGATCCGATCATGGGCTGTGGGTTTAATGGGTTCGTCACTCATGGGGCTTTGGCTCTGTGATCAAAAGGCCTGACTGGATGCTTTTCTTGTTGCACACCTTTGCTATAGTGGGCGCTTGCACCCTTATCAAGGATCGTTCATTCATGCGCTCACCCTTTCTGCCCGCCAGATCCGCAGCCTTTCTCTCCGCCCTGCTGCTGTCCCCCCTCTTTTTCACAGCCGCCCTTACCCTCCCCTCGCGGGCCTTTGCTCAGGATGGCGCGCCTTCAGCCCAAACCGATACAGAGGTTGTCGAGGCTGAAAAGCACATGGCCATTGCGGCCAATCCCCATGCCAGTCGCGCCGGCTTGGCGATGCTCCGCCAGGGGGGCAGTGCGGTGGATGCGGCGATTGCCATGCAGGCGGTGCTCAGCTTAGTAGAGCCACAATCATCGGGCATTGGCGGGGGTGGCTTTCTGCTCCATTATAATAAAGCCGATGAAAAGCTGATTGCTTATGATGGGCGGGAAAAAGCACCTCAGACCGTGGATGAAACCCTGTTTTTAGATGAACAGGGCAAGCCCATGGGCTTTTTGGAAGCGGCTTTTGGCGGCCGCGCCGTAGGTGTGCCCGGGGTGATGGCGATGCTGGCACTGGCCCATCAGGAACAGGGCAAATTGCCTTGGGCCACCCTGTTCAAGCCCGCCATCGATCTGGCTGAAAACGGTTTTGAAATCTCGCCCCGGCTTTTTTATCTGCTGGATGGGCGGGCCAGGCTTTATCGCGAAGCGGGCTATAGCCTTGATCGGCTGGGCGCTGCGGGCCGCTATTTCTTTACCGAAGACCTAGAGGCAAAACCCCTTGGCTTTTTACTGAAAAATCCCGTCTATGCAAAAAGCCTGCGCCAGATCGCCGAGCAGGGCGTTTCCGCCTTTTATGAAGGCGAGATTGCCCAAAATATAGTTGAAACGGTGCAGAACAACCCCTTTGCCCCCGGGGCGCTGAGCCTTGAAGATCTGGCCAGCTACGAGCCGATCAAGCGCGAAGCGGTCTGTGGGCCCTATCGCAGCAATCGCGTGTGTTCCATGGGCCCGCCTTCATCGGGGGGCACCACCATGCTGGCGATTTTAGGCATTTTGGAAGGCTTTGACCTTGCCGCCCTCACCCCCTATGGCCCGGATGCGGTGCATCTTTATGCTCAGGCCAGCGAGCTTGCCTATGCCGATCGCAATCTTTATTCCGCCGATCCGGCTTTTGTTTCCGTGCCGGTGAAAGGGCTGATCGATCCCGCCTATCTGGCCAAGCGCCGCGCCCTTATCGATCCCGCCAAAGCCATGGGCGAAGCCCCGGCGGGCGACCCGCCCCATGATCAGGGGGCGCTGTTTGCCCCCCATATCGGCCCGGATATTCCCTCTACCAGCCATCTTGTGGTGGTTGATGATGCGGGCAATGTGGTTTCCTTCACCACCACCGTGCAGATTGCTTTTGGCAGCTTTTTGATGAGCGGCGGCTTCATCATCAATAACCAACTCACCGATTTTTCCTTTGCCCCCGAAGTTGAGGGCATCAAGGTTGCCAATCGGGTGGAACCGGGCAAAAAGCCCCGCAGTTCCATGACCCCCACCATCGTTTTCGATGAGCAAAATCGGGTGCGTATGGCCATCGGTTCCCCCGGCGGGTCGCGGATCATCAGCTTTGTCACAAAAACTCTGGTGAATGTGCTGGATTTCAGGATGAATATCCAAGAGGCCATCAGCGCCCCCAATCTGGTGGCGCAAAGCGGTATTCTGGAAATCGAGCGGGATCGCGGCCTGCTCGATCTGATGGATGCCCTGCGGGCCCGGGGGCACGAAGTTCGGGATCGTACCCTTAATTCCGGCCTGCATGGCTTGACCGTGCATTATGATGAGGATGGCACAGCCCATTATCGGGGGGGGGCCGATCCCCGGCGCGAAGGCGTGGCGCTTGGAGATTGAGCAAAAGCCTATAGAAAGCTGTAGGGATCCACATCCACCCGCAATCTGACCGAAGAGGGCAGACGAACGGTGGCCAGCCATTGCTTTAAAATCTTCTGGATCGGCTGATCGCGCCGGGTTTGCAGCAACAGGCGCTGGCGATGCTGGCCGCGCAGGCGGGCCAAAGGCGCGGGTGCCGGACCAAAAACCGCAATCCCCGGGGCCATCGGCGCGGCGCGGGCCACCGCCTTTGCCGCCCCATTAAGGGCATCGAGATCAGGGCCGGATAAGATCAGAGCCGCCAATCGCCCGAAAGGGGGCATCCCCGCCGCCCGCCGATCCGCGATATCCTGATCGAGAAAGCCATCCCGATTGCCGCTGATCAGCGCTTCGGTCACCGGATGCGAGGGATCATAGCTTTGAAGATAAACGATGCCCGGTCGATCCGCCCGCCCGGCGCGGCCCGCCACCTGCATCAATTGTTGCCAGCAGCGTTCCCCGGCGCGCAGATCGCCGCCCCGCAGGCCCAGATCGGCATCCACCACCCCCACCAATGTCAGCATCGGGAAATGATAGCCTTTGGTAATGATCTGGGTGCCGATGATGATATCCGTTTCCCCGGCTTCGATCCGACCGATCAGCATCCGGGCCTTGGCCGGGCTTGTGATGGTGTCAGACGTCATTACATCAAGCCGGGCATCGGGCCAGCGCCGGGCAGCTTCTTCGGCCACCCGCTCCACCCCCGGGCCACAGGCCACCATGGCATCTTCCGCCCCGCAGGCCGGGCAATCGGGCTGCGATGGCTGGAAATAGCCGCAATGATGGCACTGCACCTGCCGCTTATAGCGGTGTTCCACCAGCCATGTTGAACAGTGGGGGCAGGATAAACGCTCGCCGCAGGATCGGCACAAGGTGAGCGGCGCATAGCCGCGACGATTGAGAAACAACAAGACCTGCTCGCCCCGGGCCAGGGTTTCATCCACCGCATCCACCAGCCCTTGGGCCAGCCACTGGCCGCTTTCCGGGGGATCGACCCGCAGATCAAGGGCGCGGATATCGGGCAATTGCGCCGATCCAAAGCGCGATGGCAACAGGCAATGGCGATAGCGCCCCTCCCGCGCATTGAGCAGGGTTTCAAGGGCGGGGGTGGCTGAGCTTAAAATCACCGGGCAGGCTTCCATCCGCGCCCGCACCACCGCCATATCCCGGGCATTGTACAAAACCCCTTCTTCCTGCTTGAAGCCGGGATCATGTTCTTCATCCACCACGATCAGGGATAAAGCGCGAAAAGGCAGAAACAGCGCCGACCGCGCCCCCACCACCACCCGCGCCCCGTTTGATGCCACCTGATGCCAGGCCCGCCGCCGTTCCGCCGGGCCAAGATCGGAATGCCACTGCACCGGATAAACGCCAAAGCGTGCCTTGAAGCGATCCAGCCATTGGCTGGTGAGGGAAATTTCCGGCAAAAGCACCAGAATCTGTGCATCATCGCCAGCATCCAACTGCAAGGCCCGGGCGATGGCTTCAAAATAAACCTCGGTCTTGCCCGATCCGGTCACCCCTTCCAAAAGCACCGGCGCAAAAGCCTTTGCCACCACCAGATCGCATAATATCTGTGCCGCCCGGCTTTGATCGGCGCTTAAATCTGCCCCCAAACGATCGGGATCGGGCGCGGGAAAGGCACCGTCGCCGCTTTGTTCGGTGATCATCAAAACCCCCGCCTGCACCAGCCCGCGCACCACGGCATCGCTCACCCCCGCCGCCGCCGCCAAGGCCGCAATGCTTTGGGGCGGCCCGCTTTTTGCTTCATCGAGCACCGCTTTTCGGGCGCGGGTCAGCCGCAGCCCTTGATGATCGGCATCGGGCGCCGGGGCGCATAATCGGCGAGTGGGGGCTTTCGCCTCAATCACGATCGCCGGTAAGGCCATCCGTAAAACCGCCCCCAACGGCGCCATGGTATAGCGCGAAACCCAGCCGATGAAGCCCCGCATGGCTGCCCCCATGGGCGGCAGATCCAAAACCGCTTCAATGGGTTTCAGCCGATCATCGGGAATGGGCGTGGCTTTCGCATCAAGGCCGGGGGCATCATCATCCCAGATCACCCCCAGCCGGCTTTGGCGGCCAAAAGGCACCCGCACAATGGCACCGGGCCTGCACAACAGGGCTTTGCCATCCTCTGTGAGAGGGGCAAGATAATCGAAAGGCTGCGCCACCGGCAAAGCGAGCAAAACCTTCAGACGTTGCGGCTGATCATAAGACATAAAAGATTGAGACAGCTTTTGTTTATGGACAACAGATAGGCTCGTGGCAGCGATCAAGAACGCCGGATCATCTTGTGCATGGCTTGCATTTCACGCAACAAAGGGATAGCACAGCCCCATGCAGCCTTCACCATAACTCAGGATCATGGCCATGAAATTCTTTGTCGATACCGCCGATGTTGCCGATATCCGCGAACTCAATGAAACCGGATTGCTGGATGGGGTCACCACCAATCCATCGCTGATCATGAAATCAGGCCGGAATTTTCTGGATGTGGTAGCCGAAATCGCCGACATTGTGGATGGACCGGTATCCGCCGAAACGGTGGCGCTCGATCATGCAACTATGCTGAAAGAAGGCCGCAAGCTGGCCGCCATCGCCGATAATATCGCCGTAAAAGTGCCGCTGACCATGGATGGCCTCAAAACCTGCAAAGCCTTGTCGAGCGATGGCATCATGGTCAATGTGACCTTGTGCTTTTCTGCCAATCAGGCGCTTTTGGCGGCAAAGGCCGGGGCTACCTTCATTTCACCTTTCGTGGGCCGTCATGATGATCATGGCTTTGATGGCATGGATCTGATCGAAGATATTCGGATCATCTATGATAATTATGGCTTTGATACCGAGATTCTGGTGGCCTCGATCCGTCACCCCATCCATGTGCTGGAATCCGCCCGCATCGGTGCCGATGTCGCCACCATGCCCGCCGATGTCATCCGCAAGCTGGCCAATCATCCCCTGACCGACAAGGGGCTTGAAGGCTTTTTGAAGGATTGGGCGGCAACCGGCCAAAGCATCCTTTAAGAACCGTCGATCATTGCACCTGCAAAGGCCGTCTCAGGATCATGAGGCGGCCTTATAGATTTCCACCCGATCCATGATGCCGATCCCCATCGTTGCTTTTGTGCCCTCCCGCCGCAAAGGCAGCGACAGAAATTCGATATGCACATGCCTGCGGCCATAAGGGGCGAGCGACGACAGGAAATAAAGCGGCGCTTTTCCCTGATAGAAATCGGCCCCATAAAGGCGCATGGCTTCAACCCATTCCGGGGGCAGAATATCGCTATTCAAATGGCCCGATGGATCTTGTGCCAGCGTTTCCACCACATAGGTGCCCGCCAGCCGCACATGCACGGCATCGGCCTGGGGCACATGCTCCCAGATCGAAAGCCGGGGCAGCAGGCCCTTCATCTCATGGGGCGACAGATCAGCACGCCGGGGAATATCCCCGCTGCATTTCATCAGCCAATAGGCAAAAAGCTGCCGGCTGTGATCGCTGCGCAAGTGATGCTTGAAATCATTGATCTGCGCCGGGTTGGGCCAGTCTTGCGCAAAAGACGGACCAACGATACGCTCATAAAAGGATGCCGTGTTATCAGAAACAACCATATGCATTCACCTGTCTCACCATGTTTATAGTCGCAGGCCTTTTTTGAACAATCAAGACACATATAAAGATATTCAGTGTGATATTGATGTAATCAATCCTTCTGTGGTTGAAATTTTCAAACAATGGAGCCGCTATATTACCACAGAGAAAAGGTTCTCTGCCCATACAATACAGTCCTATCATCACGATGTTTTGATGTTATTGAAATTTTTAAATAAACACCGTGATGATTTTGAAGATGAAACCGATTTCCAAAAACTGACTGTAGCTGATTTTCGCGCCTTTCTGGCCCAGCGCCGAACGGATGGATTGGGATCGCGCTCTTTGGCCCGGGCCTTATCGGCCCTGCGCTCGTTTTTCGGCTATCTGGATCGCGCAAAGGGCATCAAATGCGATGCCTTGGCCGCCGTGCGCAGCCCGAAACTGCCCCACCGCCTGCCCCGGCCCATCGGTATCAAGGATAGCCGCACCCTGCTCAGCAGTATCGGGGATGAAGCCCGCGAACCCTGGATCGGTGCCCGCGATTGTGCCGTTTTGAGCCTGCTTTATGGCTGCGGCCTGCGTATTTCCGAAGCCTTGTCTTTGCACTGCGGCGATATCGCCGGGCGCGATATGCTGATCATCAAAGGCAAGCGCGATAAGGAAAGGCTGGTGCCTGTTTTGCCGGTGGTTGCAAAAGCCATTGGCGATTATCTGGTCTTATGCCCCTATCCCCAAAGCCATGAGCGGCCCTTGTTTTTAGGCGTGCGGGGGGGCCGTTTGGGGGCGCGGGCGGTGCAGGCGGCGATGCAAAAGGCCCGCTATGCGCTGGGCCTGCCGGAAAGCGCCACCCCCCATGCCCTGCGCCACAGCTTTGCCACCCATCTTCTGGGCAATGGCGGCGATCTGCGCACCATTCAGGATCTTTTGGGCCATGCCTCTCTTTCCAGCACCCAGCTTTATGCCGATGTGGATCAGGTTCATCTGATGAACAGCTATGAAAATGCCCATCCCCGGGCCAAAGCCAAGAAACAGCCCTGAAGGCTTTAAGCCGGGCTGATGCCCAGCTTCTGGAACAGGACCCGGTCGCGATCATGTTCGGGATTGCCGGTGGTGAGCAGCTTTTCGCCATAAAAGATCGAATTGGCCCCCGCCAGAAAAGCCAGAGCCTGACATTCCTCGCTCATGCTTTCCCGCCCTGCCGATAAACGCACCGCCGAGCGGGGCATGGTGATGCGGGCCACGGCGATGGTCCGCACGAATTCCAAAGGATCGAGGGGTGCGGCATCGGCCAGCGGCGTGCCTTTCACCTGTACCAGCATATTGATCGGCACCGATTCGGGATGCGGTGTCATGGTGGCCAGCACCTCCAGCATCGAGGCGCGATCCCCCACGCTTTCGCCCATCCCCACAATGCCACCGCAGCACACGCTCATCCCGGCTTCCCGCACATGGGCCAAAGTTTCAAGGCGTTCGTCAAAGGTGCGGGTGGTGATGATCTCGCCATAATATTCGGGCGAGGTATCGATATTATGATTGTAATAATCAAGGCCCGCCGCCCGCAAACGCTGGGCCTGATGGGCTTCCAGCATCCCCAATGTCATGCAGGTTTCAAGGCCCAGTGCTTTCACTTCGCGAATGATGCCTTCCAAAGCGGGCAGATCGCGATCTTTCAATCTGGTCCAGGCCGCCCCCATGCAATAGCGCGAAGCCCCCCCGTCCCTGGCGCTTTGGGCATCGGCCAGAATGGGGCCGATATCCATCAGCTTTTCCGCTTTCACTCCGGTCGCTTCGGCAAATTTGGCCGATTGCGGGCAATAGGCGCAATCTTCGGCACAGCCGCCGGTTTTGATCGATAAAAGCTGGGAAAGCTGTACCGTGTTCGGATCATGAAAGGCCCGATGGATTTCGGCCGCCCGAAAGATCAGATCGGAAAAGGGTAAGGCAAAAAGAGCGCCGATCTCGGCTTTGCTCCAGTCATGGCGGATGCTGCCTTTAAGCTTAGGATCATCCATGCTTTCAAAAGCAGACAGCGCAGACGCTTTTGCAGTCGAGGGCGTTTTAAGGGATGTGTTGATGCGCGTGGCCATAGCATATCCATTCATTGGGGGGCACCAAACGCTTGCCCGCGCTTGGCCGCGAAGTCAAGCCCGGCATCGCCCGATATTTCACAAAAACAGGGCGGATCATGCGGCCCAAAGCGCATGATCATTGACCTGCAATCCCGAATGGCGCTATCGCCTGATCATGATCAAACCCTCATCCCTTGCGGCCTTCGCTGAACAAAAGCTTGATGCCCTGCGCGATGCCGCACTGGATCGCCATCTTCATCCCACGGCCCGGGGGGCGGGGATGACGGCCCGGCGCCATGGGCAGGATCTGATCTCATTTTCCGATAATGATTATCTGGGGCTTTCCACCGATCCGCGCCTGATCGAGGCGGCGGTGGATGCAACCCGGCGCTATGGGGCGGGGGCCGGGGCTTCAAGGCTGGTGAGCGGCGATCATCCCCTTTATGCGCGGCTCGAAGCCCGGCTGGCGGCGTTCAAGGGCACCGAAGATGCGGTGGTTTTTGGCTCGGGCTATCTGGCCAATATCGGCTCTGTTCCGGTTTTTGTGGGCCGTGAGGACCTCATCGTCATTGATGAATGGGCCCATGCCTGCCTGCACAGCGGCGCGCGGCTGGCCCAATCCCGGTGTTTGCGTTTTCCCCATAATGATATGCACAGCCTTGATCATCTGCTGGCCACCCATCGCCGCGATCATCGCCATGCCCTGATCATCACCGATGGTGTTTTTTCCATGGATGGCGATCAGGCCCCCCTTGCTGAATTGACCGCCCTCGCCCAAAAGCATCAGGGCTGGCTGATGGTGGATGATGCCCATGGCGTGGGTGTTCTGGGCAAAGGGCGGGGCACCCCGGCACAGCAGAACCAGCAGCCCGATCTTTTGATCGGCACCTTATCAAAGGCTTTGGGCAGCTATGGCGGCTATGTGGCCGCCGACCGCCCGGTGATCGAGCTGATCCGCAATCGCGCCCGCAGCCTGATCTATACCACCGGCCTGCCGCCGGCCGCCATCGGCGCGGCCCTTGCCGCCCTCGATATCATGGAAAACGACCCTGATCTCTGCGCCAAGCCGTTGATGGCGGCACAATATTTCTGCCAGGCTTTGGGCCTGCCCGAACCCCAAAGTGCGGTGGTGCCGCTGATTTTGGGAAGCGCGGAAAAAGCCCTTGCGGCGCAGGCGAAGCTATTGGCGCGGGGGTATCTGGTGGTGGCCATTCGCCCCCCCACCGTGCCCGATGGCACCGCCCGGCTGCGCTTTTCTTTTTCCGCTAGCCACCGCCAAAGGGATATTGATGGCCTGATCGCCGCCCTTCAGGATACGGGGATTATATCATGACCGGATTGTTCATCACCGCCACCGGCACCGGGATCGGCAAAACCCTGCTCACCGCCGCATTGGTACATCAACTGCGCCACGCCGGGCGAAGGGTGCAGGCCATCAAACCGATCATTTCCGGCTATGCCCCCGAGGATGAAACAAGCGATACGGCCCTTTTGCTCAAGGCTATGGGGCGGCCCTCATCGGCCGCTGCCGATATTTCGCCCTGGCGGTTTGCGGCCCCGCTTTCACCGGATATGGCCGCAGCCCTTGAAGGGCGCAGCCTTCCTTATCAGGCGCTTCTCGATTTTTGTCGGCAGACCATGGCCGCCCCCGGCTTCACTTTGATCGAAGGGGTGGGCGGGGCCTTTGTCCCCCTTGATGATCGCCATCTGGTTGCCGATTGGATCGCCGGTCTGGGCTGCCCGCATCTGCTGGTGGCGGGCAGCTATCTGGGAAGCCTTAGCCACAGCCTGTCGTGTATCGAGGGGCTGGCGCATCGCGGGCTTGCACCCTCGGCCCTGATCGTCAGCGATAACCCCGATCATCCGGCCGCCATCCCCCTGAACGATAGCTGCCACAGCCTGTCTCGTCATGTCTCCTGCCCGATCATCAGCCTGCCCCGACTCGATGGCCCCGACCCTTGGGCCCACGCCCCCGATCTTTTGGCCGTGCTTGATCGGCTGGGTATTCTGGCTGCCTGACAGGACGACCTGTCGCCCGCTTTTTGAGGCGGCAAGCTTTGCGCCCTCAGCCCGGCAAAGCCTGCCCGCCCGCCCGGACATGGGCTTTGATTTTTTGTTATCATTAATTTTATATCGCATAAAAACAATGGCTTAAAATGTTTTTTTAAACTGGCCCGGCATTTGCTGATGAAACGGCATCATCCTTTATACCGGGAGCCTGTGATGCCTGCTTTGCCCCTAACGCCGATTGTGAATGACTTTGATCCCAAGGTTTATTTTGAAATCGCCGCCAGTACGCTGGTCAGAAATTTTGGGGATCGCGCCCTTTATTATGCCGATGAAGCCCTGAAGAAAATGCGCGCCATCGATGATGCGGATGGCTTTGATATGTGGCTGGGAATTCATCAGCATATTCTGGAAATCATCCGTGATGGGCATGTGCCTGCGGGGGTCTCGATTCATTAGAGCAAAGCCGGGGCTGAACTTTTCGATGGACCATGATAGGACTATGGCGCTTTTTCCCAAAGGAGTGCGCAGCCATGGTCGGCCATCCCCCGCCCAAAGATCAGCCCGGCTTTTCTGATCAGCCTGATTGGCCCGGTCAGCCTGATTGGCCCGGTCAGCCTGATTGGTATGAAGCCGGGCTTCAGCATCTGTGGTTTCCCTATAGCCAGATGAAAACCGCCCAGCCGCCTTTGGCCATTGCCTCTACCCATGGAGAAAGGCTGCAACTGGCCGATGGGCGCAGCCTGATCGATGGCATCGCCAGCTGGTGGACCGCCGCCCATGGCTATAATCATCCGCATATTCTGGCGGCCATCCAAAAGCAGCTTCAGGCCATGCCCCATGTGATGTTTGGCGGCCTGATGCACGAACCCGCCGCCCGGCTGGCTGCGCGGCTGGCGCAGCATCTGCCCGGCGATCTGGATCGCGTGTTTTTTGCCGAATCCGGCTCAGTTTCGGTCGAGGTGGCGATGAAGATCGCCCTGCAATATGGCATCAACCAAGGCCGCCGCCGCCATCGTTTCCTGTTTTTTCGCCATGGCTATCATGGGGATACTCTGGGCACCATGGCGGTATGTGATCCCGATGAAGGGATGCACCGCCATTTTGAAGGGATGCTCGCCCAACAAATTATGGGGGAATTGCCCGATGATCCGGCCCGCCTCACGGCCCTTGATGATCTGATGAGCCGCCATGCCGATGATCTGGCGGCGGTGATCATCGAGCCATTGGTGCAGGGTGCCGGGGGCATGCGGTTTCATAGGCCAGAGACTTTGAAGGTCGTGGCCGATCTGTGCAAAAAGCACGATATTCTCCTTATTCTCGATGAAATCTTTACCGGATTTGGCCGCACGGGAACGCTTTTTGCCTGCCAGCAGGCGGGGATCGTGCCCGATATCATCACCCTTTCCAAAGCCCTGACCGGCGGCACTTTGCCCTTATCAGCAGCGATTGCCCGGCGCGGCATTTATGATGCCTTTCACAGCGATGATCCCGATCATGCCCTGATGCATGGCCCCACCTATATGGCCCATGCTTTGGGTTGTGCGGCGGCCAATGCCTCCCTCGATCTGTTTCAATCAGAAGATCGCTTGGGCCAATGCGCGGCCATTTCCCGGCAATTGGCCGACGAACTTGAGCCCTGCCGCCATTTTCCCGGCGTGCGCGATGTGCGGATATTGGGGGCCATCGGCGTGGTGGAATTGATGCGCCCCCCCAATATCGATAAGCTCAGGCAGGCCTTCATCGACCGTGGCCTGTGGATCAGGCCCCTTGGCTCGGTGGTCTATCTGACCCCGGCGCTGACCATCAGCCCTGCGGATCTTTCCGCCCTGACCGAAGGCATCAGGGCCTGCCTGAAAGATCTGTGAGGCCAGCTCTCGCGCCACCAGAATGTCGATAGCACCCATCGGGCCCCCACTGTTTCGTGTGGCAGAATAATGTTTTTATAAATGATGCGATTGTGCGGCCCTTGGCCAAGCCATAAACTGTGATGCAGATGACCATTTTTCACAGGAGCGCAGCATGACCAAAATCCTCGTTTTATATTACAGCATGTATGGACATGTCGAAATCATGGCCAATGAAGTGGCCAAAGGGGCCAGCAGTGTTGAAGGCTGTGAAGTAAGCTTAAAGCGCGTGCCCGAAACCATGCCCGAAGATGCGGCCAGAGGCGCGGGCGCCAAGCTCGATCAGGCAGCGCCTTTAGCCAGCCCTGCCGAATTGGGCGATTATGATGCCATCATCATTGGCACCCCCACACGCTTTGGCAATATGGCTGGCCAGATGCGCACCTTTTTCGATCAAACCGGCGGCCTGTGGGCCAAAGGGGCTCTGGCTGGCAAGGTGGGCAGCGTCTTTACCTCGACCGGCACCGGCGGCGGCAATGAAACCACGATCATCAGCACATGGCTGACTTTGGCGCATCATGGCATGGTTTTGGTGGGCACCCCTTATGCCATTCCTGAATTGACCGATATCAGCGCCGTGCGCGGCGGCTCGCCTTATGGCGCGGCCACCATTGCCGGACCCGATGGTTCGCGGATGCCCAGCGAAGCCGAATTGACGATTGCCCGCTACCAGGGCAGCCATGTGGCGAAAATCGCCGCCAAACTGCACGGCTGAGGCTGGACTGAAATCGGGCTGAGGCTGAACTGAAATCGGGCTGAGGCTGAACATAAAAATCAAGGGCTATGTCCATCAAAGGCACAGCCCTTTTTATTTCTGCGGCAAATGGCTTTAGAATTTATAGCCGACCCCGATCCCGAAAATCCACGGATCGATATCCACATTGGCTTCGATCGCCCCATCATTAAGGGTAACCCGGGTATCGAGAAACAGCTTTTTCATATCGATATTGATCATCCACGGCCCTTTCACGGCGAAATCCGCCCCGGCCTGAAGGGCAATGCCGAAACTGTCGCGTGCCTTCATCTGCGTGACCACGCCGCCTTCCGCTTTATCCTTGATGAACATCGTATAATTCACCCCGGCCCCGATATAGGGTTTGAAATAATCGCCAAATTGCTGGTGATATTGCACCGTAAGGGTGGGCGGCAAAAGCAGCAGTTCGCCCAACTCCAGATCGCCCAAAGCTGTGCCCTTGGCCCGGGCATCATGGGGGGAGACCGCCGCGATCAATTCCACCGCCAGATGATCGGTGATGAAATAGCTCAAATCCAGTTCGGGCATCACCGCATTATCAATCCCAACATCCCCGCCAATGGCGCTGATGGTCGCGCTTTCATCAGGGGCGACCAGAATGGCCCGGCCCCGCAGCAGAAAATCCCCTGCCTTCACCATATCCTGCGCGCTGGCATCGGGCGCACAGATCAAAACCGGCACCATCGCCGCCATTGCCCATATATTCAGTTTCATCACAGATTCCTCTCTTAAAGCCTTCTGGCCATGGCTAAAGCCTTGCCGGCCCATGCAATGACTTTGGTTTAGGGCCTTCCTGATGGCGGCTGTTGATCCATATCAAATAAATGTGAAGTGAAAGATGCGCGTGCTTTTCCGGCAACAGTCGCAGCGGTCAGCCTTCAGCGGCGGACGGAGGTTTCAACGATCAGGAGATTGGCCACGCCTTGGCCCAAAAGGCGATCCGTGGTGCTTTGCAAGATCATCTTGATGATATCCAGATCCACCGATTCGCCCGGGCGGATGAATTGTTCCGACAAATCGGACAGATTGGCGAGATAAGCCGCTTCCAGCCGGGGCATCAGTCGGTTGATTTCGGTTTTCGCCTCGGCATCCGTTGCTGCCAGATTGAGCCGCAGATGAAAACTGCCGCTGACATATCCATCACGCAGCAAGGGCACGGTCATCGGCGTGAGCTCTACATAGATGGGGGCGGCCGCCGCAGCTTCGCCTTTTTTTTCCGACAAAGCCCATGCGGGTAGAGGCGCAAGGGCAACCCAAGCTATTGCGATCATCGCCAGCCATGAAAGAAAGATCATCTTCATCCCATGAGTGTGGCGATCAAATCTTAAAAGAGTATGAGGGACCCACCAGAAGAAAAATTCGCATTTTGCAATGCATTTTGATTTTTATATTCCAAAACTGCCAGACATCCGGGCCTAAAAATTGACTTCATGGCCGAAAGATGGCGAATTTCCGGGCATCATAAATATGGCACGCGATTTGCTATAAAAGATCAGGAGACAACAGACAGACCCTTATTGCGAAGACCGTATTTCAACCCTCAGGTCCGCTCAATCAGGGTTTGCTGCTGTATCTTAAAGTCGAGACTGAACTGGCCGGTCCGGACCCCATCCCGGGCCGGTCATTTCTTTTGCCAAAAGCCGTGATCAACCCCGCCTTTTGCCCAGAACCCGCATCAGGATATAGAGCGGCACCACGATGGCCGCACCCATCAAAACATAGATGAGCAGGCCATCCACCGATTGCCAGCTCCACAGCGCCATTGCCGACAGGCGATTCCATAAGGATTGCCAGAATTCCATCGGCGAAAGACCAGCCACCTTCAAAAACAGGCCCACCAGCAGGCTGGCGAGCACAAGGCCAAGGACCTGTTTCATGGTGATGGATTTCATAAGCCGCCTTTGGATGATCAAATGATAAGAAGCCCCATAAAACACCGTCCTTTCGCCCTTGGCAAGTCAGCAACCGGAGACGATCCGGGAGCCAGGCAAGTCCTTTAAGTCTGTTTAAAAGGTGCCCGCTGATCGGCCAGATCGGCCAATTGCCCTGTGGTGGCCCCGGCGGCATCGGCCTCGAGCAAAATCCGGCTGTCTTCCTGAGCGCGTTGCTCATGAACACTTGTCGCCGCATATAGCAGGGATTGTTTTAAGTGATCGACGGCCAGAGGCCGCAGCCTTGCTTTTCCAAAGCGTAAAAGCAGACGCCCGAATCCGGCATGGATCAGGAGATTATCGGGGTCCTGCTCTAGTGATCGCTGAAACAGATCAATCGCCTGATCGCGATCCGCCCCGAAAAAGAGGCCACCCAGAAAAGATCCGGCCCCCAAAATCACCCGCCCATGCCAAAAGCCGAAAGAGGCCAGCACGCGCGGATCATCGGGATCGATTTCATAAGCTTTTTCCAGAAAACGCTTTGAGGCCATGGCATCAGACAGGCTGCGATTGATTTGCGCCCGCACCCCATAGCTGGCTGCCGCCTGCAGCAGGATTTCGATGGCATCGGCGTCTAACGCCAAAGCCCGATCGGCCCAATCCACAGCCTGTTGAGCGGCCTGCTTTTGCTGATCAGGCTGATCGTCATACATCACCGAAGCCAAAAAAGCGCGCGAGGCCATAACAAACCCGCCCGCACTTTGCATGGCCGTGCCCCGGGCGATTACCGCATCCCACTGCCCCGCATCATAAGCGGCCAGCAGATCATCGGGCAGAAAATGAGAAGGGGATGCGCTATCATCGGCCAATCCCGCATCATCAGGCAGCGCAGGATCAAAGGCGGCCACGCCGCCCGAACCAAAAGCCCCGATCAGCAAAATCAGCCCGATAAGTGCCCGACGGCTCCACGCGAAGACCCTTCGCCCCCTCCGGGGGAAAATGCGCATGAAAAATGACCTCCTTTCGACAAAATTTGCCACAAGAGCCCATTTCCCACGCACATAATCAATCTATCCAGCATCAGGCGATTATTTCGGAGCAATGACCATGGTCATCTGCCGCCCTTCCAGGCGGGGATGCGCCTCAACCTTGGCGACGGCGGAAATATCTTCCTGAACACGCTTCAAAACTTCCATGCCCAAATCCTGATGCGCCATTTCGCGGCCGCGAAAGCGCAAGGTGACCTTCACCTTATCACCGGCATCCAGAAATTTGGTCATAGCTTTCATTTTGGTCTGATAATCATGGACATCGATGCCGGGGCGCATCTTGATTTCCTTGACCTCTTGAATCTTCTGCTTTTTCTTTGCGACATTGGCCTTTTTCTGGGCTTCGTACTTATATTTTCCAAAGTCCAGCACCTTGCATACCGGCGGATCGGCATTGGGCGAAATCTCGACGAGATCAAGCCCCACCTGCCGGGCAACCTGCAAAGCGGTGTTGATATCGACAACACCATGATTATCCCCATCGGGGCCGATCAGGCGCACCTGTGGCACCTTGATACGTTCGTTGATCCGCGGGCCTGTTGGTTTCGGCGGCGGACCGACAAGACGACCTTTACGTATGAGCTTTCCTCCTGCAATGAATATCAGACAAAGCCCACGCTTTGCCTGTCGTCATATCAATGACAGATCGACTATAACCTGTCTGCCACATCTTGGCGAGTGGCCCCCATGCAACAATCCGTCACTAAATTCATAATCTTCAGGGCATGTGTGCTTCAGCAACCAAAAGCGCAAGGGCTTCATCCAAAGCATAGGATGTCTGATCATTCGATCCCAGACGCCTGAGCGAGACTTTGCCCTCTTCCGCCTCGCGCTTGCCCACGACCAGAAGGGCCGGAACCTTGGCCAGACTATGTTCGCGGACCTTATAATTGATTTTTTCATTCCGCAGATCGCTTTCAACCCGCAAACCTGCGGCTTTCAAACGATCCCGCACATGAGCGGCATAATCATCGGCATCCGATGTGATGGTCGCCACCACGGCCTGCACAGGGGAAAGCCACAAGGGGAATTTCCCCGCATAATGTTCGATCAGAATGCCGATGAACCGCTCGAACGAGCCAAAAATCGCCCGATGCAGCATCACCGGACGATGCCGCGCCCCATCTTCGCCCACATAGCTTGCATCGAGCCGTTCGGGCAGCACGAAATCCACCTGCAAAGTGCCGCATTGCCAATCCCGGCCAATGGCATCGGTCAGCACGAATTCCAGCTTCGGCCCGTAAAAGGCCCCCTCGCCGGGATTGAGCTCAACCTCAAGCCCCATGGCCGTGGTGGCATCGCGCAAGGCGGCCTCGGCGCGATCCCAGGTGGCATCATCGCCCGCCCGCTTTTCCGGCCGATCCGAAAATTTCACCCGGACCTTCTCAAATCCCAGATCTTTGTAAACAGCAAAAAGCAGAGTTGAAAAGGCCTCGCTTTCCGAACGAATCTGCTTTTCGGTGCAGAAAATATGGGCATCATCCTGCGTGAAGGCCCGCACCCGCATCAAGCCATGCATCGCCCCCGAAGGTTCATAGCGATGGCATGAGCCAAATTCAGACAGCCGCAAAGGCAGATCGCGATAGCTGTAAAGCCGTTGATTGAACACCTGCACATGGCAAGGGCAATTCATCGGCTTCACCGCCAGTTCGCGCTCTTCAGAGGTCAGCGCATACATATGTTCGGAGAATTTTTCCCAATGGCCGGATTTTTCCCACAGGCTGCGATCCACGATCTGCGGGGTTTTGATCTCGCGATAGCCGGCAGCATCGAGCTTCCGCCGCAAATAGGTTTCAAGGGCGCGATAGATGGTCCAGCCCTTGGGGTGCCAAAAGGCCATGCCTGCGGCTTCTTCCTGAAAATGGAAAAGCTGCATGTCCTTGCCCAAACGCCGATGGTCGCGCTTTTCCGCTTCTTCAATCCGCTCCAGATAGGCACGCAATTCCTTTTTATCGCGCCAAGCGGTGCCATAGATGCGGGTGAGCATTTCATTGCGCTGATCGCCCCGCCAATAGGCCCCGGCCACCTTGGTCAGCTTGAAGGCATCGCCCACCTTGCCCGATGAAGGCAGATGCGGACCCCGGCACAGATCCATCCAGCCATCCCCATGGCGATAGACCGAGATCGTCTCGCTTTCCGGCAGATCTTCAATGATTTCGGCCTTATAATGTTCGCCGATGGACCGGAAATGGGCGATGGCCCGCTCACGATCCCATTCTTCGCGGCGGATCGGCTCATCGCGGGCAACGATCTCATGCATCCGGGCTTCGATCACGGCCAGCTCTTCTTCGGTGAAGGGCTGATCGCGGGCGAAATCATAATAAAAGCCATCCTTGATCACCGGGCCGATGGTCACCTGCGTATCGGGATAAAGCTCTTGAACCGCTTCGGCCAGAATATGCGCGCTATCATGGCGAATCAGCTCCAGCGCATGATCTTCATCGCGGGCGGTGATGATCGACACCGCAGCATCTTTGGTGATCGGTACCGAAAGATCGCGCAAATGGCCATCAATCATGATCGCAAGGGCGGCTTTCGCAAGGCCCGGACCAATGCTGGCGGCCAGATCCGCCCCCGTGACCGGGCCATCGAACTGGCGGCGGCTGCCATCAGGCAAAAGCAGGCTCACAGGGCGGGCATCAGGCCCGGATGCAGCAGAGATATCGTCCATCGAACTTCATTCCATTCAGCCAAATCCATAGGGCCAGAAACATACCGACCCATGATGTTTGGCGATCATCATCTGATTTCGGGCGCAAAAAGATGCGCGCCCCAGCAAAAGGGCACAGCCGCACGAAGCCGGGTTTATAAGTCAGTTTCCCATGATGCGCAAGGCGTTCACCGCCGTTTTCAGCCCGGCTTCAAGGCCTATGATCAGGCCGCCAGCATCCTTTGATAGCGGGCCAGAACCTGCTGGCACATTTCATCCCGGCCAAAGCGGTTCACCATCCGGCTGCGGGTTTTCATGGCAATGGCCAGCCGCGCTTCGGTTTCCAGATCGGCGGCATGAAGCAGGGCTTCGGCCAAAGCCCCGGCATCGCCCGGGTCCACCAGCCAGCCGGTTTCCCCATCCAGCACCGTTTCCCGCGCCCCGCCATGGCGGCTGGCCACCACCGGACGGCCCATCGCCTGGGCTTCCACACACACCCGGCCAAACGCTTCGGGCTGGATCGAGGGCACCGCCACCACATCCGCCAGCATATAGGCGGCGGGCATATCCTCGCAATAACCGGCGAGCCGCACCCGGCCCCCCAGCTTGTGCTTTTCGATCAGAGCTTCAAGCTGGGCGGCCTGCTGGCTTTCGGCAGGCCCGCCGCCTAAAATAAGACAGAACAGATCATCCCGCTTGATCCGCGCCATCGCCTCGATCAGGATTTCAAAGCCATTGCGCGGCAAAAGGCTGCCCGCCGCCAGAATGATCGTGCAGCCATCAGGCAGGCTGTAGCGCCGCGAAAGCTGGATCAGCCTTTGCGCCTTTACCGCTGCCGGATTGAACCGCGCCAGATCGATCCCACGATGGATCACCGAAATCCGGTCGGGGCTCAAATGTCGTTCGGTGCCGATCTGTTCGGCAATGAAATCGGAAATGGCGATGATATGATCCGCATCGGTAAAGGCCCGTTCATAGCGGCGGGCCAGAAACCCCCCATCCGGTGGCCCCAGATCGCTGATCGTGCTGACGCTGTGGCACCCGGCCGCTTTCGCCGCGCGCATGGCGGGCCAGGCAAAAGCCGGGCTACGCACATGCACCAGCTTCACATCATGGGCAGCGATCAGGCGGGCGATCCTGCGCTGCATCAACCGCATGCTGAGCGGATTGGGGCGGGGCAAGGATAAGGGCTCATGCAAAGAGCCCCCAACCAAAGCTTCGGCGAGCAAAGAGCCCGTGCCCGAGGCAATCACCGAACGCCCGCCCTTTTGCACCAGCGCTTTCGCCACATCCACCGCCGAGCGGCCAACGCCATGCGGCTCCAGATCATCAAGAATCTGCAAAACGCAAACGCCTTGCAAATCCGTATCTTCGGAGCGGAGGATAAGGTCGCGCGAGGGGGATGTTCCGGGCATAATCTGTTCCAAATCAAAAAACCCTGGACCATAAGGAGATCCCATGACACCGCCATCCATAGCCCACAGCCCGCATGGCGTCCAGATTGCCTATCACAAGATTGCCGGGAATGAGAACACAGCCGCCCCCAAACAGCCTGCACAGAACGGAGGCACCGCCCCCGGCCTGATTTTTCTGGGCGGTTTTCGATCCGATATGACCGGCACCAAAGCGCTGGCGCTGGAAGCCCACAGCATCGCCCAGGCCCAGACTTTCATCCGTTTCGATTATCGCGGCCATGGGCAATCTTCCGGGCAATTTCACATGAGCACCCTGAGCGATTGGCTGGCCGATAGCCTTTTTGTCATCGACGAATTAAGCACCGGCCCGCAGATTTTGATCGGCAGTTCGATGGGCGGCTGGCTGGCGCTTCTGGCGGCTTTGGCGCGTCCGCAGCGCATCTGCGGCCTGATCCTGCTGGCCCCGGCACCCGATTTCACCGAAAAACTGATGTGGGATCACTTTTCCGAGGAAACCCGGCGCCAGATCATGGAACAGGGCCATTATGCCCAGCCCAGCGCCTATGACCCCGAGCCCACCCTGATCACCCGCAATCTGATCGAGGATGGCCGCAAGCATCTTTTGCTCGACAAACCCATCGATCTTGCGATCCCCATCCGCCTGATCCATGGCGACCGCGACCCCGATGTGCCCTGGCAGCACAGCATCACGCTGATGGACCGCCTGACGAGCGATGATGTGGTGCTGCATCTGATCAAGAACGGCGATCATCGGCTCAGCAGCCCTGCCGATATTGCGCGCCTTAAAGCCATCACCGCAGACCTCAGCGCACAATGCAGGCAACAGGTTTGATCCATAATGATCGCCATTGATCTGATTTTCGCATCCGTTCGTAAGAGCCATCAAGAGCATGAAAAGATTTTTCGCTGTAGAGCCGCGCGATTTTTCGTTAAATGGAGACAGACGTGCCCGGATATGCGGAGAGCAACGCTGACCGTTTCAGACAGACCAGAAAGCCAGTTCATCTGGCCCCGATCATGATGCGCGGCCTGTCTTCACAGAGCCGTCCACGGCCGGATGATGTGCATCTTGTGGCGCTGATCACGGCCATCGCCGCAGAGCGGTCGCGGGCAGCATTTGCCGAGCTTTTCCGCGCCTTTGCGCCCCGGCTGAAAGCCTATGTGATGCGCGCGGGAGCCGATGGCCGCATGGCCGAGGATGTGGTGCAGGAAGCGATGATCGCGGTCTGGCGCAAAGCCGATAGTTTCAATCCTGAAAAAGCATCGGTTTCCACATGGATCTTTACCATCGTGCGAAACAAGCGAATCGATTATCTGCGCCGGGAAGCCCGGCCCGATCTGAAGCCATCCGATTTTCTGCATCTGGAAAATGATCAGACCCATGCCGATGACGAGATCGATGGCCAGCAAACCGGAGACAGCATTCAGGAAGCGCTGGCCGGCCTGCCTTTGGAACAGGCGCAGGTTCTGGAACTCGCCTATTTCGAGGATAAATCGCATCGCGAAATCGCCGAACAACTCAATCTGCCTTTGGGCACAGTCAAATCCCGCATCCGTCTGGCGCTCGCCCGGATGAAAGGGTCGATATCGGATATGGCATCATGAATTTGAACCGTCTTTCAGATGAAGTGCTGGTGGATTATGCCTCGGGCGCAGCCCCCGAGCCGGTGGCTTTGGCCATTGCCACCCATATGAGCCTCAATGCTGAAGCCCGCCGCGATTATGAACAGATGAACCATCTGGGCGGTGCTCTTTTGATGTCGATTGATGAAGAAGCGGTGAGCGATCATCTGCTCGATGATCTGCTGGCGCGTCTTGATGAGCCGGAAGCGGCGCAATCCCCAAGCCCCGCATTCGATGCCCAGACAAAAGCCATCGTGCCCCAGCCCCTGCTGCCCTATCTGCGGGCCTCGCTCGATGATCTGCCATGGCAGAAGGTTTATAACGGGGTTGAGGAATATCGTTTTGAAACGACCCTGCCGGGCTATAAATCCGCTTTATTGCGGATTGCACCGGGCAAGCCCATGCCGCTGCACAGCCATCGCGGGCCGGAATATACCGTGGTGCTGGATGGGGCTTATTATGATCAGGGCGTGCGCCTGGGGCGGGGTGATCTGTGTGAAGCCGATGGCCATGATCAGCATCGCCCCATCGCCGATGACAAAGACGGCTGCCTGTGCCTGATCGTGCTCGATGCACCGATCCGGCTTTCGGGACTTTTGGGGATCGTGCTTAATCCGTTCCTGAAAAATTAAAGGGTGAGACCATGTTGCGTCGTCGCTTTTTAAGCCAGGCGGCCGGGCTTGCCGCCGCCGCTCCCATCATTACCCTTCATGGCCCATCGGCTTTTGCCGATCCGGCAGGCGATGATGGCTTTTGGCTGTTTGATGACCGAAGCGCCATTCCGGCACAGATCGCCTTTGATATCATCCGCAAAGGGGACCGGATCGGCGAGCATATCATCGCTTTCACCCCCACCGAACAGGGCCTGCAGGTGGATGTGGATATTCGCATCAAGGTGAAATTTCTGTTCATCACGGCCTATTCCTATCACCATCAGATCCGCGAACATTGGGTGGGGGATCGCCTGCAATCCTATGCAACCCGCACCCGGGATAATGGCAAGGATCTGGACGCCCATGGTCAGATCATGGGGGATGATTTTGAACTGACCGATGCCACCGGGGCGGTGCACCGGGTGCCCCACAACACCCTTCTCACCAGCTATTGGCATCCCGATACCCGCACGGCAAGCCGGCTCATCAACAGCCAAACCGGCGCACCAATGGATGTGCGGCTGGTGCCGGTGCAAAAGGATGATCCGCTGATCGCCCCCTGGGGCGAGGTGCGGGCCGACAAGCTGCGGGTGGAAGCCGACCGCCAATGGTATTTATGGATCGATTCCATGGGTTGTCTTTTCGATATTGCCTTCACCGGCAAGGATGGGACCGAAATCCGCTATGAACTCAAACGCCATCTCGATCCCCAAACAGCCCCGTGGATCAATGATGCCCCCCTGCTTTCCCCTTATGTGAATAATCCCATGCTGGCCCGCCAGCAAAGCAGCCCTTCAGGCCAAGGCTGAGATCACAAACAAAATTCACTGGCGGGATTCAGGGGCGGGTGGCGGCCAGTTTCTGGCGCAGGCCCCGATGCTCGGTTTCATCCAGATGAAAGCCGCGCATCAGCCAGATGGCCAAGCCCTTGAAAAGGGCGGGAACAAGGGCATACATCACCGCCACCACCAACAGCGCCGAGGATGAATTGGCGGCCCCCAGCTTTTCATCGAAACCGGAAAGCCCAAGGGCAAACAGCCCCGCCGCCCCGGCCAAAGCCCATGACAGCTTGTAGATCATCGATAAAAGCGAGAAAAAAAGCCCCGCCCGCTCGACCCCGGAATAAACCTCATCCAGATCCACCACATCCGCTGCCATCGCCGGCGGCAGGAAAAAATCGGCGCCCAAACAAAAGCCGGTGATCACAACCAAAGCCAGATAGATCTGATGATCCGCAGGGCCCAGAAAGGCCACAGGCACAAAGGCCGCCGCCGCGATCCCCATAGCCAGCATCCATGTGCGATCCTTGCCCAAGGTTTTGGATAGGCGAGTCCATAAAGGCACGCCCAGAATGCCGCATAAAAAATAGATCATGATATAAAACCCCACATCATTGGGGGCATCAAGCACCGCCTGCACATAATAGATGAATAATGTGGGCGGCAGGCCATTGGCGATCCCATTGATGAGAAAAGCCCCCGACAACCGCTTTAGGGGGCCATTGCGGGCCAGATCACGCAGATCATACCAGCTTTGCCGTGGACGATGGCCCGGCTGACGGGGATCAGGCACAAAAACAAGCGCCAGCCCCACGGTGATCGGCAGCGCAATAAGCAGGCCAATCCCCAAAAGCCTGAAAGCCGCGCCGATATCATCCCCGGCCAGATTGAGATCGCCGCCCATCGCGCTCACCGCCTGCACGAGCAGGGCCAAAGCCGCCACCGTTCCCAAAAGGGAAAAGCCTTCGCGAAAAGCCGAAATGCGCGCCCGTTGATGATAATCGCCCGAAATCGCCACCGACCAGGCATTCAGGGGCAGGGCCATCATCGTCCACCCCAGAAACAAGAGCATGGTCCATAAACCAAGGCGGATGGGCGATATGCCCGGTTCGGCAAACAGCACCATCACAATCCCCAGCATGGCCACGGGCAGGCCAGCCAAAAGCCATGGCCTGCGCCGCCCCAAAGGCAGGCGGGTGCGATCCGATAAGATGCCGATCAGGGGATCGGTGAACACATCCCAAAGCCGGGTTACGAGAACCAAAATCCCGGCAGTGGCAAATTCGATTCCTAAATGCAATTTATAATAATAGGGGAAAAAGCCGATCAGCAGCAAAAGCGCATAAAGCGGCAAGGCCGGTGCCCCATAAGCCAGCAAAAGCGAAACCGGCACCGCCGCCGATTTTTCCAAGGGAGAGGCGCGGGCTGCACCCTCCGCCGCCTTATCAGGCTCAATCGCCATCGCGGGTCAGCGCCAATTGGACGACATCAATGCTGCCACCGCGAAAGCCGCCCTCGCAATAGGCCAGATAAAAGCTCCATAAACGGCGGAACATCTCATCAAAGCCTTCGGGCAGGGCCCCGCGTTCAAATTGCTCGTTAAAGCGCAATCGCCACAAAGCAAGGGTTTGGGCATAGCTATCGGCAAAGCCCATCATGTCTTTCAACACCAGCCCGGCATGGGCCACTTCATGCTTCAAAGCCGAAACGGTGGGCAGCATCCCGCCGGGGAAAATATAGGTTTGGATGAAATCGGCGCTTTTGCGATAGGCGGGGAAAAGCTTTTCATCGATGGTGATGATCTGCAATCCGGCTCGCCCACCCGGCTTCAAAACCCGATGCAGGGTTTCAAAATAAACCGGCCAATAGGCTTCGCCCACGGCTTCAAACATTTCGATCGAAACCACATGATCATAGCGGCCGGTTTCATCGCGATAATCGCGCAAAACAAATTCCACCTGATCGGATAGGCCAAGGCGGGCCATGCGATCATTGGCAAAATCAAGCTGTTCGCGGCTCAATGTGAGACCGGTGACGCGGGCCCCGCGTTCTTTCGCCGCAATCTCGGCAAAGCCCCCCCATCCGGCCCCGATTTCAAGAATATGCTCGCCCGGCTTCACATCGATAACATCAAGAAGCCTGCGATATTTGCACAATTGCGCGGCTTCCAGATCCTGTTCGCCGGCTTTGAACAGGCCCGATGAATAGGTCATGGTTTCATCGAGCCAGGGGCTGTAAAAGGCATTGCCCAGATCATAATGAAACGCGATATTCTTGCGCGCCCGGCTGCGGCTGTTGGCCCGCAAAAGATGCCGCATCCGATCCAAGAGGCGCAGCGCCAAAGAGCCGCGCAAATGATGGGCCATACTATCACGATTGACCGAGGCAAGCGCGCAGACCGCTGCCAGATCCGGAGTTTCCCAATCGCCATCGATATAAGATCGGGCAAAGCCAAGGGCCCCGCCGGTGGCCATCCGCCCCAAAGCCCGCCAATGCAGGATATGAAAAACCGCCGCCGGACCGGGCTCGGATCCGGTAAACAGATGGCTGCTGCCATCGGGCAGAATGAGCCGCGCCGATCCCTTCAAGAGCCTGCCTTCGGCCATCGCGAATAACCGTTCCGCACCATTGGTTTTACTGATCAGCCAATCGAGGGGGGAGTGCCCCGCCCGCTTCACCCGCTTAGCCCTGATGCCGTGATCGGTCATTTCATCCCCCCTTCATGACGATAAACCGGCGCGCCCTTGCGCCATAATCGCAGCGCTTCCCAATGTATGGCTGTGATGACTTTAAGGGTCATCAGCGGGTGCGTCACCAACCGTTTGGCCAAAACCGCATCGCACAGCTTTTCACGGCGGCCATTTTGCACGGCCAGCAGATGTTCGGTGGCATTGGAATGATCGATGGCAATCATCAAACGATCATCGGGGGGGTGGATGCGAAAACGATAGCGCCCGCTGATCGCCAGAAAAGGCGAGACATAAAAGCGTTTATCACACGCCTGTTGGACCAGCGATGCCCGCTGCTGCGGATCATCCACCGGCAAGACATAGCAATGACGCTCGCCAAAGGTATTGGACACCTGATGGATGAGGGCGACCAAAGCCCCCGCCCGATCATAGCAGAAATACACCGCCAAAGGATTGAACACATAGCCAAACAGGCGGGGAAAACACAGCAATCCGATCCGATCCGCTTCCAGCCCCTTGGCGGCAAGGCATTGCTGCGCCCAGGCTTTCAGGCCCGCGCCGCCCGCCCCTTCGTCCTTTGCCCCATGCACTTCGCCCTTTGCCCCAGGCACTTCGCCCTTTGCCAAAGGCCCTTCACCATGATCCTTGTCATGAAAGCTGAAGATATTGAAGCGGTTATGGGAAAATAAGCGGAGCCGTGCGGCCAGCGCGGGTAGTTCATCAAGATCGAGAAACAAGGAAAAAACGGCATAGGAAAAGCGATGCCGCACGGGGCTGAGGCGGCGATGCATCACATGACCTGTATAAAGCGCCGATTGCATCACACTGCCTCATGATAAGGTACCATGGCCCCATGATCGGGGGCCGCCGCATCGGCTTTCACCCAAGGGGCATCAATACCGAAATCACGCGCCACCGCAAGGGCGGAGGCCAGCCCGTCTTCATGGAAGCCATGGCCGAAATGCGCCCCGCAAAACCACAGGCCGCCCATGCCCTGTAATTGGTGAAGCTGCTGTTGGGCCATCAGGGCTTCGCGCGAATATTGCGGATGATCATAGGCGATTTCCGCCAGAATATCCCGTGGTTCCTGATGCGGGTTCAAGGTAACGAACAGATCATGGGCCGGGTCCAGATTTTGCAGCCTGTTCATCCAATAAGTGAGCAACAGCTTTTCCCCATCCCCATCTCCCTTGCGGCTGAGATAATTCCAGCTAGCCCAGCAGCGCCGGGTGCGGGGCATCCATGTGCGATCCCGATGCAAAACCGCCCGATTGGGCACATATTGAAAGGCCGAAAGCAGGCGCTGTTCCATGGCGCTGGGGCGATCGATCACCGCCAGAGCCTGATCGGCATGGCAGGCCAGCACGGCACTGTCATAGCGTTCAGGGGCGCAGCCCTCGGCCTTCACCCATATGCCATCTTCACTGCGGGCAATATTCAAAACCCGCGCGCCTTTGCGGGTTTCTCCTTTGAAAGCGGCATTCAAGGCCGCCACATAAACCCGGCTGCCCCCGGCGATCGTCCGCCAGCGAGGACGATTTCTGAGCTTGAACAGGCCATGATTTTCAAAAAAGCGCACAAAGCTGGCCGCCGGAAAATCCAGCACCTGCTCGATGGGGGTGGACCAGATCGCCGCCGCCATCGGTAGAATATGGCCCCGGGTGAGACCCGCCGAACAGCCAAAGCGCACCAGCAGATCATGCAGGGTCATATGGCTTAAATCATGGCTTTGGGAAAAGGCGATGATCTGTCGATAAAACTGCACGATATCCATCAGCATCCGCCAATGGCCGGGGCGCAACAGATTCCGCCGCTGGGCAAACAGGCCCGATAATCCCTGCCCGCTATATTCCATCCGGCCATTATCGAGGGACACGGCAAAAGACATATCCGAAGGCTGGCTGGCCACCCGCAAATGATCGAGAAGGGCCGTGAAATGGGGATAATTATGATCATTGAACACGATAAAGCCGGTATCCACCGGCTGTTCGCGCCCATCCATACTCACATCAAGGGTATTGGCATGGCCGCCAATCCGCTGATCCTGCTCATAAAGCACCACATCATGGCGATCCGATAGAAGCCACGCGGCGGCGGCCCCCGAAATGCCCGCGCCAATCACCGCAATGCGGCCACGGGGAAATAAATCATCCGGGCTTTGCAGTTTCGATGCCAGAAAGCGTGAGGAGATCATAAGCCTGTTTTCACTTTCTCATAACCCGCCAGCGCCCGGGCCCGGGCCTTGCGATGATCGATCATGGGATGGGGATAGCTTTGCCCCAAAGAAACACCAGCCGCCTGCAGGATCATCGGCGGGGCTTCCCAGGGGGCATGGATATATTCGGCAGGCAGATCGGCCAGTTCGGGCACATAGCGGCGCACATATTGGCCTTCGGGATCAAAGCGCTGGCCTTGCGTGATGGGATTGAAAATACGGAAATAAGGCGAGGCATCGGGGCCCGACCCCGCCACCCATTGCCAGCCCATGCTGTTATTGGCGAGGTCCGCATCCACCAATGTATCCCAAAACCAGCGCTCTCCCTGTCGCCAATCGATCATCAGATGCTTGATCAAAAAGCTGGCCGTGATCATCCGCACCCGATTATGCATAAAGCCCGTGTGCCATAATTCGCGCATCCCGGCATCAACGATGGGATAGCCGGTTTGGCCCCGCTGCCACGCACGTAAATGATCCTCATTCTCGCCCCATGGAAAAGATTGAAATTGTGGGCGCATCGGCTGATCGGGCAGATCGGGAATCATTGCCAGCAGATGACCGGCGAAATCCCGCCAGCCCACTTCCCGCAGAAAGGCCCAAACGCCTTTTTCCACGGTCCCGGCGCGATCAGTATCCGCCCGCTCACAGGCCATCTGCGCCCGATGCCAAATCTGGCGCGGGCTGATTTCACCGAAATGCAGATGCGGCGATAAGGATGAGGTGAAGGCTTCAGCCGGAAAATCCCGCCCGTGTTTGTAATGGGCCACCGCATCATCGAGAAAATCATCGAGGCGGGCCGCCGCCGCGTCTTCGCCAATGCCATAAGAATGAAGCCAGCGCTGGCTAAGACCCGCCGCCCAATCCACCCGAGGCAACAAGGATAAATCGTTCAGATCAAGGCTTGAATGCCGATCCGTTGGGGGGGCAAACACCCCTCTTTCGGGCGCGGGTAAAGGCGCATCGGGCTCCGGCGCTTTCAGCACGGCTTTCCAGAATTGGCTGAACACCTTATAGCCGCCGCCCTGCTGGGTGCGGATGCTGCCCGGCGGATGCAAAAAGGCCCCATCATGAAGCAGCAGGGGCACCGGCAGGGATTTCGCCAGATGATGATCCAAAGTGCGGGCATAAGGCTCGATCATGCGGGTGGCATGAAGGGCGGTGGCCCCGCTTTGCGCCACCAGATCCATCAACTGCGCGGCAGGGTCGCCCTGGCGGATAATCAATCGGCCCCCGCACTTTTCCAGATCACGGCCAAGGCTTTGAAGGCTGTGATGAAGCCACCAGCGGCTGGCCGACCCCATGGCCCAACCGCTATCATCGGGCTGGTTTTGATCCCATATATAAACGGCGATCACCGGCCCGCCCTGGGCCATGGCCTGACCAATGGCCGCCTGCAAAGCCGGATGATCAGACAGGCGCAAATCCTGCCGGAACCACAAAAGAACAGGTCGATCCTGTTTCATATCACCCTTGAATTATCTTTCGAGCCGATGAGGCTTTGCTTATTATGGAAGCATTACGCGCCAAAGAGCGCCCAAGATCACCGGATTTGAAAAGATGCTGCAGCCGCGATTGAAAGCCGAGCTTTGGGTGAAAGCCCATATTCGCCGCTGTCAGGTGGCGGGGCTGGATGCCTTTTTGCGCCATCGCGGGGATCGGGATGCGGGTACGGTTTTATTAAAAATCAATGGCCTGGGGCGCGGCTCGATGCTTTTAGAGCCGATCATCGCCATGGATGGGGGCCGAGCCTGGATGAAATCGAGCGGCCCCCGGCCCGCAGATGATGCCCTGATCGAAGGCATGATCGAAAAGCGCCTGCAGCGCGATAGCGATCTGTGGGTTCTGGAAATCGAAGACCCAAAAGATCGCCATGAACTGGATGATCCGATCCTTTAGGGTTTCCGGCGGTTTCTGCCTTCAATGGCGGAAATGGCGCATCCCGGTCAAAACCATGGCAAGGCCCGCTTCATCGGCGGCCTTGATCACCTCATCATCGCGCATCGAGCCGCCGGGCTGGATCACCGCTGTTGCCCCCGCCTCGGCGGCGGCCAAAAGGCCATCGGCAAAGGGGAAAAAGGCATCGGATGCTACCACCGATCCCGCCGCCCATGTTTCCTGATCCCCTGCCGCTTCGGCGGCTTCGGCAGCGCGGATGGCCGCGATCCGGCTGGAATCCCGGCGGTTCATCTGGCCCGCGCCAATCCCCACCGTCATCCCATTGCGGGCATAGACGATGGCATTGGATTTCACATGCTTTGCCACCGTGAAGGCAAAGAGCAGGTCATCGATTTCCGCATCCGTAGGCGCCCGCTTTGTCACGACCTTCAGATCCTTTGCGGTGATCATCCCGCGATCATGATCTTGCAATAAAAAGCCGCCCGAAATCTGCCGCCATGTCATCATCGGCTGTTTGGGATCGATCAGACCTTCGCTGAGCAAAAGCCGCACATTCTTCTTGCTGGCCAGAATATTGCGGGCTTCATCGCTGATAGCCGGGGCGATCACCACTTCGGTAAAGACCTTGACGATTTCGCTCGCCGTTTCCGCATCAAGACGATGATTGAGCGCCACAATGCCGCCAAAAGCGCTGACCGGATCACAGCTTAGGGCTTTCAGATAGGCTTCATGCATCGTGCGGCCCATAGCCACCCCACAAGGATTGGCATGTTTGATGATCGCCACCGCCGGTTCGGTGTGGCTCAATTCGCTCACCAGCAGAAAAGCGGCATCGGTATCATTGAGATTATTATAGCTCAATTCCTTGCCCTGAAGCTGCCGGGCGGTGGCGATGCCGGGCCGGGGATCGGCAGGGTTGCGATAAAGGGCGGCTTTCTGATGGGGATTTTCGCCATAGCGCAAAACGCCAGACAGGCTCGCCGAAAGGGTTTGACGTTGGGGAAAAAGCTGATCCGTTTGCTGGGCAAACCATGTAGCAATGGCCGCATCATAGGCGGCCGTGCGGGCAAAAGCCGCCGCCGCCAAACGCCGCCTGAGCGCAAGGGTGGTGCCGCCTTCCTGATCGGCCAGTTCATCGAGAAGATCATCATAATCGGCCACATCCGTGACCACCGTCACGGCCTGATGATTTTTCGCCGCCGAACGGATCATCGCCGGGCCGCCGATATCGATATTTTCGATGCACACTTCAAATGATGCGCCCTTCTCCACCGTCGCTTCAAAGGGATAGAGATTGATCACCACCAGATCGATCGGCTCGATGCCATGGGCATCCATCGCGGCACGGTGGGTGGCATCATCGCGCACCCCCAAAAGCCCGCCATGCACGCGCGGATGCAGGGTTTTCACCCGGCCATCAAGCATTTCGGGAAAGCCGGTATAATCAGCCACTTCGGTGACAGCGATCCCGGCATCACGCAGATTTTTCGCCGATCCCCCGGTCGATAAAATCACCACGCCCCGCGCCGCCAGTGCCTGCCCTAATTCGATCAGCCGGGATTTATCGGAAACAGAAACAAGCGCCCGGCGGATGGGGATGATATCATTCATGATGGAAATCCTTATGGGATCATGGCCTGCTGGAAAGGGTTGGATCAGGGGGGGTTATGGTTTTATCGCCGGGCGGGCGAGCCGCGCTCAATCGCTCGAAACGCCAATGAACCGGGCGACCAGCAGCCCCCTTTACCACCCCTTGGCCACCAAAACGACCGGTGATAACGATCTGCTGACAGCGCACCGGCTGGCCCGCCTCCATATAAACGCTTTCTTCCAAAATCAGTTCGGAATCGAGATCATCGGCATCAAGGTCATCAGGATTGAGATGAAACAACCAGCCATGACGATGGGATAAACGCAATAAAACCGCCCGCCCCCCTTGGGTGATCGATGCGCTGACAGCCGGATGCAGATGAAAGCGGATATGAAAGGGCAATCCCCCCCGGGGCAGGCGGCCATGGGCCACGCACAGATCCGTTCCATCCAGCCGATCCCCCCGGCGGCTCAGGCTAAGGCGGCGCTGATGATCCACCTTCAGGCGGCGGCGATAACCATCATGGCGGGCGGTGATGCTCAGGGCATCGGGCTGTTCCACCCGCTCCAATTCGATATGGCTCACCCCTTCGCCCAGATGATCATTGCGGATGCGGGTGGAATTTTTATCCATCAAAATCAGGGTCGAATGGGCTGCGGTGGTGCGCACCAAAGCCCCCAGATCGGCGGCATAGGGGTCGGTTCGCTCATCGCCCCCTTGATCCGCCGATTTGTGGGATGTAGGCGCGCGCGCCACCGGGCCGATATTAACCACCAAAGGATCGGGGCCATCTGCCAGTTCAAAAGACAGCGTCCCGGCATGGGCGCGATGGCTCATAGCCATGGGGGCGGCGGGCATGGCATCGAAAATCACCAGCGTTTGCCGCGCATTAAGGCGCATCAGGCCGCTATAGGGCGCATTCGTCAATGCCCGGCCATGGGCTGCCGATTGCGCCAAAATCAGATCGATCAATTCGGGCGGTTCACCCCCCGCCCCATTGATATGCGCCAGGCGGCCATCGGCATGGCGCAAGGCACGCAAAAATGGCCCCATGCGATCAAGGCATTGTTGCAGATAGGCCGGGCTTTCTTCCTGCCGATCATCATAGGCATGGCGCAGGATCACCAGCAGCTTCATCACCACCAGAAGATCTTCAGGCCGCCGGCTGATGGGGCCGCCATCGGCCAGCACGAACCGATCCAGCACCCGGCGCAACGCGGCCTCGCCCCTGAGCCGCCATGCTTTGCCATGGGGCAGATAAAGCCCGCACAAAATCAGACCTGAGGCCGCATGAACACGGGGCAGGCCATCGACGCTATCCCCCAAAACCCGCATCAGATGCCGTGCCTGACGCGCCATGCTGTTGAGCACCGCGCTGCGATAGACCAGATCATGGCTCGATAAAATGAGGGGGGCATGGATCAGCCAGTGGCGCAGGCGTTCGGCCAATAAAGGGGCAGACCAGGCCTCCGAGTGATAGCGGCCAAAAGCATCCAGCCAGCCGCGCATCAAAAGCTCGGCCACCACCCGGGCGCGCTTTTGATCCTTGATCATCGCCAGATCCGCCAGCCATGAAAAGCCCAAAGCCTTGTGCGATAAAGCCGGACTCCGCGCCGCCCGGCGCCAGAAATCAGGCTGCTCGATCCCCAGCCGGGCCCCCTGCCGACCCCCATGGGCGATCAAAACACCTTCATGCAAAGCGGCACCGGCTGTGGCATCGCCGGGAAAGGGATCCACGGGGCACCCCAACAGCTTTAAAGGGTGCCGCCCCCGCAACCGCCAATCATAAAAGCGGCTGGCATAGGCTTTCTGGCGCACGGCCCGCCACAGGCGCGCCCCCAGATCATCGAACAATCCGGGCGAAGGCATCCGCACCAGATGGCGCTGTTCGCGCAGCATCTCTTTGTCTTGAGACGGGGTTTTGTCAGGGGTTTCAGCAGGCAAGGATTGAGCTGCGGCCTCGGCCACCGGCTTGGCTGCGGACGGCCCGGAAGAAGGATGTGCAGGCGGCTTTACAGGCGGATTTGAAGACGGTGAGACAGCCATATGCACAAACGCCTTTTCCATCATGAAAGCCCATAATCCGCGTTCATCGCAAATCCCGATCCCGGCTCAGATATGCGCCCGCAATGCGGCAAGATTATCACGATACGCCGCCGCCCCGCCCTCGAAACTCGCGGTGCCCGCCACCAGAATATTGGCCCCGGCCTGTCGCGCCAGAGGGGCCGTGCTCCGGGTGATGCCGCCATCCACTTCCAGATCAATGACCCGCCCGCTGGCATCGATCATGCGCCGGATCTCGGCGATCTTGTCAATCTGGCTATCGAGAAAGGATTGGCCGCCAAATCCGGGGTTCACCGTCATCACCAAAATCAGATCCACCAGATCCATCACATGGGCAATCGCCGATATTGGCGTTGCGGGATTAAGGGACACCCCCGCCCGCTTGCCCAAAGCGCGGATGCTTTGCAGGCTGCGATGCAGATGCGGCCCGGCTTCGGGATGGATGGTGATGATATCGGCCCCGGCCAGCGCAAAGGCTTCCAGAAAAGGATCGGCGGGGCTGATCATCAGATGCACATCGAACGGCTTCTGGCTATGGGGGCGCAAGGCTTTCACGATGGCCGGGCCAATGGTGATATTGGGCACGAAATGGCCATCCATCACATCGATATGGATATAATCGGCCCCGGCTTCATCGATGGCGCGCACTTCTTCCCCCAAACGGGCGAAATCGGCAGACAGGATGGACGGGGCAATCTGAATATCGGTGTTCATAGTCTGCTCGTTATCAGTTTATTAAACTTTGCTCAATCCTTCTAGAGCATTTTCCGATCAAAGTGGATCGGATCAAATACTCTAAATATTTGTTTGATCCCGATTTCCTGGCCGCGTCATGATTCCACTCCGCTCGAAATCGCTCTATGGACCTGTCTTTTGCAGGCGGGCAATGAAAAAACCATCCATGCCGCCACGCGCCCCCCAATGATCGGGCCGGGTGCGCACTTCCCCCGCATCGTTGATCGCCTGAGAAAGGCCGGGCAGATCTTCCGCCCGGATCGGCAGCCTGCGAAAATCGCCATGGCGGGTGAGAAAATCGCGCGCCTGATCTTCGCCTTCTTCGGGCTCCAAAGAACACACGCAATAAAGGATCACCCCATCGGGGGCGAGGATGGATGCCACATGATCAAGAATGCGCTTTTGCAGATCCACCAGCTTATGAATATCCGCCGGGCCCTTCAGCCAGCCGATATCGGGATGGCGGCGCAGGGTGCCGGTGGAGGAACAGGGCGCATCCAAAAGCACGGCTGCGGGCGGATGATCGGGGATAAAGCTTGTGGCATCGGCCACGGCAATCTCGGCCGCAAGGCCGGTGCGCGCCAGATTTTGCCGCAACAAGCCAAGCCGCCGGGCGGATCGATCAATCGCCAGAAGATCGGCGGGCTTGGCGCCTGCCGCCGCGCGGGCCGCCAATTGCAGGGTTTTCCCACCCGGTGCAGCACATAAATCAATAGCAGGGCCGGGGGGCAAAAGCCGGGCGGGCAGGGATGCCGCCACATCCTGCACCCAGAAACGCCCGGCATCAAAGCCCGGCAGGCCGGTGACATCGGTGCTCTGTGCCAATCTGATGCTGGCAAAAGACTGTGCATCCTCATCGGCCATCAGCGCGATCGGGGTGGCGGCATGACCGGCATCCCCCCATTCCGCGCATAAAGCCGGGCCATCGGCGGGATTGCGCAGGCTGAGATCAAGGGGGGGTTCGGCCACCAGAATACGGGCCATGGCAGCAAGGGCTGCATCGCCATAAGCCTGCCGCCAGCGATAAGCCAGCCAGGGCGGCAGAACAAGGGCGGGATCAGCTTCAAGCCGCGCCAGAATATCAGGGCGTTCGCGCGCCACCCTGCGCAAAAGCGCATTCACCACCGGCTTCATGCCGCGATCCGCCCGGTGTTTTGATCCGCCGATCAAGGCGACGCTGCAATCCACCGCCGCATGATCGGCCACATCCATGAACAAAAGCTGAGCCAGACCGGCGCGCAAAACCAGATCGGCATAGCGGCATTTTTCGGGCACCCCTTCGGTTAGAAAATCATCGAGAAGATGATCGATGAAACCAAGATAACGCAGGGTGCGGGTGGCGATCATCCGGGCGAATGCGCGATCAAGGCCACCCATCGGCCATGTTTTCAATGCCGCATCAACCGCAAGATCAAGGGTTTGACGGCGGTTCAATACATGATCGAGAATGGCGAGCGCCAATCGGCGCGGAGCGAGGCTGTCTTGCATGGCGGCGGACTATGATGGAAAGCCGCACCGATTGCCAGCCTCGATTTCAAGCCTCGATTTCAAGCCTCAATCACAACAGCCTCAATCGCGTGGCCCCGATGAGGGCACGCTGGAGCGCCGGATGCGGCGAGGCTGTTTTTCCCTTTGCGCCGGTTCGGGGCGGCTGATGGGTACCGAAGTTTTGACCGGGCCCGCAGATACCGGTGCCGTGCGAGGCCGGGACTTTTGCGCGGCGGATGGAGGCAAGCCCACCGACCCCGCCATCGCCTCAAGGGCGGCAATGCGATTTTGGGCGGCCGGATGGGTGGAAAACAGGCTGTCCATCTTTTCGCCCGACAAAGGATTGATGATAAACAGATGCGCCGTAGCGGGATTGGATTCAGCGGCGCCATTGCGAATTTGCCGCGCCCCTTGCTGCAATTTATTCAAGGCACTGGCCAAAGCCAAGGGCTTGCCCGATATTCCAGCCCCGCCCCGATCAGCAGCATATTCACGGGTGCGGCTGATCGCCATTTGCACCAGCATGGCGGCCATGGGGGCAAAGATCATCAATAAAATCACCCCCGCAAAACCCAAAGGCTGATCGCGATTGCCACCAAAAAACAGGGCAAAATTGGCCAGCATCGAAATCGCCCCGGCCACCACTGCGGTCAGGGTCATGATCAGGGTATCGCGATGCTTGATATGGGCCAGTTCATGGGCCATCACGCCTTCGATTTCATCTTCATCAAGCAGGCGCAAAAGCCCGGTGGTGGCGGCCACAGCGGCATGATCGGGATCGCGCCCGGTGGCAAAGGCATTGGGCTGATCCTGATCCACCAGATAGATTTTGGGCATTGGCAGATCGGCCCGCCGCGCCAGATGCGAAACGATCCGATAAAGTTGGGGGGCTTCTTGGGCGCTAACCGGGCGGGCCCCCTGCATTTTCAGCACCAGCTGATCGGAATTCCAATAAGCAAAGCCATTCAAACCAATGGCCAGTAAAAGCGCCATGATCATGCCGCCGGTACCGCCGAGCAAAAAGCCCACGGCCAGAAAAAGCCCGGTCATGGCTGCCAGCAATAGGCCGGTTCTAAAGATGTTCATCGCGCAGCAAACCCCTTCTCAAATGATCGAAATCAGGAAAAAACTGGTATCCGATGATCCCGATCCCTATGTGGGGAGAGAGCGATCGGGGATCAATATCCACCGATCATCCCACCCATCGACATCTGATCCGGAGCCGCGCCCCCATGTCTGATCAAAAGACCCAAAGCCCAAGCGAAATCCCCGATGAAACCCATGATCCTGAGCAAAAGCCGAGGCAAAATCAGAAGCTGCAACCGGAAAAGGGCGGCCCCAAAGGCCCCGAGCCGACGCGCTTTGGCGATTGGGAAAAAAATGGGATCGCCAGCGATTTCTGAAATATGGAATTTTTGGTTTGTGGAACGCCGGAAACAGTCTGATCAATCTGCGCGATCTGCTTTTTCCCGCAGGGCGATGAGTTCATCCATCACATCGATGGCCCGGGCGCCGAATTGATCGGCCAGATCATGATCGAGCCGGATCAGCTTGGCGCGGGGCACCTCATAGCGCTCGGCAAAAGCCTTGATCTGCGCCCGCTTGAACCGTGCGGGCGAGCCATTGAACAGAACCCGATCCACACCCAGAATAAGGCTTTCCGGTTCTATGATCACGGCATCATCAGCGGATTGAAACTGATCTGGGGCCCCCACCAGTTCAAACCGCGCCAGAGCCATCAGGGAACCGGCATAGCTTTGTTTGGCAATGGTTTTATAGGGATTATCCTGATCCAGATAAAGCACCCGGCGCAGGGACTTTGCGCGCATGGCCATTTTCACCCGCGCCTGCGCCGCTTCGAACCGGCGGGCCAGGCTATCCGCCGCCGTGGGCACCTGAAAGACCCCGCCAAGCAGGGTATAAAGATCGAGATTATCCTGCACCATCTGCACATCCACCGCCAAAAGCGGCAAGTCGGCGGCAGCCAGTGCATCAATCACAGGCTGGGGGGTTGCAGATAAATGCACCAGAATATGGGTGGGGTTGAGATCGGCAATTTTCCTGAGATCAAGATCATCGATTTCACCCACCTTGGAAATGGCCACCAGACCATCCATGCTTTTGGCGCAATCTCCGGTACAGCCAACCAGTTTTTCGCCCAAATCAAGAGCAAATAAAAGATCGGTCAAGCCCGATGACAAAGACACGATTCGCGCCGCTCCCTCATGGGGCGCAAAAACCTGCCCGCGCGCATCGAAATAAGATCTGGCCTCGTCCATCATGACTAATCATCAGCCCCGAATTGGTTGATCCGCATATCTGATCTGAAAAATGATAAATACAAGAGGCTCTGGTCAGCCGCACCGGATTTCATTGCCTGCCGGGCACGCTTTGTTTTTCTGGCCTATCCTGCCCATATTTCCGTCACTGGTGCCGCAAGAGGGATTCGAACCCCCGACCCCATCATTACGAATGATGTGCTCTACCAACTGAGCTATTGCGGCCCATGACAAACCCGCACCGCCCTTCAAAAGCAGCGCGCGGCGCAACATAGTGACCATAAGATGATCCCGCAAGCCCTAAGATCAATCCACCCGCTTGGGTCCGTCATCGGGCTTGTCATCACGCTGATCGCCAATACGATCAACGGCCCGCCCGGCCCCCGATGATCCATCCCATATCCTGATCGCCGAGGCCGAGGCCGAGGCCGATGGCAGGGCCATGCCATCACCGCGCACCACATGCCAGCCAAAGCGATCGAAAGCCGCACAAGACGGGCATAAAGGCAACCAGCGATCCCGGGTGAAGCCGCAATTAGCACAGCGCCAGCAGGGGCGATGGACGCCATGCTGTGCTTTTTCGCGCCACAGATGGCCATTATCCTCGTCTTCGGCACGGACCGCCAGGCTCGCCCGCAGCAGAGCAATGCGCGGATCGCCGCTTTCCAAAACCGGCTCCAGCGCCGCCATCGCACGATCCGGGCGCTCAGCCCCCATCGCTGCCGTAGCAAGGGCGAGGCGACTTTCCAGATGATCGGGCTGGCTGGCGATCAATCTTTCGATTCGCTGCAAGCGCGCAAAAGCGGTTTCAGTAGGGAAATGCGCCTGCCATTCCTTTAAAAGCAGGGGGTGAGGCTGCGCTGCCCATCCCGCCAATAAATGCTTTTCGGCCTGTTTTTTCTGATTGGCCTGACGATGAAGCCGCGCCGCCAAAGCCACCGCAGGGGGCAGCCCGGGCCGCAAGCCTGCTGCTTTCTGCGCCAATTCCAGGGCGTGGGGCTGATCATTGGCCAGATTGGCATCCACCGCCTGACAATAAAGCAGGGCGGCGCGATGCTGTGTGCTTTGGGCCTTATCATAAACACCGGCGCGGCTTGCCTTGTCCAAAGTCTCCAAAGCCTCGTCCCAATCAGCGGCCTGCACGGCAAAATCAACCAGCGTGCGCAAGGCCCAATGGCTTTTGGGCCGCAAAGCCACAGCCCGGCGGGCCAGTTCCCGGGCCTTGCCGGAATGGCCATCCGCCCGTTCTTGCAAAACCAAACCGCGCAAACCCAAAAACGCCGCCAGATCATCATCAAGCAGCGCCTGATAATGCTGGCGCACCCGATCCCCATCATCGGATAATTTGGCCGCTTCCGCCGCCATGATATGGGTCAAGGGCTGTTCGGGAAGGAGGCGCACGGCCTTGTCGCTTAAAGCACGGGCGGATTTGCCATCCCCCGATCCCAAAGCCACCATCGCCTGATTGAGCAGGCCATAGCCCTTTTCCGCCCGACGCCGGGCCCGCTTTTCTTTTGAAAAAGGCAGGTCCCGCGCCAGAAAAACCAGAAGCCGCTGCACCGCCATGCCCAAAAAAAACACCAAAATCATGGCAAAGGCCAAAACCGCCATCGAGCTATCGGCGCGATAACCAAGCCAATTGATGCCCAGTTCGCCGGGATGATCAGCAAACCAGGCCATGGCAAAAGCGGCCAAAGTGATCAGCAGCAGATAAACGATAAACCTGATCATCACCGGCTCATAATCCTTCATCCGGTGTTTCAGCCGCCGCAGATGGCCCCGGCTGATCGCGGAAATCTGCTTGGGGATCAACCGGCTGCAAAGCTGCCAGAAGCCGATCATAGGCCGCCCGCGCCGCCACAAAAGCCCGGGCATCCTCAAGCCATGAAACAACCCCCGCCTGCACAGTTTCGGGCAGCGCCGAAAGCTGGGCAACGGCCATCGCCACATCCCCCGCATCCATCGCCGCTTCAGCCCTGGAAATCAGCGCCAGCGGTCCGCCTTTTTCGGCATCCACCCGGCCCGGATCGCTTGGGCGCACCACGATCACCGAAGCCAGCGACCGCTTCAGCCACGAAAACCAGCCGCTTTGCGCTGTGTTGGCATCCGGGTCAGCGGGGCTCGGATTGCCCGGACCGGCTTCAATCTGCACCGCCCGCCGCACCAGATCCGGCACCCTTTGGGCAAAGCGCTTTTGCAGTTCCACCAAGGTGGGAAGCCCGCCATCGGCATGAGCCTTTAATTCCGACAAGGGCGCATAAAGCCCCGCCTGCGCCGCCGCCGGGCGCGCCGCAAGGGCCGCCTCGACCCCATAAAGGGCCGATTGATAGGGCTGCCCCCCCTCGATGCGGCGGCCCAATTCCAGCACTTCGGCCGCCAAAGCCAGTGAGCCGACCCCCGCCCCGCGATCCACCGCTTCAAGGCTGGTCAAGCGCGATGCCAAAGCGGCCAAGCGGCCCTCGATCAGCCGATCCGACTGGCGCAGGGCCGCCAATCCATCATTTAAAGCATCGAGCTGCGCCGTAGAGGCCCCCATCACCCCACTTTCGGATTGCGCCAAAAGCGACCTTAACCCGGCCACATCCTCTTCCAATCCCGCCAGCCGCATCAAAAGCGCACTGCTTTCCTGCGCCACAGCCTGCATCGCGCGATCAAGGCTTTCTAATTGCGTGGTTTTCTCAGACAGGGTGATTTCCAGATCGGCAAGGCGATCCGCCACATCTTCGGCCCCCATGGCATTTGGGGCCGGGCCCGTCCCCTCCGCTGGAACATCAGCCATCAAGCCCCAAGCGGCCATCTGCCGCTCAACAAAGGGGGCCGCAAAAAGGCCGCCAATGAAACAGGCCAAAAGCAAAGCGATCAGCCAGGGCAGAGCTTTCATCAGGCGGCGAAAGCCCGAACCACCCGCCCGGGGCGCATCCGCCGCATCGTGCACTTTGGCCTCGCTGAACTCCCCATCGATCACCGGGGTATCGCCATCATGTTTTTGATCAACCATAAGCCCGCCTATTTTTCCTTAAACGCCAAATGGCTGGTCGTAAAAATCCGTCAAAGCCCGCAGCAAAGACGCTTCATCCGGCTGCCGGGCGATAATCCGATGCCGCCAGACCGATTCCCCCGATGATCCTTTACCCCCATCTGCTGCCCATTCTGCGGCATGAGCCACATCATCGCTCAAACAGCCCACATCCACCCCGGCCAGAAGCGCTCGATCAAGACCGGACGCGGCCATCTGATCGAAAAACAACCGGGCACTGCGGGCAGAATACAATAAGACGAGATCGATGTCGCCCTTGGCAAAGGCCCGAACCGCCGCATCGCTCAGATCCGGCACGGGCCGGGCATCATAGATCGGCAATTGGCGGAGGGTAAAGCCATTGGCGGCAAGGCTTTGGGCCGGTTCGTCCTTCCGCACCACACCACAAGGATGCACCAGCGCCCCGGCAGCGGGCTGACACTGCTGGCTGATCATATGGGCCAGAGCCTGACCATCCCCATCAGCCGACCGCAGCTGCGAAAATCCCGCCCCCCGGGCCAGATCAGCGGTGCGTGTGCCCGTGGTGAAAACCGGAAGGGCCATGGTTTGCTGGCCGATGACCTGACAGCGCTGCAGGGCCCGCACGCCATTGCCGCTGGTAAAGATCAGGCCCTGCGCCTCGGCCAGATGATCGGCCAGGCGAGCACAGAGCCGATCATCCTCATCAGCCAGCCAATGCACCTCCATCACCGGCGCGGCGATCACCTGATGGCCCATCGCCTGCAAAGTGGCAGCCAAGACCTGCTGATCGGAAACTGGCCGTGTGAGCACAATCTTCAGACGGCTTCATCCTTTTGCTGATCATTTTGCCCGATATCGGCAATGTGGGCGAGAAAATCCTCCCCCGCCCGGGCCCGCACGCTTTTCCCCAAAGACCAGCCCAAAGCCGCAGAATCACTGGCCGGGCCCTTGATGCTGTCTTCAAAACACTGGCGGCCATCCAGCCCCAAAAGCCGACCGATCAGATGGATTTGGCCATCGCTGATCTGGGCATAAGCGGCAATCGGGGTGCGGCAATTTCCCTCTAATGCCGCGAGAAAGGCCCGCTCGGCCAAAACCGCCTGCGTCGTATCCGCATCGGCAAGGGGGGCGAGACGATCCTTCATCCGCTGATCATCCGCCCGGCTTTCCACACACACCGCCCCTTGCGCCGGGGCGGGCAAAAGCTGATCCACCGGCAGCACGGCCGTGGCTTTATCCGCAAGGCCCAAACGCTTCATCCCCGCATAAGCGAGCAGGGTGGCATCTGCCGCCCCGGCAGCCAGCTTTTTCAGCCGGGTGCCCACATTGCCGCGAAAGCTGATCACCTTGAGATCAGGGCGAAGCGCCAGAAGCTGGGCCTGCCGACGCAAGGACGCCGTGCCCACGATCGCCCCATGGGGCAGAGCATCGATCCCGCCGCCATGGGCGCTGATCAGGGCATCGCGGGGGTCTTCGCGTTTTAGAAAGGCGGTGATCGCCAGGCCTTCAGGCAGGCTGGTGGGCATATCCTTGGTGGAATGAACGGCACAATCGATCCGGCCATCGAGCAGGGCTTCTTCAAGTTCCTGCGTAAACAGGCCCTTGCCACCGATTTCCGCCAAGGGGCGATCAAGGATCGCATCGCCTTTGGTTTTGAAAACGACGATCTCCACCGCATCCGGCTGCAAAGCGGGATGGGCGGCTAAAAGCGCATCGCGAACGGCATGGGCCTGCCAAAGGGCGAGGGGGCTGCCGCGGGTGCCGATTTTAAGGCCATGTTGCACAGAGTCTGTGTAGCGTGTATCGAAAGCATCCGTCAATCCGGCGCATGTCAGCCCCGCATGCCTTCGTGCAGCTTTTAACGGTATTCTTCCATGGCCAAAGCCCCGATCATCCTTGGCATCGAAACATCCTGCGATGAAACGGCTGCCGCCCTTGTGGATGGGGAGCGGCGGATTTTATCCCATGCCCTGTGGAGCCAGATCGAGGCCCATGCCCTTTATGGCGGGGTGGTGCCCGAAATCGCCGCCCGCGCCCATGTCGATCATCTCGATCATCTGATCCGCAAGGCGCTTTTGGATGCCGAAATGAAGCTGGCCGATGTCGATGCCATTGCCGCCACCGCCGGGCCGGGGCTGATCGGCGGGGTGATGGTGGGGGTGGTGACGGCGAAAGCTTTGGCCTTTGGGGCGAATAAGCCCTTCATCGCGATCAATCATCTGGAAGGCCATGCTTTATCGCCGCGTTTGTGCGCAGACATCGCCTTTCCCTATCTTTTATTGCTGATTTCGGGCGGCCATTGCCAGCTTCTGATCGTTGATGGCGTGGGCGCTTATGAGCGTTTGGGATCGACCATTGATGATGCCGCTGGCGAAGCTTTCGATAAAACCGCGAAATTGCTGGGACTGGGCTATCCCGGCGGCCCGGCGATTGAACAGGCGGCCCTGAAGGGAGAGGTCACCCTGAAGGGAGAGATTGGCCGCTTTTCCCTGCCCCGCCCCCTGACCGATCAGCCGGGCTGCAATTTCAGCTTTTCCGGCCTGAAAACCGCCATCCGCCGCTGTGCCGAGCGGCTGGAAAGCGAACAGGGTGGCCTTTATGAGCGCGATATCAACGATCTGGCCGCCGCCACTCAGGCCGCCATCGGCGATTGCCTGATCAATCGCACCGATCATGCCATCAGCCGCTATCTCGACAGCCGTGGGCCCAAAGCCCCGACTTTAGTGGTGGCGGGCGGGGTGGCCGCCAATGCCACCCTTAGATCGCGCCTTGAAACGCTGGCCCAAGGGCGCGGCCTTTCCTTTATGGCCCCGCCGCCATGGCTGTGTACCGATAATGGTGCGATGATCGCATGGGCCGGGCTGGAACGATTTTTATTGGGGCAAAATGATGGGCTGGCCGCCCCCGCCCGCCCGCGCTGGCCGCTGGATGAAACCGCGCCCCCCCTTTATGGCACCGGACAAAAAGGTGCAAAGGCCTGATCATGCTCATCGAATTCTTGCTTATGTGGCACTTTTCCGCCACCGTTCGGGGATGATTGACATGGGCCATAAATCGCTGGTGGGCATTGTGGGCGGCGGCGCCTGGGGCACGGCTTTGGGCTGCCTGATGGCGAAAAAAGGCCAATCCGTGCTTTTATGGGCACGCAATGAAGCGGTGATCGCGGATATCAACCAGCATCAGCGCAATCGCCTGTATCTGCCCGATATCCCCCTTGATCGCGCCTTGCGCGCCACATCACGGCTTGAGGATCTGACGCGGGCCGAGGTGCTTTTGCTGGTATGCCCGGCGCAATATCTGCGCGCCACCGCCAGCGCCCTTAGCCCCTTTATCAGCGCCGGGGTGCCGCTGGTGATCTGCGCCAAGGGGATCGAGCGTGAAAGCGGCGCCCTGATGAGCACGGTTCTGGCCGAGCTTTTGCCCCACAATCCGGTGGCGGTTTTATCGGGGCCGAATTTTGCCGCCGAAGTGGCCCGGGGCCTGCCCGCCGCCGCCACCCTTGCCACCGCCGATGAAAGCCTGGGCCACAGATTGGTGTCGATCATCGGCGGCCCCGCCTTTCGCCCCTATTATTCCCCCGATATCATTGGCGCCCAGATTGGCGGTGCGGTGAAAAATGTGCTGGCCATTGCCTGTGGCATGGTGGCCGGGCTGCAACTGGGCGAAAATGCCCGGGCGGCGCTGATCACCCGGGGGCTGGCGGAAATGAGCCGCTTTGGCATGGCTTTGGGGGCAAGGCAGGAAACCATGACCGGCCTATCGGGCATGGGCGATCTGATCCTCACCTGCATGTCGGGCCAATCGCGCAATATGTCATTGGGGATGGCTTTGGGGGAAGGCCGCAAGATGGCCGATATCTTGAAGGAAAGGCGCAGCGTGGCCGAAGGGGCGGCCAGCGCCGATGTGGTGCAGATGCTGGCCGCCAAAGCCGGGGTGGATATGCCCATCGTCGATGCTGTTGTGGATATTTTGCATGATCGCGCCCAGGCCGCAAATGTGGTGCAAAATCTTTTGAACCGTCCGTTCAGACATGAAGGAATATGAAGCCATGCTGTTTGTGATTCTGGCCACCGACAAAGACAATGGCAGCGCCATCAGGGCTACCACCCGCGCCGCCCATCTGAGCTATCTGGAAGGCGCGGGCGAGCGGCTGAAGCTGGCAGGCCCCTTGCGCGATGATGCCGACAAGCCCATCGGATCGATGATCGTGATCGATGCCGCTTCCCAAACCGCCGCCCGGCTTTTTGCCGAAAATGATCCCTATGCCAAGGCCGGGCTTTTCCAGCAGGTGCAGATCACCCCCTTTGTGGCGGTGACCGGACGCTGGGCAAAATTTGAAGGCTGAGGCCCGCACGGCGCCCTCATCAATATTTTCTAGGCATCAGGGCAAGATTTCATCGTTTGCCGTGATGGCCATAAATCCATAGCTGTCATCCCATGAATGGGTGTTTGTTGCCTCAGCTTTGATGACTGATCGGCCCAAACTCCACAGGTCTTTTTAGAAAGCCGGGATGATGGAAAGTCTGCCAATCTTTTTCAGAATGGCTGATCGTCAGGTGCTACTGGTGGGGGATGGTGAACCCGCCCGCGCCAAATTGCGCCTGCTTTTGAAAACCCCCGCCAAAATCAAATGGGTCTTAAGCGACCCCGAACTCGCCGATGCAGCACGGGCGGATTTTGCCGGAACCCCATCGCTGGTCATTTCGGTCATCGGCGCGGGCCGGATCACGGCAGGCGATCTGGAAGGCATGTCATTAATCTATGGCGCTTATGGCGAAGCCGGGCCGGATCAGCATCTGGCCGCTTTGGCGCGCCGGGCGGGTATCCCCATCAATATCGTGGATCGCCCCGATCTGTGCGATTTCACCACCCCCGCCATTGTGGATCGCAGCCCCTTGCTGGTGGCGATTTCCACCGGCGGCGCAGCACCTGTTTTCGGCCGCCGTCTGCGCGCCATGATCGAGCGGCTTTTGCCGCAGGGCATTGGCCATCTGGTGGGCCGCGCTGGCGCCTTTCGCGGGCGGCTGGCGGAAATTTTACCCAGCCAAGGGGCGCGGCGGCGTTTTTGGGATCGGCTTTTTGACAGCACGAACCCCCAGCATCTGGTGGGATTGGATGAACCGGCCTTTACCCGCCATCTGGAAGATCTGGCCCATGAGGCCATGAGCGAGCAGAAGCGCGGCCATGTGCAGCTTGTGGGGGCTGGCCCCGGCGATCCCGAGCTTTTGACCCTGAAGGCCCAGCGCGCCCTGCAACAGGCCGATGTCATTTTATATGATCATCTGGTGAGCCCTGCGGTGCTTGATTTTGCAAGGCGCGATGCTGAATTCATCGCCGTGGGCAAGCGCCGGGGGGATCATGGCAAAGGCCAGCCCCATATCCATGATCTGATGGTGCGCCATGCCCGCGCCGGCCGCCATGTGGTGCGCCTCAAAAGCGGCGATCCGCTGATTTTTGGCCGGGCTGGCGAGGAAATCGCCGCCCTCAGGGCCCTTGATATCGAAGTGGAGCTGGTACCCGGCATCACCGCCCTTTCGGGCAGTGCGGCAACCGCCCAGATCCCCCTCACCCATCGCGATCATGCCTCGGCCATCACCCTTGTCACCGGGCAGGTGCGCGCGGGTTCATCCCTTGATTGGCGGGCGCTGGCTGGCCCGGATCGCACATTAGCGATTTATATGGGGCTCAATACCGCCCCCAATATCACGGCGGCACTTCTGGCGGATGGCATCGCCCCGCAGCTTCCGGTGGCGGTGATCGAAAATGGCACCCGCCCGGATGAACGCCGCTTTTACGGCCCCTTGCGCGATCTGCCCGATCTGGTAACCCGCCATGCCATCAAAAGCCCGGCACTGATCCTGATCGGCGCGGTTGTCCCGCTGGCCCGGGATTGGTCGCAAAACCGGTCAGCTTCATCATCGCCCGAATTTCATGATCCGGTGGCTGCAGCCTTGTCTGTGGCAACCCTTGCCCTTGCTGGTTGAAGGATAATTTTATGGCCGATTTGAAACCCGCTTCATCGCAGATGATTTCCGCCAATGATCTGTGGACCGGTCAGGTGGTCTTTCTCACCCGCGCGGCAAGCTGGACCACCGATCCCGCCCGCGCCGCACTGAGCGAAAGCGCCGAAGACAGCGAAGCCTTGCTCGGCCTGGCGGCACAATCCAATGCCCGGGCCGAAGTGGAACTGGTGCATCTGATCGCCGCCAGCCTGCGCGATGACGGCACGCCCTGGCCCAGCCGCAATCGCGAGGATATCCGCGCCCTGGGGCCCACGGTTCGCCGCGATCTTGGCTATCAGGCCGAAGTCCGACCCACGCTCTAGACCCGTCAGATTTTTCAGGACCAAAGTTTATGTATCGCTATGACGATTATGATCAGACCCTGGTGAACCAGCGCATCGCCGATTTCCGCGATGCCGTGGCGCGCCGCCTGTCTGGCCATTTGAGCGAGGAAGAATTCAAGCTGATCCGCCAGATGAACGGTGTTTATCTGCAATTACACGCTTATATGCTGCGCGTGGCCATTCCTTATGGCTCGCTCGATAGCCGCCAGATGCACAAGCTGGCGCATATTGCCCGCATTTATGACAAGGGCTATGGCCATTTCACCACGCGGCAGAATATCCAGTATAATTGGCCATCCTTGCGCGAAATGCCCGATCTGCTTCAGGAACTGGCAGCCGTGCAGATGCACGCCATTCAAACATCGGGCAATCTGATCCGCAATGTGACCGCCGATCAATATGCCGGGGCCACTGCCGAAGAGGTGGATGACCCCCGCCCCTATGCCGAATTGATCCGGCAATGGTCGACCTTGCACCCGGAATTTTCCTTTTTGCCGCGCAAGTTCAAAATTGCGGTCACCGCCTCGGCAACGGATCGCACAGCGGTGAAATTTCACGATATCGGCCTTATTTTGCACGATGATCCCGAGCAGGGCCGGGGCTTTGAGGTGATCGTGGGGGGCGGCATGGGGCGCACGCCTTTCGTTGGCCCCAGCCTGCGCGATCATCTGCCCGAAGCCCAGATTCTCACCTATCTGGAAGCGGTTTTGCGGACCTATAATGAACTGGGGCGGCGCGATAATGCCTATAAGGCACGGATCAAGATTCTGGTTCATGAATTGGGCGCTGAAGCCTTCCGCACTTTGGTCGAGGACGAATTCGCCAAGCTTTTGCCCCAGGCCGATGATCTGCCCCAGGCCGAGCTTTTACGCATCCGCGAGCGCTTCATCGTGCCGGAGCTTGATGCCCTGCCGGCCCGCGATCCGGGCTTTGACGCGGCTTATGAGAAAGACGAGGACTTCCGCCAATGGGTGAAGGTGAACAGCGCCCCGCACAAGGTAGCGGGCTATATCATCGCCAATATCTCTCTCAAGCCCTATGGCGGGATTCCCGGGGATATTTCCGCCGATCAGATGGATCTGGTCGCCGATCTGGCAGAGCGCTATGGCCATGATGAAATCCGCGCCACCCATGCCCAGAATCTGGTGCTGCCGCATGTGAAACTGCGCGATCTTTACGACATCTGGCAGGCGCTGAGCGTGGCGGGCCTTGGCACCGCCAATCTGGATCGGGCGAGCGACATCATCGCCTGCCCCGGCCTTGATTATTGTGTGCTGGCCAATGCCCGTTCGATCCCCATTGCGCAGGAAATCTCGAAGCGCTTTGCCGCCAAGGGCCGCGAGGATCTGGTTGGCGAATTGAAGATCAAGATTTCCGGCTGCATCAATGCCTGCGGGCATCATCATGCCGGGCATATCGGGATTTTGGGCGTCGATCGCAAAGGCGAGGAAATGTATCAGCTCACTTTGGGCGGTTCGGGCGATGAACAGGCCTCCATCGGCCAGATCACCGGGCGTGGTTTTGATGAGGCGGGCATTGTCGATGCCGTTGATACGGTGGTCGAAACCTATCTTGGCCATCGCGAGGATCACGAGACTTTTCTGGAAACCTATCGCCGGCTGGGCCCGGCACCCTTCAAGGAGGCGCTTTATGGAACGGCTTGATCTTCGGAAATTGACCGGGGCGCATCTCAAACCCTATCGCAGCATCGATGATGAGGCCCCCCTGCCCGATGAAGGCGGAGTGTTGGTGAGCCTTGCCCGGCTGAAAAGGGATCGCGCGGCGCTGGCGGCCCGCAAAAGCCCCTATGGGCTTCTGGTGAATGGCGATGAAAAAGCCGCCCATCTCGCTCCCCATCTCGAAGATTTGGCGGTGATCGCCATCAATTTTGGCAAGTTCAGCGATGGTCGTGGCTTTTCCCTTGCCCATCGTTTGCGCGAGGATCATGGCTTTTCCGGCGAAATCCGGGCCACCGGGGCGCTGATCGCCGATCATGCCGAATTTCTGCTGCGTTCGGGGGTGAGTTCGGTGGAATTGGCCGATCCCATCATCACTGCGCAGTTCATCAAGCGGCTGAAGCTTTATTCCGTATGGTATCAAGATGCCCATGATGCGCGCCCCACGGCTTTGGAACTGCGCCATGGGCGGACAAGAAAAAGGCTGGCTTCATGAGTTTCCTTGATCCCGATCTGTCCGGCCCTTGGGCGGCGGTGCTGGCGGATCGCTATGCCCGCGCCGATAGCGTGAGCCTGCTCAGGGCGATGATTTTAGATGTTTTTCCGGGCCGTATCACGCTGGTTTCCTCTTTTGGGGCCGAATCCGCCGTGCTGTTGCATATGGTATCGCGGATCGATCCCGATCTGCCGGTGGTTTTCATCGATACCGGCAAGCTTTTTGGCGAAACCAAACGCTATCGCGATCAGTTGACCCGGCATCTGGGGCTGCGCAATCTTCAGATCATCACCCCCGATCCGGCGCGGCTGAAGGCGCAGGACCCCGATGGCATGCTGTTTTCCCGGAAACCGGATGCCTGCTGCTTCTGGCGCAAGGTCGAGCCCTTGGAGCGCGCTTTGGCAGGCTATGGTGCGTGGATTTCCGGCCGCAAGCAATTTCATGGCGGGGCGCGCGCCGATCTGCAGCGTTTTGAAGCGGTGGATAAACGCATCAAGATCAGCCCCCTTGCGGGATGGACGCGCGATCAAATCGCCGCCTATTTCACAGCCCATGATCTGCCCCCCCATCCTTTGGAGGGAGAAGGTTATCTTTCCATCGGCTGCATGCCCTGCACCGCGCGGGCAGAGTCTGGCGCTTCGGTCCGCTCGGGCCGCTGGCAGGGGCTGGATAAAACCGAATGCGGGATCCATTTATCCCTTTCAGAAGCGCGAAAGCGGGCCAATCTTTGATTGGGGCTTGACGACAGGCGATGAGGGGCACATCAAAAGCACAGCAAAGGTGCCGCCCATCGGCCTTTTGCCCCATGCAATAAGAATTGGAACGATCCCGATCATGGCGGATGACAGCACAAAACCCGGTGCGATCAGGCGGTTGCGTCGGTCGCAGCTTCCTCTCAATGCTTTGCGCGCCTTTGAGGCCGCAGCCCGGCATTTGTCGTTCAAAAAAGCCGCCGATGAACTGGCTGTGACCCCGGCGGCGGTGAGCCAGCAGATTCGCAGCCTTGAAGACTATCTGGGCATCCAGCTTTTTCGGCGCACCAGCCGCGCCCTTATCCTGACCGAACGTGCCCAGGATTCCCTTGAAGCCCTGCATCAGGGCTTTGATCTGATCGAAGATGCCTGCTCGATGCTGCAAAGCCCGGTCGATGACAATATCCTCAAGGTTTCGGTCTCCCCGTCTTTTGCCGCAAAATGGCTGATTCCCCGGCTGGAACGCTATTATGAAGAGCATGCCGATGTGGTGGTGAAAATTTCGGCCAGCAATGAACTGACCGATTTTTCAAAAGAAGATACCGATCTCGCCATCCGCTATGGCCCCGGCCACTATCCCGGCCTTTATGTGGAAGAGCTGATGCGCGAAGAGGTGTTTCCCGTATGCTCGCCCAAGCTCATCACCGGGGAAAATGCGGTTAAAATGCCGCAGGATATGGCGCTTTTAACCCTTATTCATGATGACAGCTCATTAGATGATGAAAGCAATCCCACCTGGCCCATGTGGCTGAAAGCCGCCGGGGTGAAGGTGGGGGATGGCCAGCGGGCCCTGCATTTCAACCAGACCGCTTTGGCCATCGAAGCGGCCATTGCCGGACGCGGGGTGGCCTTGGCCAAGCGCACGCTGGCGGAAACCGATCTGAAACAGGGGCGGCTGGTGCGCCCCTTCAGCGAATCCCATCCGGTGGATTTTGCCTATTATATGGTGTGCCCCGATCAGAAGAAAAACCTGATCAAGGTCACGAGCTTCATGGATTGGCTGCGCTATGAAGCCTGCCAATCCTGGGCCTGGGAAATTTAAACAGCCCTAAACAGACCTAAACAGCCTTGGCCGAGACCGCGCGCAGGCAGCGGCCATAGCCCTGATCCTTGCCCAATTGGGGCGAAAAGTGGCCATCGCGCCACGCCACGCGGCCATTGATCAGCACCAGATCAACCACCCCATCGGATCGGTTGACCCGCTGATGATAGCCAAATTCCGGGCGCTGGATCAGCTGATTATGGGCTTCGCTTTCATAGGCGGCCAAGGCCTCGGGATTGATCAGCACCAGATCGGCGCGCGCGCCCTTTTCCAGCCGACCGGCATCGATGCCAAAAAAATCGGCAGGCTCGCGGGTGAGCCGGGCCACCGTATAGGCCACCGCATTTTCAGCCTGGGCAATCTTCAAAGCCCTGAGATTACCATCATAAAAGGCCATATTGGTGAGATGCGCCCCGGAATCATTGAAGCCGGGCAGAAAAAGCGGATCCATCACCAGATCGCGCACCACCTTTGGATCCCGATTGGCGCTGACGATCGACCAGCATAAATCCGTATCGCAATGGGCCAGAAGGGCGATCAGAAAAGCCGCCTCATCCCGCGCGCCGGATGCCAGATCATCAAGAGCGGTAAAAGCCTCGGCCTCGGCCTCGGACCGGGCCTGATCCTCGCCCGCACCCACCGCCCGCCAATGGCGATAAAGGCTGCCCATATCACGGCCCGCCCATTCGGCCACCGGGGCATAATCGATCTCCATATCCGCGAGATTGCGGCTGATGGCATAATCCTCGCGCCGCAAGATGCGCTTTAGCCGCGCAAAAGAAACACCACTTTTCCCGGCCCGCCACATCGCCCGGAATTCTGCCTGCCAATGGGGATCGGCCAGAATCGCCCGGCGGGCGGCACGATCATCAAGATCGGGCTCATTCAACCGGCGCAGGCTGGGAATTTCTTCCGCCAAAGGGGTGAGCGGCCCTTCGGCCCAAACCCGAAAGGGGGCAGCCAGCGCCTGCATCCGAAACGATCCACGCACAAAACGGCTGTTCAATAGCCGCGCCATCAGCCGCGCCAGCACCACCAGCCCTTTATTGCTCGCCACATCGATGGCGGCCACCGCAGTGAGCTTTAAAGGCTTGCCATAAAAACGCCCGCTGCTAAGGAAAAACGTGCGCAAAACCTCGAGGGGGCGATCCTTGGGCGGGGTCGCCTGCCAGACCCTTTGATGCGCCCGCACAATATCGGTGAGCCGCCGCAATTCAGCAAAACGGCCATATTGCGCCGGAATACGGCTGCGTTCATGGGGGCGATTGGCCAGATAATGAAAGGGCAAGGCATCGGTGGAAAAACCGGCATAGCCTTCGGCCATGGCCTTTTGCAAAAGCGCTTCCATCTTCGCGATTTCAGCATCATCGGGATCGCGGCTGATGCTGTTGTGCAGGCCCATCACCTCGATCCGCAGCATCGAATGGGGCAAAAGGGGCACCATATTGGGGCCAAGGGGCAGCTGCTCGAGATGCGCCAGATAATCAGCGCTCGTTTGCCATATTGCCTTATCGGCCACGGCCTTCAGGATCGGCTTGGGAATATTTTCCACCCGGGCAAAACAATCCACCACCGGATCCTGCCCGTCGCGGCGCTGATGGCCATAAGCCAGCCCCAGGGAACAATTCGCCACAACCACCGTGGTTGTGCCATGGCGCACGGCTTCGGGCAAAGCCGGGGCAATTTCGGCTTCCAGATCGAAATGGGTGTGAATATCAAGCAAGCCGGGCATCAGCCAGCGGCCCTGGGCTTCGATGATCGTTGCGCCCATATCATCGGGGGCGGCAAGATCGGGGGCGGCAAGGTCGGGGCCGATTTCAGTAATCACACCCCCGGCCACCCGCACATCGGCAATGAAGGATGGGCCGCCAGTGCCATCATAAATCCGGGCCCCCCGGATCAGCAGATGGGGTGGTGGGGATGCTGTCATGAGGGCGTATCCCGATTTTGGGGCGGATGGGATGAAAAAGCGGCGCTGTGTCGATCAAGAAATTCGCGATAAGCCGCGGCCACCTGATCGGGTTGTTCGACCTGAGGATAATGGCCGACCCCATCCAGCGCACGGATCTCATCGCGATCCCCCATAATCTGGCGATAGCGGGCCACCATATGGGCCCCGGACACCGGATCGGCGCTGCCATTGATCAGCTGAATGGGACAGGGGCAGTGGATGAGCGCCCCCACCCAGCGTTCCCGATTGATCCGGCGTTCGTGCATATAGCCGATCAGCGAGGTGAAAACATGCCGCCCATCATTTTCGGTGATCAGACCCCAGAAATCATCAAGGGCCCGGGCATCAGGCTTGCTATCGGGACCAAAGACCGCAGAAAAGCTTTTATCAAAGCGGCTTTTGGTGGTCAGCCGATTGACCAGCGATCCCAATGGGCTTGCCAGCAGCTTTTGAATGAGCCGGGCCCGGTGGGTTTCGGGAAACAGCCCGCCATTCAACAAACACACGGATTTGAACAAACGATCATGGCCGGTGCGCGCCTGATCGCGGGCCAGCAATTCCTGCGCAACCGTATCGCCATAATCATGGGCCAGAATATGCACATCCGAAAGATCGAGCCGATCCATCAGGGCTTCCAGAAGATCGGCCTGTTCAAAAATGCCATAGCGATGGGGACAAGGCTTGGCCGAAAAGCCAAATCCCAGCATATCGGGGATGATCAACCGCATATGCGGCACCAAAAGCGGCCAAACGCGATGAAAATCCCAGCCCGCCGTGGGAAATCCATGGATCACCAGCACCACCGGCCGATCATCGCGCCCCCCATCAAGGCCAGCCAGATCATCATCAGCGCTATCGACATAAAAAATATCATGGCCCCGCAGCGATGCCATATGCCCCGATGCGCGCCAGGCTTTTGGTGATGTCAATCTGTTGCTCATTGATGAAGTCTATCCTCATCCATCAAAAGCACAGCCCGCCAGTTCCGTGATGATCGCTTTCGTGATGATAGGAGCCTCTATCCCGCAGCCCTTATCCTGATGGCCCCAGAAGATGGGCAAAACCGGCCATCACCTGTTCATACATCGGCCGTTTGAAAGACACGATATGATCGGGCAAGGCCGCCGGTTCCTGCCAGCGCCATGCACTGAATTCCTGATGCGGGCCGCCCAGATCAATAGCCTGATCATCACCTAAAAACCGCATGGCAAACCAATGCACCCGCTGGCCCCGATAGCGGCCTTTCCAGGCCTTTCCCAAAAGTTCATCGGGCAGATCATAAAAAAGGGGCTGAGCCAGTTGATCGAGAATTTGCACATCATCGATGCCGGTTTCTTCTTTCAATTCACGCAAGGCCGCCTGTTCGGGGCTTTCCCCGGGATCGATGCCGCCCTGGGGCATCTGCCATGCCAAAGCGGCGGTGTCTATGCGCTTGCCGGTCCATACCAGCCCCTGATGATTGAGCAGCATCATCCCCACACAAGGCCGATAGGGCAGATCATCGGCCCTGATGGATTTGGCCCCGATGGATTTGGCCCTGATCGTTTCAGATTGGCGATCGTTCATTCATCGCTCCTATCTTGCGCGGCTTAAAGAATCCGGCCCATAAAGCCCGACAAGCGATGTGACCGGGGCCAGATCAATGCCTTTCAGCTCCAAACCCTGCGCCCAGCGTTCGATTCGCTCTACCGTAACCGGATAAGGGCGGCCAAAACCCACGGCATGCCCACGCTGCAGGGCAATGGTTTCAAGATCTGCCAGAAAACGATCAATTTCCTCGGCGGTGGCGGTATTATCGATATAGCGATCATTTTCAGCATAAGGCAGGCCGGTTTTCCCGGCGATTTCAGGCACCACGGAACGGGCGCTGGTGCGGGCATCAACAAACATCAGGCCCCGCCGCGACAGGTCCGCCAAAATCGGCTCCAAAGCCGCAGGGGTGGCGGTAAAGCGCGAGCCCATATGATTGATCACCCCGGCATAGCCTTGGGCCCGGCTCATCACATGATGCAGGCGGCTGATATTTTCCGCCGCCGACAAGGATACCAAAAGGCTATGGGGGCCGGGATCACTGCGGGGGAAGGACACCGGCTCCATCGGTACCATCAAAAGCACTTCATGCCCGGCATCGCGCGCCGCTTGCAAAACAGCCTGCGGATCGGCGGCATATGGCGACAGGGCAAGACTGACGGCTTTGGGCAGGCGATTGATGGCCGCCGTGCTGGCTTCACGCGCAAGGCCAATTTCCTGAATCACCAAAGCGATCCGGGGCCGATTGCCATTGGGCAGATAGGGCCGGGCATAAACATTGAAGGGCTTTCGGCCATCCACCGAAATCACCGGTAAAGGCCCGGCGGATGTTTGTTCCACCAAAGCCGGATCGGGAACCGGCCCCATCCTGATCAGGGACAGGCCCTCTTCCTCAGCCGCGGGCGTTTCGGCTGACGTTCTCGGAGCTGTATTGGCAGATGTATTGGCTGGCGTTTCCGCCGGCGATTTGGTGGGCCCGGAAACCGCAAGGGAGGCGGTTTCATCGGGCTTTGCCGCCAACTCCGCGCCCGCATCCCCAACGGATGCAGACGGCACATCACCCGCACCTGCTACTGAACTGGGCCCCACTTTCGGTAAAGGCGGCTGATAGCTGATCTGCAACCAGATGGCGAGAGCGGCCAGCACGATCAGGGTGATCGCCCACACAGCAATAAGGGGCCCGGCACCGCCGAGCCCCCCTGCCAACAGATCTGTTTTCTGGCGAGAAAAGACCATCAAACCGGCCTGCCTTTTCGCATCGGGTGGATCTTTTCCAACATGCCGCTCTCGCGCCGTTTTAGCTGCACCTTTACTCCTTGATGTCTGCGGAGGCCGTTTGTTCCTCAACCGCTTTTCTGACCCCGAGCAAAAGATCAAGGGCATAGTTAAGCTGATAATCGCCCTTTTCCTGCTCCGATTCCGAGCCTTCTGCCGTTTCTTCTGTCATCTGCGGGGCGGCATCGCCTGCCGCTTCATCCGATTTTGGCTCTTTCGTCGAGGCAATCACTTCAGCCGGGCTGACATCCGCCGCATCCTCGGCCCCAGATTGATCAGAGGATTGATCAGGGGACGGCTCAGCAGCTTCATCCGCACTCTGTTCGCTATTGGCTTCGTCTTTCAGCAGTTGCTCATTCCGCAAATGGCCCAAAAGATCGCGTTCCCGGCGGGGCTTTAAAACCCGTCCGCTGGCGGTGACACGCGGTTGGGTCACCTCGATATCCGGTTCGATCCCCCGTTCCTGAATCGAGCGGCCCGAAGGCGTGTAATAGCGGGCTGTGGTCAGGCGCAAAGCACTTTCCGCCCCCAGGGGGATGAGGGTTTGAACGGTGCCCTTGCCAAAGGTTCCATCGCCCAGAATGGTCGCCCGGCGATGATCTTGCAAAGCTCCGGCCACGATTTCCGAAGCCGAAGCCGAACCAGCATCAACCAGAACCACCACCGGCTTGCCATTCACCAGATCTCCCGGCGTTGCATGCCAGCGCTTGGTATCGCGCGGATTGCGCCCCCGGGTGGAAACCACTTCGCCCTGATCGAGAAAGGCATCAGACACCGAAATCGCCTGATCGAGCAGGCCACCGGGATTGCTCCGCAGATCGAGCACCACACCAACCATATCAGGGCCCAATTGCTTTTCGATATCGGCAATGGCTTCCTTCAGACCACGGGTGGTTTGATCATTGAAAGTGCGCACCCGCACATAGCCCACCGCATCGCGCTCCACCCGATGCGAGACGGATGTGAGGGTGATGGTATCGCGCACCAGATCGACATCGAAAATCTCGTCTTCTTCATCGGGAACGGGCCGCACCACCGTGATGGTGATCGGCGCCCCCACCGGGCCTTTCATCTTATCGATGGCTTCGGTCAGGGTCAGCCCCAAAACCGGTGATCCATCAATCTGAGTGATATAATCGCCGCTTTTCAGCCCGGCGCGCGAGGCGGGGGTATCATCGATCGGCGAGACCACCTTCACCACGCCATTTTCCTGCGTCACCTCAAGCCCAAGGCCACCATATTCGCCCCGGGTTTGCACCTGCATGGCGCGAAAGCTTTCCGGGCCCATATAGCTGGAATGGGGATCGAGAGACGCCAACATCCCATTGATCGCCGCTTCCAGCACTTTTTCATCCTCGACCTCTTCGACATATTCGGCGCGCACGCGCTCGAACACCTCCATCAACAGATCGAGCTGCCGATAGGTATCGGCATTATTGCCCTGGGCAAAAGAGCTGGCCGAACCCATGAAAGCCAAAACAGCGGCGCTGGCGCCCAAGAAAAATCCACGCATCTTCAACTCACCTTTCCTAGTCCTGCTGCCAACCATGGCACAGGATCCACTGGTTCGCCCCCTTTACGCAACTCAACATACAGTTCCTGAGCATTTTTTGCGGGGACATCCGCCGTTTTTGCCCTTTGCGGCACCGCACGCGCCTCATCTTGCATCATCCCGACCGGCTCACCGGCCAAAACCCACTGACCAACCGAGGCATAAACCTCATCCATGCCAGCCAGCAGGGTATGGTACTCTTCGCCATGGGCAATGATCAAGAGCTTGCCATAACCACGAAACGGACCGGAATAAACCACCCGCCCATCATATGGGGCCACCACCTGCGCCCCCGCAAGGGTGGCGATCGTGATTCCTTTTTCATGAAGGCCCCCATTGAGCGCCCCGAATGTTCGCAAAAGCCGCCCGCGCGCCGGTAAAGCGAGGCTACCCCGAGCCTCGCTCAAGGGAACAGATGAAGACGGAGCAGACGCGGGGGGAGCCGCCAAAGCCACAGCCTTATCCCCCGGCGCTTTGGGCATCTGCGCAAGCCGTTCCGCCGCCGCATTGGCCGCCGCCAACCGCCGGGCGCGCTCGGCCTCGATGGCTTTGAGCAGGTCTTCAAGGCTGCGCGCCTGATCTGCCAGCCGGGCCATGACCCGGCTTTCCTCCTGCGCTTCTTGCGACAATTTCTGCTGTTCGGCCTGCCGTGCCTCGCGCTGGAATTCCAGATCCCTGCGGCTGGCTTCCAAAGCCTTTTGATCGGCCTTCAGGGTTTCGCGCTCGGCCATCAATTCTTTGCGAAGATCAAGGATTCGAGCCACCTGCTGGCCCACGGCGCGGGCTTCATCTTCCAATTGCGGGGCGAGTTCCCGCAAAAGAATGGCCCCCTTGATGGTTTCATCGGCATCGCCGGGCCGGAGCAGGGCCAAAGCCTGCGGCCGACGCGACAGGCGCTGCAAGGCAGCCAGCGTGCGGGCCATCTGATCCTGTTTGAGTTCGAGCAGGCTTTCCTGTTCCTGCAAAAGATCACCCACCGTTTCGATTTTCAAGGCCACCGCCGTCACCCGCTCTTCAAGGGCCTGTACATCGGCGGTGGCAGCGATGATCGAACGGGCGATGGCCTCAGCTTCGCGGCCCGCAGCCCGGGCTTTTTCCGCCAATACGCGCTGCTGTGCTGCCCGCTGCGCCAATTCCTGCTCGATAGCATCGAGACGGCTGCGGGGATCGCCTTCGGGGTTTTGGGCCGCACTGTTTGGCACGGCACAGGCCATCCCCAACCCAAGGATCAGGAGCGTGAGGGCAATGCGTCCGGTATAAATCGACAAAGGCATGCGCGCCCTCATTCCCGGTGATAAGGATGACCGGCGCTGATCGAAACCGCCCGGTATATTTGTTCTGCCAGCATGACCCGCACCAGCATGTGCGGCCAGGTCATTTTCGACAAGGATAAAAGCGCATCGGCGCGGGCCCGCATCGCCTCGCCATGGCCATCGGCCCCGCCAATGGCAAAGGCCAGCGGCCGCCCCTGCTGCCGCCAGCCTTCCAGCTTTTGCGCAAAGCCAAGGCTGGTCAGATCCGGGCCCTGTTCATCCAAAAGAATGAGAAAAGCATTGGCGGGCAGGGCGGCGAGGATCTTCTCCCCTTCGCGGTGTTTTCTTTCCGCCACAGACAAGGGCTTGCGTTCTTCCACCTCATGGATGTCGGCCCCGAAAGGCAACCGGTCGAGATAAGCCCGGGCAAGCTGCGCTTCCGGCCTTCGCCCGGCCTTTCCCACCGCATAGATCGTCAGCGCCATGCCGCAGCCCCATGTTTAAACCAGCATCATGCCTGGTGTTTTAAGCGAGTGGGGCCGCGCGTTCAATGATGGCGTCGAGATCAAGGCCATCGGGCAGGGTGCCAAAGGCCCGCCCCCAATCCCCGCCAAGGCGGCTGGCGCAAAAAGCATCGGCCACAGCAGGGGGCGCATATCGCACCAAAAGCGACCCCTGCAAAACAAGGGCCATATCTTCGACGAGACGCCGGGCGTGGCGCTCATCAACCGACCCTTTGGCAAGCTTTGTGCCCAGCTGATCCATGGCCCGATCCAGAAACCGATCCGTGCCTTTTGCGGCATGGATTTCCGCCATCAGGGCTTCAACCGATTGCGGCGATTTATGAAGCGAGCGCAGCACATCAAGGGCGATCACATTGCCCGAGCCTTCCCAGATGCCATTGAGGGGGGCTTCGCGATAGAGCCGGGGCATCACCGTTTCTTCCACATAGCCAACCCCGCCATGCACCTCTAAAGCCTCGGCAATCAGAGGGGCCACCCGTTTATTGAGCCAGTATTTCGCCAAGGCCACTGCCAAGCGGCTGAAAGCCCTGGCCTCATCGCGGTCGCCGCCCGCTGCTGCATCCTCCCCGCTCTCCCCGCTGCTGTCATCATAAGAACGGGCAATCCGAAAGGCTAGGGTGGTGGCTGCTTCCTGCTCGATGGCCATATCCGCCAGCACCATCTGCATCAGGGGCTGATCCACCAGCCGCTTTTGAAAAGCCGTGCGATGACGGGCATGATGGATCGATTCAGCCACCGCCCTGCGCATCAGGGAGGCCGCCCCGATGGTGGTATCAAGGCGGGTATGATGAACCATATCGATGATCGTGCGCACCCCCGCCCCTTCATCGCCAATGATTTCGGCATAGGCCCCATGATATTCGATTTCCGATGAGGCATTGGCCTTATTGCCCAATTTGTCCTTCAGTCGCTGAATGAACAGGCGATTGCGCTGGCCATCGGGGGTCCATCGCGGCACGAAAAAGCAGCTCAATCCCCCCGGCGCATAGGCCAAAGTGAGAAACGCATCCGACATCGGTGCCGAACAAAACCATTTGTGCCCGGTCAGTTCATAAGCCCCGGACGTCGCTACAGCCTTCGTGCTGTTGGCCCGCACATCCGAACCGCCCTGCTTTTCGGTCATCGCCATGCCCATGGTGGCCGATGCCTTATCGGCCACCGGCCGCGCCGTCCCATCATAATGACGGGAAAGCAATTTCGGCTCCCACAAGGCTGCCAGATCAGAATGATGGCGAAGGGCGGGGATGACCGCATAGGTCATGCTGAGGGGGCAGCACACTCCGGCTTCCACCTGATGCATCAGATATTCCAAAGACGCATGACGCACATGCCCGGCTTTTTTCGCGGTCCAGGCCACCGAATGCTGGCCATGCGCCATGCCCAGCGCCATCATCTGATGATAGGCCGGATGAAAGCGCACCTCATCGATGCGCTGGCCATAGCGATCAAAGGGATGAAAGTCCGGCGGATGGCGATTCGCATCATCACCGGCCTGCAAAATCGCCGCATCCCCCAAAGCCGCACCATAGGCATCTGCGGCTTTGGGGGCATCGGCATCGCCCTCCCGGCCCACGGCTTCGATCAAAGCGGCATCGGCGGCATAAAGATTATAATCCACCAAAGGCGGGGGCTGATTGGTCACCGCATGGGTGGGCAGATCAGCCATAGGACGATAAGGGGGGTGAGAGAGGGACATAAGGCGTTCCTTCAACAAAGGACCAGAATCCTGATCGCGACCGAACAGGAAAAGCTGAACAAGCTTAAACCCCCAAACAAAGCGGGAAAAGGGCGCAGCCATGCTTGCCTGCCGATGATGGCGGCGCTATGCAGCCTTGTTCGGGCCGTGGAAAGCCCCAAAACCATTGAACACGAAATCCCAAAAGGACCAAAAGCATGAACCCAGCCGCGCCGCCCTTGCGCTTTCACAATGCCCGCGCCGTGGTCACCGGCGGCACATCCGGCATCGGGGCGGCGGTGGTCAATGCCCTGATCAAGGAAGGGGCGCGGGTGGTTTATTGCGGGCTTCCCGAACCCGAAGGGTCCACGGCCCAACATTCGGGTGAAACGGCAATCGCGCCGGTTCGGGTGGTGCCCCATGATCGCGCTTTGTGCCAGCCCTGCGATGTGCGCGATGATCGGCAAACCGGGGCTTTCATCGCCGCCGCCCGCCAATGGATGGGGGGCCTTGATCTGGCGGTGAATTGTGCGGGCATCAGCCATGCCCCGCAAAAGCTGGCTGATCTGAGCCCCGAAACCTGGCGGCAGGTGATGGCGACCAATGCCGACGGGATTTTTCATGCCCTGCGCCATGAAATCCCCGCAATGCTGGAAAGCGCCCAATATGATCGGGTCGCCGGCCAACCGCCAGAAGAAGTGCGGGGCCGCGCCATCGTCAATATCGCCTCGATATTGGGCACCCGGGGCGCACCCTGGATGGCGGCTTATGGGGCCAGCAAACATGCGGTGGTGGGCCTGACCCAATCGGCGGCCCGCGATTATGCGACCATGGGGCTGCGGATCAATGCCATCTCCCCCGGCCCGGTGGAAACCCCGATGCTGCACAGGGCTTTAGCGGATATCGGCCATGATCACAGCAAATATGCGGGCGGCTTTCCCCCCGCAGGGCCGGGGCAGCCAGCCGATATCGCTGCCGCCGTCCTGTTTTTGCTGAGCCCGGATGCCCGCTATATCAATGGGGCGAATCTGAGCATCGATGGGGCCATCACCGCGATCTGAGGCCCCTTTGCTCGTGAAATCAAAGACGCAATCCACGAGGAATGAGCCAGCGCCCCGCCAGATCGAAGGAGCCCGTAACCAACAAAGCAAGCCCGGCCGCCGGGATCGCCCCTTCTAAAATGAGGCCCATATCATTGAGGCGGATACCCGTTAAAATCGGCTGACCCAGACCGCCTGCCCCGATCAAAGCCCCCAAAGTGGCGGCCCCCACATTGATCACCGCTGCGGTTTTGATCCCCGCCAATAGGGTGGGCAAAGCAAGGGGCAATTCGATCCGCCACAAGCGCGCCCATGATGATAAGCCAAGGGCCCGCGCCGATTCCTGCAGATCCCCACTGATGCCTGTCAGCCCGGCATGGCCATTGCGCACGATGGGCAGCAAGGAATAAAGAAACAAAGCGGCAATGGTGGGGGCCGCCCCCACCCCCAAAAGCGGGATCATGAATACGAAAAGGGCCAGAGCCGGAACCGTTTGCAAAAGCCCCACAAAGCCCAGAATCGGCCCCCCCAAAGCGGGCAGGCGAAAAGCCGCGATGGCCAGCGGAACCGCCACCAGCAAAGCCGCCCCCAAAGACACGGCAACCAGCGCCAGATGTTCGAGACTGCGGCCCCACACGCGTTCAAGCCTTGATTGCTGGGCAGCAAGGATGGGCGCCGGACCGCTGCCATCATCCACGAAATCCGCCGCCACCCGGCTTTCATTTTGCCGATCGATCTTCACCGCCTTGTTCATGGCCCGCATCTGATCGCTGCTGATCTGCCCTGCCAGATCCTGCAAGATGGGGATCAGCGCGGGCTGGCTGCGGGCCAGATCGAGGCGATAAAGAAACACCGCCTCATAACGGGGAAAGAATCGCCGATCATCATCCAGAACCGCCAGATCGTAAAAGGCGATTTCCGCATCCGTACTATACACATCGATGATATCGAGTCGGCCCGCCGCCAGCCCGCGATAAGATAATTCATGCTGCAGGCCATTGGCGGATTGAGGCAGATCATAAGCCCCCTTCAGCGCCCGCCAGCCATCGCCGCGATCAAGAAATTCATTGGAGAGACCGAACACCAGATCGGGCTGCGTGCGCAGATCGGAAATCTGCTTTAACCCACGCTTTTGCGCCATTTCCGACCGGGTGGCGAGGGCAAAGCTGTTTTCAAAACCCAAAGACCCGGTGATCCCCAGCCCATCGCGGGCCAGCCGGTCGCGCAAGGTTTGCGCATCGGGCAGATCCTCACCGGCATAGATTTCATGGCGGATGGTGCCCGTATAATCGGGATAGATGGCGATTTCACCGGATTTGAGGGCATCAAACACAATGCGCGTGCCCCCCAAAGCCCGACGATGGGGCAGATCGATCCCCGCCGCCTGCAGCTTCAAGCGCAGGATTTCCGATAAAATAATCGATTCGGTAAAGGCTTTCGAGGCAATCACCGGCTGATCGGCCTGCGTTTCCTGCCCCATGGCAAGAGGGGGTAAAAACAACAGGACCCCTATCAGCATGATGACCGCTGCTTTCATTCCGCCCCCCCGATCATCAGGCCCCGCTGGGCGCGGACAAATTCGCTGACGAACGGCTCGGCGGGATGATGGCACAGATCATCAAAGCTGCCATCCTGAACCACCAGCCCATCGCGCAATAAGATGATCCGATCCGCCAGCCATGCGGCTTCCGCCAGATCATGGGTAACCAGAATGACCGTTGCCCCCACCGTCTCGAAAATCCCGCGCAAATCCGCCTGAAGCTGAAAGCGGATCATGGGATCAAGGGCCCCCAAGGGCTCATCCAGCGCCATCACATCGGGGCCGAGCATCAAGGCCCGCATCAGGCTCACCCTTTGGCGCTGGCCGCCCGATAATTCCACCGGATAGCGCGCCAGTTGATCGGGCTCCAGATGCACCAATTGGGCCAGTTCATCGAGGCGGGCGGCGATTTTTTGACGTGACCAGCCCGCCTGACGAGCCATCAGAACCACATTCTGCGACGCCGTAAGATGGGGAAACAAACCCCCGCTTTGGATCACATAACCAAAGTGCCGACGATAAGCGCGGATATCATGCGCCCCCAAAAGCTGCCCGCGAAACAGAATTTGCCCGCCGCTGGGGGCCACCAATCCCGCCAGCAGGCGCATCAGCGTTGATTTGCCGCAGCCCGAGGGGCCGATCAAAGCCACCCGCTCCCCTTCATGGATCGCAAGATCCAAAGGCCCAAGCGCCCGGTGCGCGCCATAATCGCGGCACAATTTTTCCAGCCGATAAAGGGGATCATGATCGGGTGCTGTCATCCCATCAGCTTAATGGGGCTTCGCGCAAAGCGCTACAAGGAACAGCAGGGCGAAAGGCTGTGGCAAAACAGGATTCGACATTCAAAGCCCTGTTCTTCGCAGCTGTTCGCTTTTATATAAGCGCCATGGAAAATCTGTTCATCCAATATGAAGCGACCATGCGCCTTGCCGCCTTTCTTGGCATGTTCGCCCTGATTGCCGGAGCGGAAATCATCCGCCCCCGGCGGGCTGATGTGGATCGCCGCCATCGCTGGCCGCTCAATCTGGGAATGGTGATGCTGGGCAGCCTTTCCCTGCGGGCTTTGGGGCCGTTGATCGCGGTTTCTGCGGCGATCTGGGCGCACAAGCACGATATCGGCCTTTTTCATGCCCTTGATTGGCCCCATGGCATCGAAATATTCCTGATGGTCGTGCTTTTGGATCTGGCGATCTATGCCCAGCATGTGGCCTTTCACAAAATTCCGTTTTTATGGCGTTTGCACCGGATGCATCATGCCGATCTCAGCCTTGATGTGACCAGCGGGCTGCGCTTTCATCCCCTTGAATATCTGCTGTCGATGCTGATCAAAAGCGCCGTGGTGGTGGCTTTGGGGGCGGATCTTTTAGCGGTCATTCTTTTTGAAATCCTGCTCAATGCCACGGCCATGTTCAATCATGGCAATCTGCGCCTGCCCCGGCGCCTTGATCGCTTTTTGCGGCGGCTGATCGTGACGCCCGATTTCCATCTGGTCCATCATTCTGTCACAAGAGATGAGCATGATCGGAATTATGGCTTCAACCTGCCCTGGTGGGATTATGCCTTCAAAACCTATAAGGCCGCGCCCGATCTGGGGGTGGATGGTATGATCATCGGCCTCAAGCCCTGGCGTCGTCAAAAGGAACTGGGCTTTTGGCCGCTTATGATGATGCCCTTTTTGTCGGACAATCTTGATGACGGGAAAAAGCCGGACGAGGGCATGAGGACTGATTCATGAAAACCGGCAAAAAGCTTTATCTGATGCGCCATGCCAAGGCCGGCGACAAAAGCCCCGAGGGCCGCGATTTTGATCGGCCGCTCAATGCGCTGGGGGTGCGGGCTGCGGGATTGATGGGCATGCATCTCAAAGAGTGCGTGAACCCGCCGAAGGTTTTTTTATGCTCGCCCGCCTTGCGCACCCGCCAAACGCTGGAAATCGTGCAGGCCAAAAGCGGCTGGCAGGCTCCGATAAACCATGCCCCCGATCTTTATGCCGCCACATCCGATGCACTTTTGGCCCAGCTTGCGCAATTGGATGAAAGCATCTCGATTGCCATGATCATCGGTCATAATCCCGCCATTCATGATCTGGCCCAGCTTTTTGCGGGGCGCGGCCGCACCACCCTCATTGAACGCCTTGAAAAGCGCTATCCCACCGCCGGATTTGCCGAGATCGAGCTTCATGAAGGCCCTTGGGCCGAACTGCGCACACAGGCGGGCCATGGCCGTTTGGTGCGATTCGATCTGCCCCGCCATCTGCCCTGAAATTCATTGGCCATCATCACCTTTCTTGACGGATGCGATCACTGCGCCTAGGTATTCCGGCAAACCCCCCGGCAAACCCCTATGAGCCCGGATATCATGACAACACGCCCCATCCTCACCTGCCTTGATCCTGTTCTGCGACAGAAAAGCGCCCCCATCGAACGGGTGGATGCCGATCTCGATCATCTGATCGATGATATGCTGGAAACCATGTATGAAGCCCCCGGCATCGGGCTGGCCGCCGTGCAGCTTGGGATTTTGCGCCAGCTTCTGGTGGTTGATGTGGCCGATGATGATGAAGGCCGCCAGCCCCATGTGCTGATCAATCCGCAGATCATCTGGTCATCGGATGAACGCTCGATCTATAATGAGGGCTGCCTTTCGGTACCGGATTATTATGCCGAGGTGGAGCGCCCCGCTTCATGCCGGGTTGCCTTCATCAATCGCGAGGGCAAGGCCGATGAAATCGCCGCCGATGGCCTGCTGGCCACCTGTTTGCAGCATGAAATCGATCATCTGAACGGGGTGTTGTTCATCGATTATCTATCGAAACTGAAACGCAATATGGTGATCCGCAAGCTGGCCAAGATCCAGCGCGATACCGTGACGGTGTGAGCCGATGACCCCCTTGCGCCTTGCCTTTTTAGGGACGCCGGATTTCGCCCTTCCCACCCTGCGCGCCCTGCATCAGGCGGGCCATGAGATCGCCGCCGTTTATACCCAGCCACCGCGCCCCGCAGGAAGAGGGCAAGCCCTGCGCAAAAGCCCCATCCATCTTTATGCCGAACAGCATGGCTTGCCGGTTTTTACGCCCAGGCGATTGAAAAGGGCGGACAATGTGGCGCAGTGGCGGGCTTTGAAGCTTGATTGCGCCATTGTCGTTGCCTTTGGCCAGATTTTGTCGAAGGATATTCTCGATGCTCCCCGGCTGGGCTGCATCAATGTTCATGCCTCGCTTTTGCCGCGCTGGCGGGGCGCCGCACCCCTGCATCGGGCGATCATGGCGGGGGATCGCCAGACCGGGCTTTCCATCATGCGCATGGACGAGGGCCTTGATACCGGGCCGGTGCTGATGCGCGAAACCCATGCCATCGCCCCTGATGACACCACCCAAAGCCTGCATGATGCGCTGGTGGAAAAAGCCGGGCCTTTGCTGCTGAAAGCGCTGGATGGCGTGGCGAAGGGCAGGCTTGAAGCCATCCCCCAAGCGGAAGAGGGCATCTGCTATGCCCATAAGATCGACAAAAGCGAATCGATGATCAACTGGGATGACAGCGCCATCGCGATCGACCGCAAGATCAGGGGGCTGACCCCCTTCCCCGGGGCCTTTACCCTTTTAAACGGCGAGCGACTGAAGATCTTGAAGGCCGAAATCGTCTCCCCAACCGATCCATCTCTTAAAGCCCCGCCTAAAGCCCCGCCTAAAGCCCCGCCCGGAACAGCGCTTGATGATGCCCTGACCATTGCCTGTGGGCAGGGTGCCTTGAAGCTCATTCATCTGCAAAAACCGGGCCGGGGGGCCATGGATGCCGCCAGCTTTCTGCGTGGCCACGCCATCCCCAAAGGCACCCGCTTCGGCCCGGCCATCGCTGTGCCCGCCAAGGCCATGCACCCCGGGGATGAATGAGGATGGCCCGGCGGTTCAAGCTGCTCATCGAATATGATGGTCGCCCTTTTGCGGGCTGGCAAATTCAGGCCAATGCGCCCAGCATTCAGGCGGCCCTGACCAAAGCCATCCATGCCTTCACCGGCGAACAGGTGATCGTGCATGGCGCCGGGCGCACCGATGCCGGGGTTCATGCCAATGGGCAGGTGGCCCATGTGGATATCGAAAAGGCCATCAGCCCCCAGCGCTTTCTGGGGGCGATCAATCATCATCTGAAGCCGCATCCCATCAGCGTTTTATCGGCTGAGATCGTGGGCGATGATTTTCACGCCCGTTTTTCCGCCCGCCGCCGCAGCTATCGCTATGAGATCATCAATCGCCCAAGCCGGCTAAGCTTTGCCGAGGGGCTGGCCTGGCATGTCAGCCGCCCGCTGGATGCAGATGCCATGCAGGAAGGGGCCAATCATCTTTTGGGGCAGCATGATTTCACCACCTTTCGCCACAGCGCCTGTCAGGCCAGATCGCCGATCCGAACCCTTGATCTTTTGCGGGTGGAACGCCTTGATGATCGCCTGCATATTCATGTTTCTGCCTTATCGTTTCTGCATCATCAGGTGCGATCCATGGTGGGCAGCCTTGAATTGGTGGGGGCGGGAAAATGGCCGCCGATCATGATGAAAGAAATTTTGGAAGCGAAAGACAGATGCGCTCTGGGCTTTAACGCCCCGCCCTTCGGGCTTTATCTCACCCGCATCGATTATTAGAGTCCTGACCCTAGATAATGTATAAATATTTCGCAATATAGTGTCTGTTTATTCCAATATATTTAAGTACATATTTTATCTATATTTCCTGAAGTCCCTATAAAAATTCTGAATTTATAAACCCCCCTTAAAGATTAAGAATTTATTCTTATCTCCTGATTCAAATATCTGTGATCACCATCCTCGATCGGTAGCCTTTTTATGTCTGCAAACAGTCCAGACAACGCGATTCCAACCAGCGCAATCAAAACGCTTTTGGCGCAAGCCGGAACCGCCGATGAAGCCCAGCGCCAATCTTTAGCGGAATTTGTGGCAAATTCTTTTGCCCGCAATGATCTGAGCGATGATGAAAACCGGATCGCGGTGGAGATTTTGCATCGCTTTGCCCGGGATACCAGCGAAAGGGTGCGCACGGCTCTTGCCCATTGTTTGGCCCATACCCCGATTCTGCCAACGGATCTGGCGCAAAAGCTGGCTTATGATGTGGTGCATGTAGCCGAACCCATTTTGATGCACAGCTTATCACTCACCGATGCGGATCTGATAGCCATCATCTGCATGGATGATGGCCAGAAACAAACCGCCATCGCCAAACGATCCGATCTGTCGCGTTCGGTGGTTCATTCCCTGATCGAAAGGGCGCAGGAACCGGCGGTTGAAGCGGTTCTGGACAATAAATCAGCCCGGATCGAGGGCGATGATGCCCGCCTTGCGGCCCGGCGTTTCAGCAAAAGCACGGCTGTTCTGGCGGCCATCGCCAAACGCCATGATCTGCCCGCTGATCTGGCCGCCGATATCGTGCTTCATGCCAGCGCCGGGATCAGGGCTTTGATCGAAGATCAGCTCGATCTGCCAACACCCTTCATCGAAAATCTGGTTCTTCGCGTGCGCGATGAAGCCCTGCGCGGGCCCTTGGGATCGGCTGTGGGGAATCATCTGCTCGTCATTTTGCGCCGCCTTCATGATCGCCAACAGATCACCGACAGCCTTGTTTTGCGAATCACCCTTTTGGGCGACAAGGACATGCTGGAAGCCGCCATTGCGGTGCGCGCGGGCATGGGTTTGGTGGCTGCCCGTTTGCAGCTTTATCATCGGGGGCCCCAGGCTTTTGCCCATCTGATCCAGAAGGCGCGCTTTGCCCGGATGCTGCAACATATCCTGAAGCTGGCCCTGCCTTTATTGCGCGAAGCCGAAGATGGCAGACATTTCGACAGGGCCCGCTATCAAACCCGCCTTTCCTATAAGCTGGTGCATAATTTCAGGACCATAGCCCCCGGGCCGCCGGAAAATCTGATCGCCCAGATTCTTCATCATGCGGAATGGCAACAAGCCAAGACCTGATGATAAAGGCTGCCAGAACCGCTGGTTCGGCGGGTGCCTGTGGCGTGCTATCATCATGGGGTCGTTTGTTTTGCTCTTGCCCGAAAGGCCGCGCCATGAGCCTCAAAGATCTGTATCCGATCGACGCCCCCGACCATCATGATGTGATCAATCGCTTTGCCACGCGCTTTGACTGGCGCTTTGATGATGGCCGCGAAAGCCTTTTGGGGCTTTATGAAAAAGGCAAGCGCAAGCAATGGAATGCTGTGGATCGCATCGACTGGTCTTTGGAGCTTGATCCCGAAAACCCCCAGCAGCTTCCCGAGCAGGTTCTGCCCATCTATGATGCCCCCTGTTTTCTGCAGCTCAGCCGGGCCCGTCAGATCGAAGTGCGCTGCGCCCATCAGGCCTGGACCAATTCCCAATTCCTGCATGGCGAACAGGGTGCGCTTTTATGCGCGGCCAAAATCGTGCAAAGCGTGCCCGATCTGGATAGCAAATTCTATGCCGCCACGCAGGTGATGGATGAAGCCCGCCATGTGGAGGCTTATAAAGCCCTTTTGCATAAATTCGGCCGCGCCTGGCCCATGAGCAAGCCCTTGCAATCGCTGCTCGATCAGGTGCTGGAGGATAACCGCTGGGATATGACCTATCTGGGCATGCAGGTGGTGATCGAAGGATTGGCGCTGGCCGCTTTTGCCATGGTCCGCGATCAGGCGCAAAATCCGCTGGCCCAACAGGTGAATGCCTATGTGATGGAGGACGAAGCCCGGCATGTGGCTTTTGGCCGTTTGGCCCTGCGCGATTATTATCCCCAATTGAGCGAGGCGGAACGCCGGGAGCGCGAGGATTTTCTGATCGAAGCCTGCTATCTGATGCGAGATCGTTTTGAAGCCCGCGAAGTGTGGGAAAGCCTTGATCTGCCGGTGGAAGACTGTGTGGCGCATCTGCGTGACAGCGCCACCATGCAGCAATTCAGGGGCTTTTTATTTAGCCGCATCGTGCCCATCGTCAAGGATATCGGGCTGTGGAGCCAGCATGTGCAAAAAGCCTATCACGAGATGGGGGTGATTTCCTTTGCCGCCATCGATATCGATGCTTTGCAAAAGCGCGATGAAGATATTGCCGCTGAATTCGATGCCCGCCGCCAGCATGTAGACGCCACCATCAAGGCCGCCCATGGTTAAAGCCTGACCATCAGGAGGCCCTTAACGGCGGCCCCGCACCGACAAGGCGAGCTTCAAGCATAAGCGCGCGGTAAGGGTTTCCGCCGGCATGCCGGTGGATTTGCACTGGATTTCCGTTTCCAATATCAGATCAAGGGCGGCGGCCAGACGATCCGGGGGCCAGCGCCCCACATCGCGCAAAAAGCCATCGCGTTCCTTGAAAAACAAGGGCGGGGCCAGCCGCCCGGCCGCTTCATTGGCAGACAAACCCTTATCCATATGGCCTCGCACCAGATGCAGCCGCATCAGCCGCGCCTGCAAAACCCGCAGGACGGCAATCGCGCTTTCACCGCTGATCCATGCCTTTTCCAGCAGATAATCAAGGGCCGCTGCCTCACCACCCGTGACCGCTTGCGCAATTTCAGCCAAGGTGAGCGCCGCCGCATCCCCCACCGATGCCCGCACATCATCCATGCTGATCGTGCGGTCAGGATCATCCCCTTTATAAAGGATCAGCTTTTCGATTTCGCTGCGGGTGACCATACGATCATTGCCCAGATGCGCCCCAAGCCAGATCAGGGCATCGGGGCTGGGATCGAGCCGGGCATCGTGAAAAGCCCGGCGCAAAAGATCCACCAGATCGCGCCCCTCATCGGCATAGCAGGCAATTGCCAGCAGATGATCATCCCCCTCAAACAGCTTTCTCAGTTTCGAGCCTTTGCCCAGATCCCCCGCCATCGCCAGCAGCAGGCTATCGCCCGCATGCAAAAAGGCATCTTCAAGGGCGGGAACCATCGCATCGCTGGCCCCATCAAGGCGGATCAGCCGCCGCCCGCCAATCATCGACAGAGCCGCCATTTCATCGGCAAGAATCGATCCCGTGGCCTTGACCATATCCGGGCCAAGGCGCGCCACCCGAAAGGGATCGGCCAGATCATCCACGATCTGCCGCCCGATAGCATCGGCATATTCGCGGCCCATCCCTTCATCCGGGCCATAAAGCAAAACGCCCCGAATATGGGGTGACAAGGCCCGCAAAGCCTTTTCGGTCTGCTGTTTTGTGGCCTTTACCATGGCGGGTCCCTATCTACGATCTGGAATGGCCAAAAACCATTGCGGCCACCATCCCCCGATCCGGCATGGGATTATGATGGGTCTTTCTGGCGGAAATGCCGGGCAAGCCGGGCTACGATCCGATCAACGATCTGATTGGCTGTGCGTTCGCGCGCATCCCTTTGAGCCGAGAGATTGGCGAAATCCGATTGCACCACATCATAGGTCATCCACGCACTGAGATCATCGGCCACGGCCACATCGCCGGTTTGCAAATCCACCAGCGTGATCATGGCATCAAGCTGAAGCTTCTGGCGGGTGATCGCCCGATCCTGACGAAAGGCAAAGCCTTCGAGCTTTTCATCGAGATCGACCCGCAAGCCATAGCGCGGCACATCCGGCGTGCCCCGGGGGCTGAGCATCCCGATCAGCCGATTGCGCACCTGCTGGCCCAAACGATCCCCGGGCTGGGCCACCTCGATCATGGCAAACTGGCTGGCCAGATCCTGATAAGACTCGCTTTCCCCGGCAGGCTGGGGCGCATAAATCGGCGAAAAGCCGCAGCCCGCCAAAAGCAGGCTGGCCAAAAGGGGCAGGATACAACGATGAAGGCAAAAGCGCATGGCGGATATCACATCTGGTTTAAATCACGATATTGACGATACGATTGGGCACGACCACGATCTTGCGAATGGTTTGATCGCCGATGGCGCGACGCACCTTGTCGGATGCCAGCGCCAAGGCTTCCACATCGGGGCCGGACGCATCTTTCGCACAATCGATGGTATCGCGCAATTTGCCGCCCACCTGCACGCCGATGGTCACAGAGTCCTCAACCAGCAAAGCCGGATCGGCCTCAGGCCAAGGGGCCCCCGTGAGCATGGTTTTATGCCCCAGGCTTTGCCATAGCTCTTCGGCCAGATGCGGCATCATCGGCGAAACCAGCCGCACCAGCATTTCCAAAGCCTCGCGGTAACAGGCGGGATCGATATTCGGCACATCGGCTGCAGCAATGGCATTGGCCAATTGATAAAGCCGCGCCACCGCCCGATTGAGATGAAGGCCGGTGATATCGCCCGTCACGCCCTCGATCGCCTTATGTACCGAACGCCGCAAATCAAGGCTATCACCGGAAAGATCGGCGCGCACCGGCGTGCCCGGGGCCACCAAAGCCCCTTGGGCTGCCGAAACCAGACGCCATAAACGCTGGGTAAAACGCCACGCCCCTTCGATGCCGGTTTCGGTCCAGATCAGATCGCGTTCCGGCGGGCTATCAGACAGCACGAACCAGCGCGCCGTATCGGCCCCATATTGATCGATGATATCATCGGGATCGACCACATTGCGCTTGGATTTGCTCATTTTTTCGACCCGACCGGCGGTGATTTTCAGGCCGCTATCGGAACGGATCAGGGCACCCGCATCATTTTCCCGCACAAGGCTTGGGAAAACCCATTGCCCGGCTTCATCGCGATAGGTCATGTGATTGACCATACCCTGGGTAAACAGGCCCGCAAAAGGCTCATCCAGATCGAGATGGCCACACCGCTTCAGGGCGCGGGTGAAAAAGCGGGCATAAAGCAGATGCAAAATCGCATGTTCCACGCCGCCGGTATATTGATCCACCGGCAACCAGTAATCGGCCGCCGCCCGATCGATGGGGCGATCGCTTTGGGGCGCGGTGAAGCGGATAAAATACCATGAGCTATCGACAAAGGTATCAAGCGTATCGGTTTCCCGCAGGGCCGGTTTCTGGCAGCGCGGGCAGGTGGTGTGCTTCCAATCGGGATGATGGGCGATGGGATTGCCCGGCTTATCGAAAGAAATATCTTCGGGCAGCACCAAAGGAAGCTGATCGCGCGGCACCGGCACGATACCGCAATGCTCGCAATGGATGATCGGGATGGGGGTGCCCCAATAGCGCTGGCGGGAAATCCCCCAATCGCGCAAACGAAAGGTCACCTGACCCCGGCCCCAGCCGCCCTTCTCGGCCAAGCCAATCACATGGGCCTGGGCATCCTCGATGCTCATGCCATCGAGAAAATGGGAATGAGCGAGCCGCCCCGGCCCGGTATAGGCTTCCGCCCCCACGCTGAAGGCATCGGGTGATTGATCATGAGGCACCACCACCGGGCGCACGGCAAGGCCATATTTGCGGGCGAAATCCAGATCGCGCTGATCATGGGCCGGGCAGCCGAAAATGGCCCCGGTGCCATAATCCATCAACACGAAATTAGCCACATAGATGGGAAGATCAGACCCTTCATCAAAAGGATGCCGGGCCACAAGGCCGGTATTGAAACCTTTTTTCTCCGCCGCTTCCAAGGCTTCCTGCGAGGTGCCGGAGCGCTGACATTCTTTGATGAAGGCCATGAGATCGGCATTGGTTTCCGCCAGCTTCAAAGCCAAAGGATGATCCACGGCCACAGCACAGAAACTGGCCCCGAAAATGGTATCGGGGCGGGTGGTATACACCTCCAGCCGATCCTCAAGACCCTCGATTTCAAAGCTGAACTGCAGACCTTCCGAACGGCCGATCCAATTTTCCTGCATGGTCCGCACTTTTTCGGGCCAGCGTTCCAGCGCTTTCAGATCATCGAGCAGTTCATCGGCAAATTCGGTGATTTTCAAAAACCATTGCGATAGCTTGCGCCGCTCTACCGGGGCCCCGGAACGCCAGCCGCAGCCATCGATCACCTGTTCATTGGCAAGCACGGTTTGATCCACCGGGTCCCAATTCACCCAGGATTCCCGGCGATAAACCAGCCCGGCTTCCATGAAATCCAGAAACAGCGCCTGTTCATGACCATAATAAGACGGATCGCAGGTGGCGATTTCCCGGCTCCAGTCGATGGCCAGCCCCACCTGTTTCAACTGGGTGCGCATGGCGGCGATATTGTCATAGGTCCAATCGGCGGGATGGGTGCCTTTTTCCATCGCCGCATTTTCGGCAGGCATTCCAAAGGCATCCCAGCCCATGGGATGCAGCACATTATAACCCCGGCTCATATAAAAACGGCTGAGCACATCGCCGATGGTATAATTACGCACATGCCCCATATGAATCCGCCCCGAAGGATAGGGAAACATTTCCAGCACATAATATTTCGGCTTGTCGGGGGTCTGTTCTGCACGAAAAAGCGCAGCTTCATCCCACTGGCGCTGCCATTTTGCTTCCGTGACTTTAGGATTATAACGCGACATATATCTTCCTGGCTTTTCTTCGGCTGATCTTGATGATGGGCCCCTCAATCAAAGGCTGGCAGGAACATGATCAGCATTTTGTTTTTTGACGTGGCGCAAAGCCCGGCCCGTTTCGGCGGATCATATTGCCTCAATTCCCTATAGAATCGATCCGCAATTCCCGCGCGCGATTCAAGATAGCATCTTCAATCTTAAGCTCGGTGCCGGCCCGAAGCGGTTCATTCACCCAGATGGATGATGCATTGCGCACCTGCCTTACCACGCTCACCTTCAAGGTATCGGCACGCAACTGGCCCCCCAGAATAAAGGCGGAAACCTTCATCCGTTCATTGGGCACATCGGGATGCGCATACCAATCGGTGATCAAAGCCCCGGCGCGGGGATCCACATCAACCATCGGCATGAAAGACAGGGTTTCCACCGCCGCCCGCCATAAATAGCCATTTACCCCCGATGATGTGGGTTCAATGCGCACATCTTCCTTTTCACCGCCAAAAATGCCGCAGGCAGAGAGTGTGGCCGCTGAAAAGGCAAGGCCGATGATCGTCAGGAAGAGTCTGATAGTCATGATATCCCTTCACACACGTCGTTATCCGGATTGTTATCCAGACTGCTGTCAAATGCGGCTATATAACGGTCCTTAGGGCAATTGACCAGCGTTAGAAACCCGAAGCTCCACATCGCCCCCCAAGATCATGCCGTGCACAAGTGCAACAGGCCATGGCAAAAATAAGGGTGGCATCTGGATTTCGTTGAAATGAAATGGTAATCTCTCACCGTTATCCTTATCTAAGGTTCGCTCTCATTTATGCTTTTGCCCATGTGCAGATCAAAGCGGGTGCGGATGAAAGCAGGCTTGATAATTCGGAAACACAATCAACATAAGAGATCCGCAAAGGACTCTGCAGGGAAGAAGACGCTTTTACCGTGAAACAGGCATTCCTCAAAGCATTGGCTCTTTTGGGTATGTTCGCCATCTGTATCACAGATGGTGCTGCGGAACAGGTGCCGCGTTTCAAATCCAGCGGCTTCCTTCAATCTCTTGATCTTTTTGCTGATCAAAGCGCCACTTTGCAAGGTGACGATCAAAAGCCTGATCGCCTGAAAATCGATTTTGCCTTTCGCGGCGAGCAAATGAAGGAAGAGCCGGGCTTTTTATATCTGCGCGATGAAAGCAGCGATCAAACGGGCGATATCGCCCCCTTGGAATCGGCGTCTCATGCCCGCCCCTCCACCAGCTTCACGCCGCGACTCAGCGCCTTGGGTGGTCTTGATCGCGGGGTCGATCCTAATGGCCGGGCCCGCACCCTGAGCAGCTTCACCCCGCGCTATGCCGGTTCTGAAATGACCCTGAGCTTTGCGCCGCGCGAAAACAGCACCCCCCGCGAACAAATCAGGCTTAAGATCAATTCCGAATATCTTCTGGAACAATCCCCCGGTTATCTGGCTGCGGGCCCCGGAAATTTTGGATCAGGGGCAGCGCTTTCTCCCTATGATCGGGAATCCCTTAATATGGGGATGAGTGTGGGCTATCTGGGCTTTATCATCGCGGCCAGCATGACCCGCGAATCGGGCGGACTATTGCAGGATATTGATGGATTCGATATTGGCTTCGGCTATGCTTGGTCGGCCTTTACCACCCAATTATCGGTGGGGGAATATCATCTGGGTGGGGATACGCCCGGCTTTGAGACCGGCTATGATCGCTATCACAAGCTGGAATTGGGGGCCGCCTATGCGGTGTCTGAACGGCTGCGTGTATCGGGTGGGGTTCGTTTGTTCGATTATGGTGCACGCTTTAGCATCAATGGCGATGCGGCAGAACGTTCGGGCCTGCTTTATCTTGGCACCCGCTTCAATTTCTGATCCCGTTTTAAAGGCTATTCCCTCAGCGTCTGTTCTGGCGGCATCTGGCGGCCAGATGGCCAAAGCGATCTTCGTGGAATCCACTGATCGCGGCAATGCCGCACAAGCCGGGGGGCAGGCGGTGGATATTTTGGCTGTTGATCCCGCCCAAGGCATACACCGGCAAGCGGCTATGGCCGATCATGCGTGCCAACCGATGCGGCCCCAAGGTTCTGGCACCAGGGTGGCTCGATGTTTCAAAGACCGGCGAGCACAAAACCGCATCACAGCCCAGCCGCCAGGCCTGCGCCACAGCCCGCTGATCATGGGCCGCTGCAGTCATGATCCAGCCCGGATGTCTCCGTATTCCCTCCCTATTTTCCAGCACCCCCCCTTTTTCCAACATCCATTGCGGCCAATGAACGCCTTGCGCGCCACAGGCCCGGGCCAAAGCCGGATCACCCGCCACCAATAGCACCAAAGACCGCGCCGAAGTGACAGCCGCCAGCCGCTGCGCCAGCCCGGCCCGATCCGGGGCCTGGTAAGCCCGCAACAAAACCCCGCTGCCCGGCAAAAGCCGATGCAAAACTCCCATCATGGCCGGGCTCAGATCGCGATCAATGATATAAAAACAAGGCGGCAGGGCCTTGACCAAAGACATTTTGTGTTTCACCTGAAGCCAGAGAGTGATGTACCCAGAAAAGAGTTTGGCCAGAGAATGATTTGGCCAGAGAAGAATTTGAAACGGGATGATGATGCCAAAACAACCCTATCGCGCTGATGATGTGGCTGGCAATCTTGCTGATGTCAAAGCCCGGATCGATGCCGTGATGATGGCTCAGGGCCTTGATCGCCCCCGCCCTTTGATCATTGCCGTTTCAAAACGCCAAAGCGCCGATCACATCCGCCGGGCGTTGGCGGCCGGGCATCGCCATTTCGGCGAAAACAAAGTGCAGGAAGCCCAGGACAAATGGCCCGCCTTGTTGCGCGATTATCCCGATGCCCGGCTGCATCTGATCGGCCATCTGCAAAGCAACAAGGCCGCTGATGCCGTGGCCCTTTTCGATGTCATTGAAAGTTTGGATCGGCCCAAACTGGCCCATGCCATCGCCAAAGCCATGGGGCAACACACCAAACAGCCCAGCCTTTTCATTCAGGTTAATACCGGCGATGAACCGCAAAAAAGCGGCGTGGCCCTTGATGAATTGGATGATTTCATCACCCTGTGCCGCGATGATCTGGAACTGCCCATCACCGGTCTGATGTGCCTGCCGCCCGTGGATGATGATCCGGCGCTCCATTTTGCCCTTTTGGCAAAGCTGGCCCGGCGCCATCATCTGCCGCAGCTTTCCATGGGAATGAGCGGGGATTTTGAACTGGCAGCCCTGATGGGGGCAAGCCAGGTGCGGGTGGGCACGGCAATTTTCGGCCCCCGCCCCGATTAGGAAAGGCGATCAGATCGGCACGATATCGATTTCCTGCACTGCGCCCATAAGGACGGCCAGCTTTAAAAGATCATCAGGCCGACAGGCCACACAGCCCAAAGTGGGCGGCAGGCTTTCATCGGTCATATGCAGGAAAATCGCGCTGCCCCGCCCCGGCACCACCGGCTGGCGATTGAAATCGAGCACAAAGAAAAGATCATAGCGATGATCGGCCCGCCATAAATCCTCATGGCTGGCCGCAAAGGAGGGCTTTTTGATGAGCCGATTATAATCCGGGCTTTGGGGATCATCACACCAGCCCCAATGCGCCTCGATCGCCATGAGCGGCAAAGCGCAGTGGGGCGGGGTCAGGCGATCCGCCCGGTAATAGCCCATCTCCAGCCCATAGCGCCCCGCAGGTGTGGCCCGATCCCCTTCCCTCGCTTTATCTGCGGGCACGATCCCCGCCCCACCCAAGGCGCAGGGCACCACCAGATCCCCAAGGCTGAGCCAACCCCGGCTGGACCCAATGGCCGCCCGCACGGTGATGATCGGGCTGGTCATAGAAAATGCCCGGTTTTATCGCGCTTTGTAGCCAGATAATGGGCATTGTGATCATTGGCGGGGAAGCTGTGTTCCACCCGCTCCAATATCGTGATGCCCTCATCCTCCAGCCCGCTGACTTTTGCCGGATTATTGGTCAGCAGCCTGATTTTCGTAAAGCCCAGGGCTTTCAGCATCGCCGCTGCCGGGGCAAAAACGCGCTCATCCGTGGCAAAGCCCAAGCGCAGATTGGCATCCACCGTATCATGGCCAAGATCTTGCAGGGCATAGGCTTTCAATTTAGCGATCAGGCCGATCCCCCGGCCTTCCTGCGCCAGATACAAAAGAAGCCCGCCACCCGCCGCCCTGATGCTTTCAAGGGCCCCGCGAAACTGGCTGCCGCAATCGCATTTCAAAGACCCCAGCGCATCGCCGGTGAAACATTCGGAATGAAGCCGCACCAGCACCGGTTTCGAGGGGGCCGGATCACCCAGCAGAATGGCGAAATGCTCGATCCCCCCGCTGATCGGGCGAAAGGCAATGATCCGGCTGTCCACCGCCCCCTCGATAGGCAGGCGGGCATCGGCAACGATGCGCAAATCCGCTGTCTGGCGATCATCGGCCAGGGCGATCTTTTCTTTTTCAACCCATAAAACGCCGTGATGATCGGCCAGTGATTGCGGATCACCATCCAACGGAAAGATGAGCGCGGCTGGCAAAAGCCGGGCAATTTTCAAAAGCCGCAGCGCCGCCTCGTGAAGATCGGTGGTGGCCAGATCATCATCGATCATCTGAAACGGCCCTTTTAAGGGGGCGGCCAGATCGAATGTGGGATCGGCCAGCGCCCGCATCTGCGCCGGGCTCAGCCAATCGGGGCAGGCCAAGGGCACGGCGGCGCGGCCCTTATGACGAATTTTCAACACCGCCGCCCGTTCGCGGCTGATCAAAAGCTGCGCCCTTCCAAAAGGGGCAAGCTGCGCCAAGCGCTGGAGATCAGCCATTTCCGCAGGGAAAACGGCGAAAACCGGCGCGCCTTTCCCCCTGCTTCGGGCCCCCATGTCACCGGCGATCAAAACCGGCAAGCCCCGGCGCAAATCCCCCGCTGCCCGACCGATGGCGACTATGTCACGCTGTTGTGTCTGTAAAAAGGCTTTACCCATCGCCATATCCGGCTCGCTCTGGTTAAAATATGTTCTGTGTGTCATAGATAACGGGTGGCGTGCCGAAAGGCACCCTGAAGCTGTGACTTTCTTTAAAGCCCTTAACGGAAAGACGCATTCCCTATGTCGGTCAAACGAATTTTGCTTGTTGATGATGATGATGATCTGCGGAGCGGGCTGGCCGAACAGCTTGCACTGCATGAGGAATTTGAACCCGCGGAAGCAGAAACTGCAACCCGGGGCATAGAAAAAGCGCGAGAGATCAGCCCTGATCTGATCATTCTGGATGTGGGGCTGCCTGATATAGATGGTCGTGAAGCCTGCCGCATGATGCGCAAAGCGGGGATCAAGGTTCCCATCATCATGCTGACCGGTGCCGATACCGATGCCGATACCATTTTGGGGCTCGAATCAGGTGCCAATGATTATATCGCCAAGCCCTTTCGCTTTGGTGTTCTGCTGGCCCGGATGCGGGCGCATCTTCGCCAGCATGAACAAAGCGAGGATGCCGTTTTCCAGATCGGACCCTATGTTTTCAAGCCCGCCAACAAGCTTTTGGTGCAAGAAGACAAGGGCACCAAATTGCGGCTGACGGAAAAAGAAACATCGATCCTCAAATATCTCTATCGCGCCGGGGGTCAATCGGTCAGCCGGGAAGAGCTGCTCAATGAAGTGTGGGGCTATAATGCCGGGGTGACCACCCACACGCTGGAAACCCATGTTTATCGCCTGCGCCAGAAAATGGAGCTGGACCCATCCGATGCCCGGCTTCTGGTCACCGAACCGGGGGGCTATCGCCTCAATGCGGCAAAAGACGACTGAGCGAGCGGGCGCCAAAAACCCCCTCAAGACAGAGGCAGATCGATATCGACGATGACCGGGGCATGATCCGATGGACGATCCCAGCTCCGGGCATCGTCGAACACGCTCATCCCCCGCAAACCATCCTTGAGGCAGGGGCTGACCCAGATATGATCGAGCCGCCGCCCGCGATTGGACGCCCGCCAATCCCGCGCCCGATAAGACCACCAGGAAAACAGCGGCTCATCATCCGCCACGAAATGGCGCATGGCATCCACCCAATCATGGGCTTTTTGCAAGGCGTGCATCCGTTCGGTTTCCGGCGGGGTGTGGCTGACCACCTTCAATAATTGCCGGTGCGACCACACATCGCTTTCCAAAGGCGCGACATTGAGATCGCCCACCATGATGCTCGGCTCATCCAGCGTTTTTGACCAGCCGATCATTTCATCAAGAAAATCAAGCTTATGAGCAAAGCGGGGATTCACCTCGCGGTCTGGCTCATCGCCCCCTGCGGGTACATAGAAATTATGCAGCTTCACCCCGCCGGGCAGGCGTGCCGCGATATGCCGGGCATCGCCCTTCTGGCACCAATCGGCGCTTTCAATCTCTTCGAGGGGCAAGCGCGATAAGGTCGCCACGCCATGATGATTGCGCTGTCCGGCGATGGCCTGATGAACATAGCCGCGCTCTTCAAACCAGCTGCGGGGAAATTGATCGGTTTGCACCTTGATTTCCTGAAGGCATAAAATATCAGGGTCCTGCAGGCTGATGAAACGATCCACAAGATCAATCCGGGCCCGCACGGAATTGACATTCCATGTGACCAGACGGGCGCGTTTCGATGGCCGATAAGCCTTCGATGCTGTGTCATAGGCTGAAGCTGTCATTAATCGGGGTCTCTTTTCAGGGAAAATAATTCAAAAAAAGCGCCATTCATCAGAAAATATTGAGCGTGCCGCCCATGATGCCCACGGGCCAGCGGCCATGCTCGAAAATCCTGAATTTATGGCTGATGGCATGATCAGAATCGCCGCCCGAGGCCAAAAGCAGGGCCGCCTGATGGCACATCTGAACGGCGGCACCGGTAGCCGCGCGAACGAAGGCTTCATCATCGATCAACAGAAAATCCCGCACCTCCTGGGCAGCAGCCTCGGCGCTTTGGGCGGCTTTAGCGGCAATATGGGTGAGCACCAGTTCCAGCGTTTCTTCATCCACCTCGGCCAAAGCATCCTGCAAAACCGCCATCCGCATCAATTCTTCCGCTTCCCAGGCGGGGCTGTTGAGATCGATGCTTTCCGCCGCCCCGGCTGCATCCTCCCACAAGGGCAGGATCGCCGGCTGTGCCTCGGGAAAGCCCAAAGCATCGCAATAGTTTTGGCTATCGGCCATGAGGGCTTTGCTCATGGGATCGCCCACCGCCCGAAACCACGGGCAGCGCTCGATCAAGGCGGTGAGCCGCCCCACTCCCGCTAAGGTCGGATAGCGTTCAAAAACCTCGAAAGTCTCTTCGTCTGATCCGGGATCTGAAGGGATATCTGATCGGCGATCGGTCACAGGATCAAATCCTTTGGTCCAGTCATGAAAACCCCGGCATGGGGATATCCGACGCCTTCATGCCACAAGAAAAATGCCCGGTCGAGGGGGGTATCGACCGGGCACCGACGCTCAGTATGCGTCTCGTGACAGCCAGACCGGAAAGTGGGGGGCACAACTCCGGGAGGGGAAGGCTGTCACACAGCCGTACATAACGACCCACTATGGCATTTCAAGGGCGCAGAGCCGGTGCGTGGACAATTTGTCTCACCTTTTGGTGGAAATCCGGGACTGTCAGGAATTTCCCGTGCGGCCTCGATATACTCCCTGTGCTTATCAAATCAGCGCCCGCGCCGCCGCCGCTGGGATGGCAATGTGCGCGGATCTTTGAACGACCAAAGCTCTTCATCCGCCAGCGCCAGATTGAGTCGCGTTTTTTCCAGCCTGATTCGCGTGACCACGCCTTGCCCGTCCATCACCTCCCAGCCTCGCAGGCTTAAGCTGGGGGGGCCATCGGGCTGCGGTGTTTCCTCGATCAGTAAGGTGAGATTGCCCTGTTGATTATCGGCAGGATCATCCACAGACACGAGAATGACCGATTGCCCGCCGATCTCAAGGCTGTTGACCATGGCATCCGCCGCCCGCAGATCGATTTTGTCCTGAACCAGAATCCCCAGCGGCGTATCATCGATGGGCCAGCGTGTCACCTGCCCCACATCATAATCGATAAAGCTCAATAGCGTGCCATCGCTCACCAGCAAAAGCGGTGTTTCATCGGTATATTCAAAGCGCAACCGCCCCGGACGATCCAGAGACAAAACCCCCCGGGTGATGGTGCCATTATCAGCGATCTGAATGAAATCGGATTTCAGGGTATCGATCCCATTGAGGAACGCCTCAACCTTATCGATCCTTTGGGAAAGGCCATCGCTTTCCACATGCTGCTCGCTCAACTGTGCAAGCGGTTCGCTTGGCTCTGCGTCACGATCCTGGGCCAAGGCATCAAGGCCGGCCAAGGATCCCAGTGTAAAAAACAATGCCGCCACCAAATCGCGCGCCATGTGAAAACCCTTTCATCAAATCCGTGCATCCCGATCCTATCAGGACAGGGGCTAAAGGAGAATTTAGGGCCCGATCGCGGCTTTTTAAAGGGCATCAGCCCTCATCATCGCGGGGCGGCACCAGAATTTCCCGTTTTCCGGCATGATTGGGGGCGCTGATCACGCTTTGATCTTCCATTTCCTCGATCAGCGAGGCGGCTCGATTATAGCCGATGCGCAGCCGCCGCTGAATATAGCTGGTGGAAACCCGGCGATCGCGCAAAACCACATCCACAGCTTTGTCATAAAGCGAGGCATCGCTCTCGCCGCTATCGCCCGAAGGCCCGGGGATGAAGGGGCTGTCAAAGCCTTCGCTGGGCTCTTCGGTGACATCTTCCATATAGGAAGGGGCGGCCTGCTTTTTCAGATGCTCCACCACCCTTTCCACCTCGGCATCCGACACGAAGGCGCCGTGCACCCGGGTGATCCGCCCGCCGCCCGCCATATAAAGCATATCCCCCATGCCCAGAAGCTGTTCGGCGCCCTGCTCCCCCAAAATGGTGCGGCTATCGATTTTCGAGGTCACCTGAAAAGAAATGCGGGTGGGGAAATTGGCCTTGATAGTGCCGGTGATCACATCAACCGAAGGCCTTTGGGTCGCCATGATGAGATGGATGCCCGCCGCCCGCGCCATCTGCGCCAAACGCTGCACCACCGCTTCCACATCCTTGCCCGCCACCAGCATCAGATCGGCCATTTCATCGATCACAATGACAATCATCGGCAGGGGTTCGAAATCAAATTCCTGTTCTTCATAAAGGGGTTGCCCGGTGTCTTTATCAAAGCCGATCTGCACCTTACGCTTGATGGTTTCATCATTTTCCCGGGCTTCGGCCACCCGCTTATTATAAGCAGCCAGATTGCGCACCCCGATTTTCGACATCGCCCGATAGCGTTCTTCCATCTCGCGCACCGCCCATTTCAAGGCCACCACGGCCTTTTTCGGTTCGGTGACCACCGGGGTCAAAAGATGGGGGATGTCGTCATAAATGCTCAATTCCAGCATTTTGGGATCGACCATGATCAGCTTGCAGCGTTCGGGCGGCATCCGATAAAGCAAAGACAGGATCATCGCATTCAGCCCCACCGATTTCCCCGAACCGGTGGTGCCCGCAACCAATAAATGAGGCATCGAGGCCAGATCGGCGATCACCGGCCCCCCGCCGATATCCTTGCCCAGAATCAGCGGCAGGCGGGCATTGCTGTTTTCAAATGGGCGCGAAGCGAGCAAGGCGCTCAAGGGCACCATTTCCCGCACGCTATTGGGCAATTCGATGCCGATGGCATTGCGCCCCGGGATCACCGCCACCCGCGCCGAGATCGCGCTCATGGAGCGGGCAATATCATCCGCCAGGCCGATCACCCGCGCCGATTTTACCCCCGGTGCCGGTTCCAGTTCATAAAGGGTCACCACCGGGCCCGGGCGGACCTGCACGATCTTGCCCTCAATCCCGAAATCATCGAGCACGGTCATCAAAAGCCGGGCATTCTGTTCCAGCGCATCCTCGCTCAAAAGGGCATCGGGATCAGCGGCTTTGGGCGCATCCAAAAGCTCAAGGGGCGGCAGGCGAAAGCCATCGAGATCGGGAAAGAGCGAGCCCTGGCGTTCTTTTTTGGCCCGCTTGCTTTCTTCGCGGGTTTCTTGTTTTCCGGCCTTTTTACGCTTGATTTCAGGGGTGGACCGGGGGGCATTGCGGCTTTTGGGCTGGCGCCGGGGGGTGGGGGGCTCATCCGTTTCACGCCGGCGCACCAAAGCCCATAAAGCCAAGATAAGCCGTCCGATGCCGCGCCCAAAACGGCCCAGAACCGCCAGAACCGCGCGCCATTCCGCCCGCGAAATGCCCAATGCTGCCAAAAGCGCCAGCACCCCGCCCACAAAGCCCACAAGGGCGGCAACCCAGCCCGGCGGTGCCCAGCCAAGGCCCGCACCAAGACGATAAAACCAACTGGCCAGCCGATCCCCCAATAAGCCCCCATAGCCAAGACCATCAAAAGGCCAGGACCCTATCAGGGAATAACGGGCCGATGATAAGCTGGATGACGAAAAATACGATGCCGCCAAGGCAAAACACAAAGCCGCCACCGGCAAAACCAGAAGATGGGTCCAAAACCACGGAAGGCCGCGCGCCGCCCCCACCCGCCAGCCCCAGCCCAGAAAAGGCAGCGCCAAAATCACCGAAGCCAGCCCCAGAGTTTGCAGCAAAAGATCGGCCAAAGCCGCGCCGGGAAAGCCCAGAAGATTGCTCACCCCAGCATCTGTAGAGCGATTGAGCGTGGGATCGGCAGGATCAAAGCTTGCCAAAGCCAGAATGATCGCCACCCCGATGGCCGCGATCAAAAGCCCGAAACATGTTTGCGCCCAGCGCTTCAGCGCCTGTATCATGGCGGCTGGCAGCAGTGGCGGTTTATGGGTATTGGCCTGTCCTTGTGCCACGCGCTTCATCCTTTTTGCCTGTTGCTTTTCTGTGGCATCTGTTGTTGGTCTTGCCCCGTATCATCATCATGCGAAAATAAATGAGCCCAAGAGGAATGCCAACCCAATAGACGGCCCAAGAGAGATGACACAGCAAAGCGTTCAGCGCTAGACTATGATCATCATCTGCACAAGACGCCCGAACACAGGGTAACAGGAACGGATTTTATGCCTGATCATGGTGATATAAAGGTTGATATCGCAATTATTGGTGGCGGCATGGCCGGTTTGACCGCCGCCTGCGGGCTTGCCCATTATGGGCTTGAGGTAGCCGTGATCGATGCCGCATCGCCGCCCGATCTGACCCATGAAGCCTATGATGGCCGCTGTTCAGCGATTGCTTTTGCCTCGGTCGAGATGTTTCGTGCCCTTGATATTTGGTCACCCTTGGAAGAAACCGCCCAGCCCATTCATGAAATCCGGGTGTCTGACGGCGCTTCGCCCTTGTTTTTGCATTTCGATGAGGCGGACGTGGGGGATCAGCCCCTTGGCCAGATGGTGGAAAACCGGCATCTGCGCCAGGCCCTGTTTTTCCGCGCCGGGCAATTCCAGAATCTGCACCAGATCGCGCCCGCTCGCCCCCTCTCCATCAGCCGCACCGATCATCAGGCCGAAATTGTGCTGTCGAATGGCCAGCATCTGGCGGCACGCCTGATCATTGCCGCCGATGGACGCAACAGCAGCCTGCGGGCCGAGGCCGGAATTCTGACCCCGCAATGGCGCTATGATCAGGCGGGTATCGTTGCCAGCATCGATCATGAATTGCCCCATTGCGGCATTGCCCATGAACGCTTTTTACCTGATGGGCCTTTTGCCATCCTGCCCCTTAAAGGCAATCGATCCTCTTTGGTGTGGACCGTGCGCGCCGATTGCGCCGAGGCCATCATGGCCCTGTCTGCCCGTGGTTTTGAGGCCGAAGTACAAAAGCGGGTGGGGGATTTTCTAGGTAAAGTCAGCATTGCCGGGCCGCGATGGAGCTATCCTTTGGGTCTGCATATGGCCGAGCGCATCATCGATCGGCGCCTGTGCCTGATCGGCGATGCCGCCCATGGCATTCACCCCATCGCCGGGCAGGGGCTGAATATGGGCCTGCGCGATATTGCCGCGCTGATCGAAGTGCTGGTTGAAGCCGCCCGCCGGGGCGAAGATATCGGCAGCCCCTTTGTGCTGGAACGTTACCAGCGCTGGCGGCGTACCGATAATGTGACCCTTGCGGTTGTGACCGATGCTTTGAACCGATTATTTTCAAATGATATTGCCCCCATCCGGCAAGCCCGGGATCTGGGCTTGGGGCTGGTCAATAAGATGCCATTTTTAAAGCGGTTTTTCATCAGCCATGCTCGGGGCACGGTGGGCCATCTGCCGCGCCTGTTGAAGGGCCAGGCTGTTTAATGGATAAGGCTGTTTGAGGCCCGAAAAAAAGGCTCAAGGACGGTGTTTTGCTGTGGATGAGGTTTTGACCGAAGGCCGATCTTCCCGCACCGGCTGATAATCCCGATATAAAAATTCAACCCTGTAATCGATGGAACCAAAAGGCTGCCCGCCGCTGACCGCAAGGCTTTGCTGGCGGATCACCGGGGTGCCATCGGCCAGCCTTTCAAAGCGGATCACCCCCGTACCTTCATGGATCCGTACCAGCCAATGGGGCTTGAAAGACTCTTCGACCTTTAAGCGGATTTCTGTGACCAGCGGCTTGTTGGTGCGGGTATCAATCACCGCTTCACCAGAAATCCGGTCGGAAATATCGTCCCCCTCCAAAAGGATGGAACCCACGCCCAAACGCCTGATCTGATAGGTGGATTGCTCTTTGGTGCGCGATAAAAGGCTGACCTCGCCATCCAGATAATTCAGGATCCGGCCATAGGTTTCGGGCGCCCCGCGTTCTTCGGATTGTTCATATTTGCGCTGATATTTATCGGATGGCGGCTGTTCATTGCGTTCCAGCAAAAGCCATTCTTCGCCATCCGGGCGGGTAGGATCATAAGCCGCCCGACGCTGCCGGGTTTTACCCGAATTATCCGTGTAAATGCGAATGAGGCGGTAATCATCGGCGGAAATGCTGGCGGCTTCAGCGCGCACGGCCTCCAGAACCGGATCGGCCCAAGCCCCGCTTGCCCAAAAAACCAAAAGCAGGCCGATCATCATCGACCGGATTTTGTTTCCAACCACTATCATTCTCCACATATCCGGCTGTATCGATCCTGATCAAGCCCAAAGGTTTCAGCATCATGATAGGGGTTTAGAAAATTTTGGATGAGCAGCCGATGAACAACCGGCTTTTGGGGCACGAAAAAAAGCCGATCAGGCCTGATCGAGCGCGCGGGCTTCATCCGCCAGCATGATCGGCACCCCATGGCGAATGGGAAAGGCAAGCCCGGCTGCTTCGCTCACCAGTTCCTGAGCCGCGCGATCATAGCGCAAGGTGGTTTTGGTCAGCGGACACACCAGAATTTCCAGTAATTTCGGATCGATCAGATCTTTTTCCATCGGGGCTGTCCTTTATGGGGATCACAATCCCCCTAAACAGGCATGAGGGGGCATGAACGGGCCTTCACGAAAGCGCGCGGTTTAATTCGGCATCTGCGGCGGGCGATCATCATCTTCATCAATCGTGGGATCGGCAAGGGAGAATTCCATCAAAGTGATCATGGTTTGGGTTCGCTCGGTCAGGCTGCGGGCTTCCAGCAAAGCCTGCTTTTCGGCGGGCTCGAACGGGCAGATCATGGCCAGCGAATTGACTAGAAGCTCATCAGGAGCTTTTTCAATGGATGACCATTCGGCATTCAGCCCGCGCTGTTCCAAAAAGCGGGTGAGGCTGCCCAAAAGGGCATCGCGATCCACCCCGGCACGGCGGGCGGGAATGGCCCGATCCTCTTCAAAATCGCCATAATCCACCTTCATCTGGCGATAAGGTGTGAGGCTGGACAATTCTTCTTCGATGCGAAAGCGGCTCACCCCCTTAAGACTGATGAGAAAGCGCCCATCATCGGTTTCCGCGAAAGAGCAGATGCGCCCGGCACAACCGATCTCATACAGGCCCGCCCCATCATTGCCCTGCCCGCCTGCAATAGACTGAGGCGTGCTGCGCGGCTGAACCATCCCGATAATGCGATCCGAGCCCATGGCATCACGGACCATCTGCACATAGCGGGTCTCGAAAATATTGAGGGGCATTTCACCGCGCGGCAATAACAGCGCCCCAAGCAGCGGGAACACCGGTATCACGGTCGGCAATTGCTCTTCACTCGGCGAGACGGATTCAGCCATTGTCTCTCTCCACCTGAAAGTCTTCATTCCTATGAACGGTCCCAACAGCAAAAAAGATCATATCAGGAAAACAAGACGGACGATAAACGCCGCCGCCAGCGCAAGGTAAAGGGATCGGTTGGACCTTTTGATTCAAATAATTTTAGCAAAGCTGCCCGGGCCGCCCCCTCATTCCAATCGCGATCCGTGCTGATGATGGCAATCAGATGCTCGGCCGCTTCTTCCGGGCGCTGATACGCCGCCAAAGCCCGGGCCAGGTCAAAGCGCGCCTGATGATCATCCGGTTGCGCCCTATGGGCGGCTTCAAGGCTATCGAGATCGCCCACTTCTTTTGCCAGATCGGCCAGTTCCAGCGCCGCCTGCGCCTTCATGATGGCGGGATCATTGGCTTTATCGGCCGGAATATCGGCCAAAAGGGCCCGGGCTTCCTCAACATGCCCCAAAGCCAGATAGGCCTGCGCCATCCCCCCCAGAATGCGGCTGTGATCAGGCTCGGCATGGCTCAGCCCCCCCAAAATACGCAGGGCTTCGGCGGGCTGATCGGCATCGAGGGCCGCAAAAGCCTGATCGATCATCGCATCAAGGCCATCACCGGGATCGCCTGAAAGCTTGATCAACTGATCGATGAAAGCCCGCACCTGACTTTCGGGCAAGGCGCCTTGGAAGGCATCCACCGGCTGGCCCTTATAAAAGGCATAAACCGTGGGCACGGATTGAATCTGCAATTGCGCGGCGATATCGCGATTTTTTTCGATATCCACCTTGATCAGGGCCACCTTGCCCTTATGCCCCCGCACCAGCGTTTCAAGCATAGGGGTAAGCTGCTTGCAGGGTGCACACCATTCCGCCCAGAAATCGACCAGAACCGGACGATCTTTCGAGCCTTCCAGCACATCTTTCACAAAAGAGCGGGCATCGGCATCCCGGATCAGATCATTTTGGCCAAGAGACGCCGCCGACGCCCCAGAGGTAGAAGAAATCAGATGGTCCATTTTTCCTGTCCTTCAGGGCTTATGCCTGTTTTTTGCCGGTCCATTTCAAAAACGCGGGGCAGCCACCGCCATCCATCTATGGGTATCATGGCATATATGAAACTCTTGGCCGGTTTTTAACATCTTTTGAGAGATTGACCAGACAAGAGATCGCTTTCTTATCCGTCAAAAACCCTCTTTTTCGCTGGACTCTCAACCCCAAGGCCCTTATATCGCCTGCCGGTAACGCTGATGCCGGTTTTGTCTTACCCGGTTTGAGAAAAAAGTCTGTTGCATCCTTCTTGCCGATGCGTATAGTCCCGGCGTTACCCGGTCATTGGCCGGACCCATATGCGGGCGTAGCTCAGGGGTAGAGCACAACCTTGCCAAGGTTGGGGTCGTGAGTTCGAATCTCATCGCCCGCTCCAGTTTTTAAAAACCAGTCGCTCAGGCCAAACGGTCAGATCGGCTGGTTTTTTATATCTGGTGGATCGGCAGACCCTGTGGCTTTTTCGAGGATTTTAAGGCCGCATCAGGGTTGGGCCCTGGATTGAGCGCGGGGTTGGTCCTGAGGGCCGAGAAAAAATGCCCCACCAAAAAGGCGGCATCCCGCTCGATATCATATTCATCGGGGGCGCGCAGATAATCGGTATGAAGGCCGCGCATCAGGCCATACAGCCCCAAAGCCAATGTGCGGGGAGAGGCCCCCGCCGCCGGCAAAATCCTGCCATTCCCGTGCAAGCGCGTAAAAAAATCGGTGAGCGACCGGACCACCTCGGCGCGGGCAGTGTGTTCACGCTCCACCAAACCCGCCATATCGGCCACATATTCGCATTTCAAAAGCAGAATCGTATAAACCCGGCGCATCTGTTCATCATGATGCATATCGATCAGGCAATTGATGCATAAAGCCTGCAGATCATCGAGGCTGTCGGTACTATCGAGAAGCTGATAAAAGCTGCGCTCCATCGGCATGCGCACCCGATCAACCATGGCATTGAACAAATCGGATTTATTTTCAAAATGCCAGTAAAGCGCCCCCCGGGTGACCCCGGCAGCCTGCGCGATCTGCTCAAGACTGGTGCGCGAAACCCCCCGCTCCATAAAAACCCGCTCGGCCGCATCAAGCAGATTTTCCCGCGTTTCATAGGCTTCCTGCTTTGTCCGCCTGACCATCATCCATCCCCAATCAGGATTTTTTCTTTACATACATTTAAGAATGTATATTAATGCGCCTCATGGTGCAAGGCCAGCATGATGAGCCTTTAATTCATAACGCAGCGACCGGAGATCTTTTATGTGGCGTGAACGACAATCGTTCCCCCTCAGCCTTGTGCTGGCTGGGGTTTTGTTCCTGTCTGCCTGCGGTGAAAAGGGCGGCAATGGACAGAACGACAAGGGCGATCAGGGCCCGGTCGCGGTTGAGGCGATGACCGTAAAAACCGCAGATATCGCCATCGAGGATGTGTATTCCGGGCGCACGGCGGGATCATTGGATGCCATCATCAAAGCCCGGGTCGAAGGCACTTTGATCGAGCGCCCCTATAGCGAAGGGGCAAAGGTGAAAGCGGGCGATATATTGTTTGAGATCGACCCCGAACCCTTCGAGGCAGCGATGGAGGAGGCCGAAGCCGCGCTTTTACAAGCTGAGGTCACCCTGAGATCAGCCGAACGCACATGGCAGCGTGCGCGCGATCTTTATGCGAACAAAAATATCAGCGAACAGCGCCGCGATGATGCCTATACCAATCGCGAAGTGGCCATTGCCGGTGTTGCTTTGGCCAAATCCCGGGTTCATGCCGCTCGGATCAATCTGGATTACACCACCGTGCGCGCTCCCTTTGATGGGGTGACGGGGACCGAGATTCAATCCGTGGGCAATCTGGTTGGCTCCACCCCCGAAAACAGCGACCTCACCCGGCTCACCCGGCTGGATCCCCTTTATGTGGATTTTTCCATCCCCGATGAAAGCTGGCTGACGCTGCAGCGCCTGCTGGCCAATGGGCAGCTGATCAAATCGGTTGATGGCCCGCTGAACGCCCGGCTGGAAACGGCGGATGGCCGGATGCATGCGGCAGAAGGCCGAGTGGATTTCACCGCCGCCACCATCGATCCCACCACCGGCACGGTGAAAGCCCGGGCCGTGGTTCCCAATCCCGATCATCATCTGTTGCCCGGGCAATTCGTGCGGGTTCATCTGGGGGGATTGACCCGGCCCGATGCCATCGTCATTCCCCAAACGGCGGTGATGCAGGATCAGAACGGGGCTTATGTCTATCGCATCGATGCGCAAAATATCGCCCAGCGTGCGGCGATCCAAACCGGCCCCCTTTATCAGGATGGCTGGATCATAGACTCAGGCCTTAAAGCCGGTGATCGGATTGTGACCAAAGGGCTTTTGCGGGTAAGACCGGGCCAGCCGTTGGCCCCGGGAACCGCAGATCCCAAGCCATCGAGCGCCCCGGTCAATGCGGCTGAAAAGGGGAGCCGCAGCTGATGTTTTCCCGCTTTTTCATCAATCGCCCGGTTTTTTCCGGCGTGTTGGCAATCGTCATCGTGCTGGCCGGGCTGATCGCGATGCGCAGCCTGCCGATCGAGCAATATCCCCAGATCATCCCGCCCGAAGTGGTGGTGACGACCAGCTATCCCGGCGCCAATGCCGAAACCATCGCCACCACCGTTGCCGCCCCCATGGAGCAGGAAATCAACGGGGTGAGCAATATGATCTATATGCGTTCAACCAGCACCAATGGGGCGCTGTCGTTGAATATCAGCTTCAAGATCGGCACCGATCCCGATCAGGCCGCTATCGATGTCAATAACCGGGTGAAAATCGCCGAAGCCCGCCTGCCCGAAGAGGTGCGCCGGCAAGGGATCAAGGTGGAAAAGCGGGGCAGCTCCATCCTTTTGGTGGTGGCCATGACCTCGCCCGATGGGCGCTATGATTCCACCTTCATCAGCAATTATGCCCTTTTGAATGTGATCGACGAATTAAAGCGCCTGCCCGGTGTGGGGGATGCTTCCCAATTTGGCGCCCGTGATTATTCCATGCGGATCTGGCTGAAGCCCGATAAGCTCGCCCAATATGGCCTGACCGCCGCCGATGTGGCCGCCGCCATCCGCGAACAGAATGCCCAATTTGCCGCCGGACAGTTCGGTCAGGAACCCATGTCCGCTGATCAGGCTTTTACCTATAGCGTATCCACCCGGGGGCGGCTGATCGAGGCATCCGAATTTGAGCAGATCATCCTGCGATCCGATGCCACCGGGGCCAGCCTTCATCTGGGGGATGTGGCCCGGATCGAGCTGGGCGCCCAGCAATATGGCCAAACCGCCACCGCTCTTGGCAAAACCGCCGTGCCCATCGCCATTTATCTGCAACCGGGTGCCAATGCCCTGGAAACAGCGGCGGCCGTTTCCGATAAAATGGATGAGCTTTCCACCCGCTTTCCTGAAGGCATTGCCCACAACATCCCTTTTAACACCACGATGTTTGTGAAGGTCTCGATCGAGGAGGTGGTCAAAACCTTTGGCGAAGCGGTGATCCTTGTGGCCCTTGTGGTCTTTTTGTTCCTGCAGAATGCCCGCGCTACATTGATCCCCCTGCTGGCCATTCCGGTCTCGATCATCGGCACTTTTGCCGGCATGTATGTTTTGGGATTTTCCATCAATCTGCTGACCTTGTTTGGCATGGTTCTGGCCATTGGTATTGTGGTGGATGATGCGATCATCGTGATCGAAAATGTCGAGCGGCTGATGACATCGGAAAAGCTCGACCCCAAAGCGGCGTCGCTGAAAGCCATGGAGCAGGTGGCCGGGCCGGTGATCGCCATCGTTCTGGTTTTATCGGCGGTGTTTGTGCCGGTGGCCTTTCTGGGCGGGCTGAGTGGTGAGATGTTTCGGCAGTTTGCCGTAACGATTGCGGTTTCTGTGGCCATTTCGGGCCTTGTCGCCCTCACCCTCACACCCGCTTTATGCGCCCTGTTACTGAAGCCCACCCACAAAACCCCGGCGGCCCCCTTTCGCTGGTTTAACCGGGCTTTCACGAAAACCACAGATGGCTATATGGGTGGGGTTTCCGGGCTTTTGCGCCACAGCGTTTTTGCCTTGCTGCTGTTTGGCGGCCTGATCGGGCTGACGGTTGTGCTGTTCCGACAGGTGCCCGCGGGGCTTTTGCCCTCGGAAGATCAGGGCTATGTGCTGATGGCTTATCAATTGCCCCCTGCCGCATCCCTTGATCGCACAAGAGACATCACCACAACCATGACCGAAAGGCTGATTGACGATGCCGCGGTGAAATCGGTGGTCACCGTATCGGGTTTCGATATCCTCACCTTTGCCCAGAAAACCTATAGCGGCGTCTCTTTCGTGCCGCTCAAGGATTGGTCGGAACGCATGGAACCCGGGCAAAACGCCCAGGCTTTGGTGGGTAAATTCATGGGCATGGCCTCGGATTTAAAGGGGGCGCAGATCTTTGCCTTCAATCCGCCGCCGATCAATGGCATCAGCATGACCGGCGGTTTTGAGGGCTATTTGCAAAATCGCGGTGGGCAAAGCAGCGATGAATTGGCCGCCATGGCCAACAAGCTGGTGGAAGCCGCCAATGCGCGCCCCGAACTGCAAGCCGTGCGATCGCTGTTTTCGGTGGGCACGCCGCAATATTTCATTGCCCTTGATCGGGACAAAACGCGGGCGCTCGATATCCCCATCGATCAGGTTTATGCGACGATGCAAAGCACCTTTGGCAGCCTTTATGTCAATGATTTCACCCTTTATGGCCGCAATTATCGGGTCAATCTGCAATCCGAAGCCGATTTCCGCCGCACCCCCGATGATCTGCGCCATGTTTTTGTGCGGGCGCAAAATGGCGATCTGGTGCCTTTGGCCAGCCTTGTGCGTGTGGAGCGGATCGTGGGGCCTGATGTCATCGACCGCTTCAATAACTTTCCTGCCGCAAAAATCATGGGCGAACCCGCGCCGGGCTATAGTTCGGGCGAGGCTTTGGCCGCCATTGAAGCTGTGGCCGCCGAAACCCTGGATGAAAATTACAGTCTGGGCTGGATTGGCTCCACTTATCAGGAAAAAGTGGCTTCGGGCAGTGGTGGGCTGGCGTTCGGTTTCGGTATCATCATGGTATTCTTGATTTTAGCCGCGCAATATGAACGCTGGACCCTGCCGATTGCCGTGCTCACAGCTGTACCCTTTGCGGTGTTCGGAGCGGTTCTGGCCACATGGCTGCGGGGGCTGGATAATGATCTTTATTTCCAGATCGGGCTTTTGACCCTGATCGGGCTTTCCGCGAAAAACGCTATCCTGATCATCGAATTTGCCATGCTGCAAAGAAAAGCCGGGGAATCGCTCAAAGATGCCGCCCTCAATGCCGCCCGCCTGCGCTTTCGCCCCATTGTGATGACCTCCCTTGCCTTTACCCTGGGGGCCGTTCCTTTGGCGCTCAGCACCGGGGCCGGGGCATCGAGCCGCCATGCCATCGGAACCGGGGTCATTGGCGGGATGCTGGCCGCCACCTTCATCGCCACCTTCTTCATCCCGGTTTTTTTCAAACTGATCAGCCGGCTCACCGATAAGGATACATGATCCATCGCTAACAAGGATTGCGCCCTTTCCCTGAACCGGCCACAATCGCTACGTGAACGGCTAAACGAACGCATGATCAGGATTAAAGGGCAGAAGTGCGGATGACTTTCAGTGTGGGCTGGGAAGAATGGGTGGCGCTGCCTGATCTGGCCATTCCCGGCGTGCGTGCCAAGATCGATACCGGCGCCCAAACGTCGTCCCTTCACGCCTTTTCCGTTCATCCCTTCAGGAAAAACCAAGCCGATTATATCCGTTTTGGCCTTCACCCCCTGCCGGAACGCCCGGAAATCGAGATTTTCTGCGAAGCCGAACTCATCGGCCAACGCGAGATCACCTCATCGAATGGCGAGACTGAACTGCGCCCCATCATCCGCACCCATGCCCGATTGGGTGATCGCCTCTGGCCCATTGAAATTTCCCTGACCAATCGCGAGACCATGTCTTATCGGATGCTTTTGGGGCGACGCGCTCTTGAGGATGGCATTCTGGTGGATGTGACCCGATCCTGTATTCAGGGCAGCCTTGATCTATCGGTTTATGACGACCTGCCCCATGTTCATGCCGCCGACCGGCCTTTGCGGATTGCCCTGCTTCATGGGGCCCCCGGGCTGGCCATCTGCGAACGGATCATCGAAGCGGCACAGGCGCGGGGGCATGAAATTCACGCGCTTGATGTCAATCGCTGCTATATGTCGGTTGAACAGGGCCAGCTTCGGGCGCATCTGAATGGCGAGGCTCTGCCCCGCTTTGATATCGCCCTGCCCTGGCTGACCGCGACCGATCTGGTTTATGGCCTTGCCCTTTTGCGGCAATTTGAAACCAGCGGCATTCGCAGCCTGAATAATTCTGCGGCGCTTGCCGCCTGCTGGGATCGCCTTCATGCCAGCCAAAAGCTCGCCCGGCGGGCCATTCCCCAACCCGATATGGGCTTTGCCAATGCCACCGACAGCAATGCCCATCTGGTGAAGCTTTTGGGCGGCGCGCCTTTGATGCTGAAAATTCTGGAAGGCAGCGAAGATCGGGGCGCGGTCATTGTGGATACGCGGAAAGCGGCGCAATCCGTGCTGGCGGCGATGCGGGGCTTGCGGGCGCATATATTGGTTCAGAATTATATCGCCCAAGCCAATGGTGCGGCTTTGCGCTGCTTTGTTCTGGGGCGAAAAATTCATGCCTCTTTGCTTTTGCAGCCCGATCCTGAGGGGAAATCCCCCCTGAGCCAGGGCGATATTTCCCCGCGCAGGGCTGTGAAAGCCCGGCCCACCGCCCTTGAACGAAAGATTGCCAGCAAAGCCGTTTCCGCTCTGGGCCTGCAAGCCGCGGTGGTGGATCTGGTGCGATCCGATGCCGGGCCTTTGGTGGTGGACGTGGACCCGATTTGTGATCTGGAACAATTTGAAACCGTGACCGGCCTTGATCTGGCCGCCGCCCTGATCGGCCATCTGGAAGATCGCAGCGGCCGCAATGGACGCCACTGATCAATTCATCTTTTGATTGCCGATCTCGCCTTGCACCCTTATGCACAATATGAGATGAGCAAAAGACTGATTTTCTCAGGCAAAAAAGCCGATGCGCTGTTCATATATTCTCCCCTTGATGGCAACCGCCCCTTTTCGGGCTGCGGGGGCCTGTGCCTGCCCGGCTGATGCCATGATGCGGCCTTATCAGGGGAGAGCCTGAAGACAATGACACCCCTTATGACCCTATTGCCCCCCGATAATCAATTTTTTGGATGAATGAGATGGATGTGAACGGCTCGAACCCCTTTGAGCACAAAGACGCAGTGATCGCCGAGGTGATCCAGATCGCAGGGAAAAATGCCCCGAAAAAAGAACGCGACGATTTTCTGCGCTTTCTTGATGTTTTTTATGCCCATGCATCGCCCGATGATGTGATCGCTCAATCGCCCGAGACCCTTTATGCCATTGCCTTTCATCTGTGGCAGATGAGCGCTACCCGAAAAGCCGGGCAGCCCAAGATCGAGGTTTTTAACCCACGCAGCCTGAAAGGCGGCTGGGGCACAGCCCACACCGCCATCGCCATCGTCAATGATGATATGCCTTTTCTGGTGGATTCGATCACCGGCGGTTTGGCCGTTACCCATCGCTATCGCCTCCATGCGGTGCATCATCCCATTGTGATGATGGATCGCGATGAAACCGGAAAGCGGCGGAAATTTATCGGGGCCGTTAGCTTTGAACGGGGCCATGAACGCGGTGATGGCCGTGAATCATGCATGTATATCGAGATCGATGCCCAATCCGATCCTGCCGTGCTCGAAGATATCAAGCGCGTGATCGAAACCATTTTGCATGATGTGCGCGCCAGCGTGAAAGATTGGCGGGCGATGATTGCCAAAATCGATGAAACAGTGGCATCGCTGACGGTCAATCCCCCGCCCATCGATCCTGATGATCAGGAAGAAACCATCCGCTTTCTGCGCTGGCTGGGGGCGGATCACTTTACCTTTCTGGGCTATCGGGAATATCGCTTTGATGGCGATGCAACAGACAGCGATTTTCATGCCGTGGAAAAATCGGGCCTGGGCATTTTGCGCGATCCCAATCGCTTCATCCTGCGCGGCACCCAGGGGCTGACCGCGATTTCAGCGGAAATCCGCCATTTTCTGGCCCAGCCCGATAAGCCGGTGATCATTACCAAAGCCAATGTAAAGGCCACAGTGCATCGCCCGGTGCATATGGATTATGTGGGGGTCAAAATTTATAACGAAGACGGCGGCGTGATTGGCGAGCGCCGCTTTACCGGCCTTTTCACATCCCAGGCCTATGCCGAAAGCCCCTATGACACGCCGCTTTTGCGCCGCAAGGTGGAAAATGTGCAAAAGCGCGCCCTATTCGACAAACGCAGCCATGCCGGTAAGGCCCTGCGCCATATTCTGGAAACCTTTCCCCGCGATGAACTCTTCCAGATCGAGGAAGGGCGGCTTTTGCGCACCGGCCTTGGGGTTTTGCATCTGCTTGAACGGCCCCGCCCCCGGGCCTTCATCCGTCGCGATCAATTCGAGCGTTTTGTTTCGGCTCTCGTTTATGTGCCGCGCGATGTTTATCATTCCGGGCTGCGTCAGGCCGTTGAAAGCATTTTATGCGATGCCTTCAATGGCGAAATTTCGGTTTATTACGCCCAGCTATCCGATGATGTGATGGCCCGCTGGCATTTCATCATCCGCACCAAGCCCGGCCAGGTTCCCAAAGCCGATGAGGCGATGATCGATCAAAGGCTGGCCGAAGCCGTAAAGGGCTGGCCCGAATTGCTGCGCGAACATCTGGTGGAGCGCCATGGCGAAGAGGATGGTATCCATCTTTATAATCGCTATGGCCAGATTTTCTCGCTTGGTTATCAGGAAGATTTCGATCCTGATCATGGTGTGCTCGACATTGCCAAAATCCATGCCCTGCGCCAGAGTGAAGGCATCGGCTTTGATCTGTATCGCCGGGAAACCGACCGCCCCGATGCCCTGCGGCTCAAAATGTACCATGGCAGCGAGATCATCCCCCTGAGCCAGTGCCTGCCGATGCTCGAGCATCTGGGCCTGAAGGTGATCAGCGAACATGCCTATGAGCTGGAGCGCGAGGAAGGCGGCTGCATTCATGATTTCTTCCTGCTCAAATCCGGTGCCCATCTCGATATCAAAACGCTCAAGCCCTTGGTCGAAGATCTTTTGGTTCATGTCTGGACCGGGCGGGTGGAAGACGACAGCTTCAACAGCCTGGCCATTGATTGCAGCCTCACCGCCCGGCAGATCGTGGTTTTGCGCGCCTATAGCCGCTTCATGCGGCAGCTTGGCCTGCCTTTCGGTCAGGTCTATGTGGCCCGATGCCTGCGCGATCATCCCCAGATCAGCCGCGATCTGTTTGATCTGTTTGCGGCCCGCTTTGATCCCGATGGGACCCCCGATGGGACAAAAGATGATCAGCGTGATGCGCGGGTGGCTAGCCTTGAAAGCCGCTTTCATGAAGCGCTCGATCAGGTCACGGGCCTTGATGAGGATCGCATCCTGCGGGCCTTTTTCAGCCTGATCAAAGCCAGCGTTCGCACCAATTTCTATCAATCCCTTGATTGCGACAAAGGCTCGGATGGCACTACAGGCCTTGCCATCAAGATCAGGTCCCATGATGTGGATGAAGCGCCCTTGCCCCGGCCATGGCGGGAAATCTTTGTTTATTCTCCGCGTGTTGAAGGGGTGCATCTGCGCTGGGGGCCGGTGGCGCGCGGGGGTTTGCGCTGGTCGGATCGGCGCCAGGATTTCCGGACCGAAGTTTTAGGGCTGGTGAAAGCCCAGCATGTGAAGAATGCGGTGATCGTGCCGGTGGGCGCAAAGGGGGGCTTCGTTCCCAAAAATCTGCCCACGGGCGGGGATCGTGAAGCCATTCTGGATGAAGGGATCGCCTGCTATAAACGCTTTATCTGCAGCCTGTTATCGATCACCGATAATCTTGTGGATGGAACGCTGACGCATCCGGATCGGGTTCTTTGCCATGATGAGGATGATCCTTATCTGGTGGTTGCCGCCGATAAAGGCACCGCAAGCTTTTCCGACATTGCCAACCAGATCGCCAAAGAACGCAAATTCTGGCTCGGCGATGCCTTCGCATCCGGCGGCAGCCAGGGCTATGACCATAAAGCCATGGCCATTACCGCCCGGGGTGCCTGGGTTTCAGTGGAGCGCCATTTCCGCGAACGCGGGCTGAATGTGGACATCGATCCTTTCACCGTGATCGGGGTGGGGGATATGTCGGGGGATGTGTTTGGCAATGGCATGCTTTTATCCCGTGCCATCCGCCTGCGCGCTGCTTTTGATCATCGCCATATCTTCATCGATCCCGATCCCGAAGCCCATGCTGATGCCAGCTTCAAGGAGCGCCAGCGTTTATTTGCGCTCAACCGATCAAGCTGGGCGGATTATGATACCAGCCTCATATCCGAAGGCGGCGGGGTGTGGTCGCGCAGTGCCAAATCCATCCGCCTCAACCCGCAGATCAAAGCCTTTTTGGGGATCGACAAAGACAGCCTCACCCCCACCCAACTGATCCATCATATCCTGAAGGCCAAAGCCGATCTTTTGTGGTTTGGGGGGATCGGTACCTATGTGAAAGCCACGGAAGAAAGCCACGCCGATGCCGGCGACCGGGCCAATGATATCTTGCGGATCAATGCGAGCGAATTGCGGGCAAGCTGTGTGGGCGAAGGGGCTAATCTGGGGATGACCCAGAAAGCGCGAATCGAATTTGCCCGCGCCGGCGGCCGGATCAATACCGATTTCATCGATAATTCCGCCGGTGTCGATTGTTCGGATAAAGAGGTCAATATCAAAATCCTGCTGGCCGATGCCATGGCCACAGGCACCCTAAAACCCCAAAACCGCGACTCGCTTTTAGCCGAGATGACGGATGCCGTGGCCGCTATTGTTTTGGAAGACAATTATCTGCAGACACAAGCCCTTAGCCACGCCGAGGCGCAAGCTGCAGGCGCCCGGGAAAGCCATGCCGGCCTCATCCGCACCCTTGCCCGCGAGGGAACGCTGGATCGCGATATCGAATTTCTGCCCAGCGAAGAGCAGTTTTCCGAACTTGCGGTGACGCAAAAAGGGCTGAGCCGACCGGAATTATCGGTCCTCATGGCTTATGCCAAGCTCAGTCTGAAAGCCGTCATGACCCGGGCTGATCTTTTGGATGATCCATTTTTACAGCCTGAATTATGCTTGGGCTTTCCTGATATTCTGGTGGAACGCTTTCCAAAATCCTTGGAAAATCATCGCTTGCGCCGGGAAATGATCGCCACCATTTTGGTTAATCAGGTGGTGAATCGCGCCGGGCTGACCTTTGTTTATGAGGTGCGCGAGGAAACCGGCCTTGGTGTTGATCAGATTTTCAGCGCTTTTCTGGTGGTGCGGGATATTTTCCGGCTGCATAGCCTATGGCCACAGATCGATGCTCTTGATCATCAGGTGCCCTCAACCATTCAAACCCTGATGCATCTGGAGTTGACCACCCTGATCAAACAGCAAACCATCTGGTTTTTGCGCAATGAAGATCGCCCTTTGGCCCTCAAACCCCTGATCGAAACCTATGGCGATGGGGTGGCGGCCCTTTTGGCACAACCGGAAGAGGTTTTATCCCCCCTGTCGCGGGAGGCCTATCAAACCCGGGTGGCGATGTATCAAGAACAAGGCTCGCCCCTTGAGCTCGCACGCCGGGTGGTTTCCCTGCAGATGCTCGGGTTTTGCTGCGATGTGCAAAAAGTGGCCATGGCTTTGGGCCGGGATGTGGTGGATGTGGGCCGCGCTTTTTCCGAAGTGGGGGAATGCATCGGCTTTGATTGGCTGCGCCAGACCAGCGAGTTGATTTCAACCGAAGATCATTGGGATCGTTTGGCCGCCCGGGCGGTTTTGGATGATCTGGCCGATCAACAACGGGAACTCACCCGCTATATCCTGCAAAATACCGCCAGCGATCAGGGGGCGGAAGCCGTGAGCCTCTGGTTTAAAGAGCAGGACATGACCCGGATGCGGGCAGATCGGCTTTTGGCTGATCTGAAATCAAGCGGCCCCCTTTCGGTGGCGAAGCTGTCTTTTGCGGCCCGGCATCTGCGCTCGATCATGTCGCGAGCCGTTGGATCATAAGGCTCTTGGATCAATGGGTTGGTACGGTTTTCTAAAGAATCGCACCAGCCTTTTTCCTGCCGCTCTCACGCAATGTGGTACTGCTTTAGCGCTCGATCAGCGCCTGGCACAGATCATCAAGCTGTTCTAATGAGGCATAGCGGATCGTGACCTGCCCGCCCGCATCCCCCTTATGATCGATGCTCACAACAAAACCCAAAGATTGGCTGAGATCCTGCTCCAAAGCCCGGGTATCGGCGTCTTTCCGGAATGTGCCGGGCTTATGACCCACTGATGAAGAGGATGATGATTGGCTGGCTGTTGGCACTTTTCGCTGATCTTTTTGTGCATTGACGAGCTTTTCCACCGCCCGCACGCTCAATTCCCCCTCGATGGCTTTTTTCGCCAAAGCCAAAGGATCAGAAGTACCGATCAAGGCACGGGCATGGCCCATGCTCAGGCGGCCATCATCCACCATATGCCGCACCGCTTCAGGCAGGCTGAGCAGACGCAAAAGATTGGCGATATGGCTGCGGGATTTCCCCACAGCCTTAGCGATTTCATCCTGCTTATGGCCGAAATCATCGATCAAGCGCAGATAACCCTGCGCTTCTTCGATGGCCGAAAGATCGCGCCTTTGGATATTTTCGATGATCGCCACTTCCAGCGCCGCCCGATCATCCAGATCGCGCACCAGAACCGGGACATCATGCAGGCCCGCTTTTTGGGATGCCCGCCAGCGCCGCTCCCCGGCAATGATTTCATAACGCGGCCCATCAGCGCCATCTTTGGCCGATTTTCGCACCAGAATGGGCTGCAACACGCCTTTTTCCCGAATAGATTCGGCCAGCGATTGCAGTTCTTCCGCATCAAAGATCCGCCGGGGCTGAAACGGATTGGCCATCAGATGATGGATCGGCAAAACCCGCACCCCATCCCCATCGCGCCCACCGGCCCGTCCTTGTGTATCATGGCCCTCATCCAGCGGATAATCATCCATCAGGGCAGAAAGCCCCCGGCCCAAACCCCGCTGAACCGCCCGCGTTTTTGGCTTTGCTGTTTGCTGAGGATCGCTCATGCCGCCCGTGCCCTTCCTTCTCTGCGCAAAACTTCACTGGCCAATTTCATATAGGCCTGGCTGCCCGAACAGCGGTGATCATATAAAAGCGCGGGTTTTCCATGGCTTGGCGCTTCTGATACACGCACATTGCGCGGGATCACGGTTTTGAACACCACATCCCCCAGATAATCGCGCACATCCCGGGCGACCTGCTCGCTCAAGCGATTGCGCTTGTCAAACATGGTCAGCACCACACCGGCAATGGCCAAAGATGGATTATAGCTTGACCGCACCCGCTCGATCGTCCGCAGCAAAAGCGATAAGCCTTCAAGGGCGAAAAATTCACATTGCAAGGGCACCAAGACCTGTTCCGCCACCGTCAGGGCATTCAAGGTGAGCAGGGAAAGCGACGGCGGACAATCGATCAGAACATAATCAAAGCCAGCAAGGCCGGGATCTTTTTCCAGCATATCCCGCAGGCGATAAGCCCGGCGCGGCATGGTCACCAATTCCATATCAGCGCCGGAAAGATCGATGGTCGAGGGCACCACATAAAGCCCGGGAATCCCCGTTTTCACCAAGACCGAGGCTATATCGGCTTCGCCCATCACCAGATCATAAGACGATAAAGACCGCTGCGCGCGATCAATCCCAAATCCGGTGGAGGCATTCCCCTGCGGATCAAGATCAAGGATCATCACCTTTTTCCCGATGGCCGATAAGGCGGTTGCCAGATTGATGGCGGTCGTGGTTTTCCCCACCCCGCCCTTTTGATTGGCAACGGCAATGATCCGGGGGCTTATGGGTTTTTTATCCTGCACGGCTTGCCGCCCTTATCTGAATGAGGATTGCCTGGGGGTCGGTCCAGCTTTCAAAAAGCTCCGCCTCAACTGTCCAGGATTGTTGGCAGCGGGTCAATTCCTCTTGCACGGACCGTCCCTTCAAAAACCAGTATTCACTTTGAGGTGTGCAGAATTTTTCCCCATAAGCCAAAAGCTGATCCAATGGGGCCAGGGCGCGGGCGGTGATGATATCCACCGGAAAAGGCGCAAGCTGCTCGATCCGGCTGTGGTGGATGGTGGCATTCACCCCGGTTTCCCGGATTACCTGCCGCAAAAAGCTGCATTTACGCTGATCGCTTTCCACCAGATGCACGGGGCCCGCATCAAAACAGGCCAGCACAAGGCCGGGAAATCCCGCCCCGGCCCCCAGATCCAACCAGCTTGGCTTTTCACCCTTTTCCGCCCCCGGATACAAAGACGAATGATCACGAACCTGCGCCACTATCTGAGCACTATCAAGAAAATGGCGCGTCCAGATATGATCCACGGTTACCGGGCCAATCAGATTGATCTTTGCCTGCCATTTTTTCAAAAGCGCTTCATAAAGGCACAAGCGCTCATATGTTTCACGTGAAACATCGAGCCGCTCTTTTGCCAAGCTCGCTGGCCACAAGTCTGGCGATCTGACGCTGAGCGAACCCATAGATTGAAGCCCCCTGCTCATGCCGCTTTCGTTCGTTTTTTCAGATGCGACAGGATAAGGGTCAGGGCCGCCGGGGTCACTCCGGAAATCCGTGCCGCAGCCCCCAAGGTCGCGGGCCGGGCCTGTGCGAATTTTTCCTGCAATTCATTCGATAGCCCCGGAAGATCGGCAAAATCGAAATCCGCCGGAATGGTCAGCCCTTCGTCTTTTCTGAAGGCGGCAATATCATGGGCCTGACGATCCAGATAGGTGGCATAGCGGGCTTCGATCCGCACCTGTTCCAAAGCCTCGGATTGCAAAGCCGCCATCGCTTCAGGCCAAACGCGGCGCAAGGCATCGGGATCGATTTCCGGATAGCTCAAAAGCTCGAAAGCCGTGCGGCGGCGGCCATCCTTGCGCAGGCTGATCCCATAGGAACCCGCCTCATCGGGAGTGGTATGCAAAGCCTGAAGCTGCTGGCGCGCCCGATCCAACTGATCGGATTTATCCTGCCAATGCGCCGCCCGTTCCGGCCCCACCAGGCCGATGGCCAGGCCTTTTTCCGTCAGCCTTTGATCGGCATTATCCGCCCGCAAATGCAGGCGATATTCTGCCCGGCTGGTAAACATCCGATAGGGCTCGGCGGTGCCCCGGGTGATCAGATCATCGATCATCACGCCCATATAAGCATCGGCGCGATCCAGAATGAAGGGTGCAGCACCTGACGCAGACAAAGCAGCATTCGTTCCCGCCAAAAGCCCTTGGGCCGCTGCCTCTTCATAGCCAGTGGTGCCATTGATCTGGCCTGCCAGATAAAGGCCGGAAACGCGCCGTGTCTCTAAGCTTGGGCGCAATTCGCGGGGATCGATATAATCATATTCAATGGCATAGCCGGGACGCACGATCTCGGCTTTTTGCAGGCCGGGCATGGTGTGGATCAGGGCCAGTTGTACATCTGCGGGCAGGCTCGTTGAAATGCCATTGGGATAAACCAGATGGCTATCCAAACCTTCGGGCTCCAGAAAGATCTGATGGCTATCCTTATCGGCAAAGCGCACGATCTTATCTTCGATGGATGGGCAATAGCGGGGACCACGGCTTTCGATCCGCCCGGAATACATCGCAGATAAATGCAGATTATCGCTGATCACCTGATGCGTTTCGCGGGTGGTACGGGTGATATAGCATGAAATCTGTGGAACCGTGATCTGGCTGGTCAGGGTGGAAAATGGGACCGGCGGCTGATCGCCCGGCTGCTCTTCGCATTGGGACCAATCGATGCTGCGCCCATCCAGCCGGGGCGGCGTTCCGGTTTTCAGTCGGCCAAGGCTAAAACCCGCACGCTCAAGAGAAAGGGACAAGCCCACCGCCGGCGCTTCGCCCATACGGCCGGCGGGGATGGTTTTTGGACCCAGATGAATAAGGCCGCGCAAAAATGTGCCGGTGGTCAAAACCACATGCGGGGCGCGCACCACCGCACCGTCCGCCAGCACAACACCCGTAACTTTTGCACCCGCATCGGCATTCTGATCGATAATCAGATCTTCGACAGAAGCCGCACGCAGCGTCAGCCCCGCAATATTGGCCAAATGATCTTGCATAGCGCGAGCATAAAGGGCGCGATCCGATTGACAACGCGGCCCCTGCACGGCCGGCCCCTTGCGCCGATTGAGCAGGCGAAATTGAATCCCCGAGGCATCGGCCACCCGCCCCATCAGGCCATCCAAAGCATCAATTTCACGAACCAGATGGCCCTTGCCCAATCCGCCAATCGCCGGATTGCACGACATCACCCCGATATGATCCAGACGGTGGGTAAGCAAAAGGGTTCTCGCCCCGATGCGCGCCGAGGCCGCAGCGGCTTCGCAGCCAGCATGGCCACCGCCAATAATGATCACATCAAAGGAATCGTTCACCCGGCACCCTTTTCAGATTGACTGATTTGGCCAAGCCTATCATCGCTTGCACCTGTGCCGCACCTTATGTTCGGGCGATCAAAAGGTCAAACGTCATTGCACGTTTGTTGGGCGCGCCTTATCGAAAACAGAGTGGCTGAATAGCAATGTTTCACGTGAAACATCGGCCAGCACTCCTCGTAAGCCACAAGATTTTACACTATTTTCCAATGCAGAATGAGGAAAAGACGATATCCAGCATCGACTCCACATCCACCTGCCCGGTGATCCGCCCCACCGCCCGCGCCGCCATGCGGATATCCTCCGCGGCCAGCACCGGATCCCTATGCTCGGCATCCGCCTGCATGTAGCGTTGCAAACAGGCTTGGGCGTCTTCAAGGGCTTGGCGGTGGCGAATGCGGGTGAGCGCCGGGGCTTCCCGCACATCGCATAATTCCATCACCCGATGCGATAGCGCCTCCAATAAGTCCGCAATCCCGCGATCTGCGGTCACCGAGATCACAAAAAGCCTCTCCTCACCTGGCTGGCGCCCATAAGGGGGGTGGGTGAGTTGATCCGCCTTGTTCAAAAGGATGATATCTGCATCATCCCGCAAGCGCACAAGATCGGCTGGCAGATGCGAAAGATCAAAGACAGGCGCGTGATCTCCGGGATCATCTCCATCCCCAATGATATGCGCAGCGGCATCGAGCAGAAGAACCCGAATATCCGCCTGATGCGCCTTGTCCAGCGCTCGGCGCACGCCTTCGCTTTCAATACTGTCTCCGGCTTCCCGGATGCCCGCCGTATCGATCAGGCTGGCAGGATAGCCCAACAGATTCATCTGCACCTCAATCACATCGCGGGTGGTTCCCGCAATATCTGAAACAATCGCGGCATCCTTTTTAGATAACGCATTTAAAAGGCTTGATTTTCCAACATTGGGCGCACCCAGCAAAACAATGGACACGCCCTCGCGCAGTCGCTCGCCCCGATGATCATCGCCAAGATGGGTGCTGATTTCATCCAGCAGGCGCATCATATCTGGGCGGAGCGTATCCACTATATCTTCTGGCAGATCTTCATCGGGAAAATCGATATCGGCCTCGATCCGGGCATAGGCATGCATCAGCCGCTGGCGCCAATCTTCATAAATCCGCCCGAGGGCGCCGCCCATCTGCCGCAGCGCCTGTTGCTGTTGGGCCGCTGTTTGTGCCATCACCAGATCATTGATGGCTTCGGCCTCCGTCAGATCCATCCGCCCCTGCTCAAAAGCACGGCGGGTAAATTCCCCCGGCTCTGCGCCTCGCAGGCCTTTGATTTTTGATAAACCCTCCAGAACCGAGGCTACCACCGCCCGCCCACCATGAAGATGCAATTCCACCACATCCTCACCGGTGAAGCTGGCGGGTGCGGCAAAAACCAGAACCAAAGCCTCATCCAGCAAAGCCCCTGATTGCGGATCATAAAGTCGGCGCACTGATGCCAGACGCGGCGGCGGAGGGCTTTTCCGCGTCAGGCTGGCCAAAGCCGCCATCACCCGGGGGCCAGACAGCCGCACAACACTAACCCCAGCCCGGCCATGGCCACTGGCCAGCGCAAAAATACTGTCCTGTGCGGCGTCCATGGCTCAGCTTTTAGGCTTGGTGCTGGTCATGGCAGCCTGCACAAGCTTTTGAAACTGCTCCATGCCCGTGCTGGCCCCGGTCATCCAGCCGCTCATCATCTGCTGAAGATCTTCGGCACTCAGCCCCTCGCTCGCCCGGCGTTGCATTTGCGCCATGATTTCCTGCTGCAAGGGCTCTAAATCAGGCAAGCCGAAAAAGCTGCGCAATTCTTTTGGCGTACAATCGATATCCACGGTAATTTTCATGGTCTGGCCTCCTTGCGGCTTGCGGCCCACCCGCGTAGCCTGTGCATGGATCGGAATCGCCACCGAGCCAGCATCCCCAGAAAAATAGGTTACCCGCGCATGTCAGACAACCAATTGCGATTTGAATCAAGCCCCTATCTGCTCCAGCATGCCGATAATCCGGTGGATTGGCGGCCCTGGGGGCCAAAAGCTTTGGCTGAAGCCCAGGCCCAAAACAAGCCGATCCTGCTTTCGGTGGGCTATGCTGCCTGCCATTGGTGCCATGTGATGGCCCATGAAAGCTTCGAGGATCCAGACATTGCCGAACAAATGAACAGGCTTTTCATCAATATCAAGGTGGATCGCGAAGAGCGCCCCGATATCGATACGCTTTATATGTCCTCTTTATCGCTGATGGGACAGCCGGGGGGATGGCCGCTCACGATGTTTCTGACCCCAAAGGGCGAGCCTTTCTGGGGTGGCACCTATTTTCCGGCACAGGCTTCGTATGGGCGTCCGGGCTTTATCGAGGTGCTGGATCGGGTCGCAGCCCTCTATCACAGCAATCGCGAACAGGTGGCTGAAAACAGCACCATCTTGCTGGAGCATCTGGAAAAGCTTTATGAAACTAAATCCCTTCATGGCTCGCAGCCAAGAATAGAGCCCCATCTGCTGGATCAAATCGCTACCAAGCTTTTCCATCATATGGACCCGCGCCATGGCGGCATGGCAGGAGCACCCAAATTCCCCCAACCCCATATGCTCGAATTTCTGTGGCGCGGCGCCATCCGAGCCCAACAGGAAAACTGGTTTCAGGCCGTGGAACGTGCCCTTGATCAAATGGCGATGGGCGGACTTTATGATCATCTGGGCGGGGGATTTTCGCGCTATACGGTGGATGAACGCTGGCTGGTGCCGCATTTTGAAAAAATGCTTTATGACAATGCCCAGCTCATCGCCCTTTATACCGAAGTTTGGCGCGAAACCCGATCCTCCCTTTATCGCCTGCGTGTGGCTGAAAGCATGGAGTGGCTCGAACGTGAAATGATCACCGCCGAAGGGGCCTATGCTGCATCTTTGGATGCCGATAGCGAAGGCGTGGAAGGCAAATTCTATGTCTGGACAAAGGCGCAGATCGCTGCTCTGCTCAGCCCCGAGGATGCCGCGCTCTTTTGTGAGCATTATGATGTGCGCGATGAAGGAAATTGGGAAGGGGTCACCATCCTCAATCGCCTGCACAGCGCCTTTCCCCAGAATAATGAAACGGAAAACCGCCTGGCTCAATGCCGGGCGATCCTGTTTCGTGATCGCACAGAGCGGGTGCGCCCAGCCCTTGATGATAAGATCTTATGCGATTGGAATGGCCTGATGATTGCCGCCGCCTGCAAGGCCGCTTCGGTTTTCGAGCGGCCAGATTGGCTGGAACGGGCCCGCCATGTGTTCGCATGGATCAAAAACACCATGAGCGGCCCCGATGGCCGCCTTTATCATGCCGCGCGGGGGGGCCGGATCACGACCGTCTCCCTTCTCGATGATCATGCCCAGATGATCCGCGCGGGCCTGACGCTTTATGAAACTACGGCCGATACCCTTTATCTTGAACAGGCCCTCTTTTGGGCTGAAAGGGTGGAAAACCTGTTCAAGGATGAAGAAACGGGGGGCTATTTCACGGCGGCAAAAGATGCCGAAGATTTGCTGATGCGCCCAAAATCCGCCCATGATGGGGCCCAGCCATCCGGCAATGCGACGATGCTGGAAAATTTTGCACGCCTGTTCGCCATCACCGGCGATCTGCAATGGAAAACGCGCGCGGATCATTTGCTGGCAACCTATTCAGAACCGGCCATTGCCCAGTTTTTCCCTCATCTGTCCTTTCTCAATGCCTGCGATACCCTGTTCAACGGCCTTGAAATCAGCCTGATGCAAAAGGATGTGCAACCATTGGAGGGAGCCTTGAAAGCCAGCCTTCATGGTTTATCCCTGCCCAATGCAATCCTGAACTATATTCAAGATCAAAGCCTTAAGGCTGATCAGATGACCTTATGCACCCAGCAAAAATGCAGCCAACCGATCACTGATCCTCAGGCTTTTGCAACGCTTTTGAAAAGCGCGCGAACCGGTGATCCGATCTTCGAGGGCGGAGACTAAACCCATGGGCATTTTATCTCTTCACAGCCCCTTGGGCGATCTCACCTTGTTTGAAGAGGATGATCATATCATCGCTTTGGAATGGGGATGGGGCGATCGCCAGCAGCCCAGCGCCCTTTTGATCGAAGCAGCCCAGCAGGTACAGGATTATTTCGATGGAGTCCGCACCCTGTTCGATCTGCCGTTAAATCCCCATGGCAGTGATTTTCAAAAGCGGGCCTGGTCTGCCATCAGCCAGATCCCCTATGGCACCACTCAAAGCTATGGCGACCTGGCCCATAAGATCGGCACGAAGGCCCGCGCCATGGGCAATGCCTGCAGAACCAACCCGATCCCGATCATCATCCCCTGCCACAGGGTGTTGAGCGCTCAAGGCAATCTAACCGGCTATTCCGGAATGGGCGGCCTCGACTCCAAAGCCGCCCTCATCCGCTTGGAAGGCATTGCGCCTCAGCTTCCCTTATAATCGGCATTTATCGCAATAAATCATTTCAAACCAAGGAGACAACAATGCCCGCACGCACCATCAATATCGACGCCAAGGATCAATCAGGCCGTTTTAAAGCCTATGTTGCTTATCCTGAAAGCGGATCGGGGTCTGTGGTTGTGGCCATTCAGGAAATTTTCGGCGTCAACACACCGATGCGCCTGATTTGCGACAAGCTGGCCGAAGATGGTTATATCGCCATTTGCCCAGATCTTTTTTGGCGACAGGAACCCGATATTCAATTGAATGACAAATTGTCCAAAGATTGGGATCGGGCTTTCGAACTTTATAAAGGCTTTGATCTTGATAAGGGCATCGAAGATATCGCCGCAACCATCACCACCGCCCGCGATATCGAAGGGAGCAGCGGCAAGGTGGCAGTAATCGGCTATTGCTTGGGTGGAATGCTGGCTTATCTCAGTGCCTGCCGAACCGATGCCGATGCGGCCATTGGTTATTATGGTGTGGGTATTGATGGAAAGCTGGATGAAGCGGCCCATATCAAAGGCAAATTAATGCTCCACATCGCCCGCGAAGATGGCTTTGTTGATAAACAGGCGCAGGCCGCCATCCATCAGGCGCTCGATGGTCATGATCATGTGATTATGCATGACTATGCGGATGTGGATCACGCTTTTGCCCGCCCGGGTGGCACTCATTTTGATCAGGCGGCCGCCGAAAAGGCCAATGCCCGAACAGCCGCATTTTTAAAAGAGAATATCGGTTAGGATTGAGACGAGAGAACCATTTGAACCCCATGTTTCACGTGAAACATCAAACCCCCCGATGCTGATTCATGATCATCGGGGGGTTTTTAAATGCGCTCAATTATTCATCGAGGTGAAGAAGTCCTCATTGGTTTTCGTTTCCTTCAACTTCCCGATCAGGAATTCAATGGCGTCGGTGGTGCCCATGGGCTGCAGAATACGCCGCAAGACCCAGGTCTTGGCCAGTTGATCTTTGGGGAGGATCAATTCTTCTTTCCGGGTGCCGGATTTCAGAATATCGATAGCGGGGAAAACGCGCTTATCGGAAACCTTCCGATCAAGGATCAGTTCGCAATTGCCGGTGCCTTTGAATTCTTCAAAAATCACCTCATCCATGCGCGATCCCGTCTCGACCAGAGCGGTGGCGATGATCGATAAAGAGCCACCCTCTTCGATATTGCGCGCGGCACCAAAAAAGCGCTTTGGCCTTTGCAAAGCATTGGCATCCACACCGCCGGTGAGCACTTTGCCCGAGCTGGGAACCACTGTATTATAAGCCCGCGCAAGACGGGTGATGGAATCGAGCAGAATCACCACATCTTTTTTATGTTCCACCAGCCGTTTGGCTTTTTCGATCACCATTTCAGCAACCTGCACATGGCGGGTTGCAGGCTCATCAAAGGTCGAGGACACCACCTCACCCTTCACCGAGCGCTGCATGTCGGTCACTTCTTCCGGTCGTTCATCAATTAACAGAACCAACAGATAAATTTCCGGGTGATTATGGGTGATGGCCTTGGCAATATTTTGCAAAACCATGGTTTTACCCGTGCGCGGCGGCGCCACGATCAAAGCCCTTTGGCCTTTGCCAATCGGGGTCACGAGATCGATAATGCGTGGGGTCAGATCCTTGATCGTGGGATCCTGAGGATCGAGATTGATCCGTTCATCAGGATAAAGCGGGGTCAAATTATCGAAATTCACCTTATGGCGAATTTTTTCCGGCTCATCGAAATTGATGGTGTTGACTTTGAGCAGAGCAAAATAACGCTCCCCATCCTTGGGCGCCCGGATCTGGCCTTCGACCGTATCGCCGGTGCGCAAACCAAAACGCCGGATCTGGCTGGGGCTGACATAGATATCATCAGGACCCGCAAGATAGCTGGCTTCTGGCGACCGCAAAAAACCAAATCCATCCTGCAAAATTTCGATCACGCCACCGCCTGAAATATCCTCGCCCCGTTCGGCAAGATTTTTCAGAATGGCAAACATCATATCCTGTTTGCGCAAAGTGCTGGCATTTTCAATCCCGTGTTCTTCAGCAAGAGCCAAAAGATCACTGGGCGTTTTATTTTTCAGATCCTGAAGATTCATGGGATAGGAACTCTGGATGGATATTGGAAAGGTCTGGGAAGGGGGGATCATCAAGCCGAATAGACAGTGAACCTGATGATAAAGAGGGGAAAAATACAAAAATATGCCGACAGGAAAGACAATCAAAGGGCATATCCGGCAATTTCAAAGACCCTGAAGAAAAAAGGCCCGAAGGTGCCATTCAGACTGAACGCTATCAGCTAACGCCCTGAAGTCAAGCTAAATCAAAGAAATTCTATCAGAACGGTTTCACAATCACGAGAATGACAATGATAATCGTGCTGATGGTGGGGATTTCATTGATCATCCGATAGAATTTTGAACTGCGGACATTCTCACCCCGTTCAAAAACCTTACGCCAACGCGCCAGCATGATGTGCAGCACGGTAAGGCCCACCACAAACAGCAATTTCACATGAAGCCAGGCTTCAGCAAAGCCATAGGAGGCTGCGAGGGATAAACCAAAAATCCAGGTCGCGATCATGGATGGATTGATGATGATACGCAGCAATTTCCGCTCGCGATCAATCCATTTACGATCTTCATCAGAGCCTTTGATCGCTTCGGCGTGATAGGCAAAATAGCGCGGCAACATGAACATGCCCGCCATCCAGAAAATCACCGCAATCAGATGAAGTGCCTTTATCCAAAGATAAAGTGTCATGAAAAAGATCCTGTTCTCGCTTTGGCTATCATTGGGATTGATCGTGCCATTCATGAAGGAAAGCGGCAAGCCTTTCCACATGGGCCACCGGCGTATGGGGAACAAAGCCATGGCCTAAATTGAAAATATGCGGGCGTCCCCTCAGGGCTTTCAAAATCCGCGCGGTTTCAATCTCCATCAGATCACCACCCGCCACCACATATTGCGGATCGAGATTACCCTGCACGGCCATTTTGGCCGGTAAACACTGATCAGCATAGGAAAGCTTCATCCCACTATCGAGGGAGATCGCATCCACTCCGGTTTTTTGCGCATAATCGCCCAGATAAGGCCCAGCAGCACGGGGAAAGCCGATGATGGGTATGGTTGGCCGCGCCGCCTTTAATCGCGCCACCAGGCGCTGCGTGGGGGCGATGACAAAGCGTTCAAAAACCGGTTCTGGAAGATTACCCGCCCAGCTTTCAAAAATCTGGATCACTTCCGCCCCGGCATCGATCTGCCCCACAAGATAATGAAAGCTAGCCTCTTCCAAAAGAGCGAGAAGCTGATCAAAGCCTTCGGGATCATGATAGGCCCAGGCCTTGGCCGCAGCCTGTTCATCCCCCCCGCGACCCGCCACCATATAGCTTGCCACCGTCCATAAGCCGCCGCAAAAACCGATCAGGGTGACAGAAGGAGGCAAAGCCACCAGCACCTGCCGCACGGTTTGATAAACCGGTGCCGCTCGCTCATCCAAAGCATCAAGGGATAATTTGGCAAAATCAGCCCGCGAGGTGATGGGATCAAGGACCGGGCCTTCACCTTGTTTGAAGGCGACATCCTGACCCAAAGCATGGGGAACAATCAGAATATCGGAAAAAAGAATCGCTCCATCGGTTTTCAAACGATGAACCGGCTGCAAGGTCACTTCGGTGGCAAGATCGGGGTTATAGACCAAATCGAGAAAACTTCCCGCCTTGGCTCGCACCGCACGATATTCCGCCAGATAGCGACCAGCCTGACGCATGAACCAGAAAGGGGGCCGGGTGTGACGCTCGCCTTTCAAGACACTGAGAATGGGTTTTTCAATCACGATGGGATCTGCCTGCCTTCTACTACTATCTTAAACTTTATAAGAATCTATAAGATTGAAGTGGTAGTGGTATCTTGTGAAAACCGGGGATCAATCTTTATCCCCACAGTTATCAACAGTTTCTTGGGTAGATTCAACAGATATCAATCCAAAGATTTTTTTTTGACCTTTAAGGGCAAATCTTAGGCGTTCAGGCCCTATGCCTTGATTGGTTATCCCCTTTATCAGTGGGTGTTGAAAAACAAGAATGAATACGGAATAAAAAAGTTCACTTGCGGACATTTGTTCGGCATTCTCGTTGATAGGATTTTTGTTCGATCTTTATCCACAGCTTTCTCACCCCCTTTTCTTAGATGAGTGTTTCCCCCTTTCATGGAAAAGCCCCCGGCTCCTCAGCGTTTTCATCTGCATCTGGTATCTGATTCAACCGGGGAAACCCTGGAGGCCATGGCCAAGGCGGCTTTGGTTCAATTTGAAGAGGCCCGCGCAGAAAAACATATCTGGCCTATGGTGCGCACAGCGCGCCAGATGGAACGGATCATGGAATTCATCGAAGATCGCCCCGGGCTGGTGATGTATACCCTTGTCAATGAGGACATCCGTCGGGAATTGACCCGTCATTGTTCGGCTCTTAATATTCAGCATGTATCGGTTCTGGATCCGGTGATCAGCGCTCTGGGCCAGTTTTTAGGGGCGCAATCACGCGGCCTGCCGGGCCGGCAGCATGAAATGGATCGCGATTATTTTGATCGGATCGATGCGCTGCATTACACCATGGCCCATGATGATGGGCAGATGGCCCATGATCTGCTGTCGGCCGATATTATTCTGGTGGGGGTGTCGCGCACCTCAAAAACGCCGACCAGTATCTATCTGGCAAACAAGGGCTTTAAAACGGCCAATATTCCTTTTGTTCCCAATGCTGTATTGCCGCCCGAGCTTTATGGACCCTTGAATGCACTGGTGGTGGGATTAACCGCAAGCCCGGATCGTTTGGTGCAGGTGCGCACCAATCGCCTGCGATCCATGCGCGAAGCTCCGTCTACAGCTTATGTGGATATGGAGGCGGTGAAGCTTGAGGTTCTGGCCTGTCGGCGTTTGTGCAGCGACAATCATTGGCCGGTGATCGATGTTACCCGGCGCTCCATTGAGGAAACCGCAGCAGCGATTTTAAGGTTGCATTCGGCCCGGGAAGCAAGCTCGCATCAAAAGGAAAAGGAATGAACAAGCCTTTGATCCTCGCCTCGAAAAGTCCGGTGCGGGCAAAGATTTTGCGCGATGCGGGCCTTTCCTTTGAGGTGAAAGCAAGCGCCATGGATGAACAGCCGATCAAGGATCATTGTCTGGCGCAGGATCAGCCTGATCTCTTGGCCATTGCCCCCGCTTTAGCCCGGGAAAAGGCGCTGGCCATATCCCATGATTGGCCAGGCTCTTATGTGATCGGGGCGGATCAAACCCTGATCCATGATCAAACACTTTTATCAAAAGCAGCGGATGAAAGCAGCCTGCGCCAACAGCTTCTCTCTTTACGCGGGCAGACACATCATCTGCATAGTGCGGTGGCCCTAACTTTTGATGGGGCGATCCTTTGGCAATGGGATTAGCAGGCCATTTTATGGATGCGGCATTTTTCCGATGCTTTTCTTGATCACTATCTCGCTTTGGGGGGTGAGGCTTTATATCAATCTGTCGGCGGCTATTGTTTGGAGGCGGAAGGCGTGCAGCTTTTCGAGAAGATCGAAGGTGATTATTTCTCCATTCTGGGCTTGCCTTTACTGCCGCTTTTGGAAATTTTGCGGACAGAAAAGCTGATTTTGGAATAATGGCTCACCAAACACCAAAACTGGCAGGCGTGATGGGATGGCCGATTGGTCATTCCCTGTCACCGCATCTGCACCGTTTCTGGCTCGATCGTCATGGTCTTGCGGGGGATTATGTGCCCTTGATGGTGCGACCGCAAAATCTGGCCTCAGCGATCAGGGGCCTTTATCCGCTCGGTTTTTCCGGGGTGAATATCACTGTTCCCCATAAGGAAGCGGCTATGGCCCTTGTGGATCGCGTTGATCCTCTGGCCCGGCGGATCGGGGCGATCAATTGCATTTCCATCGATGCCAAAGGACGGCTGGAAGGCCGCAACACCGATGCCTATGGTTTTTTTGCCCATTTGGAGGCAAGCGCGCCGAACTGGCAGGCAAAAGGGGCGCGGGCTTTGGTTTTAGGGGCGGGGGGTGCGGCCCGGGCGATCATTGCGGCTTTGCTCGATGCCGGGCTCGAGCAGGTTTTTGTGGTCAATCGGACGGGGGATCGCGCCCGGGCTTTGGCAGATGATTTGGCGTGTTCCTATGGCGATCATCGGGTGCGCGCCCAGCCCTGGCAGGATCGCACCATGCTGTTGAAAGAAGTGTCTTTGCTGGTCAATAGCACAGTGCTGGGCATGGTGGGTCAGCCGTCTTTGTCGATTGAATTATCTTTGATGGCCCAGGGATCGGTGGTTTATGATATTGTTTATAAACCGCTTTTAACCCCCCTTTTGAAAGAGGCCGAGGCCCGGCGGCTTGTGGCGGTGGATGGTTTGGGGATGTTGATCCATCAGGCCGTGCCCGCTTTTCACAGCTTTTTCGGGGTACGGCCGGAAGCCGATGACGACGTGCGCAGCGCTTTGTTAAAGGCACTGGAAAGCTCGGGATCATGATCATTCTAGGGCTCACGGGTTCGATTGCCATGGGCAAAAGCGAAGCGGCCAAAATGTTGCGCCGCTTTGGTATACCGGTTTTTGACAGCGATGCCTGTGTGCATAAGCTGATGGGCCCGGGCGGCGCGGCTTTAGCGGCTATTGCTGAAGCGTTTCCTGAAACCGTGACCGCTTTGGGGGTGGATCGGGCGGCTTTGGGGGCGATGGTTTTTGGCCATAAGGATCGGCTGGCCCGCCTTGAAGCCATTCTTCATCCCCGGGTTCTGGCCGCCCAATATGATTTTTTGCGTGAAGCCGAGCGTCAAATCGCCGCCAATTCTCATTCCTGCGCCTTGGCCGTTCTTGATATTCCGCTTTTGTTTGAAACCGGTGGGGATCGCCGGGTTGATTTTGTTGCTGTGGTCAGCGCGCCGGCGGCCACCCAGCGCCAGCGGGCTTTGGCGCGCCCGCAGATGAATGCAGAAAAATTGGATGCCATTCTGGCCCAACAGATGCCGGATGCCGAAAAACGCGCCCGTGCTGATTATTGCCTCAATTCCGGGGATGGAAAACGGGTGATGCTCCATGATATTGCTGTGATGCTGCGCGATCTTTCAAAGAAAAGCGGATCAAGCTGGCCGTGGTTGGGGGATGCGTGGCCTGACGGATTATGGGAAGGATAGAACGCCGTGCGCGAAGTTGTTTTTGATACGGAAACCACCGGCCTCGATCCGGCGCAGGGCCATCGATTGGTGCAGATCGGGGCGGTTGAGCTGATCGATTATCTGCCCACTGGCCGCCATTATATGACCCTGATCAATCCCGACCGGCCCATGGACCCCGGGGCCCAAGCCATCCACGGGATCAGCGATGCCATGCTGGCAGGCAAGCCCGGTTTTGATGCCGTGATTGATGAATTTCTGGCCTTTGTGGATGAGGATCCGCTGGTGGCGCATAATGCGGAATTTGACATGAAATTCCTCAATGCCGAATTGATCCGGATTGAACGCCCGCCGCTGCCGAAAACCCGCTTCATCGATACCCTTGATATGGCGCGAAAGCGCTTTCCCGGGCAGAAACTTTCCCTTGATGCCTTGTGCAAGCGCTTTGGCATCGATAATTCCATGCGCGAACGCCATGATGCCCTGCTCGATTGCCAGATTCTGGCTCAGGTCTATCTTGAATTGCGGGGCGGTCGGCAGCAGGGCCTGGGGCTGGGGGAGATGATGGCCCCAAGTGATCAGAGCCTTATGACACCGGGTTTTGAAAGCCAAACCGGGCCGCGCAGGGAACCGCGCCCCCATCAGCCCGATGAGGGCGAATTGGAAGCGCATGAGGCCTTTGTCAAAAGCCTTAAAAACCCGATCTGGACCGCATGATGGTCTTTTGATGATCAAAAAAGCCTGCAAGCGGTGAGCTTGCAGGCTGAAGGTTTCGATCAGGCCTTGCCCTTTTTTGATCAGGCGTTGCCTTGAGGCTCACCCAGATCAAGGGTGCCAAGCCCGGCAGAGCCGCTTTGCTGCGGCTGGGCTTGTGCAACTGATCCGCGCTGCTGTTGATACAGTCCGGCAAAATCGATGGGATCGAGCATCAGGGGTGAATAGCCGCCATCGCGCACCGTGTCGGCAATGATCCGGCGGGCAAAAGGAAACAGGATATGCGGTGCCTGCACCAGCAAAAAGGGCTCGACCATATTTTCCGGCAGATTGCGCGCTCCGAAAAGCCCGGCATAAACCAGTTCAACGGCGAAGGCGGTCTCGTCACCCAGCTTTGATGTGGCATTGATTTTCAATTCCACTTCAAAAGCTTCGTCGCCCATGCGGCGGGCACCCACATTCACATTCACTTCCATTCCCGGCTTTGGCGCATCGGGATTGGACATGGCCTGAAAGGTTTTCGCGGCATTGGGATTTTCGAAAGAAAGATCTTTCACATATTGCGCCAGAACAGCGGCTGCGGGCGCATTGGTTTGCGAGGCGGCTGTGCCAAAGTTCTGGCCTGAGTTCTGGCCTGAGTTCTGGGTGCCGCCGATGGGTTCATTTTCCGCCATGATCTGACGTTCCTTCACACTGCTGATCAATATTATGATGATAGGGGTGCTGAAAAGAACGGGCACCCTGCCCGCGCCAAACAGCGATGGCGATTTCGCTAGCACGAACCGGCGGATCAAACAACCGCTGATCAGATATCAAAAGAGCCCGGCGTGGTTCATTTTTGCCTGCTCATAGCCTGATCCATCATGATCGGGGGGGCAGATGCTGATCGGGGGGTTGATCCGGTGTTTGGTCATCGGGTGTTTTGCCATTTTCCCAAAAGGTGCCTTCGATGATCACATGGTTGCTTTGAGGCCGGGTTCGGCGCAAAATGCCCAGAATGATCCACAGGCGCAAAGGCGGGATCAAAAGCAATGCGCCCAGAAAATCAGAAATGAAGCCGGGGATCAGAAGCATCAGCCCGGCCAAGGCGAGAAAAGCCCCATGCATCAGTTCCAAAAGGGGGGCGCGGTTGGCATCAAGCTCGGCGCGGGCCTGTCGGATGGTTTCAAACCCCTGGGCGCGCACAAGGGTCACACCGATCACGGCCGTGGCGATGGTCAGCAAAAGCACCGGAAGGGCGCCGATTTCACCGCCCACAGCAATAAAAACGCTGATTTCAGCGAGCGGTGCGGCTATAAGCGCCAGAAGGAAGAGGAGCGCCATGCTTGTCCTTTCAAAGAGAGAGGCTTATCTATCATAAGATCATGCTTATAGATGTAGGATGTGATGCGCCAATGGCAATCAACAATCAGCCTTGGGTTTGTCTTTGGTCGCGATCCTGTATAAAAGGCGCTTGGTTCAGTTTCCAGTTCGCGGGATATCGCAATGGGTGAGGGTTTTCAGTTTATCGACATCATTCTTCTGGCGATGGTGGCAGGGTTTATCGCCTTGCGCCTGCGCAGCGTTCTTGGCCGCCGCACGGGGGATGAGCCGGATGCCGATGCCCAGCTTCGGGTGGGTCAGACAAAACAGGGCCATCCGGTGGATGGTGCGGGGCAGCCTCTTGAATCCCCTTATGGTGAAACCGTGGTGCGGTTGGAAGCCGATCCCGAAGTGCGGAAGGCGTTCCGGGCCATGCGCCGGATCGATGGGGATTTCGATCCCGATCATTTTTATCAGGGGGCCCAAGCCGTTTATCCGATGATTCTCGATGCTTTCTGGCAGGGCAATCGCGATGAATTGCGCGGCCTGCTCAGTCCGTCTGTCTATGCCGATTTTGAAGCCGCCATCACCGCCCGGGAACAGGCCGATCACAAGATCGAAGGTCAAGTGATCGATCTGGCGGATGTAAAGATCGTGAAGGCTGAACTACAGGAAAAGACCGCCACAATCACTGTGGAATATGAGGCGGAAATTGTTTCGGTGACCAAAAATGCCGAGGATGAAATCATCGAAGGTAACAGTGCCGATACGGTCACCGTGCATGATATCTGGACATTTGAACGGGATTTGGGCGGCGATGATCCCGCATGGCTTTTGGTTTCCACCAGCAGCGCCTGAGGATGTCGAACGCACAAGGCCAGGATCGCAGATATGATCACAGATATGATCAATGGGCGAAAAGGGCTGGGCATTCTTTTGGTCGGCTTGGGGCTCGCCGCTCTTTTGTGGCTTTTGTTTTTTTGGCCCTTTTCCCGACAGACGATCCCCGTAAAGGGGATCGCTTTTGTGCCCGCAGCCTTTGCCGATCTGCCCGGATGGGGCCGCGATGATCTGTCGCCCGCCCTCGCCGCTTTTGTAACGAGTTGCCAGAAAAAGCAGACCCTGCCAGCCGATCGCCCTATCAGCCCTGTGGCGATTGGCGGGGAGGTGGGAGATTGGCAGGCGGTGTGTGATCGGGCGATGGCCCTTGATGAAAGCGGCGCCCCATCCGATCAGGCGATTTCGTCTGATCAGGCAATCAGGGATTTTTTCGAGCAGTTTTTTACCCCCCTCTCGGTGCGGTTCGATGGATCGGCGCGCGGGCTTTTCACCGGCTATTATGAGCCCCTGATCCGGGCCAGCCGAACCCCTGATGCCCGCTATCAGGTCCCGATCTATCGTCGTCCGCCTGAATTGGTGACGGTTGATCTGGGAGACTTTCGCGACGATCTGGCCGGGCGGAGCATTGCGGGAAAGGTGGAAAACGGGCGCTTGCAGCCCTTTCCCAGCCGCCATGAGATTGCCCGGGGGGCTCTTGCCGGACGGGGGTTGGAGCTTTTATGGGCCGATGACAGGGTGGATGTGTTTTTCTTGCAGATCCAGGGCTCGGGGCGGGCTTTATTGCCGGATGGGTCGATGATCGCCTTGGGCTATGATGGGCCCAATGGCCATGGCTATACATCCCTGGGCCGCCTGATGGTCGAGCGCAGGATTTTGCATCCCGATCATGTGTCGGCCCCGGCGATTGCCGATTGGCTGCGGGATAATCCGGTGGCGGGTGCGGATTTGATGGTGGAAAATGCCTCCTATATTTTCTTTCGCCGGCTGGATGGCCCCGGTCCTTTGGGGGCGGAAGGGGTGCCCCTCACCCCGGGGCGCAGCCTCGCCGTTGATCGTGCTTATCTGCCTTTGGGGGCACCTTTGTGGTTGGCTGGCGGCATGCCGGATCGGGAAACAGCGCCGGATGAGGCTCCAAAGCCTTTGGAACGCCTGATGGTGGCTCAGGATACCGGCGGGGCGATCCGGGGGGGCGTGCGTGGCGATGTTTTTTGGGGCTTTGGCGATGAAGCCGCTTATCTGGCGGGGCATATGGCTCATTATGGGCGGCTGTGGTTGTTGCTTCCCACGCCCTTGGCCCAGCGTTTGTTTGCATCTGCAGAAAAATCATGAGCAACAAGCCGAAAAATCGGCCAAAAAACCGGATCGGCGGGACTGATCAAAATCAGGATCAAAAATTGTGGGATCAACTGACCCGCGATGTGCGACCCCTTAAAAACCGGCCCAAAGCCCCTCCTCTCCCCAAAAACACCTTTCCCGGCGCGCTTCCAAAATCCCTATATCGCGAAGGCGCGGCCAATCCGCGTGATCTTCAGGATTTGCTGCCCCTCCCCCATATAAATCAGACCGATCCTTCCCTTTCGACAAAGGCGGCGGCCGAGATTCGCAGCCAGCTTGATCGCCGCACCCAGCGCCGCTTGGCGCGCGGGCATCAGCCCATTGATAGCCGCATCGATCTGCATGGTCTGACCCAGAAACAGGCGCTGGAGCGGTTGGTTCGGCATGTCATGATGGCTGCAGGGCGCGGGGATCGGGCGATTTTGGTGATTACCGGCAAAGGTGGGCGGCAAAATCCTCAAACCACTGGCGTACCGGTGGCTTTTCGCCGCCGCGATAGCTTCGATCTGGGCTCGGGTGTGCTGCGCCGGATGGTGCCCTTATGGCTGGAATCCCCGCAGCTTTCCCCTTATGTGCACAGCTATGGCCCGGCCCATGATGGGCATGGCGGCGATGGCGCGCTTTATGTGCTGTTGCGTCGCCACCGCTGAAGCCTGAAGCCTTAAAAGCCTAAAGAATGAAGCGCGATAGATCGGTGTTTTTCGGCAGATCGCCCAGATGTTTGCGCACATAGGCGGCATCGATGGTCACCTGCTCGCCATTGCGGTCCGAGGCATCGAAGCTGATTTCATCCAGCACCCGTTCCAGCACGGTATGCAGGCGCCGGGCCCCGATATTTTCCACCGAAGCGTTCACATCGGCGGAAATTTCGGAAATTTCGGCAATGCCATCGGCGGTGAAATCAAGGGACACACCTTCGGTTTCCATCAAAGCCTTATATTGGCGGATCAGGGATGTTTCCGGTTCGGTGAGGATGCGCTCGAAATCCTTTTTATCAAGGGCGGAAAGCTCCACCCGAATGGGCAGCCGGCCTTGCAGTTCGGGCAAGAGATCCGATGGCTTAGCCAGATGAAAAGCACCCGATGCAATGAACAGGACATGATCCGTTTTCACCGATCCATAGCGGGTGGAAACGGTGGTGCCCTCGATCAGCGGCAGCAGGTCGCGCTGCACGCCCTCGCGGCTGATATCACCGCCGCGGCGATCTTCGCTGGCGCATACCTTGTCGATTTCATCCAGAAACACGATGCCGTTCTGTTCAACGGCCTCAATGGCTTCGCGGGTGATGGCATCATCATCGATCAGCTTGTCGCTTTCTTCGGCGATCAGGGGCTTATGGCAATCGCGTATCGTCACTTTTTTGCGGCTGGTGCGCTGGCCGCCAAAGGCTTTGCCCAGCATATCCTGCAGATTGATCATGCCAAGCTGGGCCCCTGGCATTCCCGGAATATCCATGCTGGGAATCCCGCCTGGGCCGCTATCGGCCAGATCCAGCTCGATTTCCTTGTCATCCAATTCACCCTGACGCAGGCGAACGCGAAAGCTTTGGCGCGTATCGGGGGATGCGGATTTCCCCACAAGGGCATCGAGCACCCGCTCTTCGGCGGCAAGTTCGGCCTGCGATGTTACTGTGCGGCGGTGATTTTCGCGGACCATCGTGCGGGCCTGTTCCACCAGATCGCGGATGATCTGTTCCACATCCCGGCCCACATAGCCCACTTCGGTAAATTTGGTGGCTTCCACCTTGATGAAGGGGGCATTGGCAAGGCGCGCCAAACGGCGGGAAATCTCGGTTTTTCCCACGCCGGTGGGGCCAATCATCAGGATATTCTTGGGCAGTACCTCGTCGCGCAGAGCGTCGTCAAGCTGTTGGCGTCGCCAGCGATTGCGCAGAGCAATGGCCACAGCACGTTTGGCATCATTCTGGCCGATGATATAGCGATCGAGCTCAGAGACGATTTCACGGGGAGAAAAAGAGGTCATGCGGATTCTAGCTTTTCGATGATGATATTGTCATTGGTATAAACGCAGATGCCCGCCGCCACGGCCATGGATCGGCGGGCGATGTCTTCTGCACCCAGATCCATGTCATAAAGGGCGCGGGCCGCTGAAAGCGCGAAATTGCCGCCCGATCCGATGCCGATCACGCCATCTTGTGGTTCTAAAACATCGCCGGTGCCGGTCAGCAGCAGGCTCACATCCTTGTCTGCCACCGCCATCAGGGCTTCCAAACGCCGCAAATAGCGATCGGTGCGCCAGTCTTTTGCCAATTCCACACAGGCCCGGGTAAGCTGGTTGGGATAGCGTTCAAGCTTGGCTTCAAGGCGTTCGAGCAAGGTAAAGGCGTCGGCGGTGGCTCCGGCAAAGCCCGCGATCACCGCGCCATTGGCCAAAGGTCGCACCTTGCGGGCATTATCCTTCACCATGGTTTGCCCCATGGTCACCTGCCCGTCGCCCGCCATCACCACTGTGTCTGCTTTTCTTACACATAAAATCGTGGTGCCGTGCCAGCCGGGAAAATTATCACGTTCTGAGGTCATTCTGTCTCACTTCAGGAAATCGGGCTCACTTCAGGAAATCGGGTGTTCTGATCGATTGCCCTGCATATATAAAACCGCCGAGCCGGATAGCAAGCCATCTGGCGGGCTTGGCGGGGACGGATCACCCTGCTATAGGCAGGATGGTTCTAAGGCACCCATGCTTTTATCAAAAGCACTCAGTTTCAGGATGGCTTTCATGCGCAGCGCCCAGATCGATCGCAAAACCCGGGAAACCGATATTTCCGTCAGTCTTGGCCTTGATGGAGAAGGGCGGTCTAATATCTCGACCGGCATCGGTTTTTACGATCATATGCTGGAGCAACTGGCGCGCCATTCCCTGATGGATATTGATATCCGGGCGGTGGGCGATCTGCATATCGATGCCCATCATACGGTCGAGGATGTGGGTATTGCTTTGGGCGGGGCGCTGAAAAAAGCGCTGGGCGAACGGCGGGGCATCACCCGCTATGGCCATGCCTATGTGCCCATGGATGAAACCCTGAGCCGGGTGGCGGTGGATATTTCGGGGCGGCCCTTTCTGGTGTGGAAAGTGCCCTTCACTCAGGCCCGTTTGGGCGAGATGGATACCGAATTATTCGAGGAATTCGCCCGCGCCTTTGCTTTTGGGGCGGGGATCACCTTGCATGTCGAGGTTCTTTATGGGGTGAATAATCACCATAAGATCGAATCCTGCTTCAAGGGCATGGCCATGGCTTTGCGGATGGCCATTGAAATCGACCCCCGGCGGAAGGATGCCATTCCCTCCACCAAAGGCACGATTGGCGGCTGACCTATGGCGCAAACCCTTGTTGTTATCGATTATGGATCGGGCAATCTGCGTTCGGTCTCGCGGGCGCTTCAGCGCGTGGCTCTGGATGCGGGGCTTTCTTTCCAGATCACGGTTACGGGCGATCCGGCGGCGGTGCGCAAGGCCGATCGCATCCTTTTGCCCGGCGTTGGGGCCTTTGGTGATTGCCGGGCCGGGATCGATGCCATTCCCGATATGATGGCGGCGATCGAGCAGGTGGCTTTGCATGATGCCCGGCCTTTTCTGGGCATTTGTGTGGGGATGCAATTGCTGGCCTCGCGTGGGCTGGAGCATGGTGAACATCAGGGTTTTGGCTGGATTCCGGGCACGGTCGAGGCGATCCGTCCCCAAAGCCCCGATCTCAAAATCCCCCATATGGGCTGGAATGCTTTGGAACTGACCGAAGCAGGCGAGGCGCATCCGCTGTTTGCCGGGATTGCGGCGGGCGATCATGCTTATTTCGTTCATAGCTATCATCTGGCGCTGCAATCGCCTGAAGCCTGCCTTGCCCGGGTGCATCATGGCATGGCGCTGACCGCGGCGGTGGCCCGGGGAAATGTGGCGGGGGTGCAATTTCATCCTGAAAAAAGCCAGACAACCGGCCTTCGTTTCTTGCGTAATTTTCTGGAGTGGCAGCCATGAAACTCTATCCGGCGATTGATCTGAAAGACGGCAAGGCCGTGCGCCTGCAAAAGGGCGATATGGCCAAAGCCACCATCTTTCATGATGATCCCGCAGCCCAGGCGCTGGATTTTGTCAAAGCGGGCTGTGAATATCTGCATCTGGTGGATCTGGATGGTGCCTTTTCGGGCCGACCGGAAAATGCGGCAGCGGTGGAAGATATTCTGAAGGCGGTTTCGGTGCCGGTGCAATTGGGCGGCGGTATCCGATCCCTTGAAACCATTGATCGCTGGCTGCAATTGGGGGTGTCGCGGGTTATTCTGGGCACGGCGGCGGTCAAAAACCCGGCCTTGGTGAAGGCGGCCTGCCAGCAGTTTCCGGGCCGCATCCTTGTGGGGATCGATGCCCGCAATGGCTTTGTCGCCACCGAAGGCTGGGCGGAAACATCCGATCTGCCCGCCGCCGATCTTGCCCGCAGGTTCGAGGATGTGGGCGTTGAGGCGATCATTTTCACCGATATTGATCGCGATGGCATGATGATGGGGGTGAACTGGCAGGCGGTGGCCGATCTCGCCCGGGCGGTGCGCCTGCCGATCATTGCCTCGGGCGGGGTGCGCGGCATGGATGATATCATGGCCCTGTGCGCAACGGCGCAGGCCGCAGCCGATGGCATCAAGGGCGGCGAGATGCCGGGCGGAAAGGTCGATGGCGTGGTGATCGGCCGGGCGCTTTATGATGGGGCCGTGGATTTGCGGGCCGCCCTTCAGCTGGTTTCCGCATCATGTTGAAAACGCGGATCATTCCCTGCCTCGATGTGAAGGATGGTCGGGTGGTGAAGGGGGTCAATTTCGTTGATCTTCTGGATGCGGGCGATCCCGTGGAACAGGCCCGCGTTTATGATGCGGCGGGGGCGGATGAGCTGTGTTTTCTGGATATCACCGCCAGCCATGAACGGCGCGATACTTTGCTTGATGTGGTGGCCCGCACCGCCGAGATGTGTTTCATGCCGCTCACCGTTGGCGGCGGGGTGCGATCTGTGAATGATGTTCGGAAATTGCTTCTGGCCGGGGCCGATAAGATCGCCATCAACAGCGCGGCGGTGCAATTGCCCGAATTGATCGCTCAATTAGCGGAAAAATTCGGCTCTCAATGCATCACGGTGGCGGTGGATGCCAAATCGGTGGGGCCGGATCGCTGGGAAATCTTCACCCATGGCGGCCGCACGGCCACGGGGATAGATGCCGTGGCATTTGCCTGCCGCGCGGCTTCTTTGGGGGCGGGCGAAATCCTTCTCACCTCGATGGATCGCGATGGCACAAAATCCGGTTTCGATCTCGATTTAACGCGGCGGATTGCCGATGCCGTGCCGGTTCCGGTGATTGCTTCCGGCGGGGTTGGCTCCCTTGATGATCTGGTGGCGGGGGTGCGCGATGGCCATGCCTCGGCAGTTCTGGCGGCCTCGATCTTTCATTTCGGCCATTATACTGTGGGCGAGGCGAAGGCCCATATGGCCCGGGCCGGGATTAATATACGCCAAACAAAAGAGATGATCTGATGACCGATGAGCAGCCAGCAGCCCCCATTGATTGGGCCGCCCTCAACCGGCTTTATGCCACCTTGATCGCGCGCAAATCCGCCGATCCCGAGCAGAGCTATGTGGCCCGGCTTTATGGCAAGGGCCGCCAGAAAATTGCGCAAAAGCTGGGGGAAGAAGCGGTGGAAACAGCGCTGGCCGGGGTTTTGGATGATCGGGCCGGGATCATTTCAGAATCTGCCGATCTGTTGTTTCATCTGATGGTTTTATGGGCGGATGCAGGGATCGCGCCCGATGATATCATGGCCGAACTCACCCGCCGCGAAGGGCTTTCGGGTCTGGACGAAAAAAAGCGCCGAACCCTTTAAAGCCGGCTTTCGATGGCATCCCAGACCAGCCCCGCAATATTGGCATCATCGAAACGGTCGATTTCCTGAATCCCGGTGGGGGATGTGACATTGATTTCGGTGAGCCAATCGCCGATCACATCGATGCCAACAAAAATAAGGCCGCGTTTTTTCAATTCCGGCCCCAAACGATCACAAATTTCCTGATCGCGGCGGCTTAGCACCGCGATTTCAGCACGCCCCCCCACATGGAGATTGGATCGTGCTTCGCCCAATGCCGGCACGCGGTTGAGCGCGCCCGCCACCTCGCCATCCACCAAAATGATGCGCTTATCACCTTGGCGCACCTGCGGGATATAGCGCTGCACCATGATCGGTTCGCGATAGATGCCGGTGAACAGCTCGATCAATGCGCCTAAATTTTCATCCCCCGGCTGCAGGCGAAACACCCCGGCCCCGCCATTGCCATAAAGCGGCTTGACGATGATATCCTTATGTTCGGCCCGAAAGGCCGCCACTTCATCCTTGCGCCTTGTGATCAATGTGGGGGGCATCAGATCGGCAAAATGGGTGACAAACAGCTTTTCCGGGGCATCGCGCACCGAAGCCGGATCATTCACCACCAGGGTTTTGGGGTGGATATGTTCCAGAATATGGGTGGCGGAAATATAGCCCAGATCAAAAGGCGGGTCCTGGCGCATCAGGATGGTATTGAGATCGGCAAGATCGCGCTTTTCAGGGCTTCCGGCAGAGACATGATTGCCCTTTTCGCGACGCAAGCTGATCGGGCGGCCTATAGCGGTCACATGGCCCTGCTGCCAGCTCAGATCCCCGGGCAGATAATGAAACAGGCTGTGGCCCCGGCGTTCAGCCTCAAGCCCCAGAGCAAAGGTGCTGTCGCCATTGATATCGATTGTCTCGATCGGATCCATCTGCAAGCCAACGGCCAAACCCATCTTTTCTCTCCGTCAAAAGATCATCCATCATTCATCCGCTGGCCAACCATCGCGGGCAGCCTCTGGCGCAGCCCTGTATAAGCTGTTGCCGATCAGGGGGAAAGGCCATCCCGGCCCCTTGTCATCATTTTCTCGTGCCCGGCTGTGCCGGTTGATGGCCTGATGGGTTTTGGGTTTATAGCTGGCCGGGCTTTGCCCCCGCGAACGCATGGATCAGATGCTTTGGCAATTTGAAAGGGCGGATGATGATGACATCAAAGCGCAGGGAGAGATCTGCCTCAAGGGGGTGGCGCATGATGAAATGAAGGGCCCCGCGCATCAATCGCTGCTGCTGGCGCGGCGGCACCGCTTCAAGCCCGCTTGTCAGGGTTTTGCGGGCTTTTACCTCGATGAACACAAGGCTGTTGTGATGCCGGGCGATCAGGTCGATTTCACCCAAGGGGCTGCGATAGCGCCGGGCGATGATGCGATAACCCTTGAGCTTCAGATAAAGCGCCGCCAGCCCTTCCGCCCGGCGGCCCAGAATTTCGGCCTTTTTGCGCCCCTTTTGTGCCGGTTTATGATGCGGGGCCAATGTCATTGCGGGTTATTGCGGGTCATCGCTGATCTGGCCTTGCAGGGCCAAAGCCCGTTGATAAATGGTGCGGCGCTTTTCCCCGGTCATCCAGGCGATGGCGGCGGCGGCTTCGCGCACCGATAAATCCTGTAGCGCCTTTTTGATCAGATCATCGATCTGATCGCTTTTGGGCCGCTCGCCTTCCGGCGGGGCGATCGCTAAAACGATTTCGCCCTTGATCCGGTGTTCCTGAGCGGCTGTGCTGGCGGCCAGATCCAAAAGGCTGCCCCGGCGTATTTCCTCATAGCTTTTGGTCATCTCGCGGCAGATGGCGGCTTCGCGCCCGGCCCCTAGAATTTCGGCAAAATCCGCAAGGGCGGCGGGCAGGCGGCTTGGGCTTTCATAAAGCACCATGGTGGCATCCACGGATCGATAGGGTTCGACAAATTTTTTGCGGGCCGATGATTTGGGGGGTGAAAAGCCAAGAAACAAAAGCTTGTCGGTGGGCAGGCCACAGGCGGATAAAGCGGTGATGAACGCACAGGCACCGGGAATGGGGATAACCTTGTGCCCGGCGGCGCGGGCATCGGCCACCAGCCGATAGCCGGGATCGGAAATCAGCGGCGTTCCGGCATCCGATATCAGGGCGACCCTTTTCCCGGCGGCCAGAGCATCGAGAATTTTGGCCCCGCTCGTTTTGGCATTATGGTCGTGATAGGATATCAATGGGCGCTTCAAGCCATAATGATTGAGCAGCTTGAGGCTGACCCGGGTATCTTCGCAAGCGATCAGATCAGCGGCTGCCAGAATGGCCAGAGCGCGATGGCTGATATCACCCAGGTTGCCAATCGGGGTGGCCACGATATAAAGCCCGGCGCTGGGGATGGACCCCACGGCAGAGCGGGGCCCAAGGCTGGCCTCATCATCAAAATCAGCCTGTGCCACTTTGTTGCCTTCTGTTTGCGGCTTTTATGATGCAGCGTTAGTCTATATGCCAACCAGTGTTCAAGAGTGAACTCACCATAGAAGCCGGGATGATGTCCATGCGTTTTCTTATCGGCCCCGCGATGATGGGGATGATCATGCTGCTTGCGGGCTGTGCCACGGCCCCGCCTTCGGATGGATCGGCTATGGGTGAGTCGGGGCGGTCGCCCACCGCACTTTCGGGGGTGGATCGCTCCGGGGGGGATGCTGATGCGCCTGATCAAGGGCTTTTGGCACCCGATCAGGGCGAAATCAGGATTGCGCTTCTGGTGCCCCTGAGCGGCCCGGCGGCGGATGTGGGGGCGGCCTTGCGCGATGCGGCGGCTTTGGCCTTGTTTGATGCCTATGATCCCCGCTTGCGGCTTTTGCCTTTCGATACGGCGGGCACGGCGGAAGGGGCGAGGCTGGCCGCACAACAGGCTGTGGATCAAGGGGTTTCGGTGGTTTTGGGGCCGCTTCTGGCCGCATCGGTGCAGGCGGTGGCCCCGCTTTTGCGCCAATCCGATATTCCTTTGCTGGGCTTTTCCAATGATCAGCGGGTGGCTGGCGATGGGGTTTATCTGTTTGGCTTCATGCCCGATCAGGATGTGGAGCGGATCGTTTCCTATGCCATCGGGCGCGGGCTTGGCCGCTTGGCCGGATTGATCCCCTCATCGCCTTATGGGGATCGCATTTTGCAGCACTTTGGCCCTCTTGTGCAGGAAGCGGGGGGCGATCTGGTCTCGCTGATTCGCTATGAGCCGGAAACCGATGCCCTTGATGCGCCGGTGAAAATTCTCGCCCATTATGATCAGCGCCGGGCTGCCTATCTTGCCGAGGTAAAGGCCCTTGAAGCCTTGGGCGATGATCTGTCCAATGAAATTTTAAAGCGGCTCAAAACCAAGGAGGCCCTAGGGCCGCTAGGCTTTGATGCCCTGCTGATCGCCCAGGGCGATCCTTTATTGCGCTCTTTGGGGCCGCTTTTGCCTTATTATGAGATCGACCCCCAAACGGTTCAGTTTTTGGGCACCGGGCTTTGGGATGAACCTTCATTGGTGCGTGAACCGCCCTTGCGCGGGGCGTGGTTTCCAGCCCCCGAGCCCAGCGTGCCCCGGGCTTTTCTGGCACGGTTTGAACAAGCCTATGGCCGTCCGGCACCAAGGCTTGCCACATTGGGCTATGATGGTATGGCGCTTTTGGCCACCCTTGCCCGCAATCCCGTGCAAAGCGAACGCTTTGAAGCGGCGGCTTTTGAAGATCGGGCGGGCTTCAGCGGCCTTGATGGGGCTTTCCGCTTTGGTTCGGATGGAATTGTGGAGCGAAATCTGGCGATTTTGGAAATCGGTGCGCGTGATTTCAGGATCATCGATCCCGCCCCGGTGGATTTCCGGGGGCCCAGAATCGGTTTCCATCTCGATCTTGATGGGCGGGGTTCAACCCAGCAGGCGGCCTATGATGGCATTGAGCAATAAGCGGCCTTTTTGACTGGTGCGCAAAGCTTGTGCATCGCATTCCAAAAGCCCCTGTTCGACCAATTCGGCCAAGGCTTCACGGTTGATGATGGTCATCAGATCGCACCCGGTGTGCCGTTTGAAATGCTGGCGATCAATCCCTTTGGTTAGGCGCAGGCCCATCATCACAGCTTCAGCGGCGCGGCTTTCGGGGTCGATCTCTTCGCTTTCAAAGCGGCCATGGCCATGATTTTCCACGGCCAGAAGCCAATCTTCGGGGCGTTTGATCTGGGATGTTGCCTGATAGCGGGGAAGCTGCCCTTTTGGGGCGATGGGCATACGGCCATGGGCCCCGGGGCCGATCCCCAGATAGCCCCCGCCCTGCCAATAAATAAGATTATGGCGCGATTCCTCACCGGGCCGGGCATAGTTCGATGTTTCATAAGCATAAAGCCCGGCCTGGGCGGTCAGTTCGGCGGTCAGCTCAAAAAGATCGGCAGCCAGATCCTCATCCGGCAGGTGAAAGTCCCCCCGGGCATGGCGGCGGAAAAAGGCGGTATCCTGCTCGATGGTCAATTGATAGGCCGAAAGGTGCCCCGCCTGATAGTGCAGAGCGCGGGAAAGCTCATTATGCCAAGATTCAAGGCTTTGGTCGGGGCGGGCATAAATCAGATCGAAGGATATGCGGTCGAAATGATGGCGGGCCACATCCAGCGCCGCCAAAGCTTCATCTTTGGAATGAAGCCGCCCCAAAAAGGCCAGCGCCTGATCATCAAGGGCCTGCACCCCCAAAGACACCCGATTGACACCGGCATGGCGATAATCGGCAAAGCGCCCGGCCTCAACGCTGGAGGGATTGGCTTCCAGCGTGATTTCCGGCTGCGCATCAAGGGGCCAATGGCCCGCCACCGCATCGATGAGGGCCTCTACAAGGCTCGGTTTCATCAGGGATGGGGTGCCGCCGCCGAAAAAAATGCTGGGCACGCGATGGCCTTGGGTGCGTTCGGCAAACCATGCCAGTTCCGCCAGCAGGGCGCGCTGCCAGCGTGGGTGATCAACCTCATCGCGGACATGGCTGTTGAAATCGCAATAGGGGCATTTGCGTTCGCAAAAGGGCCAGTGAATATAGATCGCAAGGCGATCTCGCTCTGCGCTGTCGGCACGGGTTTTTAGATCAGGCAGATCGGTCAAAGCAGCGCTCCAGCATCTGGCGAAAGGCATCGGCGCGGTGATTGATGGCGGCCTTGTGGTCGGGGTCCATTTCCCCAAAGCTGAGATCATAGCCATCGGGCACGAAGATCGGATCATAGCCAAAACCGCGTGTGCCCCGGGGCGGAAAACACAAATGGCCATCGATCCGGCCTTCCACGCTTTCCCTATGGCCATCGGGCCAGGCCAAAGAAAGGGCGCAGATGAAATGGGCGGTGCTGTCGGCCCCATCCAGCTTTTCGGCGATCAGGTTCATGGCGTGGCCGAAATCCTTTTCCGGCCCTGCCCAGCGCGCCGAATAAATGCCGGGGGCGCCAAGAAGCCCATGCACCACCAGCCCGGAATCATCGGATAAAGCGGGCAGATCACTGGCTTTGGCGGCGGCCAGCGCCTTTAATTCGGCATTGGCGATAAAGCTTGTGCCGGTTTCTTCGGGTTCATCAAGGCCCAAATCGCCTGCTGCTAATACTTTGATCCCCAAAGGCGCCAGCAACAGCTTGATTTCGCGCACCTTGCCGGCATTATGGCTGGCCAGCACAAGGCGATCTCCGGAAAAGCGCCGGGCGGTCATTATTTCAGGCCCAAAACGCGTTTTTGTTCAGCAACAACCCGATCACAGCCGATCCGCGCCAGCCGCAAAAGCCGCAGGAACTGTTCTTCGGAAAAAGGTGTCGCTTCGGCGGTGCCTTGAATTTCCACAATCCCGCCCGATGCCGTGAGCACGAAATTGGCATCGGTTTCGGCAGCACTGTCTTCATCATAATCCAGATCAAGGATCGGGTTGTTTTGATAGATCCCGCAGGAAATGGCGGCCACCGGCTCGCGGATCGGCAGAGTATCGATCAGCCCGGCATCGCGCATATAGCGCAGGCAATCCACCAAAGCCACAAAGCTGCCTGAAATGGCGGCGGTGCGGGTGCCCCCATCGGCCTGAATCACATCGCAATCGATACGGATCTGGCGTTCGCCCAAACCTTCAAGCTCGGTAATGGCGCGCAAGGAGCGACCGATCAGCCGCTGGATTTCCTGGGTTCGCCCCGATTGCTTGCCGCGCGCCGCTTCGCGATCCATGCGGCTGTGGGTGGAGCGGGGCAACATGCCATATTCCGCCGTCACCCAGCCTTTGCCGGTATCGCGCAGGAAGGGCGGCGGACGGCTTTCAAGGCTTGCCGTGCATAAAACATGGGTATCCCCGAATTTGACGAGGCATGAACCTTCGGCATGTTTGGAAAATCCGCGCTGAAGGCTCAAGGGGCGCATTTCGTCAAGGGCTCGGCCGGATGGTCGCATGGGGGTCTCTCCAGATCCTGAAAGCCACGGCACCCGATCCCGTTTGGGGGATCATGATGCGCCCATGCGCCAAAGCACAGGCAGGGCCAGATCACAGCCTTCTAACCCTTGCAGCGAACCGCCGTCCAGCCCTCCTTTTGGGAAAACAATCCCGGCATGCGCCTTTGGGGATCGCTGTCTGTGGATTGACGATCGGCCCCCGGCCCCTTAAATCAAAGGCTTGACAGCTCATCAGCTCGGACAGGTGACATGCAGATCGAAACCTTGAACGATCGTTCGCGCGTCATTTTTCGGATGATCGTGGAATCCTATCTCGATAATGGCGATCCGGTGGGGTCACGCACTTTGTCGCGGCATCCCGGCGTTGATCTGTCGGCGGCCTCTATTCGCAATGTGATGGCCGATCTGGAAGAAACCGGGCTGATCTACGCGCCCCATGTGTCTGCCGGGCGGATACCCACGGAATTGGGTTTGCGGCTTTTCGTGGATGGCCTGCTTGAAATCGGCAATCTCACTGAAGAAGAGCGTGCCAATATCGATATCCGCTGTGCCGGTCAGGGGCGGCGGCGGGAAGATGTTTTAGAAGATGCCACCAATCTTTTATCGGGGCTGTGCCAATGTGCCAGCCTTGTGATGGTGCCCAAAACCAATGCCCCCTTAAAGCATCTGGAATTCGTGCCGCTCTCGGCTGAAAAGGCTTTGGTGGTGGTGGTCTCGGAAGATGGGGTGGTGGAAAATCGGGTAATCGACCTGCCCCCCGGCCTGCCCCCGTCGTCTTTGGTTCAGGCCAGCAATTATCTCAACAGCCGTTTCAAGAATCGCACCTTTGAAGAAGCCCGTGCGATCATCGCCCGGGAACTGGCCGATCAAAAGGCCGAGCTTGACAGCCTCACCGGCAAGGTGGTGGAACAGGGCCTTGCCACATGGACCGGAGATGACAAGCCATCGCTGATCGTGCGCGGGCGCGGTAATCTTTTGGAAGATGTGCGGGCGATCGAGGATTTAGAGCGAATCCGCAGGCTTTTTGATGATCTTGAAACCAAGCTCGATCTCACCCGCCTGTTGGAAAAAGCTCGGGATGCCGAGGGGGTGAAGATTTTTATCGGCTCGGAAAACAATCTTTTTTCGCTTTCGGGTTCCTCCCTCGTTGTCTCTCCCTATATGAAGGGCGATAACAAGATCATTGGGATGATCGGGGTGATTGGTCCAACCCGGATCAATTATGCCCGGATCATCCCGATGGTGGATTATACAGCAAAGGTCATCGGCCGGATCTTGTGAGGGTGAACCCTTGCGGCGGCCTATCAATGGAGGCGGACGAGCGCCATGAGCGGATCGGACGAAATGAACAGACACCCAACTGATGAAACCCGGGATGAAGCCCAAAAGCCACAGGCCGGGCCAGATTCATCCAACCCATCCCCCGAAAGCGGGGCCGAGGCCAAAGCCAAGGCGGATGCCGCCGATGAGAAGGGGGCGAGCACCCCGCCTGATCGGATCGGGGCGCTGGAAGCCGAGATCGAAACCTTGCGCGATCAGGCGATGCGGGCCCGGGCCGAGGTAGAAAATATCTTGCGGCGTACGGCGCGGGAAAAGCAGGAAACCAGCGCTTATGCGGTCTCGGGCCTTGCCCGTGATCTTTTGAGCGTGCCGGATAATCTGCGCCGGGCCCTTGAAGCCCTGCCCGCCGAGGCGCGCCAGGATAAGCTGATCAAAACCTTTGTCGATGGCGTTGAGATGACCGAGCGGGAATTGCTCAATGCTTTCGAGCGCCATGGCATCCGCCGGATCGAACCCAGGGGCGAGAAATTTGATCATAATTTCCATCAGGCCATGGCCGAGGTGGAAAGCCATTCACAGGCACCGGGAACGGTGGTGGATGTGTATCAGGCGGGCTATGTGATCCGGGATCGCCTGCTGCGCCCGGCGATGGTAACGGTGGCCAAAGCGGCTCCCGGCCCGGGGGCTGACTCCGCGCCGGACCCATCATCCCCCAAGGGGGTTGATACCACGGCCTGAAGGCGGGCGAAAAAGAGGGGAAATGCATCTGCATCGATCCTCTGCCTTGCAGCACGGAAAAGGCGGCCCTATATGCAGGGTCGATTGTCGCGCGAAAAATGTTTCAAGACAGCCGGATGCACCGGACATGTTGTTTCGAGCGACACACAATGAATGAATATCCTGATTGGAGGGCCGGACGGGTGCATGATGTGGCCCGCCGACCCGGCTGAAAAAAAAGGTCAGACATTATGAGTAAAGTCATCGGAATCGATCTGGGGACCACCAATAGCTGCGTTGCGGTGATGGAAGGCTCCAACCCCAAAGTGATTGAAAATGCCGAAGGTGTGCGGACAACGCCCTCGATTGTTGCCTTCACCGAAGATAGCGAGCGGCTCGTGGGGCAATCCGCCAAGCGTCAGGCGGTGACCAATGCCAAAGATACGCTGTTTGCCATCAAGCGCCTGATTGGCCGCACCTATGCCGACCCCACCACCACCAAAGATAAGGGCATGGTCCCTTATTCCATCGTCAAGGCCGATAATGGCGATGCCTGGGTGGAAGCGCGCGGCGAAAAATATTCTCCCTCGCAGATTTCCGCGTTCATCCTGCAAAAAATGAAGGAAACGGCGGAAAGCTATCTGGGTGAAACCGTCAGCCAGGCGGTGATCACGGTTCCGGCTTATTTCAATGATGCCCAGCGGCAGGCAACGAAAGATGCCGGTAAAATCGCGGGCCTTGAGGTTTTGCGGATCATCAATGAACCCACCGCTGCCGCTTTGGCCTATGGCCTTGAAAAGCAGGATGGCAAAACCATTGCGGTTTATGATCTGGGGGGCGGCACCTTCGATGTCTCGATCCTTGAGATCGGCGATGGCGTGTTCGAGGTGAAGGCCACCAATGGCGATACCTTTTTGGGTGGCGAGGATTTCGACCTCAGGATTGTTGATTATCTGGCCGATGAATTCAAAAAAGAAAATGGCATTGATCTGCGCGGCGACAAGCTTGCCCTGCAAAGGCTGAAGGAAGCGGCAGAAAAGGCCAAGATCGAATTGAGCTCGGCCACGCAAACCGAGGTCAATCTTCCCTTCATCACCGCCGATTCTTCGGGCCCCAAGCATCTGACCATGAAGCTGAGCCGGGCGAAGCTCGAAGCGCTGGTGGAAGATCTGATCAAGCGCACCCTTGAGCCATGCAAAAAGGCGCTGAAGGATGCGGGCATCAACGCCGGTGAAATCGATGATGTGGTGCTGGTGGGCGGCATGACCCGCATGCCCAAAGTGCATGAAACGGTGAAATCCTTCTTTGGCCGCGAACCCCATAAGGGGGTTAATCCCGATGAGGTGGTGGCCCTTGGGGCGGCTATTCAGGCGGGTGTGCTGCAAGGCGATGTGAAAGATGTGCTGCTGCTTGATGTAACGCCCTTGTCGCTGGGCATTGAAACATTGGGTGGTGTGTTCACCCGCCTGATCGAGCGCAATACCACCATCCCCACCAAGAAATCCCAGGTCTTCTCAACGGCCGAGGATAATCAGGGCGCGGTGACCATCCGGGTGTTCCAGGGTGAGCGCGAAATGGCCGCCGATAATAAAATGCTCGGTCAGTTCGATCTCGTTGGGCTGCCCCCGGCTCCGCGCGGTGTGCCGCAGATCGAGGTGGCCTTTGATATCGATGCCAATGGGATCGTCAATGTTTCCGCCAAGGATAAAGGCACCGGCAAGGAACAGCAGATCCGTATTCAGGCTTCGGGCGGGCTGTCGGATGCCGATATCGAAAAGATGGTGAAGGATGCCGAAGCCAATGCCGCCGAAGATAAAAAGCGGCGGGCTGTGGTCGAGGCCCGCAATCAGGCTGAAGCTTTGGTGCATCAGACCGAGAAAAATCTGTCGGAACACGGGGATAAGGTGTCTGCCGATGATAAGGCGGCGATTGAAACGGCGGTCACCGAGCTTAAATCCGTTCTCGATAGCAATGATGCCGATGCCATCCAGCAGAAAACGGAAAGCCTGACCCAGCTTTCCATGAAGCTGGGTGAAGCCATCTACAAAGCGCAGCAGGATGATGCCGGCGAAGGCGCCCCAACGGATGCCCAGCAGGCGGATGCGGCTGCCAAAAAAGCCTCTGACGAGGATGTTGTGGATGCCGATTTCGAGGAAGTTGACGAAGACAAGAAATAATCTTGCGAGTTGATATCCCATCATCGGATGGATGCCTTTTGCGCCGTCGGTGCCTGCCTTGATGGCGGTTCGGCGGCGCAGGGCTTTCGCTTCCGATGAAAAAACAGAACGGATTGCTTCATGACTGAATGCTATTATGAAACGCTTGGTGTGGAACGCGGGGCGGATGGTTCGACCCTTAAAAGCGCCTATCGCAAGCTTGCCATGAAATATCATCCTGATCGCAATCCCGGTGATGAAGAGGCCGAGCGCCGCTTCAAAGAAATCAGCCAGGCCTATGATATCTTGAAGGATGATCAAAAGCGGGCGGCCTATGATCGCTATGGCCATGCGGCTTTTGCCAATGGCGCAGGCCCCGGGGCGCAGGCGCATGGCTTTGATCAGGATAGCTTCTCCGATATTTTCGATCAGTTCTTTGGCGATATGATGGGCGGACGCGGGCGCGGGCGCGGCCAATCCTCGGCCCGGCGGGGCTCCGATCTGCGCTTTAATCTCGAAATTTCCCTGGAAAATGCCTATCACGGGCTGACTGAAACCATTGATGTGCCCACCAGTGTGCCTTGTGATGATTGTTCGGGAACCGGTGCCGAAGAAGGCTCGGTGCCTGAGCTGTGTCCGGCCTGCAATGGGGCGGGCAAAATCCGCTCGGCTCAGGGGTTTTTCACTGTTGAACGCACCTGCCCGGGATGCAAGGGCGCGGGCCGGGTGATTTCCAGCCCCTGCAAAAGCTGCCATGGCATGGGCCGGGTGGAAAAAGTGCGCCAGCTTTCGGTGAAAATTCCTGCCGGTGTTGAAGAAGGCACCCGCATCCGCCTTGCCAGCGAGGGCGAGGCCGGTTTCCGGGGCGGCCCTCCGGGGGATTTATATATTTTCCTGTCGATCCGCCCGCATAAGCTTTTCGAGCGCGAAGGCACGACGATCTATTGCCGGGTGCCTATTTCTATCGTCACCGCCATTTTGGGGGGCGATGTTGAGGTGCCCACCATCGGTGGCGGACGGGCGCGCCTGAAAATCCCCGAAGGTACCCAGAATGGGCGGCAATTCCGGCTGCGCAATAAAGGGATGCCCCAGATCAATACACCCATCTATGGCGATATGATGATCGAGGTTCAGGTGGAAACGCCGGTCAATTTATCGAAGGCGCAAAAAGAAAAAATCCGCAGCCTTGGCGAGGATTTTGGCGAGCGCCACACGCCGCAATCCTCCGGCTTTTTCAGCCGGGTGAAGGATTTATGGGATGATCTGACGGATTGATCCGATCAGCGCTGAAGGTGGGCCGCAATGAGCGGGGCGGATGATGGGGGAGCAGGCGATGATCAAAATCGGAATATTAGGCTGTGCCGGGCGCATGGGGCGGGCGCTCCTTGCCGAGGTTGATGGTTCATCCCGCGCTCTTTTGTCGGGGGGAACGGTGCGGCCCGGGGCATCGCCATTGGTCCACACGGCCGATGGCCGGTCTTTTGCAGATAGCATCGATGAAGATGCGGCAGCCCTTTTTGCGCGATCCGATGTTCTGATCGATTTTACCAGCCCCAAAGCCAGCCTTGATCATCTGGCTTTGGCCTGCAGCCATGAAAAGCCTTTGGTTTTGGGCACCACCGGTTTTACGGCTGACCAGCAGGCGGATATTGATGATGCGGCGCGCACCATTCCCATTTTGCAGGCGGCGAATTTTTCTTTGGGCATCAGCTTGCTGTCGTCTTTGGTGCGGCAGGCGGCGCGCGCCCTTGGCCCTGAATTTGATGCGGAAATTCTGGAAATGCACCATCGTCACAAGGTTGATGCGCCATCGGGAACGGCGCTGGCCTTGGGCCGGGCCGTGGCGATGGGCCGGGGTGTTGATCTGGATGAGATGAGCGAAAAACTGCGTGATGGCCAGATCGGGCCGCGGGTGCCGGGCCGGATCGGTTTTGCCACTTTGCGCGGGGGCGATGTGGTGGGGGAACATCAGGTGATTTTTGCCGGGATGGGCGAGCGTCTGGTGCTGTCGCATCTGGCATCGGACCGGCAGATTTTTGCCCGTGGCGCGGTTCATGCGGCTTTGTGGCTGGCCACGCGCTGGCAAGAGGATCAAACGCCCGGGCTTTTCGATATGGCGGATGTGCTCGGTTTGTGATCCGCTGTTATAATGGCGGGTGCCCGGCTTTTTTGGTGGCAAGGGTGGTTTTTAAAGCCTCAGCCAAAGAGAGCCGCTCTGGGGGGCTGAGCGCCTCACCCACCTCAAGGGATTGCCCGCGTTCCTGAAGATAAAGGCGGGCCTGAAGATAAAGTCGGGGTGTTGCGGCTTGGCGGCGCTCCGGGCTTGGCGGGTCGGTGATCGCAATCCTTACCCAATAAGGATCAAATTGGTGGCGATCTGTTTTTCCGCGCCAGCTTGTTTTGGTGATGATCAGGGCATCTTCCAAAAGCGCGATGGTTTCAAATGATCGGGCATGGGCATAAGAAAGGCGGAAAGCCCCCCAGATCAGCAGGGCATCGACAATGAAGAAAGCCGCCACCGGCCAGGCGCCCAAAAACCAGAAGCGTAAAGCCGCCAGGGCGCTCAGGGCCAGCAGCCCCATGAAAAAGAGCACAAAGTGCCTGCGGTCAAGGGAGCGATGCGGCCGTACGGTGGCATGAAACCACAAGGGGGCAGACGCTTGACCGGAACAGCCGGTGCTGTAAACAGGATCAGGATTGGATTGTGATGTCATCTCGAAAGGGCCCTCATGCCTTGTCATAAACTGTCGGCCAAAGCCATTGAAACCTTGTTTTCCCGCTTTGAAAAGGCCGATCCGGCCCCCCAAACCGAATTGGACTATCGCAATCCCTATACCCTGCTCGTGGCCGTGGTGCTGTCGGCGCAGGCCACCGATGCCGGGGTGAACAAAGCCACCAAAAAGCTCTTTGCCCTTGCCGATCATCCGGCGGCGATGGTTGCCCTGGGCGAAGCGGGCATAAGGGATCACATCAAAACCATCGGGCTTTTCAATAATAAGGCCCGCAATGTTTTCGCTTTGTCAAAAATCTTATGCGAAGAATACGGCGGGACTGTGCCAGCGGATCGCAGCGCCCTTGAAACCCTGCCGGGGGTGGGGCGCAAAACCGCCAATGTGGTTTTGAATGTGGCCTTTGCCCAGCCGACCATGGCGGTGGATACCCATATTTTTCGCCTGTCCAACAGATTGGGGCTGGCCCCGGGGAAAACTGTTCGGGCGGTTGAAGATGGCCTCGTTGCCCGCATTCCGGCGCGCTTCATGCGCCATGCTCATCATTGGCTGATTTTGCATGGCCGCTATATCTGCAAGGCACGAAAGCCCGAATGTGGGCGGTGCCCGGTGCGGGATTTGTGCCTTTATGAAGATAAAACCGCCTGATCATTTTGCTGCGTCGCCATGTGGCCAAATTACCAGTGGGTGCGGGGAATCAGCTGGGCCATGCATTGGGTGGAATCGAATGGCTGGCCATCCAGATCGCGGGCTTCCACATGCTGGGCGCGAAAATGCATGCCGGGCTGGGGCTCGTATAAATAGATATCAAGCACGCATTGGGCGGATTTATATTGCATCATCTGCGCCCGATCTTCGCGCCTGACCAAAAGCGGCACCCCCATCAGATGATGCACATCGCCAGCAGTCAGCCCTAAAAGCCGCCCGGGATCAGGAGATTGCGGCACGGTGATAGGGGTGGGGGGGGATGCCAGATCGGTGCCTTTTTTGCTGTTTGGGGCCAAAGACGATGGGGAGGGTGCAGCCGGAGATGCCTGTGGCTCCGGGGCTTTGGGGCTTTGATCGAGCAGCGATGTGCAGCCCGCCGCCCCGGCCATCAGCAGGATAAGCAGGCCAAAGCGCCGGATGATCGTTCTTAAAGTGCTGATCCCCATCATTCAGTTGACCCGTCGGCTTTCCGGCTTGTTTTCCTGTTTGTCATGAAACAGATGCACCATCATGGCAATGCCGATGACCGGGGCCATCAGGTTCAGCACCGGGATCATGAATAAAAGGGCGATCATCAGCCCACCCAGAAAGGCTTTATCCCGGTTTTGTTTGCGCAGATGCCCGGCATTTTTCGGGGTGGCATGGCGCACCGCCACCATTTCATAATATTCCCGGCCCAATAAATAGCCATTGATCGCCAGATAAAGCGCCAAAGTGCCAAAGCCGGTAAAAAGCAGGGTCAGATAAAGCGGCAGGGCCAGCAGATTGATCAGCACGATCAGCAGGGAAAGCCGCAGCCCCAGCCAGATGACTTCATGCAAAGGCGAGGCCCGCCAGCCCGCCAGATCAGGATAGTGAAGCGCTTCCACGGCATCCACCACATCATCGAGAAACAGGCTGGTGATGCTGGTCATCACAGCGGGAAAAAGCAGCCATGTGACCAAAGCAAAGATCAGGGGAACCCCCAAACCGGCAAGCCAGATCACAGCCTTGTCGATCCAGTCGATACCGCTTTCGGGGATCAGGGGCACGAGGGCGATCAGCCCCCCCAGCAGAAGAAGGAACACCAGAAGCGACAAGCCGAATCCTAAAAGGATGACCCGGCGAAAAGCCGGATCGTTTAATTGGCCGATGGCTTGATTGAGGGCGCGGATGATCGACATGTCATGGCTCTTTAAAATAAGTCGGCCCTGTTTTAGCAGCCCGATGCCCCTTGTGGAAAGTGCGCTGGTTGGCATCTGTGCGACAATCGCTATACTCCCGCTCAGTCAATCACCAATAATGATGATAAGGATGCCGCATATGGTTGAAAAGACACATGATCTGGTTGGGATCGGCAATGCGATCGTGGATGTGATCTCTCGCGATGACGATGCCTTTCTCGCGGCCCATGATATTCAAAAGGCGGGAATGACCCTGATCGATACGGATCGGGCCCGCCATTTATATGATGCCATGGGGCCGGGGGTCGAGATTTCCGGCGGATCGGTGGCTAATTCTACGGCGGGATTTGCGGCTTTGGGCGGCCGCGTCCGCTTCATTGGAAAAGTGAAAGATGATCAGCTGGGCCAGGTTTTCGCCCATGATCTGCGTGCCACCGGGGTGGATTTCACCACCCCCATGGCCCCTTCGGGTGAGCCCACCGCCCGCTGCCTCATCATCGTGACGCCGGATGGCCAGCGCAGCATGAATACCTTTCTGGGGGCAAGCCAGGGTTTGACGGAAGCCGATATCGTCCCCGAAGAAATCGCCGCCGCTAAGGTCATCTATCTGGAAGGCTATCTGTGGGATCCTATCGAGGCGAAAAAGGCCTTTTTAAAGGCCATGCGCCTTGCCCATGAAGCGGGTACGAAAGTCGCGCTCACCTTGTCGGATTCCTTTTGTGTGGATCGCTATCGCGATGAATTTCGCGATCTGGTGGATCATCATGTGGATATTCTGTTTGCCAATGAAGACGAGATCAAATCGCTTTATCAAACCGATGATTTCGAACAGGCGATCAAGGCGCTGGGGCAAAAGGTGGAACTGGCCGCCCTTACGCGGTCGGAAAAAGGCTCGGTGGTTCTCTATGGATCGGAACGGGTGACCATCGATGCCGAACCGATTGCAAAGCTGGTGGATGCCACAGGCGCGGGCGATCTTTATTCGGCGGGCTTTCTTCATGCCTATGTCAGGGGCCAGGATGCCCGCACCATGGGGCGGGTGGCATCGATCTGCGCGGCCGAAATCATCTCGCATTATGGCGCCCGGCCCGAAGCCGATTTGAAGGCGCTGGTGGCAAAGGCGATGTCAGCCTAAAGCCGGCAGGATGAACAGCATCAGGGTGGCGATCAGGCCCACGGCCCATATGGCGGTGCGGCCATAGCCCCAATCCTTGAGATAAGCCGGAATGAACAGGATCCGGGCGGCGATGAATAACAGCGCCAATCCATCACGCCAGTGGGGGTCGGCCTCCAGAAAATGCGCCATGATCACGGCGGCGGCAAAGGGGCCAAAGGCCTCGATCATATTCTGATGCGCCCCCATGGCCCGCAGCGCCTTGCCTTTCAGCCGGGCCTGCTGGGCGCGGGGTTCCAGAATATCATAATGCCCTTCCTGCTCCAATATGCCGCGCAAAGCCGGTCCGCGCGGCGCATAGATCAGAATGAAAGCGGCCAAAAGGCACCATGCGGCAATGGTCATCGGTTCAATCCTTCATAGGGGTGAGCATGGGCCCCAAAGGGCGACCGGCAAAGATATGGATGTGCAGATGCGGCACCTCCTGATGGGCATCGGCACCATGATTGGCCAGAATGCGATAGCCGGTTTCGGTGGCCCCCATTTGCCGCGCCACATGGCCCACAGCCTTGAAAAAGCCTGCAATCAGGGCATCGGGGGCGTGGGCGGTGAAATCATCCATCGATTGATAGGGGCCCTTGGGGATCACCAGAATATGCTGGGGGGCCTGGGGGTTGATATCGTGAAAGGCCAGAGCATGTTCATCTTCATAAACGGTTTTTGCGGGGATTTCGCCGCGCAGAATGCGGGCAAAGATATTTGTGTCATCATAGGCCATGATCTGCTCCTTATCTTCTCGCCAAAACATGCCCGCGATGCCGATAAACAGCAAGACAATCCATAGAAGGCCCGCCGCCCTTTCCGGAATGAAACCATCTGTTGCGAGCGAAAGAGCCGCGTCTTATACAACTATGATTGACGCTTTGGCCCAAAGCCCGCACATTGGCCCGCCACACAGCATCGGCTGCGGGCAATCTACATCTTGCATGACCACGAAAAGAGAAGGGGGGCGGCATTTGGTTGCACATATCAATACGGTGGCCTTTGCCGGGATCGAAGCCCGGCCCGTTGATGTTCAGGTGCAATTAAGCGCTGGCCTGCCCGGCTTTACCATTGTTGGTCTGCCCGATAAGGCGGTGGGCGAATCGCGCGAACGGGTGCGCTCGGCGTTGGCGGCGATGGGGCTGGCTTTGCCGCCCAAGCGCATCACGGTCAATCTGTCGCCAGCCGATCTGCCAAAGGAAGGCAGCCATTTCGATCTGCCCATCGCCCTTGGCCTGATGGCGGCGATGGATGTGCTTGATCGCGAAGAAAGCGCGCAATTGCTGGCCTTGGGTGAATTGTCGCTGGATGGCAGGATCAGCGCGGTACCCGGCGTTTTGCCTGCGGCTTTGGCCGCTTCGGCGCTTGATCTCACTTTGGTTTGCCCGGCTCAGCAGGGGGGCGAGGCGGCCTGGGCGGGCGATCTGGCAATTTTGGCGGCACCTGATCTGCTGACCCTGATCAATCATCTGAAGGGCAGCCAGATTTTATCTCAGCCCCAGGCAGGGGTGATGGATGAAGGCGGCACCCTGCCCGATCTGCGCGATATCAAAGGTCAGGAAATGGCGAAGCGGGCTTTGGAAATCGCCGCATCGGGAGGGCATAATCTTTTGATGATCGGGCCGCCGGGGTCGGGGAAATCGATGCTGGCTTCCCGCCTGCCCTCGATTTTGCCGCCCCTCGATGCACGCGAAGCCCTCGATGTCTCGATGATTGCCTCGGTGGCGGGATTGCTCGATGGCGGGGCGATCAGCCGCAGGCGGCCGTTTCGCAGCCCCCATCATTCTGCATCCATGCCGGCTTTGGTGGGCGGCGGGGCGCGGGCCCGACCGGGGGAAATCAGCCTTGCCCATATGGGCGTGCTGTTTTTGGATGAACTGCCGGAATTTCCCCGGGCCACCCTGGAAAGCCTGCGTCAGCCTATCGAAACCGGCAAGGCCGTGGTCTCGCGCGCCATGGCCCATGTCACCTATCCGGCGCGCTTTCAGCTTGTGGCGGCGATGAATCCCTGCCGCTGCGGGCATCTTGATGATGCCGCCCTTGCCTGTGCCCGGGCACCGCGCTGCGCCATTGATTATCAATCGAAAATTTCCGGCCCGCTCTTTGATCGGATTGATCTGCATATCGATGTTCCGGCAGTTTCGGCGGCGGATCTTGGCCTGCCGCCACCCGCCGAAGGATCGGCCGAAGTGGCGCGCCGGGTGGCCGCAACCCGGGCGGTGCAGGAAGCCCGCTTTCGCGCCATGGGAATCGATGATCTGCGTACCAATGCCGAAGCCGATGGCGAGATTCTGGATCGGATCGCCACCCCCGATGAGGCGGGCTGTGCCCTTCTCAATCAGGCAATTGAGCGGATGCGGTTATCGGCGCGGGGCTATCACCGCATTTTGCGGGTGGCCCGCACCCTGGCGGATATGGATCAGGCACAAGATGTGGGCCGGGGGCATATCGCCGAAGCTTTGAGCTTTCGCCGCATCGCTCCGGCGCTTTCCTCGTTATAAGCCTTCAAAGCAGGATGTTCATTTTATGCCTTCTCAAGGCCATAAGGGCCGCTTAGTCTGCCGCTGATGTCATCTTCAAGTTCATCCAAGCCGCCGTCTTATGTCGTGCCCAAAGCCCTTGCCCGGCTTTTTGGGGTGGGGTCCATTTATCTGGAACGCCGGGTGGCGGTGTTTTTGTTTTTCGGCTTTGCCAGCGGCCTGCCTTTGGGTCTGATTGGTGAAACCTTTCGTATCCGCCTCACCGATGCCGGGATCGATTTCGGCACCATCGGGCTGACCAGCCTGATCGGTACGGCCTATGCCATCAAATTTTTATGGGCCCCTTTTGTGGATCATATCAGGCTGGGCCCTCTCACCCGCCGATTGGGCCAAAGGCGGGGCTGGATGGCGCTGACCCTGGTGCTGATGCTGGCGCTTTTGTTCGGGCTTTCGGTGGTTGATCCGGCCAGCGCCCTCATGACCAGCATCCTGTTGGCGGTGGGGGTGGCTTTTGCCTCGGCCACCTTCGATATTGTGGTGGATGCTTATCGCATTGAATATCTGGATGATCGGCAATTGGCGGGGGGCACGGCGGTTCATGCCACGGCGTGGTATCTGGGGGCCAAGCTTGCGGCGGGGGTTCTGGTTTTATGGCTGGCCGATGTAGCAAGTTGGGAAAGCGCCTATTTATTTGCCAGCCTCACTTTGGTTCTCGGGCTTTTGGCGGTGGCTTTTAATCATGAACCCGAACGCCGGGTGGAAGCCGAACTGGACGCCCGGCAGCACGAGGTGGCGCGGTTTTTAGCAACGCGGCCGCGTTTGGCCGGGGGGCGCAGGGGCCGGGGGCTGGCCACCCTTTATGTGATGGTGGCGGCACCTTTTGTCGATCTGGTGCGTCGTTTTGGCTGGGCTTTGCTTTCGGTCATGGCCTTTGTGGTTTTGTTTAAATTCCAGGATGCCTTTGCCGGGGCTTTATCGGGGCCTTTCGTGCGTGATCTGGGCTATCAGAAATCCACCATTGCCTTTGTTTATAAAGGGTTTGGGTTGGTGGCGGTGTTTGCGGGCATGTTTGCCGGGGGGCTTTTGATGCACGCCTTTGGGCTGGTGCGCGCCCTTTGGATCGCCGGGGTTTTGCAGGTTGTGTCGAATCTGGGCTTTTCGTGGCTGGATTGGATGGCGGGCTTTGCCACATTGGGGGTTGAAACGGCTTTCGGGCAGGGCAATATCCCGTCTGAATTGAAAGGCGCTTTGATCGATGCTCATTGGCCGTGGCTGGCGGGGGTGATCGGCTTTGAAAATTTTGCGTCCGGCATGGGCAATACCATCTTCGTCGTTTTTCTGTCGCGGCTGGTGAATGATGCCTATACCGCCACCCAATATGCCCTTTTATCCGCTACGGCTTTGGTGGCGCGCACCTTTCTGGCGGCCCCTGCGGGGTTTTTGGCGGAAGCTGTGGGCTGGTTCGATTTCTTCATCCTATCGGGGATTGCTGGCATACCGGGGCTGATTTTGTTATGGTTTCTTGCCCGCACAAGAAAATGGGACTGAAGATCGAAAACGCATAAGAGACGGTCAGGCCCTCGCGCATTTGTGCGCTGGATATGGGCAATGCACCGCAGGTTTGGGTTGAGATATGAACGGCAAAGGCTCACACTCCGAGCCGTTTTGATGCGATGGGGCGCAGGATTTTTAATCGTTTTCTGAAAGCCGCGTCACGAAATTGTCTCTGAAGGGGCTTAGAAGCGCGTTATGGATTACACCGGCAAAGACAAGGTCGTCGCCGCACAAACACTGGCGAACGCCGATTATTACGCCCGATCAGGCCCTTTGGAGGTGCGCTGTTCGCGTGAAGAGTCTGAAATTCTGGAAGCCCAGCGTTTGCGCTATCGCATTTTCTATGAGGAAATGTCGGCACAGCCCACGCTTCAGATGCAGCGCGAACGCCGCGATATGGATGTTTATGATCCCTTATGCGATCATTTGCTGGTCATCGATCATTCCAAGCCCAAAGGCAGCCGGGTGGTCGGCACCTATCGTCTGCTGCGCCAAAGGGTGGCGTCCCAGCATGGCGGCTTTTATTCCGCTCAGGAATATGATCTCGGCCCTTTGATGGGGGAACGCTTTCAGGCCCATATGGGCAAGGGCGGCCAGCTTTTGGAATTGGGTCGCTCCTGTGTGGCGCGGGATTATCGTTCGAATGCCACCATCACCCTTTTATGGAAGGGGATTGCGGGCTATCTGGCAGAACATTCCATTGCTTATATGTTTGGCTGTGCCTCTTTGCATGGCACCGATCCCGATGCTTTGGCGGCTCCCTTATCCTATTTATGGCACGAACATCTGTGCCCGGCGGATTTCATGGTGCGTGCCGTGCCCGAGCGTTTTGAAGATATGAACAGGGTGCCGCGCGATCAGCTTGATATCCGCATGGCTCGCCGCTCTTTGCCGCCTTTGATCAAGGGCTATCTGCGCCTTGGCTGCTTCATCGGGGATGGGGCGGTGGTGGATGATCAGTTTGGCACCACTGATGTATTCATCCTGCTGCCCGTAGAGCGGGTGACCAAGCGCTATTCCATGCGCTTTGGCACCCCAGGGGCGATCAATGATGGTGAGGCCGAGGCCGCCGAAGCCATTGGTGGTGGCCGCCAGATTATCATTTGAAAAATCATCATCTGAGCTTTAGTTCAGGAACCACGGGGACCAGAAAGGCCGGGGGGCGAACGATCAATCGCGCTTGATCGAGCCCACAGCGGCTAAAGCCGCCATATTCAGCACATCCGATGTGTGCGATCCCATCCGCACCACCTGAATCGAGCGATCAAAGCCCCACAAAATCGGCCCGATCACCCGGGCACCGCCCAAAGCTCCCACCAGCTTTGTCGAAATATTGGCGGAATGAAGGGCCGGCATGACCAGCAGATTGGCCGGGCCGGAAAGCCGCGCAAAGGGATAAAGCTTCAAAAGATCGGGGTTGAGCGCGGTATCGGGGGCCATATCCCCCTCGAATTCGAAATTCACATCGCGCTGTTCCAAAATGGCCACGGCTTCGCGCACATGATCGGCCTTTTCCCGCATCGGTTGGCCGAAATTGGAAAAAGACAGCATGGCGGCGCGGGGCTCGTGCCCCAGATGACGCACGGCAGCGGCGGCATTTTGGGCAATATCGGCCAGTTCGCTGCCGGTGGGGCGTTCGTTCATCACCGTATCGGCAATAAACACCGTGCGATCGCGGGACATCACGATGGTCAGCCCGAACGGGGCGACGCCCGCCTTGGGATCGATCACGAGCTGAATATTTTCAATGGCCTGATAATAATTGCGCGTCAGCCCGGTGACCATGGCATCGGCATCGCCATGGGCCAGCATGCAGGCGGAAAAGGCATTGCGATCCCGGTTTACCAGCCTTTGGGCATCGCGCTTTAAATAGCCCTTGCGCTGCAGGCGACCATAAAGCCATTCGGTATAATCGGCATTGCGCGATGAGGTGGCGGCAGAGCGGATATCATAATCATCGGGATTGGCGCCCATATCACGCAGTTTGCGGGCCACCACATCTTCATAGCCGATCAGGATCGCCTGGCCATAGCCCCCCGATTGAAAGCCCATGGCGGCGCGCACCATGCGATCTTCTTCCCCTTCGGCAAAGATCACCCGCTTATTGTGATCGGTGAGCATGTCAAACATCTCGCCCAACAGACCGATGGTGGGATTGAGCCGGTTCGAGACCTGACGACGATAAGCGGCCATATCCTCGATGGGTTTGCGGGCCACGCCGCTATCCATGGCCGCCTGCGCCACCCGGGGGGGAACGAATTCCATCAGCCGGGGATCGAAAGGGGCGGGGATGATATATTCGGGGCCAAAGCTGTGTTTGCGCCCGGAATAGGCGGCGGCCACTTCTTCGGGCACATCGGTGCGCGCCAATTCGGCCAAAGCATGGGCGGCGGCGATTTTCATCTCGTCATTGATGGTGCGGGCCCGCACATCAAGCGCTCCGCGAAAGATATAAGGAAAACCCAATACATTATTGACCTGATTGGGATAATCCGATCGCCCGGTGGCCATGATGGCATCATCGCGGATGGTGGCCACCTCTTCGGGGCTGATTTCGGGATTGGGATTGGCCATGGCAAAAATGATCGGCTTTGGGGCCATGCTTTTCACCATCTCCGCATTCACGGCCCCTTCCACCGAAAGCCCGATAAACACATCGGCACCCTCCATCGCTTCCGCCAGGGTGCGCAGGGGTGTGTCTACCGCATGGGCGGATTTCCATTGATTGAGGCTGTCTTCGCGGTTTGTGTGGATCACGCCTTTGCTATCGCACATGATCAGATGATCATGGGGCACCCCCATCGCCTTGATCAATTCTGCACAGGCGATCGATGCCGCCCCCGCCCCATTCATCACCACCCGCACATCCTTGATATCGCGATCTGTCAGAAAAAGGGCATTGATGAACCCTGCGCCGGTGATGATGGCCGTGCCATGCTGATCATCATGGAAAACCGGAATATCCATGGCTTCACGCAGGCGCTGTTCGATGATGAAACAGGCGGGCGCACCGATATCTTCGAGATTGATGCCGCCAAAGGTCGGCTCCATCAGGGTCACGGCGCTGACAATGGCATCCACATCGCTGGAATTGAGCTCGATATCGATGGCATCGATATCCGCAAAGCGCTTGAACAGAACGGCTTTGCCCTCCATCACCGGCTTTGATGCGGCAGCCCCCAGATTGCCCAGGCCCAAAATGGCCGAGCCATTGGAAATTACCGCCACCAGATTGCCCCGGGCGGTATAATCGAAAATACAGTCGGGATTTTCGGCAATCGCCTTTACCGGGGCGGCCACGCCGGGGGAATAAGCAAGGGATAGATCGCGCTGGGTGGCCATCGGTTTGGTGGGGGTGATCTCGATCTTGCCCGCCGTGGGAAAAGCGTGAAAGCGCAAGGCTTCGCGGTCGGTGAATCGCGATTCAGTGGATTTCGACTCGGCGGTTTTAGATGCAGGGGATTTGGGGGGCGTATCGGTCATGAAGGGTTCTGATCCTTGTTGCAGGGGCTTGAAGGGTCATAAGAGGGTTAGGGTCGCAAGAGGATTAGGGTCGCAAGAGGATTCTGGCAGTTCATCGGGCACAATGCTAAAAAGACGATCCACTGGAACAGGGCTGGTTGATGTGCCTCATCTTCTAGCATTATGTAGACGGTCCGAGAACAATCTATATGAAAATCTGGCCTTTATGAACAATCCGGCAAAAAATGTGAAAAAGGGCCCTGCCGATCCTCAGGATGGGGCGGCAACGCCGATGATGGCGCAATATCTGGCCATCCGCGCCGCCCATCCTGATTGTCTGCTGTTTTATCGCATGGGCGATTTTTACGAATTGTTTTTCGATGATGCGATCAAGGCAGCGGCGGCCCTTGATATTACCCTCACCCGTCGTGGCAGGCATGAAGGCGAGGATATCCCCATGGCCGGGGTGCCGGTTCATGCGGCGGAGAGCTATCTGGCGCGCCTGATCAAGTCGGGGTTCAAGGTGGCTGTGTGCGAACAGACCGAAGACCCCGCAGAGGCGAAAAAGCGCGGCGCAAAATCGGTGGTGGCCCGCGAAGTGGTGCGCTTGGTGACGCCGGGCACCCTGACGGAAGACACCCTGCTCGATGCTCGCCGCCATAATTATCTGGCGGTTCTGGTAGCGGTGGGAAACAATATGGCCGTCGCCTATGCCGATATGTCTACCGGCAGTTTCATGAGCATGGAAACCAGCCCCGATCATCTTTCGGCCGATCTGGCCCAGCTTGCTCCCGGTGAGCTTTTGGTGGCGGCAAAGCTGCTTGATGATTCAGATGTGCGCCGCCTGCTCGATGGGATGGCCGATGTGGTCTCGCCCTTGCCAGCGGGATCATGGGATAGTCTGGGGGGCGAGCGGCGCCTGAAGGCACTTTATGGGGTGGCGAGCCTTGATGCCTTTGGCGATTTCAGCCGCGCCGAGCTTGCTGCGTTCGATGCCCTTCTGGATTATCTGGAAAGCACACAAAAAGGCCGGATGCCGCGCCTGCGTCCGCCGGGGCAAAGGGCCCGTGGCTCGGTGATGCTGATCGATGCCGCTACCCGCCGCAGTCTTGAACTGGCACGCACTTTGGCGGGGGAAAGCAAAGGCAGCCTGATCGCCACTATCGATTGCACCATCACCGGGGCCGGGGCGCGGGCGCAGGCGGCCCGTCTTGCGGCCCCCCTTACCGATCTGGCGCTGATCGAACAGCGGCTGGATGCGGTGGATCATTGTGTGAAGGTATCGGATCTGCGCGCCGATCTGCGCACGGATTTGCGGGCCGCACCCGATCTGGAACGCGCTTTGTCGCGCCTGATGCTGGATCGTGGAACGCCGCGTGATCTGGCGGCGGTGCGTGATGCTCTGCGGGTGGCGGCCGAGCTGTGTGATCGCCTCAATCGCGGCAGTGCCGCCGATGGTGGCCTTGATGATCATGGCCTTCCGGTTCTGCTCGATAGGGCGCAAAAAGCCCTGACCGGCCATGCGGCCCTTGAAGATCTGCTGGGCCGGGCGCTGGTGGCGGATCCCCCGGCGCTGGCCCGGGATGGCGGCTTTATCACCAAAGGCTATGATGCGGCTTTGGATGAAGTACGCACCCTGCGCGATGAAAGCCGCCGGTTGATCGCCGGGCTGGAAGCCGATTATCGCCGCGATACCGGCCTGAATGCATTGAAGATCAAGCATAATAATGTTTTGGGCTATCATATCGATGTGCCCGCGAAAGCGGCGGATCTTTTGATGCAGCCCCCCCATGCCCAGCGCTTCATTCATCGCCAGACATTGGCCAATGCCGTGCGCTTTTCCACCACCGAACTGGCGGGTTTGGCGGCTGAAATCAATCAGGCAGGGGATCGGGCGCTGGCCATGGAACAGCAGATGTTCGATGAGCTGGTGGCCCGCATTGCCGATCATTGGCACGAGCTGATGGCCTGCGCGCAGGCGCTGGCAGAGATCGATGTGTCCGCTGCCTTGGCCGAACGCGCGGTGATCGATCGCTGGGCGCGGCCAAAAATCAGCGAGGATCGGGCCTTTGATATTCGCGGCGGGCGGCATCCGGTGGTGGAGGCAGCCTTGCGCAAGGAGGATGGCGGGCCGTTCATCGCCAATGATTGCGATCTGGGCCCCGATCAGCGCCTGTGGCTGGTGACCGGCCCCAATATGGCCGGGAAATCAACCTTTTTGCGACAAAATGCCCTGATTGCCATTCTGGCGCAGGCGGGGAGCTTCGTGCCTGCCGAGGCGGCGCATATCGGCATTGTGGATCGCCTGTTCAGCCGGGTGGGGGCATCGGATGATCTGGCGCAGGGGCGCTCCACCTTCATGGTGGAAATGGTTGAAACGGCGGCGATCCTCAATCAGGCAACAGACCGCTCTTTGGTGATTCTTGATGAAATCGGCCGGGGCACGGCCACCTTCGATGGTTTGTCCATCGCCTGGGCTGCGGTTGAGCATCTCCATGATGTCAATCGCTCCCGGGCTTTGTTTGCCACCCATTATCATGAAATGTCGGCCCTGAAGGTGCGTTTGTCCTCTTTAGCCTTGCGCTCCATGCGGGTGAAGGAATGGCGCGGCGATGTGGTGTTTTTGCACGAAGTCACGATGGGGGCGGCGGATCGATCCTATGGCATTCAGGTGGCATCCTTAGCGGGCTTGCCCAAGGCGGTGATCAATCGGGCGCGGCAGGTGCTGGATGATCTGGAAGCCAGTGGCGAAGGGGCGCGAACCCGCGGGGCTTTGGGCGATCTGCCCCTGTTTGAACGATCGGCCGCAAGCCCTGCGACCCCCGCGCCCAAAGATGAGGCGGCCAGCGCAGTGCTGGATGCCGTGCGGACAAGCAATCCTGATGAGTTGACCCCCAAACAGGCGCATGATCTGGTTTATCACTTAAAAAGCCTGAGCCAGGGCCCATATTGATGCCTGAACGCGATGCACCTTTATCACCAAAAGGGATTTCATGGTCACCATAGCGAAAAAACGTCAGATCATCGATCCCGCTGACTATGCCAAAGATCTGGCCGAGGCCGCCTTGTGCGCCGATCCAAAAGAGCGCCAGCAGCAGATTCTTGCGGTTTCAAAGGCCATGTGGCAGCGCGGCTTCGATGAGATCAAGGCCCGCCATGAACAGGATGGCATGAGCGGTCGGCGGGTGGCGGCGGCTTTCAGCTATCTGGCGGATAAATTGATCATCGGCCTTTATGATCTGGCCATCACCCGGCTTTATCCCCGCCCCAATCCCACCGATAGCGAGCGCATGGCGGTGATTGCCACCGGCGGCTATGGGCGCGGCGAACTGGCTCCGTTCTCTGATCTCGATCTTTTATTTCTCTATCCCTATAAATCCACATCATGGCATGAACAGATCGTTGAATTCATGCTCTATACCCTTTGGGATCTGGGCTTGAAGGTGGGTCAGGCGGTGCGCTCGCCCGTCGATTGTGTGCGCATGGCCCGCGAAGATGTTTCGGTCAATACATCCTTGCTCGAACGCCGGATGCTGGCAGGGGATCAGGCTTTATATGAAGAGCTTGGGCGTCTTTATCAAAGCTCGGTCCGGGAGGTGCGCGGCCATCAGTTTGTGGATGAAAAGCTGGCCGAGCGCGATGCCCGCCATGATCGCATGGGCGATAGCCGCTATGTGGTGGAACCCAATCTGAAAGATGGAAAAGGCGGCCTGCGCGATCTGCACACGCTGTTCTGGATCACCCGCTTTCTTTATGATGTGCATTTGCCAAAGGATCTGGTGGCCGAAGGCATCTTAGAAGAAGACGAGCTTAAAACCTTCAAAAAGGCCGAATCCTTTTTATGGACGGTGCGGGTGTCTTTGCATTTTCTGGTGGGCCGGGCGCAGGAAAGGCTGACTTTTGATGTGCAGCTTGAATTGGCCAACAGGCTGAATTACCGCGATCATCCCGGGCTTTCAGGGGTGGAACGCTTCATGAAGCATTATTTCCTCGTCGCCAAACAAGTGGGCGATCTCACCCGCGTGGTCTGCGCCGTGCTGGAGGCGCGGCACCAGAAAAACACCCTGTTTTCGCTGGCGAACTGGCGGCCAAGACGGTCGATCCGGGGCTTTCGGGTGGATGGGGAAAGGCTCACGGTGCGCAATGAGCAGATGTTCATCGATGAACCGCGCAAGATGGTGGAGATTTTTGCGGTTGCCCATGAAACCGGATATGACATCCACCCCAATGCCCTGCGCTATATGGGGCGGCATCTGGGCTTGATCGATCGGGATGTGCGCCATGATTTTGCCGCCAATAAAGCTTTCATGGATGTGCTGACCTCGGCCAATCATCCTGAAATCAATTTGCGGCGGATGAACGAAGCCGGGGTTTTCGGCAAATTCGTGCCCGATTTCGGGCGCATCGTGGCGCAGATGCAATATGATATGTATCACCATTATACGGTGGATGAGCACAGCATCCATGCCCTGGGCCTGCTGGCCAGGATCGAACGCGGCGAATTGAAAGACGAGCATCCGCTTTCCACCGATCTGATCGGCAAGCTGGTGTCGCGGCGGGTTCTTTATATGGCGGTGTTTTTGCATGATATCGCCAAGGGGCGGGGCGGCGATCATTCCCGCATCGGCGAGCGGGTGGCCCGCAAGCTGTGCCCCCGGATGGGGCTGACCCCATCGGAAACCGATCTCGTGGCCTGGCTCGTGCGCTGGCATCTTTTGATGAGCCAAACCGCCTTCAAGCGCGATCTGGCGGATCGCAAAACCGTGCTCGATTTTTGTGAAGCGGTGAAAAGCCCGGAGCGTTTGAAGCTTTTGCTCATTCTGACCGTGGTGGATATCCGGGCGGTGGGGCCGGGGGTGTGGAATGGCTGGAAAGGCCAGCTTTTGCGCGATCTTTATGAACAGGCCGAAGAAGTGCTGGTGGCTGGCCACGCGGTCAGTGGCCGCCGGGATCGGGTGGATGGCAAAAAGAAAGATCTGGCCGGAAGGCTTGCCGATTGGCCCGAACGGGATCGCGATAGCCATATGGGCCGCCTGCATGATAGCTACTGGATTTCCGAAGATGGCGATACCCATGAACATAATGCCCGGCTGATCCGCAAAACCGAGCAGGCGGGCGAGGAAGTGGGGGTGATGGTTTCGGTCAATGCCTTTCAGGATATGACCGAAGTGAGCGTGTTTACCCGGGATCGTCCGGGGCTTTTTGCGCGGCTTTCGGGGGCTTTTGCGGTGGCCGGCGCGAATGTGATGGATGGTAAGATTCACACCACGTCGGACGGCAAGGCGCTGGATAATTTCCGCATCCAAAGCCCGGATGGCTCGGCCTATAGCGATCCGCGTAAGCTGGCCGAACTGGAACAATCGATCCGCCGGGCGGTGGTGAATAAATTACCCGCCGAAGAAAAGCTGAAGCGCAAAAGCGATGGGATCAAAAGCCGGACCGCCGTTTTCAAGGTGGAGCCTTTGGTGATCGTTGATAATCGGGCCTCCAACCGTGCCACGGTGATCGAGGTGAATGCCCGGGATCGGGTGGGCCTGCTTTATGATCTGACACGGGCCTTATCACGCATGCGATTGTCGATTTTCTCGGCGCATGTGGCCACCTATGGTGAGCGGGCGGTGGATGTTTTTTATGTGCAGGATCTGGAAGGCCAGAAAATCATCGGCAGCCAGCGCATCGCCAATATCGAAAGAAAATTGATGGCCGCCACGAAAGGGCAATTGCCCCTGAGCCATGATGTGCGGCGCAAAGGTGGGCAGTTGGCCCATGGGCGCTCTTGAGATGCGGTTTTTAGCATGAGCATGATGCGCGGCTTTACCACGGTCGGCGCCTTCACGCTGATCAGCCGCATTCTGGGCTTTGTGCGCGATATTTTGATGGCGCAATTCTTAGGCGCGGGGCTGGCGGCAGATTGCTTTTTCGTGGCCTTCAAGCTGCCCAATTTTTTCCGCCGTCTGTTTGCCGAAGGGGCATTTTCTTCGGCCTTCGTGCCGCTTTTCGCCAAATTGCTGGGCCGCCATCCCCATCCCCGCAGCATCGATGCGGCGCGGGCTTTTGCGCAGGATGCCCTTGCTATTTTGCTGCCGGTCCTGCTGCTTTTGATGGCGCTGATGCAGCTTTTCATGCCCTTTGTGATGCTCGCTCTGGCCCCCGGTTTTGTCGATCAGCCGGATAAATTTGCGCTGGCCATCGATCTCACGCGTCTCACCTTTCCCTATCTGGTTCTAATCTCGCTGGTTTCGCTTTTTTCTGGTGTTTTAAATGGCTTGGGGCGCTTTGCTGAAGCGGCTGCGGCCCCGGTTTTGCTCAATATCATCCTGATTGCCGCCCTTTTGCTTTTCCATGACAATGAGATGATCACCGCCAAGGCGCTGGCCGTGGCGGTCAGCCTTGCGGGGATGGCGCAGCTTTTGATGCTGGTGCTGGCGGCCCGACGGGCGGGGTGGAGCCTGTCTTTGCCGCGCCCACGTCTCACCCCATCGGTGAAGCATCTGCTGACGGTGATGATCCCCGTGGCTTTGGGGGCGGGGATGACTCAGGTCAATCTGGTGATCGATATCATTCTCGCATCCTTATTGCCGGAAGGGGCTTTGTCTTATCTGTTTTATGCGGATCGGCTCAATCAGTTTCCTTTGGGGGTGATCGGCATTGCGGTGGGCACGGTTTTACTGCCGCATCTCTCGCGCACTTTGGCTGATAGTGCACAGGGGGGGGCGCATGGCGGGGATGGCGTATCTGATGCCGCCAATGCCCAGCATAATCGGGCGGTGGAATTTGCCCTCATCCTCACCTTGCCGGCGGCTTTTGCCCTCATTACCATTGCCGGGCCGCTGATCACCACCTTGTTCGAGCATGGCGCCTTCAGCGCCGATGACAGCGGCAAAACAGCACGGGCCCTGATGGCCTTTGCCTTTGGTCTGCCCGCTTTTGTGCTGATCAAGGTGCTGGTGCCGGGGTTTTATGCCCGGGAAGATATGAAAACGCCGGTGAAAATCGCGATGCTGGCGCTGTTTGTCAATCTGGGGCTCAATCTGCTGTTGATGGGGCCTTTGGGGCATGTGGGGCTGGCTTTATCCACCAGCCTTGCGGCCTGGCTGAATGCCGGGCTGCTTTATGTTTTTTTGCGCAAGCGCCGCCATCTGCTGCTCGATCAGCGCTTTAAAACAAGGCTTTGGCGGGCCTTATTTTCCTGCCTTGCGATGGTTGTCGTTCTTTTGGCTATCCGCTTTGGGCTGGTGCTTCCGGCGGATGCCCATCTGTGGCCCCGGATTGGCCTGCTGGCGGCTTTGGTCTTTTCGGGCATGGCGGCTTATGGCCTGTCGGCTGTTTTGACAGGGGCCGTGGTGCCCCGTGAAATCCGCAGGCTTCGCCGCCCCGATGCTTGACCGGTTGTTGTGCCATTGTCATAAGTCGCGGCAATCGAGATCATGCCGCCCTGATCTTTTTAGGGGTTGGTGCGTCAATAAGGATCGTCATCATGAATGAGCGTCAGCCCACCCTGCCTCGTAATCGCGTTTTTTCGGGTGCCCAGCCTACGGGATCAATGCATCTGGGAAATTATCTGGGGGCTTTCCGGAATTGGGTGCGTCTGCAAGAGGATTATGAATGCATTTATTGTGTGGTGGATCTTCATGCCATCACGGTGTGGCAGGAACCGGCCGTTTTGATCCAGCAAACCCGCGAAGCAGCGGCGGCCTATATAGCCTGCGGTGTTGATCCGCAAAAATCCATCCTGTTCAATCAAAGTCGGGTCGCTGCTCATGCCGAATTGGCCTGGATTTTCAATTGCGTGGCGCGGATCGGCTGGCTCAATCGGATGACCCAGTTCAAGGATAAGGCAGGGAAAAACCGGGAAAAGGCCAGTGTGGGGCTTTATGTTTATCCCGATCTGATGGCCGCCGATATTCTGGCTTATAAAGCCACCCATGTGCCGGTGGGCGAAGATCAAAAACAGCATCTGGAATTGACCCGCGATATTGCTCTTAAATTCAATAATGATTTCGGGCGTGAGGTGTTCCCCATCGTGGAGCCGATTATCCAGAAAGAAGGGGCGCGGGTGATGAGCCTGCGCGATGGTGCCAAAAAAATGAGCAAATCCGATCCGTCGGATGCCTCGCGCCTTAATCTCACCGATGATGCCGATCGCATCGCCTTGAAGATTCGCAAGGCTAAAACCGATCCCCTGCCTTTGCCAGAGGATGCCGCAGGCCTTGCCGATCGGCCCGAAGCCAGCAATCTGGTGGGGATTTATGCGGCTTTGGCCGATCTCAGCCAGGCCGATGTGCTGGCCCGCCATGGGGGCAAGGAGTTTGCGCCCTTTAAAAAGGATCTGGCGGATCTGGCGGTGGCCCGCCTTGCCCCCATCAGCAACGAAATGAGCCGCTTGATGCGCGATCCGGCGGAAATCGATGCTGTTCTCGACAAAGGTGCTGAGAAGGCTGCGGCCCTTGCCCGCCCGGTGATGGAAGAGGTGCGCGCGGTTGTGGGTTTATTGGGGGCGCGATCCTTTTAAGGGCGGGGGGCCATATAGAGCCCTGCATCTCCTTGTCGCAGGGGCTTGCAGTCCGACCAGGGGCGCTTACATCTTGTGTGCGATCCTTTTGTGGATTGGGCCCTGGCCGGGCCCTTTGTGATTGGGGAGATGAAAAATGAATAAAATGATGGTCCTATCGCCTTTTCTTCTGGCTTTGTCGGCCTGTGCCGAGGGCGTGGAAAAGCGGGTATCCTCTTCTCCTGAAAAAGCCACCTCTGTCACCCGCTATGGCGATTATTGGGCGACCTATCGCTCCATGCGTCAATCGCACATCAAATTCAGGGCCGAGCAGGATAAGCCTGCTGAAAAGCCGGATCGCCAATCTTTGGCAAAGGATGAGAAGGAAAGACTTGCTCTGTGATGGGTGCGGGATAAGGCTTTATGCTTGAACGACAGGGAATGATAATTCATCACCGGTTCAGTCTTTTGATTTAATGTGAAATGACTTCGATGCATTGATGATTGATAATGATCTGCATGTGCGACGACGCAAGGATGACAAGGCTATGATGAGGCAAGGTTTTAAAATTTTACTGCTCCTGTCGGCTTTGACGGTAGCGGCCTGCGCGAAAACATTCGAGGCCGATGTTGCCCGCTTTCATCGATTGGAACAGCCTGCAGGCAAAAGCATCACGATCATGCCCATTGATCCTGAAAAAAAGGGCAGCCTTGAATTCGAGCAATATGCAAGTCTTGTGCGCGCACAATTAATCGATGCCGGTTATCGCCCTACCGAAGACAATGCGGATATCCGGGTTGAACTGGATTGGCTGGTTTCGGATGGTCGGGAAAAGATTTTCTCACGGCCGGGCTATTATGGCGGCTATCCTTATTATGGCGGCAGTTTCTATCATCCTTATGGCTTCCGCTCGGGCTTTGGCCATGGTTTCGGTGGCCATGGATTTGGCGGCTATGGTTATGGCTATGGCGGTTATGGCGGCAGCGATGTTTATTCGGTCACGGTTTATTCCGTGCGGCTGACCTTGGCGATGCTCAATCCCCAGGACGAAGTTCTTTTCGAGGGCCGCGCCGATACCACCTTGAGCAATACCAATCTGCCCGAAGCCATGCCCTATCTGGTGCAGGCGATGTTTAGCGAGTTCCCCGGCGAAAGCGGTAAAAGCCAAAGAGTTGAGCTGGAATTACCCAAGGGTGAAGATATCGGCTATTGAGGCTTTCAGCCACGCACAAGGGGTCATTCCTTATGCCCCCATCTGATCGAAAAGGAGCGGTTCGCCGCTCCTTTTTTGTGGGTTCAGAGTCCTCGCCCTAAAGCCATTCCCCCAAAACCCGATCCGGCGGGGCATGTCCATCGGCAAAGGTTTTGATATTGATCAGCACCTTTTCCCCCATATCGATGCGGGCTTCCCGGGTGGCAGAGCCCATATGCGGCAAAGCGACCACCGATGGCAGGGCCAGAAGCCGGGGATTGACCGCCGGTTCATGTTCATAAACATCAAGCCCGGCCCCCGCCAGTTCGCCCGCTTCCAGCATTCGCAGCAGGGCATTTTCATCCACCACCTCGCCCCGGGCGGTATTGATCACATAGGCATGAGGCTGAAGCTGCTTTAGGCGGCGCGCCGACAAAAGATGATAGGTGGCCGGGGTGTGCGGACAATGGATGCTGATCACATCGGCCCGGGCCAGCATCTGATCCAGACTTTCCCACCATGTGGCTTCAAGGGATTGTTCGAGCCGGGCGGGTAAGCGGCGACGATTATGATAATGCACCTGCATCCCGAAAGCCTTGGCCCGCCGGGCCACCGCCTGACCGATTCGGCCCATGCCGATGATGCCCAAACGCTTCCCCCACAGCCTTGTGCCCAAAAGGCCGGTGGGCGACCAGCCCTGCCAATCGCCATCTTCCAAAAGCCGCACACCTTCAATCAGGCGGCGGGGCACGGCCAGAATGAGGGCCATGGTCATATCGGCGGTATCTTCTGTTAAAACACCGGGGGTGTTGGTCACCGTGATGCCCCGCTGCCGGGCGCTGGCCAGATCGATATGATCGACCCCATTGCCGAAATTGGCGATCAGCTTCAAACGCGGACCGGCATGGGCCAGAACAGCTGCATCGATTCGATCTGTCACTGTGGGCACCAGCACATCCGCTTCGGCCACGGCCTTGATCAGATCAGAAGACGATAAGGGCTGATCATCGGGATTGAGCACGATATCAAACAGCTCGGCCATTCGGGTTTCGATGGGTTCGGGCAGTCGGCGGCTCACAATAACGCGGGGTCTGGTCTTGTCTCGTGCCTCGCTCATCAGCGTCAAGTCCTTGATTGCCGTAAGGGTTGCGGAATAAACCGGATCAGGTACAAGATGCACTCAGATGACAAAACTTCCGCTCACTCTTTTCCTAGCAGATCAGATGGCTCCTTTCAAAGCATCCGCGTCAGCATTTTTCGATAAAGCATCGGATGCCGCCAGAAATGGGCGGCTTTGGCGGCTTTGTGCCCGCTGCACGGGGCGCGTTTTTACTGCACTGATGCTTGTGGCGGGATTTTTTTCGGCTGGCCTCGATCAATCCGGCCCGAGCATGGGGCCCGCCCCCGCCATGGCCCAGATGATCGATCCCGGTGAGCGAATCCCCGGCGCTTCGGGGTTGCCCTTGCCGCGCTTTGTCTCCCTTGCGTCCGATAAAGCCCATATGCGCACCGGTCCGGGCCAGCAATATCCCATTTTATGGACCTATGTAAGACGCAATATCCCCCTTGAGATCACCGCAGAATATGGCCATTGGCGCCGGGTGCGTGATTGGGATGGCACCCAGGGTTGGATGCATTCCGCCTTGCTTTCGGGCAATCGCACCGCCCTTGTTTCGGGTGGCCTGCACAAGCTTTATCAAAAGCCGGAACCAAGCGATCATCCCATTTTCGAGGTTGAAGCCGGAGTGATCGTCAGCCTGCAAAACTGCACGCCGCTCTGGTGCGAAGTGGGGGCGGGGGGGCGATCGGCATGGATCGATCGCAATGCCCTGTGGGGCACTTATCGCGGGGAGGCGCTGAACTGAAACCCGTTCAGCTTTCGATATAAATCACCACATGCACCGAAGAGACCGAGGCCCCGGCAGGGGGTTTTGGCAGGCAGGACAGCACCACATCATCATGCGGAACATCATAAACCTCGCCCGTGGTGGCATTATAGAAATGATGATGGCCATCGGTATTGGTATCGAAATAGGTGCGTGACGAATCGATCACCAGTTCATTGAGCAAGCCGGCATCGGTTAATTGATGGAGGGTATTATAAACCGTTGCCAGTGATACCCTCATCCCTTCGGCAAGCGCTTCTTCATGCAGGCTTTCGGCGGTAACATGACGCACATGGCCACTGCTGAACAATAATTTGGCCAGCGATAAACGCTGCCGCGTGGGGCGAAGGCCCGCATCCCGCAAAAGATTGAGACTGGCCGCATAGGGCCTGACAGCCTGACTTTGGCTGAGGCCTTCCCGGTTCAACATATCCGATGCTCCCTTGCCTGCTGGGAATGATCAGATAAATTAACCTTGGACGGAATATTTAACAAGTAATGTTTGTTTAATATTCGGCGCGCGGTCAATCCCCAGTCAGGATGCGATCCACAAGCTGTTTCACATTGGGTATGAAGCCATTGGAATAAAAGGGATCTTCGGAAAAGCGATAGGCATTGTGCCCGGCAAAGACAAGATTATCCTCAATCGAGGCCCCATGGGCCACATCCTGAAGGGTTTTCTGGATGCAAAAGCTGCGCGGATCGGTTTTGCGGCCGGTGGAATTTTTTTCATTATCCGCCCAATTGGAAAACTGGCACTGGGATAAGCAGCCCATGCAATCGGCCTGATCCTTCCTGATTTTATCGCGGCTTTGAGTGGTGACAAAAACCAGAGTATTATCCGGGGTTTTCATCGCCTCGCCATAGCCTTGATCCAGCCATTGTGCGGCGCGGGCGGCATCCGCTGCCGTCACATAGAATTTCCGCCGGGACCCATCGGTGAGCAGGGTATCATGGGTGCCCACAGGCTGGGGGGAATAAGCGATCTGGCGATCGCTGCGCTCCACCAATTCCTGTAAAAACCGATTTTTGATGGCCGAGGAATAAAAGCCCGTGGGTGAGAAATGATGCAAAAGCACATCACCCTTTTTCAAGGACAACAGCATCTGTTTCCAGGCTTCGGGGATCGGGCTTTCCCGCGTCACTAAAGGACGGGTGCCAAATTGAAAGGCAATCGGCCCCACTTCGGGATTATCGAGCCAATCTTCCCATTCGCGCAAAAACCACACGCCCCCGGCCATGATGATCGGCACTTCGGGGCAACCGGCATCGCGCATGGTTTGGCGCAAAGCCACCACCCGCGGATAGGGATCTTCGGGTTTTTGCGGATCTTCGCTGTTCGATAGCCCATTATGGCCCCCCGCAAGCCAAGGATCTTCATAAACCACAGCGCCCAGATAGCTGGAAAATTTATGATAGGCCCGCTTCCACAGCGCCCGAAACGCCCTGCCCGATGAAACGATGGGATAATAATGCACGCCATAGCCAGCGCAGATTTCCGCCAGCTTATAAGGCATTCCGGCACCACAGGTGACGCCGCTCACCAATTCCCGGGTTTTATCCAGAACCCCTTCCAAAATCCGCTGGGCACCGCCCATTTCCCACAGAATATTGATATTGATGGCGCCGCCACCGCCCGCATTTTCATGGGCCCGGCGCACCTGCTCAACACCGCCTTCGATGGAATAGCGCACCAGTTCTTCATGGCGTTCGCGGCGGGTGCGGCCATTATAAACTTGGCGGATCACCGATCCATCTTCATCATAGCTATCGGCATTCACCGCAGAAACCGTGCCGATGCCGCCCGCCGCTGCCCATGGCCCCGATGATGCGCCGCTGGTCACAGAGATCCCCTTCCCCCCTTCGATCAAAGGAAGAAGATCCTTGCCGGCCATTCTTATCGCATTCAGTGCCTTCATCGAGCTGATCTCCGGGCTATCAAAGAATTATGTGCGATCATTTAAGCTCATTTCGTTTTGTAACTCAAACGCCGGGACGGTTAAAGAACCATCCCGGCGTTCATTAATTTAACTTGAAAATGGGGTGAATTTTATGAGAATCAACCCTTCGCGCCTCGACTATCTTCGCGCGGCTGACCGGTTTCCTGATCAACAAGGCGCATCGACAAGCGCACCTTGCCACGATCATCAATATCCAGAACCTGCACCTTCACCTGATCGCCTTCCTTGACGATATCGGTCACTTTATCGACCCGGTGATCAGCCAGTTCAGAGATATGCACCAGGCCATCCCGGCTGCCGATGAAATTGACAAAGGCCCCGAAATCCATGATCCGCACCACTTTGCCAGCATAGATCCGGCCCACTTCCGGCACCGCCACGATGCCTTCGATCCAGGCACGAGCGCGGGCAATGGCATCAGGATCAGAGCTGGAAATCTTGATCAGGCCATCATCATCGATATCGAGCTTGGCGCCCGTGGTTTCAACGATTTCCCGGATCACCTTGCCGCCGGTGCCGATCACTTCGCGGATTTTTTCCTTGTTGATCTGCATCGTTTCAATGCGCGGTGCATTGGCAGACAATTCGGTCCGCGAACCGGTCAGCGCCTTGTTCATTTCGCCAAGGATATGCGCCCGCCCGCCATGGGCCTGAGCCAGCGCTTTTTCCATGATTTCTCCGGTGATCCCGGCGATCTTGATATCCATCTGCAAGGAGGTGATGCCCTTTTCGGTCCCCGCCACCTTGAAATCCATATCGCCCAGATGATCTTCATCACCCAGAATATCCGAGAGAACGGCGAAATCGTCGCCTTCCTTGATCAAACCCATGGCAATGCCAGAGACCGGACGCGCCAAAGGCACCCCGGAATCCATCATCGACAAAGACGAGCCACACACTGTGGCCATCGAGGACGAGCCATTGGATTCAGTGATTTCAGAAACGATGCGGATGGTATAGGGGAAGCTTTCCTTTGATGGCAAAACCGCCTTCAAAGCCCGCCATGCCAGCTTGCCATGGCCCACTTCGCGCCGTCCGGTAAAGCCGACGCGGCCCGTTTCCCCCACCGAATAGGGCGGGAAATTATAATGCAGCATGAAATGCTCACGATAGGAGCCATCAAGGGCATCGACGATCTGTTCATCATCGCCAGTGCCAAGGGTGGTCACCACCAGCGCCTGTGTTTCCCCGCGGGTGAACAGCGCCGAGCCATGGGCCCGGGGCAAAACCCCCACTTCCGCCAGGATCGGCCGCACCTGATCAAGCGCCCGGCCATCGATCCGGGGCTTGCCCTTCAGGATATTGCCGCGCACGATCGCTTTTTCGAGCTTCTTGAAAAGATCGCCCACCTTTTCGGCATTCTCGGCATCATCGGCAAAAGCTTCTTTCACCGATGCCTTCACCGCATCGATCCGATTGCGGCGTTCCTGCTTTTCCGTCAGGCTATAGGCATCTTCCAAACCGGCGGCTGCCAATTCAGAGACCTTGGCTTCAAGGGCTGAAAGATCAGGCTTTGTCGGAAGATCCCATGGCTCTTTAGCGGCTTCTTCGGCCAGAGCGATGATCGCATCCAGAACCGGTTGCATCTGCTCATGGCCATAAAGAACGGCACCGAGCATGACCTCTTCCGAAAGCTCGCTGGCTTCGGATTCAACCATCAAAACCGCATCCTGGGTGCCCGCAACGATCAGATCGAGATCGCTTTGTTCCAGATCGGCCGGAACCGGATTGAGCAGATAGGCGCCATCCTTATACCCCACACGGGCACCACCGATGGGGCCAAAGAACGGAATGCCCGACAAGGTGAGGGCCGCCGAGGCTCCCACCATCGCCACGATATCGGGATCATTTTCCATATCATGGCTTAAAACGGTGCAGATCACCTGCGTGTCATTGCGGAATTCCGCAGGGAACAGCGGTCTGATCGGGCGATCGATCAAGCGCGAGGTCAGCGTTTCCTTTTCAGAAGGGCGCCCTTCGCGTTTGAAAAAGCCGCCGGGAATTTTGCCGGCAGCATAGGTTTTTTCCTGATAATTTACGGTGAGGGGAAAGAAATCCCGACCCGGTTCCGCCTTGCGCGCGGCAACAACCGTGCACAAAACTGATGTTTCGCCATAAGTGGCGACCACGGCACCATCGGCCTGACGGGCGATGCGGCCGGTTTCCAGGGTGAGGGAGCGTCCGCCCCACTCGATGGTTTTGCGATAGATTTCGAACATTCTGACTTCCAAACGGTCATGAAGCCGATGGCCTTCCATCCGGCTCCTGTGGGCAGATCTGCTGCCCGTTTCCAAGCTTTTAACGCACAAGGGGCCGACGAATTTCGTCCCGTTCCGCGCCGGTGGCCCCAAAAGGCACAACCGGATTATAGAAAAGAAGCCGGGCTGCTGTTCACATCCCGGCTCCCAGAGATTTTATTTGCGCAGCCCAAGACGCTTGATCAGGCTGGTATAACGGCCCTGATCCTTGCGCTTGAGATAATCGAGCAGACGACGGCGTTGATTAACCATCTGCAAAAGACCGCGGCGGGAATGATTATCCTTGGCGTGGGTCTTGAAATGCCCGGTCAGATTGGCAATCCGTTCCGTCAGGATCGCCACCTGTACTTCCGGCGATCCGGTGTCGCCTTCGGCCTGTGCATAGTCTTTGATCAGCTCTTGCTTGCGCTCAGCAGTGATCGACATCGAGTTCTCCATATACTAGAGGTTGAAAACCCGCCGGGATGTAATCAATCCTGACTGACAACGGGCAATGGCCACAGGCCGCTCGCCACAGATCAGGATCAGATCGCCATCCTGCGCGGAGGAATGCCGGAGACATTGACCTTTTTTAATGAGGTCTGCCTCCTGATCCGTTATGGCCAGCGCCGGGATGTCGTCCAGCGCGGTCGTAACGGGAAGCACAATGGCCTCGGCGGGCGCACCATGCCTGACTTTTTCAAGATTTTCCAGAGAAATTGCCGCCCGTTCATGAAAGGGCCCCACCCGGGTCCGGCGCAGCGCCGCCACATGCCCTACCGTGTCGAGACTTTGGCTCAAATCCCGGGCCAGAGAGCGCACATAGGTTCCTTTGCCGCAACACATGAAAAACCGCCCATGCCCCGCTTCATCGGGCCCCAGATAGCGCAGATCATGAACATGAACCGGGCGGGCCTGCAAAAGCGGTGTTTCGCCCCCACGGGCAAGGGCATAAGCGCGCTTTCCATCCAGCTTGATCGCCGAATAGGCCGGGGGCACCTGCGCGATCTCGCCGATGAACTGCGGCAAAGCGGCCAGTATGGCGGCTTCATTGGGGATCACATCGCTGCGCGCCACCACCTCGCCTTCACAATCATCGGTGCTGCGCGCCTCGCCAAATGCAATGCTGAAAACATAATCTTTTGTGGAATCAACGATAAAGGGCATGGCCTTGGTGGCTTCCCCCAGGCCGATGGGCAAAACCCCACTGGCCAGCGGATCAAGGGTACCGGCATGGCCCGCTTTGCGCGCATCCAGAAGGCCCCGCACCTTGCCCACGCCCTGGGATGAGCTCAAGCCTAAGGGTTTATCCAAAATCACCCAGCCATGAATATCCTGCCCCCGCCGCCGTTGGCTCATGCGTCCTCGCCGTCAACAGGGCGATCATCATCGGAGTCATCATCAGGGTGGGAGGCCAGATCCTGGCTCACTTTTTCAGAGCGCAGCAAGGCTTCGATCCGATCCCCTTCACTAAAGCTTTCATCAAGCTTGAAATGAAGCTGCGGCAGATATTTAAAGCTCACTTGCCGAGCCAATAAAGCCCGCAAATGCGATGCACTGCGGCCCAATCCCCGCATCACCTCATCGGCATGGGCGCCCAATAAGGGCACCACGAAAACATCGGCATGGCGCATATCGGGGCTGACCTCCACCGCCGAAACGGTTAGGGTGCGCCCGGAAAGATCGGGATCGGCCAGTTCATCCCGGCTGAGGATGCCAGACAGCGCGTGGCGGATCGTTTCCCCCACGCGCAAAAGACGCACCGAGCGTCCACCTTCACGCGCACGCATGGGCGCCATCTCCCTGATCAGAGTTTGCGTTCAACCTCGCGGGTCTGGAAGATTTCGACCTGATCGCCAACCTTCATATCCTGATAATTTTCAAAGGCCATCCCGCATTCGGTGCCAGACCGCACTTCGTCCACATCATCCTTGAAGCGTCGCAATGAGGTGAGGCGACCGGTGTAGACCACCACATCATCCCGCAACAAACGGGCCTTGGCAGATTTGCGAATCACCCCTTCATTGACGAAACAACCGGCAGCCTTGCCCGATTTCCCTGCCGAGAATACATCGCGCACTTCGGCCATGCCGATGGTCGTTTCCTCGATCACCGGACCAAGCTGACCGGCCATCGCCGCCTTCACTTCATCCACAAGGCTATAGATCACCGAATAATATTTGATGGCCACGCCATCCCGTTCGGCGGCTTCGCGCGCCTGTTTATTGGCCCGCACATTAAAGCCGATGATCAAGGCGCCCGACGCATTGGCCAGGGTGACATCGGTTTCGGTGATGCCCCCGGCGGCGGCATGCAAAACCCGCGCCTTGATATCATCACCGCCGATTTTCGCCAGCGATTGCACGATGGCTTCAACCGAACCCTGCACATCACCCTTGATAACCACAGGAAAATCTTCGGCCTTCTTTTCCTTCAACTGGGTGAACATACCCTCGATGCTGGTGGGGGCCACAAACTGACGCCGCTTGCGAATCTGCTGCTGACGATAGCTGCACACCTCGCGCGCCCGCGCTTCCGACTCCACAACCGAGAAAGCATCCCCGGCCGATGGCGCCCCATTGAGGCCCAGAATTTCCACCGGACGCGCCGGCCCGGCTTCCTGCAATTGCTGGCCGCGTTCATCGATCAGGGCGCGCACCTTGCCCCATTCGCCGCCCGCCACCACAATATCGCCAACCCGCAAAGTGCCGCGCGCCACCAGAACTGTCGCTACCGGACCCCGGCCTTTTTCCAGCTTGGCTTCCACCACCACGCCTTCGGCGGCGCGATTGGGATTGGCTTTCAATTCCAGCACTTCGGATTGCAAGATGATGGCGTCTTCAAGCTTGTCGAGATTGGTCCGCTTCAGGGCCGAGACCTCAACATCAAGAACATCACCGCCCATGGCTTCGACCTGAACATCATGCTGCAACAATTCCTGCCGCACGCGTTCGGGATTGGCCCCGGGGGTATCGATCTTGTTGATCGCAATGATCATCGGCACTTTGGCCGCCTTGGCATGGTTGATCGCTTCGATGGTTTGCGGCTTGATGCCATCATCGGCAGCCACCACCAGAACCACGATATCGGTGACACTGGCCCCACGGGCCCGCATCTGGGTAAAGGCTTCATGGCCCGGCGTATCAAGGAAGGTGATCCGCGCGCCCGAAGGCAGATTGACCTGATAAGCGCCGATATGCTGGGTGATCCCGCCAGCTTCGCCCGAAGCCACATCCGTGGAGCGCAGGGCATCAAGCAGCGAGGTTTTCCCATGATCCACATGGCCCATGATCGTGACGACCGGGGGCCGGGGCTGCTGATCGGCCGGATCATCCTGTTCACCAACCAAACCGATTTCCACATCCGCTTCCGAAACACGACGCGGGGTATGGCCCAATTCGGTCACGACGATTTCAGCGGTATCCTGATCAAGATTTTCATTGATCGTGGCCATCACGCCCATTTTCATCAGCACCCGAATGGCATCGGTGGCTTTTTCCGCCATCCGGTTGGCCAGTTCCTGCACGGTGATCACCTCTGGGATAATCACGTCTCGCGCCTGCTTTTCCTGATCCTTGATCGATTGGCCGCCCCGGCGCTTGGCCTGAGCACGCCGGAAGGCCGCCATCGACCGACGGCGTTCTTGCTCTTCTTCGCTATCAAAGGCGCGATTGACCGTCAGCTTGCCAGAACGGCGACTATCGCCCCCCCGGCTGCGCTTGCCACGGCTGCGCTTTTCATCATCTTCCTCAGGCTTATCCTCACGCCGCTTCACCGGCTTTTTGGTATCGACCTTGGTTGATTCGGGTTTGTGCGCTTCTTCGCGGGCCCGCTCTTCTTCTTCGGTTTTCTTGCGGGCTTCGGCCTCCGCCTTTTTGCGGATCTTGTCTTCAGCGGCCCGCTTGGCAGCCTGTTCGGCGAGGCGCTTTGCCTGTTCTTCGGCTTTGGTCAGTTCGCCCCCAGCCGGAGACGCTGGCTCAGCAGCGGGGGTGGCCCCTTCCGGTGCCGTTTTGGCTTCGGCCCGGCGAACGGCCTCGGCCGCTTCGCGCACGGCTTCTTCCTCTGCCTTGCGCCGACGCTCGTCTTCAGCGCGCTTGCGGGCCTCGGCCTCCACGCGTTGATGTTCTTCTTCGGCGCGCTTGCGCTCGGCATCCAGGCTTTCCAGCGCCCGCTTGCGCACGGCCAGTTCCTGGCTCGTCAAACTCCGGCTATCCTGGCCCCCTGAGGAACCGGTTGACCGGCCCACAGACCGACCCACCGTTTGATGCGCCGAAGAAGCAGACGATTGACGCGCACTATAACCCGCTGATGTCCGCTCAGCCTGACGAGGCTTTGCAGCTTCAGGCGTTGCCACTGCTGGTTTGGGCGCTTCGGTTTTTGCGACCGGCGCTATTGGATCTGCTGGCGCCTCGGGAGCCGCCGGGCTCGCTTTAGCCTCGTTGCCCGCTGCCGATTCCGACCCGGTTCCTTTTTTCAGAACCCGTTTCCGGCGTCGCTCAACGACAACCGGTTTGGAACGGCCATGGGAAAAATTCTGCCGAACATTCGCTTGATCGCGGCTCGTGCCAACACCCAGTTTACCGCGCCCAGTGAGGCTTAATTTGTTGTCGTCGCTCATATTCTCTCTTCGATCTACACACGGAGACTGTCCCCGCGATCCGTCATTCCTCGGCTTCAGGCCCGGCAGGCTGCGCATGCGGCACCGCCAAATTCAAGGCCGGAGCCAGTGACTGACCGCGCCAAAGGGCCAGTCTTTCCAATTCACACAGCAGGCGCGTTGCCCCTGTCCCTTTCAGAACGGCTGCATGTACCACATTTTCACGCCCTAATGCCAAACCCAATTGGGTTCGATCCAAAATCGCTGCAATCGCAACCGTTTCGCCAGCCGCAGTCCGCACCTTGCGGCGCCCATCCACAGCCCCATCCGCCGCTTCGATCAGGATCGACGCCCGCCCGGAAAGCAGGGCCGCCCGCACCTTTTCAAAGCCTGTTACAAGGCGGCCAGCCCGTTTTTCCAGCCCAAGCCGCCCCATTACACGATCCAGAAGAAGCCGATCGATCAGATCCGGTAAAGCCCGATCCACCATCGCAGGCATGATCGGTCGTTTCAAGGATCGCGCCACGGCCCCTATAAACCGTTTTTTGTCCAAAGCCTGCTCGAACGATGCCCGATCAGCTTTGATCCAAACCCCCCGACCGGGCAAGGATTCCGCCAGATCAGGGATCAATTTTTCATCCGGGGCCATAACAAGACGAATCATCGTCTCTCGTGGCCCCACCTCCGAGCAGACCAGACAGCGCCGTTCGGGCTCTTCCCGCTTTTGTCGAGACTGTCCCAAGCGGTCTTGTCCTTATGCCTGCTCTGGCGTTTCATCCGCAAGGCCGCCGTCGTCCTCATCGCCCCCATCAGCATGAAGGCCTTTAACTGACGCCTGTTCCAGATCCTCATCCGTGATCCAGCCAGCCAAACGGCGCGCCTTCATGATCAAATTCTGAGCTTCCAAAGGATCGAGCCCGGCATTCCTCAGGGGTGCATCCCGATCGGATACCAGCTCTTCAGTGGTGAACCCGGCAAAATCCTCAAGGCTTTTGACTTCAGCCTCGCCCAAAGCCACAAGCATCAAAGGGGTCAGGCCATCGAGATCGGCCAATTCATCCAATACCCCCAAAGCCCGGCGTTTTTCTTCGGCAACGGCGCTTTGCGCTTCCAGAGCATCCAGCGCCCGCTTTTGCAATTCGCCGATCAGCTCTTCGTCAAAGCCCTCGATGGCAGCCAGTTCATCCGGCTCCACATAAGCCACTTCTTCCAGATCGCTGAAGCCTTCCGCCACCAACAATTGGGCAAGGGTTTCATCAACATCAAGAGCATCGACAAAAAACTGCGTTTGCTGCGTGAATTCTTCCTGACGCCGCTCGCTTTCTTCCTGCTCGGTCATGATATCGATGGTCCAGCCGGTGAGCTGCGAGGCCAGACGCACATTCTGACCACGCCGCCCGATGGCGAGGCTCAACTGATCATCGGGTACCACCACCTCGATTCGATTGCTGTCTTCATCCATCACTACCTTGGCCACTTCTGCAGGGGCCAGGGCATTGACAATGAAGCTGGCCTGATCATCCTGCCAGGGGATGATATCGATCTTTTCCCCTTGCAATTCATTCACCACCGCCTGCACCCGGCTGCCACGCATCCCCACACAGGCCCCCACCGGATCGATGGAGCTGTCATTCGACAAAACGGCGATTTTGGCCCGGCTGCCGGGATCGCGGGCCACGGCCTTGATCTCGATGATATTGTCGTAGATTTCCGGCACTTCCTGGGCAAACAGGGCCGACATGAATTCCGGCTTGGTGCGGGACATGAAAATCTGCGGACCCCGGGTCTCCCGGCGCACATCATAAATGATCCCGCGAATGCGTTCATTCTGCCGCAGATGCTCACGCGGGATCACCTGATCCCGGCGCATGATGGCTTCGGCCCGGCCCAGATCAACAATGGCATTGCCATATTCAACCCGCTTGATCACCCCGGTCACCACTTCGCCGATCCGATCTTTATATTCAGCATATTGGCGATCGCGTTCGGCATCGCGCACCTTTTGCACGATCACCTGCTTGGCGGTTTGTGCCCCGATGCGGCTATAATCTATGGGCGGCAGGCTATCAGCAAGAAAATCACCGATGGCGGCATCTTCTTTTTCGTGGCGCGCATCCGCCAGGGAAATCTGGGTGGCAGGGGTTTCCACCTCTTCAACCACTTCCATCACCCGAAACAGACGAATTTCGCCGCTTTTGCGATCGATCTGCGCCCGAATTTCATTTTCCGCCCCATAGCGCGTGCGGGCAGCTTTTTGAATGGCTTCTTCCATTGCTTCCAGAACGATCTCTCGATCGATCATTTTTTCCCGCGCAGCCGCATCCGCGATCTGCAAGAGTTCAAGCCGGTTGGCACTGACCGCCGCTGCCATGCTCTTCTCGCTCCTCATTCCGGGCCCGGGGCCCACTTTTCTCAATCACGCGCCGCGCGGCGCGCCATGTCTAACAATTCATCGGTCATCACAAGCTTTGCCTTGTGCACATGATCGAACGGAATCTCCAAATCCTCACCATCCACCCTGAGCCGCACCCGATCCCCAACAAGGCCGAGCAAAAGCCCGCGATAGCGCTTGCGGCCCTCATGGGTTTCATCCAACTCGATCCGCACCTCGAAACCGGCCCAGCGCTCAAAATCCTTGGCGCGGGTCAAAGGCCGGTCAATCCCCGGTGAGCTGACCTCCAGCACATATTCGCCCGGAATCGGATCTTCAACATCCAAAAGCGCCGAAACTTCCCGGCTCAGCAAAGCACAATCATCCACCGACATGGTGCCATCAGGACGTTCGGCCATGATCTGCAATTTGGCCCGGGCATCGCCGCCAAAGCTGACCCGAACCAACTCATAACCCATTGATTCTACAGTGGGTTCTATAATCGCTTTGACCTTTTGTGCCGCATCCATCTTCGCTTCTGCCGTCCCGATCGTCTGTTCCGCTTTCCGCGCCCCCATCTTGGAAAGACCATGCTAAACAAAAAAAGTGGGCCGGGGCCCACTCCTCAACATTGATCCCGCATGTTTGGGAGAGCAGGGCTATATATACACAGAGCAGCCCATCGCACAAGCCCACACAAGAACCCGTTATCGCCCCATCAAAGCTTTTGATAGCGGAAAAAACAATCAAGCCGGCCTTCGCGTCCGGCCTTCAGGGCATAGCGGGTGTCGATCCAATCGGCGGGCGGCGTGCGCCAATCGGCGGGCTTTTCCGCCATCCAGTGAAAATCCGTCCGTTCTGTCATGCGGATGGCGGTCCATTGGCGATAAACCGGATCATCGGTAACGATCCGCAATTCCCCGCCCGGCTTTAATACCCGGGCCAGAGCATCGAGATTGTCGGGGTTTACAAAGCGCCGTTTGGCATGGCGCTTTTTATGCCATGGATCGGGATGCAGCAGATAAACGATATCCAATCCGGCATCGGGCAGGGCATCGATCATCGCCCGCGCATCATCCATATACACCCGAACATTGGTGATATTCTCGCGCAAAAGCACATCAAGGCATGCGGCCATGCCATTCAAAAAAGGCTCGCAGCCGATAAACCCCATTACGGGCCGGGTGCGCGCCTGATGGGCCAGATGCTCGCCCTTGCCAAAGCCGATTTCCAGCCCGAAGCTTTTGATCCCGGCCGGAAACAGGGCGGAAAGATCAAGAGCCACAGCCCCCTGATCGCCGGGACCAGATGCCCCGGATGCCGAAGCAGCAGATGATTTTTCGGGCAGATCAATGCCATAGCGGGCATAGCCCCGAACCATCACATCCTGTTGCCGGGGGCTGAGGGCCGGGCCTTTGCGGCGTCCAAAAAATTGCCGCTCATTCAGCCGGGCCCGCCGCTCTTCGCTGATCATATCCCCACGCACCCTCGCCGCACATCTTCGCTAATGAGCCCTTTGGTTTAAAGAGCGCTGCCGCTTTATCGCGCGCCAAAGGCCCGTTTCAAAGGATCAGCAAGATCGGTTTTCTCCCAGGAAAAGCCGCCATCCGCCTCTGGCTCCCGGCCAAAATGGCCATAAGCCGCAGTGCGCGCATAAATCGGACGATTGAGGGAGAGATGCTCGCGAATCCCGCGGGGCGACAGGCTCATCAATTCACGCAGCAGTTTCGAGACCTGATCTTCGGCAACTACACCGGTACCATGAAAATCGGTATAAACCGCCAGCGGATGAGAAATGCCAATGGCATAGGCAAGCTGGATGGTGCATTTATCCGCCAAACCGGCAGCCACCACATTTTTGGCCAGATAGCGCGCGGCATAGGCTGCCGAGCGATCCACTTTCGAGGGGTCTTTTCCAGAAAAAGCCCCGCCGCCATGGGGGGCCGCCCCGCCATAGGTATCAACAATGATCTTGCGCCCGGTCAGCCCCGCATCACCATCCGGGCCGCCAATCACGAATTTACCGGTGGGATTCACATAAAAAGCATCATCAGGGCACATCCAGCCTTCGGGCAAAACCTGCTCCACATAGCCGCGCACCAGTTCGCGCAGATCGGGCTGGCTGATCTCTTCACGATGCTGGGTAGACACCACGATGGATGTAGTGGCCACCGGCTGGCCATTTTCATATTTCAAGGTCACCTGACTTTTGGAATCGGGCTCCAAAAGCGACGCTTCGCCCGAATGACGCACATCGGCGAGCTTTTTCAAAATGCGATGGGCAAATTGAATGGGGGCAGGCATCAAGGCATCGGTTTCCCGGCAGGCATAGCCAAACATGATCCCCTGATCGCCCGCGCCTTCTTCTTTGCTGGCCGCCTCATTGGCATCCACACCCATGGCGATATCGGTCGATTGTTCATGGATCAGGCATTCGAGCTTAGCCTTTTCCCAGTGAAAGCCATCCTGCTCATAGCCGATCTGGCGAACCGCATCCCGGGCTACCCGCTCCAGATCTTTGGGACCAATGGAAGAGGGGCCGCGCACCTCGCCAGCCAAAATGATGCGATTGGTGGTGACCAGTGTTTCTGCCGCCACGCGCGCATTGGGATCGGCAGCCAGATAAAGATCGAGAATGCTGTCAGAAATGCGATCCGATACTTTATCGGGATGCCCTTCAGACACGGATTCGCTGGTAAAGAGATAATTGCTTTGCGCCACCTGTTCCTCCAATCGCCAAATTTGGCCCGTCAAAGATCTTCAAATCTATAACGAAGCCACCGCACGGGAACAAGCATAAAGAAATCTTTATATGCTTAACCCCATATCGATCTGAACAGATAAAGCGGATGAACCAACGCCAATGGCAACCAACCCAAATGCCTTGGGCGGTTGTTCTATAAACATTAAGGAAGCAAATAAAGAACCGATCAGTTCTCGCTATGGGCGATGGATTTGATCAATTCAAACATATGTTTGCGGATTTTGGGCTGAGTAATTTTATAATAGGCCCTGACCAGTTCCAATGTTTCGCGCTTGGAGAGCTGATCCGCCTCGAAAGGTTCGCTGGGCGTATCCGAAAGGCCGCGATTGGCTTTTTGCACATCATCGGGCATATCATCGAAAAAGAAAGAAACGGGCACATCAAGGATCTGCGAGAGCTTGAAAAGCCGGCTCGACCCGATCCGATTGGCGCCGCGTTCATATTTCTGGATCTGCTGAAAGGTCAGGCCCAGAGCATCACCAAGCTTTTCCTGGCTCATGCCAAGCAATGTTCGGCGAAGGCGCACGCGCGAACCAACATGAACATCAATGGGATCAGGGTTTGCTGCCACAGGGGGAATCCTTGTTATTATGTCAAATAGAATGCGAAGACGGAATTTGTCTTTAAACGCAGAACAGAGTAAAACACAACCCTAATATCGTATCAAGAAAACAGGCCATTAACACGTACTCTTGTGTTTAGCGTGAGTGCAGAATGGCGGTCAAGGTACATTCGGCTTGAATTTCAAGTAATAAAAGCCCGTAAAACGTGTATTTTTACGGATCATCAAAAGAAGAACCACTCCGATCAGGCTGATCCACAAGGGCCAATCACCGATCCGCGCATAGGTTGTTTTACCATCCAGCTTGAGGGGAAGGGCGCTATCGGTCACCCCTCTCTGGCCCAGCCTGATCTCGCTCAGAACCCGGCCCAATGGATCGACCACGGCGCTGATCCCGGTACCCGCCGAACGCAGCAAAGGCAATCCCTGCTCCACCGCCCGCATCCGGCTTTGGGCAAAATGCTGATGCGGGCCAGAGCTCATCCCAAACCACGCATCATTGGTGATATTCACCAGCAAGCCGGCCTCGCCCCCCCGGGGGCGCACCGCACCGGGGAAAATAACCTCATAACAGATCAGCGGGCTGATCAGCGGCAGGCCTTCGATGCTTAGGGTTTGCGGCCCAGGGCCTTTGGATATATCAAACATCCCCCCTGCGATTTTCTCCAGACCCAGCGCCGATAATAGCCCCCGCGCTGGGAGATATTCACCAAAAGGCACCAGATGATGCTTATCATAAACGCCCGGCAGACCGCCCTTGGAATCAAAGGCGAATAAGGAATTATAGGCGTTTTGCCCGGCATCGGGGCTTGTTTCCACACGCAGCGATCCGGCGAGCAAAATCCCATCATCGGGCAGCATCCGCGCCACCAGCGCCCGGCCTCCGGGGGATCGATCAAAAAAAGGATCGGTGATCGCGGTTTCCGGCCAGACCACCAAAAGCCGCCCTTCGGGGGGGGGCAGGCCATCGCTCAAGGCCAGATAATCGGCGAAATGCGACCGCCGCAAAGCCCGATCCCATTTCTGCTTTTGGGGAATATTGGCCTGCACCAGCCGCACTGTGATGGTGCCATCGCGTTTGGTGGGATGCTGATCCAGCCGCCACATCCCATAGCCGCCCCAGATGATCAGCAAAACCAGCATCAAAGCCGGATAAAGCCACAGCCTGCTGCCCCGAAAGCGCGGGCTGAACCCCAAGGGGGCCAAAATCAGCATCATTGTTAAAATACCAAGGCCATAAGGGCCGATCAGCGCCAAAGGCTGCATCATCGGGGTCCAGACGGTCCAGATGGCCGAGATCGGATTCCATGGAAAACCGGTGAAAAGATGCCCCCGCAGCCATTCCATCAGGATAAAAATGATGGCAAAAAACACCAGACCCAGCGGGCCTTTAGGGGCAAACCGCCAACTGAGCGCGGCCGCCAAGGCCGGATAAAGGGCCAAAAACGCCGCCAAAAGCAAAACCGCCGGGGGCCCCATCGCATCAGGCACCGATGGCTGATTGGCAAAGCTTTGAACGATCCACCGCAGGCCAATGGCAAAGGCGCCAAAGCCAAAAAACCAGCCATCGATAAAGGCGCCACGCCCCCGATCCGCCCCCATCACAATCAGCAAAAACAGGGGAAAACTGATCCATAAAACGGGCAGAATATAAAAGGGGGCAAAAGCAAAACTGCTGATCGCCCCCAATAAAAACAAAACGGCCCATCGCCCCATACGCCGCTTCAAAAAAGCCCGGTGCAGCAACGACCCAATATGGGCAAATCGGCTCCCGGCAGGCCCCGGATCAACCCGCGCCATAAGCTGATCATGCATGGCGCGAGAGTGCGTTTTTGGGGGTGAAGATCCGCAGCTTCAAAATCCGCCGGGGTTCGGCATCCACCACTTCAAAACGAACGCCGGATTCATGCTTGATCCGCTCGCCGATCTGCGGCACCCGCCCCGCCAGGGAAAAGACCAGACCCCCCACCGTATCCACATCTTCCCAGCGTTCATCGGTGAGATCGATATCGATGGTTTTTTCCAGGTCCTCCAAGGACAAGCGCGCATCGGCATCGAATTTGCCTTCCCCCAAAGGCCGGATCAGAACCGGCTCTTCGGTATCATGCTCATCTTCGATATCACCCACGATCTGTTCCACCAGATCTTCGATGGTGACAAGGCCATCGGTGCCGCCATATTCATCAACGATCACCGCCATATGAATCCGGCTCGACCGCATCTTTGCCAGCAAATCCATGGCCCGCATGGATGGGGCCACAAATAAAACCGGGCGCTGGATATCGGAGACCCGGGCCGGCTGATCGGATTGCCCGGCTTCCTTGCCATGAAGCAGGCTAAGGGCATCTTTGACATGCACCATCCCGATGATATCATCCAATGATCCCCGATAAAGGGGCAGGCGGGAATGGGCAGCCTCGGCAAACAGCTTCAAAATCTGATCGAAAGATTCCTCGATATCAACCGCCACCACATCCACCCGGGGCACCATGATATCGCGGATGCGCAGATCGCCATTCTTGAGAATATTGAACAGCATCCTGATTTCATCGGCGCCCAAAGACAACGCCCCCAGTTCATCACGATGATCTTCCAAAATGCCTTCAAGGGTTTCGCGCAGGCCGGTATCATTTCGCCCCAAACCCAATTTGCGAAAAATGGCCAGCATCGTGCTCATTGGCCCGCTCTCCCTTTATCGTCATGGGGGCCAGTATCGGCATAGGGATCGGCAATCCCCAAATCCGCCAGAATCCGGCGCTCCAGGGCTTCCATGATGCTCGCCTCATCATCTTCTTGATGGTCATAGCCCAAACAATGCAGCACCCCATGCACCACAAGATGGCTGAGATGATCGCTAAAATCTTTACCCTGCGCCAAAGCCTCGGCCGTCATCACCCCATCCGCTAAAATCAGATCGCCCAGCATCAGGGGCATGCCCGGAGGCGTGGCGGCAAAGGCGGCCGCCAGATCATCGGCCTCGAAAGCGGGAAAGGATAAAACATTGGTGGGGCCGCTTTTGCCGCGATAATCGGCATTGAGCCGGGCCACCCGCTGATCATCAGCCAGTTCCACCGCCAATTCCACCATCATCCCCCGTGCCTGATCGGGGGCCAAGGATGCGAGACAAGAGTGCAGATCGGGGCGACCGGCGATCCCGCCCCTGAGCGCGGCTTTTGCCGCCTTATGGCATAAGCTTATAGGGGATGGGGCCCCATCGGCTGGGCCTTGCCCCGCTATGGGCAGGCGATCTATTGACCAATCACCGCTGGTGATGGCCACATCGATCCGGGCCCCATCAATGATCGTGTGGAGGATTTTATCTTTGGCAACGACCGGGCCGCTGCCGGCGGGACTGGACGGGTCATCAGGCATCAAATATCACGATCCGATTTTGGGCGCTTGGGCGCTTTGGCGTTCATAGGCGGCAACGATCCGGGCAACCAGAGGATGGCGCACCACATCTTTTTCCGTGAAGCGGATGACGGCAATGCCTTCGACATCTTCGAGAATAGCAAGGGCACTCATCAATCCGCTTTGGGTGTGGGGGGGCAGATCGACCTGACTGGGATCGCCGCAGATCATCATATGGGAATTTTCCCCAAAACGGGTGAGGAACATCTTCATCTGCACCGGCGTGGTATTTTGCGCCTCATCCAAAATCACACAGGCATTCGCCAAAGTGCGGCCCCGCATATAGGCGAGGGGGGCCACTTCGATCTGCCCTGATAACAGGCGTTTTTCCACCTGATCGGCAGGCATCATATCATATAGGGCATCATAAAGCGGGCGCAGATAGGGATCGACCTTTTCCTTCAGATCACCGGGCAGAAAACCCAGATTTTCCCCCGCCTCAACCGCCGGACGCGACAGAATGATCCGCTCCACATCGCCAGACAGCATCCGCGATACCGCCATCGCCACCGCCAGATAGGTTTTCCCGGTTCCCGCCGGGCCGATGCCAAAGGTCATCAAGGTGGATTGAAGGGCCGCCATATAGCGTTCCTGCATGGGCGAACGCGGCTGAATAATGCGATTGCGGGTATTGATCCGCACGCCGCCCCCCGCATCCGCCCCACCGCCCGGCATGGGCTTTTGCGACGGGGATGCCGCCTTTGGCCCGCCTCCCGCATCCACAAGACCGGGAGATCCGCCCATCATGCGCACTGTTCCATCAAGATCGCCCTGTTCAAGGATTTCACCCCGCTCCAAACGCTGATAAAGCGCTTGCAGCACCTGAGCGGCCATTTCGCAAGCGCCGGGAGCGCCCGTGATCAAAAGCCGATTGCCACGGTTGACGATAACAACATCAAGGGTTTGCTCGATTCGGGCAAGATGCCGATCATGCGGCCCATAAAGTGCGGCGAGCAGCCTGTTATTCTCTAAATCCAATATCACCCGGGCCGCATCATCCTGGCCGGGCGCATGGGCGCGGGCCTGTTCCTGCTGCATCCGGTTTTTGCGGATCTGAACTTTTTGCACCTCTGTCAGACTGCTCAATCGACCTCCATGCCTTTTTCTGCCGGCTTCAGATCTGCCTGCCGCGCAGGCTGTTGGGTCCGGCGGATTGAATGTCAACCATCATAAGCCGACCAATATGATCACTGTATGACTGTGATGCCTGTTCGTCCAGAGGGCCATTTGCCCCCAAGGCATGCAGATCCACATGTACAGATTGATTATAAGGGCTGCGACCCAGCAACTGGCCCGGCATTTTGCCCGGGCGTTCGAGCAGAACCGCCATTGTCTGGCCCACGGATTTTTGATTGAAAGCAAGCTGCTGTTCATTGAGCAGGGCCTGCAAGGCGGCCAGCCTTTCGATTTTCACCTCTTCATCCACCTGATCTTCGATGATGCTGGCCGGTGTGCCGGGGCGGGGGCTGTATTTAAAGCTATAGGCCTGCGCATAAGACACCCGGCGCACCAGATCGAGGGTGGCGGCAAAATCCGCATCAGTTTCACCGGGGAATCCGACGATGAAATCGCCTGATAAGGCAATATCGGGGCGGGCGGCCCGCAGTTTTTCGATGATCGCCAGATAATCTTCCGCCCGATGCTGGCGGTTCATTGCTTTCAGAATACGATCAGAACCCGATTGCACCGGCAGATGCAGATACGGCATCAAAACATCGAGGCTGGCATGGGCAGCGATCAGATCATCACTCATATCCCGAGGATGGCTGGTAGTATAGCGCAAGCGGGCAAGGCCATCAATCTCGTTCAAGGCCGCTAAAAGCCCGGCCAGGCTTTCACTGCGCCCATCCACCTTCAAGCCATGATAGGCATTGACATTCTGACCCAAAAGCGTGATTTCGCGCGCGCCACCGTCCACCAAACGCCGGGCTTCATCGATGATCGCCTGCACCGGGCGCGAAACTTCAGACCCACGGGTATAGGGAACCACGCAAAAAGTGCAGAATTTATCGCAGCCTTCCTGCACGGTGAGAAAAGCCGTGGGGCCCTTATGCCCACTTTTCCCCGGCAGATGATCGAATTTATCTTCGGCAGGGAAATCGGTATCGAGCACCCGCACAGTCTGGCCCCGCGCCCTTTGTTCATCGGCACGGCTGATCATATCCGGCAGGCGGTGATAGGTTTGCGGCCCAAAGACCATATCCACAGCCGGTGCCCGGCGGATAATCTCCGCGCCTTCGGCCTGCGCCACACAGCCGGCAATGGCGATATACATGCCCTTGCCCGCCCGGGTGCGCTCGATTTTCAAGCGTTTCAAGCGGCCGACTTCAGAAAACACCTTTTCCGCCGCCTTTTCGCGAATATGGCAGGTGTTCAAAATCACCAGATCAGCCTCATCGGGCTGATCAACCGGCACGAAATGACGGGATGCCAAAGCATCGGCCATGCGCTGGCTGTCATAAACATTCATCTGACAGCCATAGGTTTTGATATAGACAGTGCGCGGGCTTTCATCCCCTGATTGGGATGCCGCATCAGGGGGAGACGCCGGGGATATGTTCTGTTCAATATTCATGATGCGCCTATGGACGAAAACCGCCCCCTATTGCAAGAAAAAGCCGCCATCCCCCACGACCCAAGCCAAAAAAGAGGATCAGCCAAGTCGCCCGCTATTGGCATCTGCCAAGCCTTTGGAGACGGTTTCATGACAAAGCCGGGCCAGGTCTTTGCGGCTGAGGGATGGGTCTAATCTGATGGGCGGATGGAACTGGATCACCGCCCTGATTGTCCCCAAACGCAAAATCTGCCAGATATGGCTTGTGAGTTCCATATCGCCATACCACCCGATCAAAGGCCGCATGGAACGCGAAATGGGCATCCCATTAATGGTGGTATAGGCGATGGTCACACATTGAATATTGAGATCATCAATATCCTGAGCCACCGAAAACAATGCGGATTTAAATGGCTTGACGCTGGTTCCATCGGTTGATGTGCCCTCGGCAAACAAAATCAGCTTATCGCCCGAGGCCAATCGAGAGCTGATTTCATTGCGCTGATCCATGCTGCTACGGGGCCGCCCGCGATCCACAAAAACCGAACGATAAAGCCGGGCCATCAGGCTGATGCCACCCCAGCCTTCCACCTCGCTTTTGGCAATGAAAGCGGCATGGCACTGGCCGCCGATGATCGGAATATCCAGCCATGAAATATGATTGGACACGAGCAAAAGCGGGCCTTTGGCCTCACGCCCGCGCACTTCGGTTTTCACCCCGATCAGGCGGCTGATCAGATGGCTGAGGCTGCGCGGCAGAAAACACCAGCGCGAGGGCAGAAAGCGCAGCACGAACATTTGCATCGGAATGGCAAGACAACAGCTTAATACGATAGCCACCAGAGCGAGCGCCGCCCCGGGATGAAATGACAAAGTGCCCCGAAGTTCTCGCAAGGTCCGCACTTCGGTGGTCGTCATATCATAGCCCCCGGCAGGGGCCTGCCGCTCGGCTGGGGCGCGATCAGTTGGGGCAAAGGTCAGGGCAATTCCTCATGCATTATCTTTGCGCGACAAGGGCACAGCATAAAGCTCCATCCGATGATCCACCAGCTTATAACCCAGCTTGCGCGCCACCTCCTGTTGCAGCCGTTCGATCTCTTCATTATGAAATTCAACAACCTGGCCTGTTTCCAGATCGATCAGATGATCATGATGCTCGTCGCTCACCGGCTCATAGCGCGAACGGCCATCGCGAAAATCATGGCGCTCTAAAATCCCCGATTCCTCGAACAGGCGGACCGTGCGATACACCGTGGCGATAGAGATTTTATCATCCACCGCTATCGAGCGGCGATAAACCTCTTCCACATCGGGATGATCGGTGGCATCGCTCAAAACCCGGGCGATCACGCGCCTTTGATCAGTCATGCGCATCCCCTTTTCGACACATTTCTGTTCGATATCGGGCTGCTGCTCATCCATCATCATCTCTCCGATTCCTGCCCTAGCAGGGACAAACACCATTATCTTCGTGCTTATATAGCGATATTTTCACCATCGTGACAGGCTTTGAAAGCCGAAAAGCAAAAACTTCTCGTCAGATTTTCCATCAGACCGCCGAAAAAGGCATCCGCTTCTGTTAAAGGATCAGGATTTGCGCCGCCGGGTGCCCAGCCCTATTTTCTTCGCCAAAGCCTGTCTTTGCTTTGCGTAATTGGGGGCCACCATGGGATAATCGGCGGGCAGGCCCCAGCGTTCGCGGTAATCTTCCGGGGTCATATCAAAGCGGGCCTTCAGATAGCGCTTGAGCATCTTGAGCTTTTTGCCATCTTCCAAACAAATCACGAAATCAGGGGTCACCGATTTCTTGATCGGCACCGCCGGTTCCGGACGTTCTTCGGCGACCACCGCTTCCTCTGATCCAATCGACCGCAAGGCCTGATACACATCCTCGATCAATTTTGGGAGTTCGGACACCGGGACAGAGTTGTTCGAAAGGTGAGAGACGACAATATCCGCAGTCAAGGCAAGCAATTCATCATTTTTCAAAGCCGTTACTCCCAATCTCATTTATTTTGCATAAACTTTAAAGGTTTGTGCAACAGATGCTATACAGATGAGATTGATATACGAAAATATGCGAATACTTCAAGAATTTTACGTGATGATTTTTGATTATTTTTTAAGGATGATCAATCGTTCAAGGAATATGCCATCGTCACCGCATCTTTTGCCGTTCCATTAGCCATCTTGTAATATCTGGGGCGCCGGCCCACCATTTTGAAGCCCGATTTGTTATATAAGGCCCGCGCTGCCTCATTGTCTTCGCGGACTTCGAGAAACAAACGCGCCATTGAGCGATTGCGGCACAAATGGATCAGATGCCCCACCAAAGCATGGGCCACGCCCGACCGACGCTGGGGATCGGCCACGGCCAGGGATAATAATTCACATTCATCAGCGGCAAAACGGGCAAGGCCATAGCCCAAAGGCTGATCATCCCGGCTGGCAATGAGGGCCAGCGTCCCCGGCATCCGCAAAACCTCGCACAGATCGGTATGGCTCCAGCGCTCCCCGCTGCCGGGGGGGAAACAGGCCTGATGCAGGGCAAAGACGATATCCGCGCCCTCGATCCCCGTTTTCAGGACCATCAGATCCGATGGCTTCACATCATCTGGCACATCATCGGTTCGCATGGTCATGATCGCTCCAGATGGGTGAGACCGGGCCGCGCGCTGAGGGTGGCATCGGGCGGGCGCAGATAAAGAGGCGTGGGCGGTTGGAGCCGGGTTCCGGGTGCCCCCCCTTTGATGCGCTGGCGCGCCAGCGCTGCCAAAGATGCCGCCAAAGCTGCGGGTGTTTGGGCCATTTGGGCATGGGGCAAAACCGCCTTCAACGCCGCCGCCCCGCTCCCCACCAAAAGCCCCGAAAAGCCCTGATAATCCCGCGCCATTGCCGCCCCGTCGCTGACTTTGGGGTCTGCTTGCGCAACCCCTGCCGCATCATAGGCCTGCACATAAAGCTGATCGCCCCGGGCCGCAATGGCCGCCAGAATGGGCAAGGCTTCAGCCGCTGGCAAACGGCGATCACAAGCGGCAAAGGCCAAAACTTCCAATGTGCCAAAGCCATGAAGGGGCAGGTCCAAAGCCAGCGCCAGCCCCCGCGCCGCCGCAATGCCGATGCGCACCCCGGCAAAGCTGCCCGGACCGGTGGTGACGGCCAGATGGCTCAAATCCGACAGCGCCACCGCATGGGCGCCCATCAGATCCGCGATCATCGGCAATAAGGCTTCAGCCTGACCCCGGCGCATGGCCCGGCTGGCCAGAAAGGGGGCCCGATGGGGAGGATCAAGCGGGCACAATGCCAGTGAACACTGATCGGCCCCGGTATCAAAAGCCAGCAACAAAGGCGCGATCCTTATAGAATGCGGCAAGCCTCATCAAAGGCAAGACGCGGGCTGCGGGGATATAGCTCTTCTTCGCTGCCATGGCCCAAAGCGCAGATGAAATTTGAAACCCATTGGCCATCGGGGAAAAAATCAGCATCAAGGCCCGCCTGATCAAAGCCGCTCATCGGCCCGCAATCAAGGCCCAAAGCCCGCGCCGCCAGCATCAGATAAGCGCCTTGCAAGGTGGCATTGCGAAAAGCCGTGCTCTGTGCCACCTCTGCATCATGGGCAAACCAGTTGCGCGCATCGGGATTATGGGGAAATAATTGCGGGATTTTATCATAAAACTGCCGATCCCATGCGATGATCACAATGAGGGGGGCTTGTTCAACCTTCACCCGATTGCCTACAATCACATGCTCCATCAACCGTGCTTTGGCTTCTTGGCTTTTCACGAACACAAAGCGCGCCGGAGAACAATTGGCGCTGGTGGGCCCATATTTGAGCAGATCATAAAGGGCCCCGACCGTTTCATCCGAAACAGATTTCGCCTGCCAGCGATTATACGAACGGGCCGTGCGAAACAAGGTATCGAGGGCGGCATCAGACAAGGTCGCGCTCAAGGGGCTCTCCTTTTAACTCGGCTTTCAAAAATATCGGACATAAAGTGACCATGATCACATATCACAGCCATCATCAAGATTACGGGCTTTTTAGCCGCATCCCATGGGGCTTGGCAAATCGTTCTCTGATGAGATGTCGCACCATCCTCTGCGCTCTGTGGCTTGCGGCCATCTTCGGCCATTCTGCTCTGGCCGCATCCGAAAAGCCACGCGATCTGGCCGCTGCCGATCAGCTGGATGCGGTGATCATGATCTATCATCGCTTTGGCGAGGATGGCATCCCCCTCACCAATATCCGCACCGATCAATTCAAATTCCAGCTCGATGAACTGGTTGCGGGCGGTTATTCCGTTCTGCCGTTGTCCGAGATCTTCAGCGCCTTTCAAAGCGGGCGGGCGCTGCCTCAAAAAACTGTCGCCATCACCATCGATGATGCCTATCAATCCTTTGCCACCACCGGCTGGCCGATGCTGAAAGACCGTGGCTTTCCGGCCACGCTTTTTGTTGCCACCGATCCTGTGGATCAGGGCTTACCCGGTTATCTCACATGGGATGCGCTGCGCGCTCTTGCCGCTGATGGGGTTGCGATCGGCCATCATGGGGCCGCGCATATGCATATGGTGGATGAAGGGGTGGAGGCTGCCCGGGCCGATATTCTGCGCGCCAGTGATCGGTTTCGCGAAGAATTAGGGGCCGTGCCCGAACTTTTTGCCTGGCCCTATGGCGAATATGGACCCGATCTGGAATCCATGTTGCGTGAGATGGGGTTCAAAGGTGCGATGGCGCAATATTCCGGTGTGGCGGCCGCGTGGGACAGTCAATTTTCCCTGCCGCGATTTCCCTTCAACGAAAATTATGCAACCGAAGAACGCTTTCGTTTGATCGCCCCGGCGCGCGCCCTGCCAATATCCGATGTCGTGCCCCGGGGGCCGATCCTGCAACCAGATAGCCCCGCACCCGCCTATGGCTTCAGCCTGATGATGGATATCCCAGGCCTTTCAGCCTTGGCCTGCTATCCCAGCCACAGCCAGCAGGCCCGGATCGAAAATCTGGGCAATCGCCGGATCGAGGTTCGGATCGACGAGCCCTTTCCCCCCGGGCGGAGCCGAATCAACTGCACCCTGCCGGGACCCGAGGGCCGCTGGTTTTGGCTGGGGAAATTTTTCTATGTACCCGGCAGCCCGGATTGAAAGCTTTGCTGGCTATACGGCCAAAGCCCGTACTTCGGTGATTTCCGGGATATAATAGCGCAGCAGATTTTCGATCCCCTGTTTCAAGGTCATGGTTGAGCTGGGGCAGCCCGCACAGGCGCCTTGCATATGCAGATAAACAACGCCTTCTTTAAAGCCGTGATAGGTAATATCGCCGCCATCGCGGGCCACCGCCGGGCGTACCTTGGCATCAAGCAGTTCCTTGATCTGATTGATGATTTCATCATCCGCCGGATCGCTTTCCATCTCGGCCGGGCCGCCGGTACGGGGGGCATCAGCATCAAGGAGCACCGGCGCACCCGAGGTGAAATGCTGCATCACCACCGCCAGAATATCCGGCTTCAACGCCGACCATTCATGGCTGTCGTTTTTGGTGACGGTGATGAATTCGGTCCCCAGAAAAACCGCCTCCACACCCGAAACTGCAAACAGGGCTTCCGCCAAAGGTGAGGCTTTGGCTTTATCAGGATCGGTGAATTCCGCTGTTCCGTCTTCAAGAACGGTGCGCCCGGGCAAAAACATCAGGGTCGCGGGATTGGGGGTTTGTTCGGTTTGAATAAACATGAAACATCCTCGTGATCAGCGCCACCCGGGGGCAGCACCCTATGGGTTCCCTGCTTATGTGGCGTCAAAGCCAGCCAAGGTCAAGTAATTCAGACTATATCCGTCGTGATTTATTCAAACAAGGCGGTCGATGCTCTCGGGGTCAAGGCTGCCGGGCACGATCACCACCGGGCAAGGCAGGCCAGCCACCAGAGGGCCGGAAAAATAATCCACCAAAGGCCCGGGCTCGCCCCCGGGGCTTGCGGCCAGAACCAAAGCGAATAAATCCTGACGTTCCTTGATGAATTGATATAATTCTTCTTTGGGCTGGCCTTCACGCACGATGATTTCCGGCTTTACCCCGGAATAGGCATAAATGCCCGCCGCCACATCTTCAAGCATCGCCCGGGCTTCAGCTAGGGCTTCATCGCGCATCCGATCCGCCACCGCCATCCAATGCTGGAAATCGGCCGGCGCCACAGCATGAAACAGGATGATGCCACCCCCCACGATATGCCCGGCACGGCCCGAGGCAAAGCGAATGGCCAGCCGCGTTTCTTCGCTTTCATCCACCACCACCACAAAATTGCGGGGCCGATCTTCGATCGGGCCAAGGGGGGGATCATTTTTGATGTTGATGCTGTTTGCCATAAGCCGATGGTGGCAAGCCCGATGCCATGATGCAAGAGCATAACATCAGTGCCCTTAAAGAAAAGGATCCATCAAAGCGTGCTTCACGGGGCCTGATCCAAAGACCGGGAATCGAGCCGCGCCCATTCCCTGATGACATCTTGATCCGTTTCCCGGGGCCGATGGGTGCGTTTGGCCGCTTTGATCTGATGCTCATCCCCCAGCCGACCCAGTGCCCAGATTGCCATGGCCCGCACCAAAGGGGATGGATCATCCAGCCTGCGATGGATCACCGGCAGATGCGCGGGGTTTGCTGAATTGCCGATGGCGATCAGCACATTGCGGACAAAACAATCGCGGCCGGTGCGTTTGATCGGCGATCCGGCAAAAACCGTGCGAAAAGCGGCATCATCAAGCTCGGCGAGATCGGCGAGATCAGGGGCGCTCAGCTCGGGCCGGGGAAAAAACGCCGGATCATTGGTTTTATGGGCGTATTTATTCCATGGGCACACTGCCAAACAATCATCGCAGCCATAGATGCGATTGCCCATGGCGGGGCGCAGATCGGCATCGATATGGCCTTTATATTCAATGGTGAGATAAGAAATGCAGCGCCGCGCATCAAGCTGATAAGGGGCGGGAAAAGCTTTGGTGGGGCATATATCAAGGCACCGGCGGCAGCTTCCGCAATGATCCTTGATCGGCCCATCGGTGGGCAAGGCCAGATCGGTGAAAATCGCCCCCAAGAAAAGCCAGTTACCCAGATCGCGGGAAATCAGATTGGTGTGCTTGCCCTGCCAGCCCAGCCCGGCGGCGGCGGCCAGCGGCTTTTCCATCACCGGTGCGGTATCCACAAACAGCTTCAGGGCGCAGCCGGTCTGTTCCACCAGCCAGCGGGCCAGCATCCGTAGCCGGGTTTTGATCAGATCATGATAATCCTTATTGCGGGCATAAACCGAAATGGTGCCCTGATCGGGCCAGCCAAGCTGATCAAGGGGATCATGGGCCGGGCCATAATTCAGCCCCAGCATGATGACCGATCGCACCTCGGGCCACAGGGCTTTGGGATGGCGGCGGCGGTCGGCTTTTTCGGCCATCCAGCCCATCTCGCCATGGCGGCCAAGGGCCACGAACCGCAGCAGATGCACGCCCGCCTTTTCCACCCCATCGGGATCGGCAATCCCCACCGCATCAAAGCCGCTTTTAAGCGCCTGTTCGCGGATCAGGCGGCCCAGTTGGTCTGGGGTTTGTGGGCCGCCCGCCTTGGCGATATGAGGGGCCGGGGGGGTCAAAAATCGGGCCTTTCATAATGGCGGGGCGGGGTTAATCCGGGGATGCGATCCTGCAGGATCAGACGCAGCGAGCGGCGGGATTTCACCCGCATATACCAATCGCGCGCCGCCAGATGACGATCCCATGGAATATCGCCAAAATAATCGATGATTGAAAGATGGGCGGCGGCGCAGGCATCGGCCATGGAAAAATGGGCGCCCCCCAGATAATGTCGACGTTCGGCCAGGAAATCGATATAATTCAGATGGATACCAAGATTATGATGCGCCGATCTGATGGCCGAACTATCGGGCTCGCCCATCCGCAAAAAACGCTTCAAAAGCTTTTCATTGATCAAAAGGGCGCTGACTTCATGATCGAATTTCCCCATGAACCATCCCATCAGGCGGCGGATTTCGGCCCGTTCGATAAGATCGCCGCCGATCAAAGAATTCGGGCCTGTGGCCCCTTCCTTTGGGGGATCGCTGGCTTGCGTTAAAGGGCCATGGGCTTCATCAAGATATTCGCAAATAGCAATGCTATCGCAAAAAATATGAGTATCTTCAACCAATACAGGAACACGGCCCGCAGGGTTGAGCCGCAGGAAATCCGGCCGTCTTTCCCAGGGTTTTTCAAGGCGCAGGCGGGCTTCTAAAGATTTTTCCGCCAGAACGATCCGTACCAGCCGTGAACCGGCATCGAGCCAGCTATGATACAGAACGCGCGTCAATGCGGTCTCCATGATGGATGTTTGAAGATACTTTATAACTCAGCTTGCGTTGGCTATAGCATGTTCGTCATGACTTTGCTTTTATTCAGTCTCTGTTTTCGGCTCAGACCTTATCATCTGGAAAATCCATGGCCCCTGTCATTGCTCTATCGCATATCCAAAAATATTATGGCGATCAACTGGCTCTCGATGATCTTTCTTTGTCGGTGGAGCCGGGGGAGGTTTTTGGCTTTCTGGGTCAGAATGGCGCCGGAAAAAGCACCAGTATCCGCATTCTTTTGGGGATCATCGATCCCGATGGCGGCAGCCGTCAGGTTCTGGGGGCCCCCACCGCGCTCGAGGTCTCGCAGCGCATCGGCTATCTGCCCGAAGAACGCGGCCTTTACAAGCGGATGTCGGCGGAACGGGTGATCGCCTATCTGGGTCAGTTGAAGGGGATGGATGCGGCTTCGGCGCTGGAACAGGCCCGCATTCTGCTGCAGCGCTATGGCTTGGGTGAAGCCGCTAAAAAGCGGGTGCAACAATTATCGAAAGGCATGGCCCAAAAGGTGCAGGTGCTGTCCACTTTGGTCCATGATCCCGATCTTCTGATTCTGGATGAGCCTTTTTCCGGTCTTGATCCGGTCAATCAACAGGTTCTGGAAGGCCTTGTGGGCGATATGAAGCGCGCGGGCAAGACGATCTTATTTTCCACCCATGTGATGCAGCATGCCGAGCGTTTATGTGATCGGGTCTGCATCATCGCCCATGGCCGCGATGTGTTTACCGGTACCGTGGCCGAAGCCCGCGCCCTGTTGCCATCCCGCATGATCCTGCGCACGGCGGATGATATTGCGCCCCTGAAGGCTTTGCCTGAGGTGGGGCAGATCAGCGCCATCCGCCAAGCTGGGGCGCTGGTGGATTATGAAATTGAAACGCTGAGCCATCTGTCTGTTGAGCGATTGGTGGCCTTTTGCGCGGAAAAGGCTATCGGCATTGATTATTTCACGATGATCGAGCCGAGCCTGCATGATGTTTTTGTTCATTTGGTGGGGGATGATCAAAACCGTCCCTTGGGGGATGTTGCCTGATGATGCGGTCGATCACGCTGATTGCGCGCCATGAATTCATTGAAGCGGTGCGCAGCAAAAGTTTTTTATTCTCGCTGTTTTTAATCCCCGCAATGATGGCGGTGGGGATGTTTGTGCCGCGCTGGCTCGAGCAGAAAACCAGCATTGTGCGCAATGTGGCGGTTGAGGATATGACCGTCGATGGCCTTTATGGGGCGGCGATCCGGCAGGCTTTGGAGCGGGCTGAAGCCAAGGAAGCCCTGGCCGATATCACCTCTTATGTGCGGGCCTATGCCTATCCGGAATATAAAACCGCGCGCGGGCTTGATCCTGAAAAAGTGCCGCCCTTATTGCTTAAACGCCGCAGCGATATGACCGATGCCGATGCCGATGCCTATCTGGAGAATGGCGGTTTGGCCTGGGCCATCAATATCGCCATGCCTTTTGTAAAACCCGGATCGCCACCGCCGGTTCTGGAGCCATCTAATTTACGGCTGGTGGATCTTCCGCCATCGATCGATCGCGCAGCCCTGCGCACGGCCCCTGCCGATGCCCTGCGCCCTTGGTTAAAAGGGGAGCAGCGACTTCAAATGGACGAGGGGGCGGATGAAAAGCTTCATGCGGTGATGCTGATCCAGCCCGATGCCCGGCCCGTGGCCCCTGATAGCCTATCGGCTTTGGGCTATGGCGGGGCCGATGATGTGGTGCAGCTTTGGAGCGATGGCGCCTTGAAATCGTCCCTGTCTTCGCGTTTGGAAGATGCGGTGGATGATGTGTTCCAGAAAAAAGCGCTGATCGGCTTTCTTGGGGATGAAGGGGTTTTGGAACCCTTAAGCTTTAAAGCGCCGCTGATGGAGCTGGATATTTCCGCACCCAAGGGGCGCAGCCTGACCCCGGGGGATATGATTGCGCAGTTTTTGCCTCAGGCTTTATCATGGCTTTTGATCTATTTCCTTTACATCAATATGTTCATGCTGATGTCCAACACCATGGAGGAAAAATCCAGCCGCATTATCGAGGTGCTCGTCAGTTCGGTCACCCCCAATCAGCTGATGGTGGGGAAATTGCTGGGGTCTTCGCTGGTGGCGATCACCATGTTCGCCTTTTCCATAGGAGCTTTCATCGCCGTTATCATGATGGCCGGGGGCAGCGCCTTTGTGGAATTTTCAAGCATCCTGATGGGGCTGATTGTCGGGTCTCCGATCCTGCCCGCCATGCTGATCAATTTTGTTTTGGGCTATTTTCTTTTTGCCGGGATTTTCCTCACCCTGGGGGCTTTTTGCGAAAATTCCCGGGATGTGCAGAATCTGTCTACACCCATGGTCATTTTGATGCTGGTTGTGCCTTTTGTGGTTTCGGCCTTTGCCGATGATCCCAATGGCGCAAGCGCGCGGATATTATCATGGCTGCCCTTTTTCGGGCCGTTCATGATGATGGCCCGCGCGGCGGCCGAACCGGCCTTGATCGATGTGATCGGCTCGGTGATCGTGCAATTGATCACGATTGTCGTGATTTTATGGGGATCGGGGAAGGTTTTCAGACTTGCCGTTCTGTTTAGCGGCAAGCCGCCCAAAATCAGCCAATTGCTCAGCTTTGTGCGCAGCAGTCGTTAGACTAAATCCAGAAAAGATGGCTGAGTCGTTTTTGGCGGCAAGCCAATCGCCCTGATGGTGCAGATCACGCCATCAGGGCGATTGTTTTCAGGCTGGATCAGGCGCTTTCGCGTTCCTTTTCATCCGACAGGGGATGAGACAAGCGGTTCAGCATTTCCTTTGGCACCACCTGCCAGAAGCGATTCAGGCTTTCTTTCCAATTGCTCAGCAGCATGGCCGCATGGCGGCTGTCGGTGGCGGTCAGATGCTGTTCGATCAGGTTCTGCAAATGCGCTTCCCAATGGGCAGATTGAATGCGGGTGGCGATCACCGTATCCTGATTGAGATGGTTATCGAAATCATTACGATCATCATAGATGAAGGCCATGCCCCCGGTCATCCCGGCGGCGAAATTATCGCCCACAGAGCCAAGAATGACACAGGTGCCCCCGGTCATATATTCGCAGCCATTATCGCCGCAGCCTTCGATCACCGCTTCGGCCCCGGAATTGCGCACGGCAAATCGTTCACCCGCCTGCCCCGAGGCAAAAAGCTGTCCCGATGTCGCCCCATAAAGCACGGTATTGCCGATGATCGTATTTTCATTGCTGATCAGGGGTGATCGTGCCGGGGGCCGCACGATGATGGTGCCGCCCGATAAGCCTTTGCCCACATAATCATTGGCATCGCCAAAAACCACGAGCTTCAGCCCGCGCACTGCAAAAGCGCCAAGGGATTGCCCCGCCGAGCCTTTTAGCTGCACTGTCACATGATCGGCGGCCATCCGTTCACTCAGATTGCCCCGCACCAGATGCGCGGAAAAGCGGGTGCCCACGGCCCGATGGATATTGCGAATGGCATAGGTGAGCTGCATTTTCTCGCCGCGCTCAAACACCGGTTTGGCATCCTCGATCATTTTGGCATCAAGGGAATCGGGCACGTCATTGCGGCCAATGGTGCGGCAGATGCGTTCTTCATCAGGCGCATCCACCCTTACCAGAATGGGATTGAGATCCAGATCATCAAGGCGCGGCGAGCCCCGGCTCATCTGTTTTAAGAGATCCGAACGGCCGATGATTTCTTCAAGGGAATGGGCTCCCAGCCCGGCCAGAATTTCGCGCACATCCTCGGCCAGAAAGGTCATCAGATTGACAACCTTTTCCGCCGATCCATCAAATTTCTTGCGGAGATCCTCATCTTGGGTGCAGATGCCCACCGGGCAGGTATTGGAATGGCATTGGCGCACCATCAAACAGCCCATCGCCACCAGCGATGCCGTGCCGATGCCAAATTCCTCGGCCCCCAATAGCGCCCCGATAACGATATCGCGCCCGGTTTTCAGCCCCCCATCCACGCGCAGCTTGACCCGATGGCGCAGGCGATTAAGGGTGAGCACCTGATTGACCTCGGCCAGCCCCAGTTCCCATGGGGCACCGGCATATTTGATCGAGGTTTGCGGCGATGCGCCGGTGCCGCCTGAATGGCCGGAAATCTGGATCACATCGGCATGGGCTTTGGCCACACCGGCGGCAATGGTGCCGATCCCGGCAGAAGCCACCAGCTTTACACAAACCCGGGCCACCGGATTGATCTGCTTTAAATCATAAATGAGCTGCGCCAGATCCTCGATGGAATAGATATCATGATGGGGGGGTGGCGAAATCAGCATCACCCCGGGGGTGGCATGGCGCAATTTGGCGATCAGTTCGGTGACCTTAAAACCGGGAAGCTGGCCGCCCTCGCCGGGCTTTGCCCCTTGCGCCACCTTGATTTCGATTTCTTCGCAATTATTGAGATAATTGGCCGTGACCCCAAAGCGCCCCGAGGCAATCTGCTTGATCGGCGAATTGGCATTATCGCCATTGGCATAGGGTTTGAAGCGGCGTTCATCCTCGCCCCCTTCACCGGAAACCGATTTCGCGCCGATGCGGTTCATGGCAATGGCCAGAGTTTCATGGGCTTCAGGTGATAGCGCCCCCATGCTCATACCCGGGGTGACGAATCGCTTCCGAAGGGCCGTCACCGATTCGACATCATCAAGGCTCACCGGCTTTTTCTTGGGCACAAAATCCATCAGATCGCGCAAGTTAACCGGCGGCAGCTTGGCCAGGGCACTGGTATAATGCCGGAATTGCGAACTGGCCCCGCTGGCCACCGCCATTTGCAGCATATGGATCAGGCGGCCTTCAAAAGCATGGGTTTCCGCCCCGGCACGAAAGCGGTAAAGGCCACCGATGGGCAGGCTCGAGACATCTTCCTCAAAGGCCCGGGCATGATTGGCGCGCAGGGTTTCTTCAATCCCGGCCAGACCGATTCCGGATATTTTTGACGGCACATTGGGGAAAAATTCCGCCGCCAAAGCCCGCGACAGGCCCAATGCCTCGTAATTGCCACCGCCCCGATAGCTGGAAATCACGCTGATCCCCATTTTCGAGATGATCTTCAAAAGGCCATTATCAATGGCATCCTTCCAGTTTTTGAGGCACGCGTCATAGCTTTTGGAACCAAAAAGCCCCCGCGCAAAGCGATCATGAATGGCTTCCTGCGCCAGATAGGCATTGACCGTGGTCGCCCCCACCCCGATCAGCACCGCATAGGCATGGGTATCAAGGCAATCACAGGCCCGCACATTAAGGCTGGCAAAGGTCCGCAAGCCGCGATTGAGCAGATGCGTGTGCACGCCGCCGGTGGCCAGGATCATTGGCACCGGGGCGCGATCAGGGCCGATCTTCTCGTCGGTAAGAAAAATCTGCCCCAGCCCTGAGCGCACCGCATCCTCGGCTTCGTCGCGGATACGATCGAGCGCATCTTTCAGCGCGCCAGGCCCGGCTTTGAGGTCAAAGGTGCAATCGATGATGGTGGCTTCATTGCCCCAATAATCGAGCAGGGCCAGATATTCGCGCGAGGTAAGCACCGGGCTTTCAAGAATGAGCACATTATTTTGCGGATTATCACCATCCAGCACATTGCCAAAATTACCGAAACGGGTTTTCAGCGACATCACCCTTTGTTCGCGCAAGGGATCGATGGGGGGATTGGTGACCTGACTGAAATTTTGCCGGAAATAATGCGACAAGGGCCGATAATGCGAGGAGAGGACGGCCAAAGGCGTATCATCGCCCATCGAACCGATGGCCTCCTTACCGTCATCGGCTTGCGGGTGCAGGATCAGTTCCAGATCTTCATGGCTCAGCCCCGCTAAAAACTGACGCCGCAGCAATTCATGTTTTTCATAGCTCGCGGGTTCTGTGCTGTGCTCATCAACGATTTCATCGAAATCCTTGAAATGCCGGACCCAATGTTCAAAAGGCCGGGCATTGGCGAGGGCGTCTTTCAATTCCAGATCATGATAGAAATGGCCATCCACCAGATCGACGGCAATCATCTGCCCCGGACCTAAGCGGCCTTTTTCAATAATATTTTCCTCTTCTACCACCACCATGCCGGATTCTGATCCCACGATCAGCAGGCCATCGCGGGTGACGGTATAGCGCAGGGGGCGCAGGCCATTGCGATCAAGACCCGCCAGCGCAAACCGCCCATCATAGGCCACCAGCGCTGCCGGGCCGTCCCATGGCTCCATCACCGAATTGCAATAGGCATACATCGCGCGATGGGAATCGGGCATGGTGGTGCGCTTCGACCAGGCTTCGGGCACCAGAAGGCTTTTCGCCATGGGGGCGGAGCGGCCCGCCCGCACCAGCAATTCAAAAACCGAATCAAGGGCTGCGGAATCGGATGCGCCCTGCGGCACCACCGGCTTGATCGCTTCATCATGATCGCCAAAGGCCAGCGAGGCCATACGAATTTGATGGCTGCGCATCCAGTTGACATTGCCCCGCACGGTATTGATCTCGCCATTATGGGCGATCATCCGAAAGGGCTGGGCCAGCCACCATTGGGGGAAGGTATTGGTGGAATAGCGCTGATGATAAAGGGCAAAAGATGAAACGAATCGCTTGTCTTTCAGATCGGGATAAAACACCGAAAGCTGTTCGGCCAGAAACAGGCCCTTATAGATGATCGAACGCGCCGAAAGCGAACAGATATAAAATTCATTGATCTGGGCCGTGATCACCTCTTTTTCGATGGTGCGACGGATGACATAAAGATCACGCTCAAAGGCTTCTTCATCGAGATTTTTATCATTGGCGATCAGGATCTGTTCGATTTCGGGGCGGGTGGATTGGGCTTTCGTGCCAATCACCGAAGCATCCACAGGCACCTGCCGCCAGCCATAAATCTTGTGGCCCGCCGATAAAATGGCCCCCTCAACGATGGAGCGGCAGCGTTCCTGCGCCGATAAATCCGTGCGCGGCAAAAACACCATGCCCACAGCAATGCGCTCATCGCTTTTGATGCTTTGGCCCATGCGCTCGGCATGATCGCGGAACAGGGGCTGGGGAATTTCCAGATGAATCCCCGCCCCATCGCCGGTTTTGCCATCGGCATCCACCGCCCCGCGATGCCAAACGGCTTTGAGGGCGCTAATCCCCGATTCCACGACCCGGCGCGATGCCTTGCCATTGATGGCAGCAACCAGGCCCACACCACAGGCATCGCGTTCTTCCGATGGGTGATATAATCCGATGGCTTCAGGGGGAAGATGGGTCATGACAGGGTTTTCCTGATTTCGGTCTTGGCTTGATTGAAGGCTGGGGCTTGATTGAAGGCTGGGCCGCGGTTGATCTTAAAGCTGTGCGGGCACAGTCAGATTTTCGGCGGTCAGGCGGTTTTTGATGGCCTCCATCGCCGTCATGGCCGCCTTTTGCGACATCTGCATCCCCGCCTGCATGCTTTCCCGGGCGATAATCGGCTGTTTTTCCAAAAGCTTGGTGCCAAGGGGGGTCTGGTAAAATGCGGTCAGCACGCGAATTTCCTCGATGGTGAAATGGCGCGACCACACCGAAGCCGTGAGGGCAATCACATCGGGTTTCAAGGAGAGCATCGCCCCCGCCACTTCTTCGCGAATGATACGATCAAGCTGTTCATTCGCTTCCGGGTTTGATTCAAGAAGCAAGGGCAGAATATCTTCATTGAACAGATCGATCATCTGCGCGGCCATCGCTTCGATCTGGGTGATTTCCACCAGTTCGCGGATGGCTTCAAATTTTTCCTCATCGCTTTGGCTGGCATCCGTTTTTGCACTTTGGGCGAAAGCGGATTGGGGGCTGAAGGGGGCAAGCAGAAAAACGGCCGCCATGGCCAGCCCCAAAAGAGGGCGGCCAAAAGCTGACGAGTGATCATGAAGCTTTTGCGTGTTCAGCAGATCGGTGGAGAACATGGATATACTTTCAGTTTATTTGAAGGAACGCTTATGCTCGCGAATGGATGGCGTCTCTGCAAGCATTAACTGACCGTTTCCAAAGCAAGGCTTTGGTCATCAGCCGAGTGGGGCTTTGGCGTTCTTTTGTCTTTGAGATAACGATCAATGGCGGCGGCGGCATCCTGGCCATCGCGCACCGCCCACACCACAAGGGATGCGCCCCGCACGATATCCCCGGCAGCAAAAACCCCATCAAGGGATGTTTCAAGGGATGGTCCGCTGGTTTTAACGGTGCCCCAGCTTGTGGTGAGCAGATCAGGGGCATCGAAAGCGCTCACCAGATCTTCGGCCTCAAAACCCAAAGCCTGGATCACCAGATCGGCTTCAAGGCTGTGGCTTTGATCGGGAATGGGTTCGGGGCTGCGCCGACCGGTGGCATCGGCGGGGCCCAGACGCATTTTAGATGCCCGCACAGCGCTGACCACACGGCGACCCAGAAAGGCTTCGGGTGCGGATAGCCAGTTGAACACCACGCCTTCTTCTTCGGCATTCATCACTTCGCGCGCCGAGCCGGGCATATTCTGGCGATCCCGGCGATAAAGGCAGGTGACGCTGCTGGCCCCCTGGCGGGTGGCGGTGCGCACGCAATCCATGGCCGTATCGCCGCCGCCAATCACCACCACGCGCTTGTCTTTGGCGTTGAAGCGGCTGCTATCGGTGGCAGGCAGCTTATCGCCCAGATCGGTGCGATTGGCGCGGATCAGATAGGGCAGTGCCGGCACGATATTGCCCAGCCCCACACCGGGGGCCTTCAGCTCCCGCGCCTGATAGGTGCCGGTGGCGATCAGCACCGCATCATGGCGCTGGCGCAAGGCGCCCAAGGTGATATCGCGGCCCACATCCACATTCATGTGAAATTTAACCCCGCTTTCGATCAGGCGCTGGCCCCGCCGTAGAACAACATCCTTTTCAAGCTTGAAATTGGGAATCCCATAGATCAAAAGCCCGCCGATGCGATCATAGCGATCATAAATGGCCACCTGATAGCCCTTGCGCCGCAACCGTTCGGCACAGGCAAGCCCCGCCGGGCCCGCACCGATGATGCCCACCGATTGATCGCGCTCCAAAGGCGGGGTGATCGGCTTGATCCAGCCCCGCGCCCATGCCAGATCGGTGATATGCTTTTCCACCGCGCCGATGGTCACCGATTCAAAGCCTTTTTCGATCACGCAATTGCCTTCGCACAAACGATCCTGCGGGCAGATGCGGCCACAGATTTCCGGCATGCTATTGGTGGAGGATGAAACCGCATAGGCTTCTTCCCAGCGGCCTTCGGCAGCCAGCCGCAGCCAATCGGGGATATTGTTCTGCAAGGGGCAGTGAATCTGGCAAAAAGGCACGCCACATTGCGAACAGCGCGAGGCCTGCTCCGCAGCTTTTTCCTGCGCAAAAGCGCGATAGATTTCATCGAAATCCGTGCGTCGCTGGGGCGCCGGGCGTTTATCCGGCATGGCCTGCGCAAGAGAGACAAATTTCAGCATGCGCTCGGTCATGGCAGTTCCTTCGCTTTCTGGCGGCTTGCGATTAAAGCCGCCCCCATAAAATGCGGGGCATGTCTTGTGATTGAGATGATGCCATCAGGCCGGGCGGCTCCAGAATGAGGAAGCGCCATAGCCTTTGGTCTCGAAAAACGGATGAGACCGGGATGACCCATCAGGTGCCGATGATCATCAGGCACGATCAAGGCGAAACCGGCTACACCCCGGATCACCCTTAGTCGATGCCTGATTTGATTAAGCTATCATCAAAAAATTTGAAATACGAGCACGAATTGTCCATTATGGCAGTATTGCTGCCTTAATAAGATCAGGGGTCGAGACGGATCGTTGTCGCCCGGCGCAGATGATAGGCGATCATGCGGGCCGTTTGTTTGCGGCTATCCTTGTCTGGGCCAGCCTTTGGGCCAGCCTCTGGGCCAGTCTTTGGCCTCGACAAGGCTGAATTTTGATCGGGGCGCAGAGGCTCAGCCCCCACTCTGTCAGAGATGGATGCTTTATCTGCGAAGGGTTTCATCCGTTGATGTGACATAGACCCACCTGTTTCCGGCCTTTCAATCCTGTTTTGCTAGACCCTAGCAAGCTTTGGGCCAGATTCACTCTTGCCGGGTTGAAGGGCCAAAAAACCCTTGATTTTATGGCAGCCGATGCCCATCAAAAGGCAAAGTGCGATCCTGTGTGAGGGATCCGGGATGATCCGGCCCGCCGGGCGCTTCCTGCCTTGGGGCATGATCGGCCCGGCAGACCCTGCCCCTTGCCTCGATCCAATGGGGTGTCATTCTGAGCCCTGTGAAACGGCCTTATGGGTGCTTGGGCCGTGTGAAACGGGCTTTATTGATTTCGGGGCCGTGTGAAACGGCCTTGGGGGGCATAAAGATCAAGATAGCCGGGCAGGATGGCTTCGGCGGCCGTGGGGCTGATCCCCAGATCGCGCAGGCCGGGGGTGTTTTCATGCACGATATTATCCTGCTGCAGCATCAGCAATTGATCCGGCGTCAGGGGCGGCGAAGGCAGATATTGCAAAAAACTTGCCTGCAGCCGGGCCAATGGCATGGGAATATCCAGCAAAGGGCGCTTTTGCCCCGAATAATGAAGGATCATTCCCAGCAAAGCCCGAAAGCTGTAGATCTTTGGTCCGCCCAATTCATGGAGGGTCGCCTTTTCCGGCGCGGGCTGGCGCAAGGCGGCGAGAACCGCATCCGCCACATCCCCCACATAAACCGGCTGAAAGCGGGTCTCACCGGCGATCACCGGCATGAAGGGCAGCTTTTTGGCAAGGGCGGCAAAGCGGTTGGTGAAAGCATCGTCCGGCCCGAAAACAAGGCTGGGGCGCAGGATATGGGCCTTGGGGAAGGCGTCTCTCACTGCCTGCTCGCCTTGCGCTTTGCTGATAGCATAAAGGGAAGGAGAGGCGGCATCCGCACCAATGGCCGAAAGATGCACCAGATCGCTGATCCCCAGTTCGGCGGCAGTGCGGGCGATCAGGCCCGCGCCCTTTGCCTGCACCAGATCAAAGCGTTGCCGGCCCGATTGGCTGAGGATTCCCACCAGATTGATTGCGATATCGCTGCCCGCCAATGCGGCTTTGATGGAAGGCGCATTCGTCAGATCGGCGGGCACGGCATGGATTTGGCCCATTTCGCCCAAAGGCTTTAGAAAATAGGCGTTATCGGGATGGCGCACGGCCACCCGGATCCGATAGCCTGCCCGCGCCAGCCTTTGCACCACAGCGCGGCCGATGAAGCCGGAACCGCCAAAAACCGTTGCCAATCGGGCGTCTTTTATGGGCATGATGTTTTAAGGCTCCCGCTGCTTTGAAAGAGGAATGAGAATCATTGTGTCATTCCTCGGCGATCAAATAAAGCGCCTTGACAAGGGGCTTTGTGGGTTCTAGTGATCGCGACCTTGATGACCCACCTGTGCCCAGGTGGCGGAATTGGTAGACGCGCTGGCTTCAGGTGCCAGTGATCGCAAGGTCGTGGAGGTTCGAGTCCTCTCCTGGGCACCATCATCTTCCGGTCATAGATCCCAGTATTTGGCATCGCTGCCATCGTCCCCGTCCCTTGCTCATGCTTTGAACGCAAAAACCGCCATCCCGGTTTTAAGCGGGAGAACGGTTTTTCAGCAAAAGCGACCATAAATGGCTTGGCGCAAGGCTAAAGTCTAACCTAAAGCCCGAGTTTAGCGTAAAGCCCAGGCCAAAGGCAGGATGAAGGTCAGCTGATCATCACTCAGCTCATTGGGTGGAGCCGGCAGGGGGCTGATCCGTTCCATCAATTTTGGCACTTCACGATCCAGAACATCATGGCCGGTATTTTCGAGAATTTCAAAATTGGCAATCGTGCCATCCCGGGCAATGGTGATCTGAACGCGGGCATTGCCCTCGATTTCACGCCGCAGGGCAGATCGTGGATAAACCTGCTTTTGGGCAACGACCTTCACGATGGATCTTTGCCAGCTTGCGATATCCGCCGCCTGTGCAAAAACAGCGCTCGTAGCCAGAAAAGAGACTGCAGCCAGCCCCATGAACAGTTTTTTGAATTCTCTTGTCATCGGCATTCTTCCCTATCAGACGATTTCTGAGGCGGCATAGAGAACCCTCTCAAATCCGCGCTCATCCTGATCCCATAGGAGTAAATCTAAGCTTCAAATGTAAAACTGCATTTAAGGAACATAGTTAATTTAAAATTTATTCTTAATGAATCTTAATGGTTGAAGGCGCCAATAACCATTTGCGGGGCAGGTTGATCCAAAAATACAAAGAAACAGCCTGAGATTTTGCGGCCAAGGCATCTGCGCGCTTGCGTTCATAGGATGAACGACTATAGTGCGCCCCGTTCGTCTGATGAACTTTTCCAAAGACGACTTTGCGGAGCGGTGGCCGAGCGGTTTAAGGCGCACGCCTGGAAAGCGTGTTGGGGTGTAAGCCCCTCGAGGGTTCGAATCCCTCCCGCTCCGCCAATATACTATATAATTCAATGGGTTATGATAAATATCAGGCGCCAACCCATTAATTGATCCACCTATAAAAATGGCTAAACCTCAGTTCATATGGGTTTTTGTCCATGCCCTTGGCCTTTATAGCGCCGCGCCATGCAACTTGCTGCTGGCCAGTCGCAGAAGAAGGACAGCAAGCACGCCGCGGGCTTATGACTTTAAGGTGAGAGAACAGGGCCTTTAGAAGACGCGGTTCTCGGCATGCGCGGACGCGCGCTAGGCACATTGTATTTCCGGCTGACGACTCCGCATCCCCATCAAAAGCAACAGGTGTGCGGTCGCCTCAAACCGGCAGGGACTGAATAGGCTGCCCGGTGACGCTTTCAGCCGATACGTCACGCTTCGCCACGAGGGCAACCGCACCCAGCAAACATAGCAGAAATTTCCAGAAAAGTCTTTTCGATTTTATTGATATGAATGAGCCCTGTTAAAATTGGGGATACCCTGCAGGCGAGAAGGACCTCTGATTTTGGTCAGCCGTTCTTGGCTTATCAGAAATCGAACAGTTCGCTTAAAAACGATTCCTTTTTTTTACGGTAAGGCTTTTGGCCACGTTCCTGGCCTTCATAGCGCTGCGCCGTTTGCGTGGGGGCAGAGTTTGGAGTGCCGACCGAGCGTTCGATGATCTTGTCAAGCTCCCCGCGATCGAGCCATATCCCGCGGCATTTGGGACAATAATCGATCTCGACATCACTGCGTTCGGTCATGATCAGGGTTTCATTATCGATGGGACATTTCATCTCAGTTCGGCTCCTCTTTTATAATCAGTCTGATGATCAGCATGTGGGGTGGATTTCGCGTTGTTCAATCGTGGGTCTTGCAAAGGAGGAGATGGCCGGCCAAGGAGGAGACGGGGGAGAAAGCCCGTCACCCCCCATATGGGGCATTCACAAAGCTTTCAATCGTCGATCAAGCGTTGGTGCCAAAATCTCCCAATATGAAATCACATAGCAAGTCATGCCTATTTTATAGAGATGTTTCTTGGGGGTTGAAATCATATTTATCAATAATCATGTGGATAAAGCATAAAGAAAAAGAATAATTTATGGCTGATAAGTCAATTCTTTTTCTTTTACGAAACGTGTCTGCTTTTATCGGCAGACTTATTTGACTTATAAAAACAGGAGAAGCCAGATGATAAATCTGCGTATTCTTATGATGACGACAGTCCTGACCACCGCATTTGGAAGTGCCGCCCTGGCGCAGGATTATGAGGTGCCAACAGCGGATAATGGCGAATGGGTTAGCCTCACCGGCAGCGTTGCTTCGGTATCGGGTGATCGGTTTACATTGGATTATGGCGATGATGATCTGACCGTAGAGATGGATGATTTCGATGTGTATGATGAAAATCTTCTCGAAGAAGGGGATCAGGTCACGGTTTCCGGTCGTATCGATACTGATTTTGTCGAAAACAAATCGCTGGAAGCCAGTTCGGTTTATGTTGATACGCTGAACGAATATTTCTATGCCAGCGCTGCCGATGAAGAAGATGGCTATTACAGCTTTGTCGCCAATGATTATTGGGATGGCGGCGATTGGATCTCGCTGACAGGCGAGGTGATATCTATTGATGACAATCACTTCACCCTTGATGCTGGCTTGGTCGAATATGTGATCGATACCGATCAGATGTCATATGATCCCTTGGATGATGAGGGTGCCGAGCAGGTCGAAGTTGGCGAGCGTGTCGTTGTTTCCGGCGAATTTGACACCTTCAATCTCTATGATGATGAAGATATCGAGGCGCAGGCGCTGACGACCCTTTCGGGCTGATGCCCTCGGCCCCCATTCATTGATCGTGATCGCTTGGTGTCACCCCAAAATCTCCGCCGATCAATCCCCCGATTGCAGGGCATCGAGGATCGGGCAATCCGGCACTTCATCGCCGGAACATCTGGCCAGTGCATGCCCAAGGATCTGTTCCATGCGCTGAAGATCGGCGATTTTCGCGCGCACATCCGCCAGATGATGTTAGGTTCGCGCCATCACGTCTGCGCGAGCTTTGATCGCCGCCGCTTCCACTGATGCCGGTTATCCGGCCCATGCGCTGGAATAGCTATCCCCTATGGTTTAAAAGGATTTGTGATGCCTGAATGCTGCTCCCCCTTGATGCGGTGCCGCGGGCACTGGCAGCCCGGGATGTGCGGGGAATGATCAAGCTGGTGGCCGATAAAACCATCGATCGCCTGCTGCGCGGGATAGGGGCCAAGGAGGGGCCCGCCCTTTAAATCTTTTGCCAAATCTTGGCTCTTATCCTTGGCATCATAAGCGGCTTCCGCATAGGCTGATCATCATGCCATAAAGCCTGTTGCCCCCTTGCCACGCGCAAAGCCCCCTTCATGATGGTCACAGCCCGATGACCCAAAATCGCCCTTATCCCAGCCTTGCCGAGGCCACCCGCATCTGGGCACAGATCGGCCTTTTGAGCTTTGGCGGACCGGCGGGGCAGATTGCGCTGATGCACCGGATTCTGGTCGAAGATCATAAATGGCTGGGCGAAAAGCGGTTTCTCCATGCCCTCAATTATTGCATGCTGCTGCCCGGACCCGAGGCCATGCAGCTTGCGGTTTATATCGGCTGGCTGATGCATCGCACGCCGGGCGGGATCATCGCAGGTGTTCTGTTTGTTTTGCCCGGTGTGGTGGCGATCATGGCCTTGAGCTGGATCTATGCCCTTTGGGGTCATGCCGGGCCGGTTGAAGCGTTGTTTTTCGGGCTGAAGGCTGCCGTGCTGGCCATTATTGTGGATGCAGTGATCCGTATCGGATCGCGCGCTTTGAAAAACAGGGCCATGCTGGCCATCGCGGGGGCATCCTTCATCGCCATATTTGGCTTTGCCGTCCCTTTTCCGCTGATCATCATCGGTGCGGGGCTGATCGGATTTTTGGGGGCCCGGGCCGGGCTTGGTGCCTTCATGGCTGGGGGCGGACATGGCAAGCCGGGCCAGATCGAAGTGGCGGATCGCGATACTCTTTTGGGCGAGGAAGCGCCCGTGCATAGTCGGGTGAACCGTGGCTGGGCCTTTCGCATCTCAGCCATTTTTCTTGGCGCCTGGCTTCTGCCCCTGATGGCGCTGTTTGGGGTCTTTGGCCCGGAAAATATTTTTACCCGGATTGCCGGATTTTTCAGTGCCATGGCGGTGGTCACATTCGGCGGTGCTTATGCGGTGCTGGCCTATGTGGCTCAGGAAGCGGTGCAGAATTTCGGCTGGCTGGCCTCGGGTGAGATGCTCGATGGGCTGGGCATGGCGGAAACCACCCCCGGCCCGCTGATCATGGTCACCCAATTTGTGGGCTTCATGGGGGCCTTTCGCGATGCCGGGGGCCTGCCGCCGCTATTGGCCGCAACGCTGGGCGGTCTGCTCACCACATGGATGACCTTCACCCCGTGTTTTTTATGGATTTTTCTGGGTGCGCCCTTTATCGAACGGCTGCGGGGAAATCAAACGGTGACAGCGGCGCTGACGGCGATTACCGCCGCCGTGGTGGGGGTGATCCTCAATCTTGCCTTATGGTTTGGATTGCATGTGATCTTTACTGAATTGCGCCCCTACAATGCCTTTGGTTTGCAGCTGGATATTCCCATCATGGCCTCCATCAATGGCCCGGCTTTGGCGCTGGCGGCCTTGGCCACGCTGGGCGTGTTTTATCTTCGTTTAATGCCGGTTATCATTCTGGCGGGCTGCGCTGGGATTGGCTTTGTCTTTCATCTCTCCGGGATAGCCGTGATCTGAACCTCCGATATAAGATTGACCCATATGAGCCTGCTTTTTGAAGAATTGGACTATCAACCCACCGCCATCGGGGATTTGAGCCTGCGCCGCCGCCGCGAATTGAGCTTGGGCATCGATGTTTTTGAAATCAAACTTGGCGATGCCTTTTTGATGTCGAGCCTCTTTACCCAATCCGAGATCGCCCTCGCCCGCTTGGGCATCGCCGCCCTCACAGGGGATAAGCTCGATATTCTGGTGGGGGGCTTGGGGCTTGGCTATAGCGCGCAGGCGGTTTTGGAGCATGAACAGGTGGGATCGCTGGTCGTGATCGAAATGCTGGATGCGGTGATCAATTGGCACCGCAGCGGGCTTTTGCCCCTTGGCCCCGTGCTGATGGATGATCCGCGCTGCCAGATCATCGCCGGTGATTTTTTTGCTTTAGCCAAAAGCGAAAGGGGCTTTGATCCGGCGGCTCCCGGTCGGCTGTTTGATGCGATTCTGGTGGATATCGATCATGCACCCGATGATTTGCTCGATGCCCGCAGCACGAATTTTTATCAAGCCGATGGCCTGCGGGCAGTGGCATCCCATCTGAAGCCGGGCGGGGTGTTTGGTCTATGGTCGAATGATTTGCCCGACGATATGTTTACCGCGCGGCTCAACACGGTTTTTGCGAAAGCCTGGGCCGAGCCGGTGACATTTCACAATCCATTGCAGGATAAGCCCTTTACCCAAACCGTTTATCTCGCGGAATCATAAGAACCATAAAAATGGTCCTTGCTGATCATAAAGGGCCGCTTCAGAGGTGCAAATCATTGCCGAAAGGGCATGGGGGGGCTTATGCTGATGGTTTGATCCTGCTCCCACGCCCCGGGTTCCTGATCGCGGAACAGGGGGCCTTCATATTGAAAGGTTGTTTATGTCTTTATCCTTGCAGGTTTTATATCCTCAGGCTGAGGGAACCCACTTTGATCACGCCTATTACAACAGCACGCATATGGCGATTGTCGCCAAGCAGATCGGCGCCCAGATCGAAAGTACCATGGTGATCAAGGGTTTGGCCGGTGGCCCCGGTACGGCACCGCCCTTTCATGCGATTGCTACCATCCGCTTTGCCGATCAGGCCAGCATGGATGAAGCCATGACCAAAATGGGCCCGGCGGTGGCCGATATCCCCAATTTTTATAATGGAACACCATTGACGATGATCGGTGAAATCGTCGGCTGATCAGGGGCAAAGCCACTCTCCCCAAAAAAACCCCGATGATGAGGTGAAACCGTGACTTTTGATGCCGGGCCGTGCCTTTTGGCAAAGGCCGATGATCGTGCGTTTGAAGATTGTCTGGCGATCCGGGCGTTGGATCAGGCCGGTTTTGAGCAGTGGCTTCAAACCGCCCCGCCATCGAGCCGGGCATGGGTGGAGCGGCATCAATTCCGGCCCCAGAAAGGCGCGGTGCTGATGCTGCCCGGGGCCACGGATTTCGCGCCGGTCATTCTGGTGGGCTTGGGTGAGGCTGGCAGCCTTCAAGGCCCCGATCCCTGGGGCTGGGCGCTGGTGGCCGAACGCTTGCCGCCGGGATGCTATTTCATCGATGGGGATATGCCGTCCCAGGCCCAGATGATGGCCGGGCTTGGCTGGGCTTTAGCCCATTATCGCTATGATCCCTATCTTCAAAATCAGCCGGATCGCCCGCTCAGGCAACTGATCATTCCCGATGCCGGGGCGCGGATCGCGGCCATGCGCGATGCGAAAGCCATCGCCCTGGTGCGTGATCTGGTGAACAGCCCCGCCAATGATATGCTGCCGGGCGATCTGGAGCGGGTGGCCCGCGATCTGGCGCAAAGCTGGTCGGCGGATATCGAGGTGATTTGCGGCGAGCAGCTTTTGGCGCAGAATTTTCCCACTATTCATGCGGTTGGCCGGGCATCAAGCGATGCGCCGCGCCTCATCGATATCCGCTGGGGGTCGCCCGATGCGCCGCGCCTCACTTTGGTGGGAAAGGGTGTGTGTTTTGATTCGGGGGGGCTGGATATCAAACCCGCGAGCGGGATGCGCCTGATGAAAAAAGACATGGGCGGCGCGGCGCATGTTCTGGGGCTGGCCCAAAGGATCATCGATGATGATCTGCCCGTGCGCCTGCGGGTGCTGATCCCGGCGGTGGAAAATGCCATCGCGGGCAATGCCTTTCGCCCCGGCGATATTCTGCGCACCCGCAAGGGATTGTCGGTGGAGATTGGCAATACCGATGCTGAAGGGCGGCTGGTTTTATGTGATGCGCTGGCTTGGGCCTGTGAGGAAAAGCCCGATCTTTTGCTCGATTTCGCAACGCTGACCGGGGCAGCGCGGGTGGCTTTGGGGCCGGATCTGCCCGCTTTATTCACCGCCGATCATGCCCTGGCCGAAAGCTATGCCAAAGCCGCGATCCATACGGGCGATCCCTTGTGGCGGCTGCCTTTATGGGATGCATATCTCGAATATCTCGATAGCCCCATCGCCGATATTGCCAATGCGGGCGATAGCCCCTTTGCCGGAGCTATTACGGCGGCGCTTTATCTGTCGCGATTTATTGAAAAAGGCCAGTGCTGGGCGCATTTCGATGTCTATGCCTGGGCGCAAAAGCCCCGCCCCGGTCGCCCGATGGGGGGGGAAGCGATGGCCCTGCGCGCCAGTTTCGAGGTGATCAAAAACCGCTATACCGCATCCTGACTTGCCTTTTGAGCCAATTTTGTTACGCTATCCGAATGAATGTGGGGTGATAGGATCAGGTCTTGGCACAACAGAATTTGGCTGATGTTTTGGGGCTTTGGCACCGTGCTTTGGTCAGCAGTGTGCGCCATGATGCGCCGGATCTCACCACCCGGCAGATGGCCATTCTGCTCAGCGTTTATACCACCTCGCCGCCCCATACCGTGCGCGGGCTGGCGGCGGAACTGGGGGTTGCAAAACCTGTGATCACAAGGGCGCTGGATAGTTTGAGCGTTCATGGCTATCTGAAAAGAAAGCGTGATGAAAAAGATCGGCGCAGCGTTCTGGTGCAACGCACGGTGAAGGGGGCTGTTTATCTCAGCGAATTTCGCGATTCCGTGGTTCGCGCCGGGGAGCCGCAAAGGCCGCAGGCCGATCACACCGCACAAACACCTGCACAGGCTTTGTAATCCTTTTGAAGATGGACCCCCGCATAACCCCGGCTCGCCCCGATCTTGCGGCCTCTGCCTTGAAAGATAAGGTGAAGGCTTTGCGCTATGCAGAAGGGCGCACGGCGATCATCACCAAAGGCAGCACGGCCCTGCGCGGCAGCCGAAACAGCCGTGGCAAGCAGATGACCGAGCTTTTGTTTGGCGAGCGGTTTACGGTTTATGAAAATCGCGTGGGCTGGATCTGGGGGCAATCTCAACGCGATGGCTATGTGGGCTATGCCACCGCCAAGGCTTTCAATATCGATCTGCCGCTTGAGCCAGCGCCGCCCAGCCATATCATCATCAGCCTGTTTGCCCATCTTTACAGTAAGGCCGATATGAAATCGCCGGTTCTTGGCCTGCTGCCCATGACATCCCTTTTAAGCCTTGATGATCTAAGCGCATGCGGCCGATTTTATCATGTGGTGGAATGTGATGGCTGGATCAGCACCCGGCATGTGGCGCCCCTTGATGGCCCTTATGAAGATGCGGTGCTGGTTGCGGAACGTTTTTACGATGTCCCTTATTTATGGGGGGGCAAAACCGCCAGCGGTATCGATTGCAGCGGTCTTGTTCAGGTCTCGATGGCCCGGGCCGGATTTGATCTGCCGCGGGATTCCGATTTGCAATATCAGGCGATTCTGGCCAAAGGCTGGTCCCCGCAAAGCCTTGAAACCGCCCGCCGGGGTGATCTGGCGTTTTTCCCCGGTCATGTGGGGATCATGCTGGATCAGGAAACCCTGCTTCATGCCAATGCCACCTTCATGGCCGTTACCGCCAATCCCATCGAAGATGTGATCCGCTGGGTGGGCAAACATCATGAAGCACCGTTTCGCGGACTGTTCCGCCCCCCCAAACCCGCCGAATCATAAAAAGCCTGATCATGAAAAGGGGGCGCGCTGGCCCCCTTCATCTTTCACTCGGTCATCCCGATGCAGGCTTATTCCTGCGCAGGTTCTTCAGCCGGCACATCCTGAGCAGATGCGGCCTCAGGAGACGGCAAAGGCTCGGGGTTATCCGCCTGCATTCGCAAAAAAGCAATCAGATCAGCGCGTTCCGTTTCCTTGCGCACCCCGGCAAAGGCCATTTTATTGCCCGGAATCGTGCTTTTGGGATCGAGCAGCCAAGCATCAAGGCGCTCATAGGTCCAATCGCCTTCATGATTTTGCAGGGCATCGGAATAGCTAAAGCCATCCACATGCGCAATCGATGCCCCCACCACAGCATAAAGATTGGGGCCGATCTTGTTGGCTCCGCCCTTATCATAGCTGTGACAGGCCGCGCATTTGGCAAAGGCACGCTGGCCCTTATCGACCGATGCATCAGCCAGCAACATGGCAAGGCTGGGGCCTTGTTCTTCCGGTGCGGCGGCATCAGCCGTTTCGGCTTCGGGCAGGGCCACGGCATAGGCCGGGGTTTCCGGGGCTTCAACATGAAACCGCCCTTCGGCCAGCATGGCGCTGCCCTTGACCAGCAAAAGCGAGATCAGGATCCCCGCAAGGATTTTGTTAATCGTCATCGTATCCACGAACTGTGCTCCTATACCCCAGTTTTTTAGCCAAAACATGTTGACCCAAACATGCTGGCTTAAACGTGCCAAACCCGCTCAATTTTGCGGCGCAAAGCTTAAACCGCCTGCCGCAGATCTGACAAGCCGCACCCTCTTTGGGCTGCTTTTATCCTGCGAAACCGCCCGATGCAATGCGACAGAACGTCAATATTGCCGATAAACGCAAAAAGCGCCGGATGATCCACCCGGCGCTCCTTTCTGAATCAGGGCATCAAAGCTTAGCGCGCGGCGAAATAGGCATCCACTTCCGGGCCTTTTTCTGCCAAAAGCGCGGCGCATAGCCTGATGCGTTCCAATGTCTGGGCCAATTCCCGCGGGCCGCCTTCAAGGTCTTCGACCTTATTTTGGAAGAAGGCATCCACTTCGTTCGCCCGTTCGGTGGAACAAAAGCCCGCCCCCATATTGACGATGGCCCCTTTGCGCCAAGTGGGGATGCGTGGCAAAAGCACATCCATATTGCTTTGCACCCAAGCCCAGATGGCTTCGCGTTGGGCAGGCTCGCCGCTTTGGGTGAAGGCAATCATGGTGGCTTCATTATCCCGCAGGCGGGGATCGCCGATGATGCCGCGCATCAGGCTCGCCACCGCATCATCGGATGCCGAGGCAAGGGCTGAAAGCGCCCGCTGGCGGAAGGTGGCATCCCGCGATGCCAAAGCCCGATCCAGCAGATTTTGCGCAAAAGGCAAGTCTTTATCGGCTACCGCCACGGTGAGAGCGGTGCCCACAAGACCGGAGTCGATGGCCGCAGGGTCGAGGTCTTCGGCTGCCAGATAATTTTCAACACGGCTGACCAACGCGGCCCGCACCGCATCATCTTCGGCAAGGAGGGCCAAAGCCCCCACAAGGCTGGTGCGCAACAGGCTGGCGTCGCCATCTTCGCCCGCTTTGGCTTCAAGCCCCAAAGAAGCCAGACGCTCGCTATAAAGCTGTTGGACCAATGCCGCAATTCCAGCTTTCGCCGCTTCAGTCCCCGCAAGGCGTTCCTTCATCAGGGCCAGATCCCCCAAAGGCTGGGTTGCGACTTCGCGATTAGACGCCGCGGCCAGAACGGGAAAGGCTTCGACCAGGGTTTCGGTGGTGGCATCATCAGACCGATAGGCCGCCGACAGGGAGCTTAAAAGCGCCTGAGCTTCCCGGTCGCTCAACTGATTGAAATTCTCAAACAGTGCCGACCAGCCTTCATCTGAAAGCGCCATGCGATAATAGCCAGAGCCCTGATCATTGGGCATCAACCAGGCCGGGCATTGATCGGTGGGCAGATCGAGATCGGCCTGTTCGGTGCTGAGCAAGGTGCAAATGCGGGTGCGTTCGCCCCCTTCGGCCCCAAAAGCCATACACACCGGCACCTGCCATGTGCGATTGCGGTCCCCTTCAGAGCCAATGGGGAAATAGCGCTGCTGCGACAGGGAAACCGTTGGATTGGCACCATCGGCACAGCTTAATTCCGCCCGCACGATGGGAACGCCGGGCTGAAACAAAAAGCTGCGGAAGGCATCCACCACATCCGGGCGGCCCGATCCATCGGCCAAAGACGACAGAAAATCATTCACATCCGCCACATCATGGGCAAAACGCTGCATATGCAGCCGCACCCCTTCGCGGAAGGCGTCTTCACCCAGCCAAGCTTCAAACATTGCCAGCACCCCGCCGCCTTTGCGATAGGTGATCCCATCGAAAGCGGTGGCGATATCATGGTTCGACAGGATCGGTTCCCGGATCTGCCGGGCGGTGCTGAGCGAATCGGCCCCCATCACCCCCAGCGCCCCACGGAAGGTTGCGGTGGCATAGCCGCCCCCCGGAAAGGCCATATCAACGGCCTTGTTCCCCATCCATGTGGCAAAAGATTCATTCAGCCAGATATCATCCCACCATTTGGGGGTAACCAGATTGCCAAACCATTGATGCGCCAGTTCATGAGAATGAACCGAGGCATAGCGGCGCTTTTGCGCTTCGGAAACGGTTGTGCCATCCCCCAGCAAAAGCAATTGCTCGCGATAGGTGATCGCCCCCACATTTTCCATGGCGCCGGCAGCAAAATCGGGCACCGCGATGATATCGAGCTTGGGATAAGGGAAGGCGACATTGAAATAGGATTCCAGCGCATCAACGATAGGCTGGGTATTTTCGAGGGCATAGCCAAGCTGATCCCCCTTGCCCTTTGTGGCCACCCCGCGCAGGGGCAAAGGCCGGTCGCGCACATCATTGGGCGGCAGATCGCCAAAATCAACCACATCCAAAGGCCCCACGGCAAAAGCGATCAGATAGGTGGGAAGGGGCGGGGTGGTGGCAAAACTGCGGGTAACCAGCCCATTTTCAGGATCGGTGACAGCGGTTTGCGGGGTGGCGGTGATCACCACATCATCGGCTTTGGCTGTGACCTTGATATCAAAAGGCGTTTTAAACACCGGCTCATCAAAGCTTGGGAAAGCCAGCCGCGCCGAGGTCGCTTCAAATTGGGTAAAGGCATAGGCATCGCCCCCGTCATTCACCTTATAGAGCCCTTCAAGGGCGCCATTGAACGGGGCATCATATACAAAATGCAGGGTTGCAGCCCCAAGAGGTGGCACCTGATCCAGATCAAGACGCGCAATGCCGGTGGCATCCACCTGTTCATAGCTGGCTTCGATGCGCTGCTCGCCGGTTGTCAGCCACACATCTTCAACTGTCAGATCATTGCCATGCAAAAAAATCACCGATGAGGGTTGATTGATGGTGACATCAATGCCCACACGGCCGGAAAAGCGCTCTTCTTCCGGCAGAATGGTAAGATTAAGGCGATAATGTTCGGGCACCACCGCCATGCCAAGCTGGCCGGCGGGGATCGCATCCACAGCCTTTCCTGCTTCGGTGTTTGTGCCCGATCCGGTTTCGCCCCCATTGCCACAAGCGGCCAGGGCCCCAAGGCCCATAAGCGCCATGGTTGTATAAAATGTGCGCATGATGCGCATGTGCCGTCTCCCGATGCTTATTGGTATTTTACTGTATCGAACCATAATATCAGTGATTAGCGTTCGTCCAGCCATCTTCTGAGCAAATGATAGGCGATGGCGATGGATTGGGGCAGAACGAGGCTTGGATTCGTTCCCGCAAGGGATGCGGTCACCTCATCACGATGAAACCAGCGGACATCTTCCAGCTCTTCTCGATCCATCACGATCTGATCATCCAGCGCTTCGGCCAAAAATCCCAGCATCAGATTCGAGGGAAAAGGCCAGGGCTGGCTGCCGATATACTGCACCCCGCCGATTGTGATGCCGGCTTCTTCATGAACTTCACGGCGGACCGCGGCTTCAAGGCTTTCGCCCGATTCCACAAAGCCCGCCAGCGCCGAATACATGCCCGCCGGAAAGCCGGGCTGTCGCCCCATCAGGCAATGATCGCCGCGCACCGCCAGCATGATTGCCACCGGATCGGTGCGGGGATAATGCTCGGTTTCACAGGCCGCGCACCAGCGCTGATAACCGCCCCGCCGCGATTCTGTCGGGGCACCGCAGCGGGCGCAGAAACGATGATGGCGGTGCCAGGCCAGAATGGCCAGCGCCTGGGCGGCGGTCCCGCTGGTCCCCTGATCATTTCGTGGATCGCTCAACTGCAAGGCCAGTGATCGCCCATCGATGAAAAAAGCTGGTGGGGTTGCTTTGGCCATAGCATCCGGCAGGGCCCAATCGTCCGGGGCGCGGATGGCAAAAAGCGGGGTTTGATCGGGGTCTACTCCCAAAAACACAATATCAGCCCCGGCTTTGATCAGGGGGGCGATCTGTGCCTGATCAAAAAGGCATAAGCGAAGCGGAGGACCGGCATGAACGGCGATTTTTCCGGCCCGCACGGCCAGAAAGCGTCCCCTTTGAGAAGCGTCCTGCAGCCAGTGTTCGTCACCGCGACGATTTTCACAGCGATCAAGAGGATTGCCGCAATAGGCGATGCGCAGGTCCGGGCGATAAAGAGATGCGGATTTCATCCGCCTGTGATGCCATAGATCAGCCGCCAGACCAATCGTCCTTTAAAAAAAAGGCATCCGCAAAAAATCAACATTGGACAATGAACCGAAATGGCACAATCGGACACCTTATTCCTGTGGTGCAGGGATTTGAGCCGATCGATAAAGGCAGCGGCAACAAAAAGAAGGGGAGCACAGCGTGCGCAGCGACAAAGAGCACCTGCTTGATGAATATCTGGTGACGGCCGCCCGCGTGGGCGACGAGCGGGCACTGGATCATCTGGTGGCCCGCTTTCATCCTCGGCTTTTGCGGCATGCCTACAGGCTTTTAGGACATGAAGCCATGGCGCAGGATATGGCCCAAGAAGCATGGGAGCAGATTGTGCGTGGTCTGGCAGGGCTGGATGATGCCCGCGCCTTTCCCGCCTGGGCCTATCGCATCGTTACACGCCGCTGCGCCCGCGCTATTCGGCAATTGGAAAAGAACCGGACTGGCCAGAAAGCTCTGGCAGCCGAACCGGCCCCGCCTGCCGATGCACCGCATGTTGATCAGGAGGCTGACCGCACCCGCCAAACGAACATAGCCCGCGTTCTGGCGGCTTTGCAGACTTTGCCGGGGCCGCAAAAGGCCGCTTTGGCCCTTTTTTATCTGGAGGATATGAGCGTGGCAGACATTGCCATCGCGCTGGAAATTCCTGTGGGGACGGTGAAAACCCGCCTGATGCACGGGCGCTCGAAAATTCGCGACATCATGAAAGGATATGACGATGAGCAAGCTGGATGAATTGATTGAAGACGCACTGAAGCATGAAAACCGGACACTGTCGGGCTATACCAAGGAACCGGGTTATTTCACCCAGGCCAAGGGGCTGTTTCGCGGCCCGCTCGGCTGGGTGATATGGCTGGTTTATCTGATGCAAATTCTTGCTTTCCTGGGCGGCGTTTATGCCTTTTGGCAAATGCTTATCGTGCCGGAAAGCGTTATGGCCGTGCGCTGGGGTGTGGGGACCATTCTTCTTTTTTTGACCACCCTTTCAGGCAAAAGTTTCATGGGCAGCCATATGGAAGCGAATCGCATCCTGCGTGAGATGAAACGGCTGGAATTGCGGTTGTCCTTAATGGAAACGACAAAAACCGACAACAAAGCGGAATGAGGCCGCCAGAGAGGGTCATCCGCATCAACCATGCGCATCCCCTCTTGCATCATCGGCGCCAAACACGCATATAGCCCGTGGAAGCCGGTGCGGACGGTCCGTTCGCCAATCCGGTCAGGTCCGGAAGGAAGCAGCCGTAACGAATTCGGTCCGGGTCGTGCCGGTTTCCACCTCAAAGATTTTGCCATCCTGCGATCCTGCGGGATCTGCACGCAAAGATCGGTGGCCATGCGGGCGCGGCCTGTCATAAGATCGGCCCATCATCAGTCCAAAACAGGGTCGGTCTCATGAGCGATAACCGCGAACCCAATTCTGAACCCGGCCCTGAACCCAATTCTGAACCCGGCAGCCAAGCCAGTAATGTTCCCTATCGGGTTCTGGCGCGCACATATCGCCCGCAAACCTTTGAAGCCCTGATCGGTCAGGAGGCGATGGTCCGCACTTTGGGCAATGCCATTGCCGCTGGTCGGCTGGCCCATGCCTTCATTCTGACCGGGGTTCGCGGCGTCGGCAAAACCACAACCGCGCGGCTGATCGCCCGGGCGCTCAATTGCATTGGCCCCGATGGCAATGGCGGCCCCACCACAAGCCCCTGCGGCCAGTGCGATCCCTGCACGGCGATTGCCGCATCGCGCCATGTGGATGTCATCGAAATGGATGCCGCCAGCCGCACCGGCGTTGATGATATTCGTGAAATCATTGATGGCGTGCATTATGCGCCGGTGTCTGCCCGTTATAAAATCTACATCATTGATGAAGTGCATATGCTTTCGAAAAATGCCTTCAATGCCCTTCTCAAGACTCTTGAAGAGCCGCCTGCCCACGTCAAATTCTTGTTTGCCACCACCGAAATCCGCAAGCTTCCGGTCACTGTTTTATCGCGCTGCCAGCGCTTTGATTTAAAGCGGGTGGATGCGCAGGCGATGATTGCCCATCTGAGGGGCATTTGCGAAAAGGAGAGTGCCGAGGCTGATGAAACGGCGCTGGCAATGATCGCCCGGGCCTCTGAAGGATCGGTGCGCGATGCGCTTTCTTTGCTTGATCAGGCGATTGCCCATGGCGGCGGCGCGGTACGCCTTGATGATGTGCGCGATATGCTGGGGCTGGCGGATCGGGCGCGGGTTCTCGATCTCACCAAAGCGGTGATGGCAGGCGAGTTGCCAGAAGCTCTCACCATCCTGCGCGGGCAATATGATCTGGGGGCCGATCCGGCGGTGGTGCTGGGCGATATGCTCGATCTCATCCATTGGCTGACCCGGCTGAAGGTGATGCCCGAAGCCGGGGAAACAAGCGCCCCCGAAGCCGAGCGCCATCAGGGGGCCGAGATGGCCCAAAGCCTTGCCATGCCGCATCTGACCCGGGCATGGCAGATGCTCTTGAAAGGGCTGGATGAGGTGCGCCGTGCCCCCAGCCCGATTGCGGCGGCGGAAATGGTGCTGATCCGGCTGGCTTATGCCGCTGATCTGCCCAGCCCTGCCGATGTGATCCGGGCGCTGCAAAAAAACGATGCCAAAAGCGGTGATGTCGCCCCATCATCAGGCCAGACCGCGCCCCCTTCTTCGCAAAATCAGCCCCAAAGCGCCCGCATTCTGGCCCTGAGGCCCGATCATCAGGGCGCGGATACTGCCGCCGGTTCGCCGCCCGAACAGATGCCGCCCCAAAAGATGCAGCCCCGGCATGCCCCACCAAAAGATTTTGCGGCTCTGGTCCGCCTGTTTCATGCTGAAAAGGAAGGGGTGCTGGCAACAACCCTGAAAGATCAGGTGCGGCTGGTGGATTATCGCCCCGGGCGGCTGACGATCAATGTTTCAGACAAGGCCCCGCCCGATCTGGCGCGCCGGGTGCAAAGCTGCCTCCTTGCATGGACCGAAATGGCCTGGCAGGTGGTGATCAGCAATGAAGATGGTGCCCCCAGCTTGCGTGACAACGAACTGGAGCAGCAAAAACGCCAGCACGAAAATGCTTTGGCTGATCCTCTTGTCAGCGCCGTTCTCACGCAGTTTCCCGGGGCGAGGATCGTCGATATCCGGCCCCCCCATCGGATCGAACCATCGCTCGATGAACCGCCGGAGGGGGATGGATTTGATCCGTCCGATGGGCTATTTCCCGATGCGGGTTCATCGGATGATCTTTTGTTTCAAGGCCCGTCATTAAAGGGCAAGGAGAAGAATGCATGAAAAATCTGGGCCAAATGCTCAAGCAGGCACAACAGATGCAGCAGAAAATGGCCGATATGCAGCAGGTGTTAGACAGCATCGAGGTGACTGGCCAAGCGGGTGGCGGCCTGGTGCGGGTGACCTTATCGGCCAAAGGGGATTTGCGCGGTCTTCATATCGATCCGTCGCTGCTCAAGGCCGAAGAGGGCGAAATTCTCGAAGATCTGATCAAGGCGGCGCATCATGATGCCCGGCAAAAAGCGCAGGAGCGCAGCCAGGAAGAAATGAAAAAAATCACCGGAGGGCTGAACCTGCCCGAAGGCATGCAATTGCCCTTCTGAACAGCAGATGCCTGATCGCTTCACTCCTCCAGCCGCGCCGGTTGGTATCGATGGCCTTATCGCTTTGCTGGCGAAATTGCCGGGCCTTGGCCCGCGTTCGGCGCGTCGGGCAGTTTTGCAGCTCATCAAAAAGCGCGAAGGGCTGATGCAGCCTTTGGCCCGGGCTTTGGCAGATGTTGCCGAAAGCATCAAAATCTGCGGCCAGTGCGGCAATGTGGATGTTGTCGATCCCTGCGCCATCTGCCGCGATCCCCGCCGGGATGCCGGGCTTTTATGCGTTGTCGAAGATGTTGCTGATCTGTGGGCGCTGGATCGGGCTGGATTGTTTCGGGGGCGTTATCATGTTTTGGGGGGCACTTTATCGGCCCTCGATGGGGTTGGGCCTGATGACCTGTCGATCCCGGCTCTGATCGCCCGGGCGCAAAGCCCCGATCTGCAAGAGGTAATCCTTGCCCTCAATGCCACGGTCGATGGCCAGACCACGGCCCATTATATCACCGATCGGCTGGCCGATTGCGGGGTTGAGGTTACCGCCCTTGCCCATGGCCTGCCGGTGGGGGGCGAGCTTGATTATCTTGATGATGGCACTCTGGCCGCTGCTTTGAAGGCCCGCCGAAAATTCTGAGCGGCCGTCCCAATCTCATTCGATGCTCCGGATCAAGCCCGGGGCCACAAAGAAGAAAAATCAGGGCCAGCGATCACAGATGATCCTGTAGCATGGCCACCAAAGGCAGATCGGCGGCGGGCATGGGATAATCCCCCAAACGCTGGGGCCGCACCCATTTCAGATCCTGCGCCACCAGGGGTCGGGGCTGGCCATCCCAATTGCGAATCAGAAACAAGGGCATCAGCAGATGAAAATCTGCATAGGAATGGGATGAGAAGCTGAAGGGCAACATGCACGATGGGCACACATCGATGCCCAGTTCTTCATAAAGCTCCCGCGCCAGGGCGGCTTCGGGGATTTCGCCCCCCTCGATCTTGCCCCCGGGAAATTCCCACAAACCGGCCATTGCCTTGCCTTCCGGTCTTTGGGCGATGAGCACCCGGCCATCGGCATCGATCAGCGCCCCGGCCACCACCTGAATGATCGGCAGGCGGCCGCTGAGATCAATCGGCCGTGGGGGGCAGCTTTTGGATGATGCGGGTGCAGCCGCAGATGATGATCCCATATCAGCCCCTTCTCACGTCTTTGATTTTCATCGAATTGTTCGTTTAACGACATGGCAAGGATTGCTTGTCAGATTAAGCATCATGACACAGCACTTTGCAGATTTGCAGGTTTTTCTGGCCCGCCTCATTCATGACAGGCGCGGCGTCACCATCCTTGAATATGGGCTGATTCTTGCGGTGATGTCTTTGGTGATTCTGGCTGTTGCCTCGCTTTTCGGCAGTGAGGTCATTGATAATTTCAATGCCTTGTCCGGCGCGGTGGAGCAGGCGGAAGCCGGAGGAGATGAACCGGCACCTTAAAGCCCCGATTCCGTTTTTTGTCGCGTCCGAAAAAATCAGCGGCCGGCCTGCGCCGTTCTGGGGATCGCCACCGGCTCCTGTTTGCGATCGAGCATGGCTTTGCGCACGGCGGCCACTTCGCGGCGCATGGCTTCCAGTTCATCATGCTGGCTGTGGTCTTTGGGCACGCGACCGCTCAACAGCGCTTCATCAAGGGCACATTCCACTTGTTGCAGCAAGATCAGATAGGCATCGGATGGCTTGGTCATGATTGTTTCACCTCCAGACAGATAAGCATGTCGGTGGTCTCTATTCAAAAGCCGTGCCAGTTTTGAATCGGTCTGAAAATCCGCCTGAAAGTGGCCGATTGGGGATGCCGGGCCTCTATCCATAGGCCAAAAAGGTGACCCGCAAGGCAAAGACTGCCGATCCACCCGGCACCACCCGGCACAGAGTTCCCCCCAAAGAGAGAGTTTTGCCTCAAACAGGGTCGCCAGACCATGAGGCTAGAGCATTTTCCGATCAAAGTGGATCGGATCAAATGCTCTAACTATTTGTTTGAACGCGATTTCCTTGCCGCGTCGTGATCCCACTCCGCTCGAAATCGCTCTAGGGCTTTGAGGGTGGGCGTTTTCAGCTTCGATAATCGGCGTTGATCGAGATATAGCCATGGGTGAGATCACAGGTCCACACCGTGGCCGCGCCTTCGCCCACCGCCACATCCACATGAATCGCGATATTTTGCCCGCGCATATGGCTGGCCGCAATCGCTTCGCTATAAGCGGGATGGCGGGCACCATCTTCGGCCACAAGCTGGTCGCCAAGCCAGATTTTAAGCCGGTCGCGATCCGCCTTTTGCCCCGATTTTCCGACCGCCATGATGATTCGCCCCCAATTGGGATCGCAGCCGGCAATGGCGGTTTTGATGAGCGGCGAATTGGCGATGGCAAAGCCGATGATCTGAGCGGCAGATTCGCTCTCGGCCCCGGTAATCCTGATGGTGATGAATTTTTGCGCCCCTTCGCCATCGCGCACCACCTGATGCGCCAGATCGATGAGCACAGCCTTTAGCTGGCGGCGGAAATCATCGAGCCGGGGATCATCGGCGCGGCTGATGGGGGCATGGGTCACCCCACAGCCGCTGGCCAGCATCAGGATGCTATCGCTGGTGGAGGTATCGGAATCAACGGTGATGCGATTGAAGCTTTGGCCAACCGCTTCGCGCAGCAGATCAATCAGCGCTTCGGGGGCAATGGCCGCATTGGTGCAAATAAATCCCAGCATGGTGGCCATATCGGGTTGGATCATTCCCGATCCCTTGGCAATGCCGGTGATCACCACCTCATCCCCATCGATGCGGGCGCGGGCCGATGCCCCTTTGGGAAAGGTATCGGTGGTGGAAATGGCGCGGGCCGCCTGTTCCCAATCAGCGCTGTTGAAAGCCAGCCCCGGCAAAGCGGCCAGCAAAGGCGCTGGATCAAGGGGTTCGCCAATCACCCCGGTGGACGCCAGCGCAATGGCATCGGGGGTGCAGCCAAGATGGGCGGCATAGGCCCGGGCCAGCGTTTCATTGCACAGCGCCCCGGCTTTGCCGGTAAAGGCATTGGCATTGCCCGCATTCACCAGAATACCGGCCAGATGGCCCGCCCCATCGGGCAGCACGCTTTTGCACCAATCCACCGCCGCTGACGGCATGAGCGAGCGGGTAAAAACCCCGGCCGCCGGGATCGGTTTTTCCGCGCGGATGGCCAGCAGATCGACCCGCCCCTTATAGCGGGCGCCGGTTTCAGCCACCGCGAAAGCGATGCCCGGAACAGGGGGCAGGTCGGGAAAATGATCAGGTGCCAAAGGGGAGCGGGCAAGAACGGCCATCGATGATCCTTTAAAAGTCATGCACAAAACCCGGACGATGCGCGACAATGCGGCGAAAATCCGCCCGTCTTGCGTCGCTGTCACACGCCGCTGCCACATGCCGGGATACAGGCTTTTATCAGCCTTCTTTGGTCTTTTGAAAGGGCGAAATCAGGCGATCAGATGGCCCCTTCATGGCAGGGCTTTTGCGCGGCTTGGTTGACAGGGTCCAGCGCCCCGCTTATTTCCACAGGCACGATCTGTCAACGTCAATGGCTTTTCCGGTCAGGACAACTATCTTCAAGGCTGTTCAAAACGGCAAAAATAGCAGATTGGCAGATGGGTTTGGGCTCAGGTCCGGCCAAAGCTGAGCAGGATCGATAACAGTATGGCGCACAGCGATGATGATTTGCGTCTTTCAAGGGGTTGCACATGATGGGTTTCGGCGCTTTTGCCAAAAAGATTTTCGGCTCGCGCAATGACCGGATCGTCAAGGGGCTGATGGCCCGCGTGGCGGCGATCAATGCCCTTGAGCCTGAGGTTGAAGCCCTTTCAGATGAAGCGCTGATGCAGCGCACTTCGGATTTCAAGGAGCGTTTGGCCAAGGGCGAAACCCTTGATCAGATCCTGCCCCACGCCTTTGCCACGGTGCGCGAAGCCGCGCGGCGCGGCCTTGGTCTGCGCCATTTCGATGTGCAGATGGTGGGCGGCATGGTTTTGCATGATGGCAATATTTCAGAAATGAAAACCGGCGAAGGCAAAACCCTTGTCTCGACCCTTGCCGCCTATCTCAATGCCCTGGAAGGCAAGGGCGTGCATATCGTCACGGTCAATGATTATCTGGCCCAGCGCGATAGCCAGTGGATGAAAAAGGTTTATGACCGTTTGGGCCTCAGCGTGGGGGTGATCGTCAATGGCCTTGATGATCAGGAGCGCCGGGTCGCCTATGCTGCCGATATCACCTATGGCACCAATAATGAATTCGGCTTCGATTATCTGCGCGACAATATGAAATATCGTCTCGATCAGATGGTGCAGCGGCCCTTCAATTTCGCCATCGTCGATGAGGTTGATTCCATTCTGATCGATGAGGCCCGCACGCCCCTGATCATTTCCGGGCCCACGGAAGATAAATCCGATCTCTATCTGAAAATAGATCGGCTGGTGCGTCGCCTTGAAGATCAGCATTATGAAAAAGACGAAAAGAACAAGACCATCGCCCTCACCGAAGCCGGTGCCGAGCATATCGAACAGATTCTCCGCGATCAGGGGCTTTTAAAGGGCGATAATCTTTATGATTATGAGAATACCGCCATCGTCCATCATGTGGATCAGGCCCTGCGCGCCCGGAAAATGTTCGAGGCCGATACCGATTATATCGTGAAGGATGGCAAGGTCGTCATCATTGATGAATTTACCGGACGGATGATGCCGGGTCGGCGCTGGTCGGGCGGGCTGCATCAGGCGGTCGAGGCGAAAGAAGGGGTGGAGATCCAATCGGAAAACCAGACTTTGGCTTCGATCACCTTCCAGAATTATTTCCGCATGTACCCCAAGCTTTCGGGGATGACCGGCACGGCGGCCACGGAAGCGGCGGAATTTGCCGAGATTTACGGGCTTGATGTCATCGAGATTCCAACCAATCAGCCGGTACGTCGGGCCGATGATCATGATGAATTCTATCGCACCGCCGATGAAAAAAACCATGCCATCGTCGAAGATATCCGTGATTGCCAAAAGCGCGGCCAACCGGTGCTGGTGGGGACGGTTTCCATCGAGAAATCAGAACAGCTTGCGGCGCTTTTGAAGAAAGGCAAAATCAAGCACAATGTGCTGAATGCCCGCTATCATGAGCAGGAAGCCAGCATCGTGGCGCAGGCCGGGCGCCTGGGCGCGGTGACCATTGCCACCAATATGGCCGGCCGGGGCACCGATATTCAATTGGGCGGCAATCTTGAGATGCGCATTCATGATGAAACGGCGGCCCTTGATGATGAAAGCAAGCGCGCCGAGCTGGTCAATCGCATCACCGCCGAGATCGAGGCGGAAAAAGCCAAGGTTCTGGAGGCCGGCGGCCTTTATGTGATGGGCACCGAACGCCACGAATCACGGCGCATCGATAATCAGTTGCGCGGACGGTCGGGGCGTCAGGGCGATCCGGGTCGGTCGAAATTCTATCTGTCTTTGCAAGATGACATGATGCGCATTTTCGGGCCGGAACGCATGGATTCGATGCTGGTAAAGCTCGGCATCGAGGAAGGCGAGGCGATTGTCCATCCCTGGCTCAATCGGGCCATCGAAAAAGCGCAGGAAAAGGTGGAAGCCCGCAATTTCGAGATGCGCAAGCATGTCTTGAAATATGATGATGTGATGAATGATCAGCGTAAGGTCATTTTTGAACAACGCCGGGAAATCATGGATCTCGATGATGTGGCGGAAACCGTCAAAGGCATGGGCGAGGATACCTGTTTCCATCTGATCGATAGCCATTGTCCGCCGAAAACCTACCCCGAACAATGGAATATCGAAGGGCTGCATGTGGATGTGCGGCGGATTTTGTCCCTTGATCTGCCGCTGGCCGAATGGGCGGGCGAAGAAGGCATCGATCGCGACAAGATGACCGAGCGCCTTGAAACCGCGCTGGAACGGCATCTGGCCCAAAAAGCCACCCATTATGGGGCTAATGTCTGGCGGCAGGTGGAAAAAAGCCTGCTTTTGCAGATCATCGATCAGGAATGGAAAGATCATCTGGGCAATCTGGATTATCTGCGCCAGGCGGTGAATTTGCGCGCTCTGGCCCAGCGCAATCCGCTCAATGAATATAAGACCGAAGCCTTTTCCATGTTCGAAGCGATGCTTGGCCATGTGCGGGAATCGGTGACGCAGATGCTGTGCCATGTGGAATTGCAGCGCCCCGAAGCGCCACCCGAACCCCAGGCCCCCCAGCAGATGAATACGCGTCATGATGATCCCCATACCGGTCGCAATCTGGTGGATGATGGCGGCCATGCCGGGCGGGTGGTGAATGCCGGCGGGACAATTGCCGCGCGGCAGCCGGCGGCCCAGCCCGATCCCAATAATCCGGCAAGCTGGGGGCGGGTGGCCCGCAATGCGCCATGCCCTTGTGGTTCGGGCAAGAAATATAAGCACTGTCACGGCGTTTTGTGATCGCAGCATGCCGGGGCGGCGATACCGGGATTTTTTGCCGGAAATGCCAGAGGGTTTTTTGCCTGAAATGAAAGAATTGCCCGTCCCTTGCTTGCACCTCAAAATCCCGTGTGCTAAGGGGTGCGCGCCCGACTGAGGAACATCTGTGTGATGGCCGCTTTGTGCGCCGGTTCGCTTTGTTTCAAAAGATCGTGTATCCATAGCCTTATAATCAAGATTTCCACTTGAGGAATAAACCGTTGCCCGCAGAAAAAGCGATCATATCAGGATTGTCCGGCCGTTATGCCACGGCTCTTTTTGCGTTGGCCCGCGAGTCCGCCTCGTTGGAGGCGCTGGCCCGTGATCGGGCGCATCTCACGGCTTTTTTTGGTGAACAGCCGGGTTTGTTGTCTTTGGCGGCGTCCCCACTTTTGACCCGCAATCAGCAGGGCGCGGTGGTTGAAACTTTGGCGACCCGGCTTGATTTATCGGCTCTGATGAAAAAATTTCTCGGCGTTTTGACCCGCAATCGTCGTCTTTCCATCCTGTTGGCGGTGCTGCGCGATCTCAGCGCACTGGAAGCCGATCACAAGGGTGAGGTGACGGCGGATGTCCGCGTGGCCAGAGCGCTGACCAAAACACAAATGACGGCTTTGGAAGCCCAATTGAAGTCGATTGCCGGGCGTGATGTGGCGATCAATGCGTCAGTGGATGAAAGCCTGATCGGCGGTCTCGTCGTCAGGATCGGCTCACGCATGATCGATAGCTCGATCGCCACCAAGCTCGACAGTCTTGAACGCGCCATGAAAGGGATTTGATGATGGACATCCGTGCGGCAGAGATTTCGCAGGTCCTCAAAGACCAGATAGCAGGCTTTGGTGTTGAAGCCGAAGTATCTGAAGTGGGTCAGGTGCTCTCGGTGGGGGACGGCATCGCCCGTGTCCATGGCCTTGATAATGTGCAGGCCGGTGAAATGGTTGAATTTCCCGGTGGTGTGCAGGGCATGGCCCTCAATCTTGAAGCCGATAATGTGGGGATCGTGATTTTCGGATCGGATCGCGGCATTGCCGAAGGCGACACCGTGAAGCGCACCGGAACGATTGTGGATGTGCCGGTGGGGCGCGGTTTGTTGGGACGTGTGGTGGATGCCCTTGGCAATCCCATTGATGGCAAGGGCCCGATCGAATCAAGCGAACGCCGCCGGGTTGAGGTGAAAGCGCCGGGCATCATCCCGCGCAAATCGGTGCATGAGCCGATGCAAACCGGGCTGAAAGCCGTGGATGCCCTTGTGCCTGTAGGCCGTGGCCAGCGGGAACTGATCATCGGCGACCGCCAGACCGGCAAAACGGCAGTGGCCATCGATACCTTCCTCAATCAGCGCCCCATCAATGCCGGGGATGATGAGTCGAAAAAGCTTTATTGCGTTTATGTGGCCGTTGGGCAAAAGCGCTCCACCGTCGCCCAGATCGTCAAAACCCTCGAAGAAAATGGCGCGATGGAGTATTCCATCGTGGTGGCCGCCACGGCATCAGAGCCTGCACCCCTGCAATTTCTGGCCCCCTATACCGGCTGCGCCATGGGTGAGTTCTTCCGTGATAATGGCATGCATGCGGTGATCGTTTATGACGATCTATCGAAACAGGCCGTGGCTTATCGCCAGATGTCGCTCCTGCTCCGCCGTCCGCCGGGCCGCGAAGCCTATCCGGGTGATGTGTTCTATCTTCATAGCCGCCTTTTGGAACGCGCCGCCAAGCTCAATGATGATCATGGGGCCGGATCGCTGACCGCTTTGCCCATCGTGGAAACGCAAGCCGGTGACGTATCGGCCTATATTCCAACCAATGTGATCTCGATCACCGATGGCCAGATCTTCCTTGAAACCAATCTGTTTTATCGCGGCATCCGCCCGGCCATCAATGTTGGCCTTTCGGTCAGTCGCGTGGGGTCTGCCGCGCAGGTGAAGGCGATGAAGCAGGTTTCTGGCTCGATGAAGCTGGAACTGGCGCAATATCGTGAAATGGAAGCCTTCGCCCAATTTGGCTCGGATCTCGATAAATCCACTCAAAAGCTGCTCAATCGCGGCCGTCGTCTCACCGAATTGCTCAAGCAAAAGCAATATTCACCGATGACGGTGGAAGAACAGGTGGTCTCGATCTATGCGGGCACGCGCGGCTTTCTCGATGATGTGGCCCCCGATGCGGTATCGCGCTTTGAAGAAGAACTCCTGTCGCAGATCCGCTCCAGACATGGCGATCTTCTGGAAAAAATCCGGACCAAACAGGCGCTCAATGATGAGATCGAGACAGAGCTGAAATCCGTGCTCGGCACCTTTGCCAGCAAATTTGCATGAGCCACCCGATGATTTCGCCCGTTTTTCTGCTTGTAACAAGCACCCGTTAGGGGACAGCAATGGCCAGTCTCAAAGATCTTAGAAATCGCATCACCAGTGTGAAATCGACGCAAAAGATCACCAAGGCGATGAAGATGGTCGCGGCATCAAAGCTCAAGCGCGCCCAGAATGCCGCTGAACAGGCCCGGCCCTATGCCCAGCGCATGGATAAGGTGATGGCGGCGCTTGGGCAATCGGTGATCGGCCAGCCCGGCTCTTCGCCCTTGCTGGTGGGCAGCGGCTCGGATCACACCTGGCTCGTTGTGGTGGCCACATCGGAACGGGGCCTGTGCGGCGGCTTTAATACCAATATCGTGCGGGCCGCCAAGCGCCGGATCGATAGCCTTTTAGCAGACGGCAAGGATGTTAAAATCCTGTGCGTGGGCCGCAAGGGGCGGGCGCAGCTTCGGCGGTTTTATGGCCCTCGGATCATCGATGTGATCGATATGTCGGGGATGCGATCCGTGGGATTTGCCGATGCGGCGGCGATTGCCGAGCGGGTGCGGGTGATGTTTGATGAAGGTGAATTTGATGTCGCCATCATGTTTTATGCCCGATTCCAATCGGCTCTGACCCAGATCGCCACCGAACAGCAATTGATTCCCGTGCCCTTGCCCACCGTTGAAAACGGGGCGGGTGATCTGAAGGCCGGGGGCGATGCGGTTTATGAATATGAGCCGAGCGAAGAAGCGATTTTGGAAGATTTGTTGCCGCGCAATGTTTCGGTGCAGGTCTATCGTGCTTTGCTTGAAAATGCCGCCTCGGAACAAGGCGCACGCATGACGGCGATGGATGCCGCTTCGCGCAATGCCGGGGATTTGATCGACCGTTTGACGATTGAATATAATCGCACCCGTCAGGCTGTGATCACCAAAGAACTGATCGAAATCATTTCGGGCGCAGAGGCGCTCTGACAGACGCGTTGGCAATTCGTTGCGGGACCGCGAGGAGAGAGAAAAGATGGCAAAAACTACCAGCAGTACGGGCCGGATCGTATCGGTCATCGGCCCCGTGGTGGACGTGAAGTTCGACGGCGATCTGCCGGCCATTCTATCGGCGCTGGAAGCCGATAATCATGGCACCCGGCTGGTGCTGGAAGTGGCGCAGCATCTGGGCGAAAATACCGTGCGCACCATTGCCATGGATGGCACCGATGGCCTCGTGCGGGGTCAGGAAGTGACCAATACCGGCGAGCCAATCATGGTGCCGGTGGGGCCGGAAACTTTGGGCCGGATCATGAATGTGATCGGCGAACCCGTGGATGAGCGCGGCCCGGTGAACACCAAAATGCGTCTGCCCATTCACCGCGAAGCACCAAGCTTTGCCGAACAATCCACCGAGCAGGAAATTCTCGTCACCGGGATCAAGGTGGTGGATCTTCTCGCCCCTTATGCCAAGGGCGGCAAGATCGGCCTGTTTGGCGGCGCGGGCGTGGGGAAAACCGTGCTGATCATGGAATTGATCAACAATATCGCCAAGGGCCATGGCGGCTATTCAGTTTTTGCCGGGGTGGGTGAGCGGACCCGTGAAGGCAATGATCTGTATCATGAAATGATCGATTCCGGGGTTATCAATCTGGAAGGCGAATCCAAAGCCGCGCTGGTTTATGGCCAGATGAACGAACCGCCGGGCGCGCGCGCGCGGGTGGCCCTGACCGGGCTGACCCAGGCCGAATATTTCCGCGATGAAGAAGGCCAGGATGTGCTGTTCTTCGTCGATAATATTTTCCGCTTCACGCAGGCGGGTTCCGAAGTGTCTGCCCTTTTGGGCCGCATTCCTTCGGCGGTGGGTTATCAGCCCACCCTTGCCACCGATATGGGGCAGCTTCAGGAACGCATCACCTCAACCCACAAGGGTTCGATCACCTCCGTGCAGGCGATTTATGTGCCCGCCGATGATTTGACCGATCCGGCCCCCGCCACATCCTTTGCCCATCTTGATGCCACCACGGTTCTGAATCGCGCCATTGCCGAATTGGGCATCTATCCGGCGGTGGATCCCCTTGATTCCACATCGCAAATGCTCGATCCCCGGATCATTGGTGATGAGCATTATCAGGTGACCCGTGATGTGCAGCGGGTTTTGCAAAATTATAAGTCCCTGCAGGACATCATCGCCATTCTGGGCATGGATGAGCTTTCCGAAGAAGACAAGCTGACCGTGGCCCGGGCGCGGAAAATTCAACGCTTCTTATCGCAGCCCTTTCATGTGGCGGAAATCTTCACCGGCTTTCCGGGGGTTTTCGTGCAGCTTGAAGACACCATCAAGGGCTTCAAGGCGATCGTGGCCGGGGAATGTGACGATATGCCCGAAGCGGCTTTCTATATGGTTGGAACGCTGGATGATGCCAAGGCGAAAGCCCGCAAAATGGCATCGGATGCGGCCTAAGCCTTTGTTGCTGCGCCCAAAAGCAGAAAATGGAGTTTGCCATCATGGCTGAACTGATGAGCTTTGAACTGGTGAGTCCTGAACGCCTTTTGCTTGATCTGCAGGTGGCGCATGTGGTCGTTCCCGGATCGGAGGGCGAATTTGGCGTGCTGCCCGGCCATGCGCCCTTGATGTCGACCCTGCGTCCCGGCCTGATTTCTGTTTATGAAGACGAACAAAAGCCGCCACAGGTTTTTTTCCTCAAGGGCGGCTTTGTGGAAGTGAACAGCGAAGGGCTGGTGGTTCTGGCTGAAGATACCATCGATCCCGAAAGCATTGATCGGGCGCAGCTTGAGCAGGATATCAAAAACAGCATGGAAGATCTCAGCCTCGCCAAAGATGCTTTAGAGCTGGAGCGCGCGGAAAAGCGGCTGGCCTGGATGAAGCCGCTGCAGGAAATCCTTAAGCATTAAGCGGCTTTTGGCTTTGGTCGGTCCGGCCGCATCTCATCCAAAATCATCCTGATAAAGTCATGCCACGGCATGGCTTTTTCTTTTTATCGGGAACATGATAAGCTATGCATTCGTTTTTTGTGAAGGCGCTATGGCGCTTTGATGACAAGGCTGCCCAGCAGGCCCGAATTCTATAATGGGCAACAAATGAGAATGGGCGACAGGTGAAAGAAACGCATGGCACAGCATTGGACATTGGATAGCATCGATTGGTCGGGCTTTGATCCCGATGCCGTATCGGATGATTTGCTGGCGGTGGTCAAGGCAGCATCCTTGGTCGAAGCCAATTCGGCCGATTATGTCACCTATTTATGCCGTGTTTTCCCCGATGATGCAGATTTTCAAGCCGCCGCTCGGCAGTGGGGCGAGGAAGAAGCCCAGCATGGGGCGGCTTTGGGGCGATGGGCGGAAATCGCCGATCCCGCTTTTTCCTTTGCACAAAGCCTTGCCCTTTTTCGCGAAGGCTATGGCCTGCCCCTTGATGCCAGCGCATCGGTGCGCGGCAGCCGGGCGGGGGAATTGATCGCCCGCTGTGTGGTGGAATCGGGCACATCGTCCTTTTATTCGGCGATCCGCGATGCCACCAGCGAGCCGGTTTTGAAAGAAGTGTGTCGGCGCATCGCCATCGATGAATTTTTTCACTATCGTTTATTTCAAAAGCATCTGGGGCGCTATAAATCCGGGGACAAGCTGGGCTTGATGGAGCGCCTGAAAGTGGCATTGGGCCGGGTGCAGGAAGCCGAAGATGATGAACTGGCCTATGCGTGGTATGCCGCCAATATCCTGCCCCGTGATCCCCAGGCGGTTTATGATACCAAGGCCAATGCCACGGCCTATTGGCGCAGTGCCATGGCCCTTTATCAGCGCCAGCATATCGATAATGCGGCACGGATGATCTTGCGGGCGGCGGATTTCAATGCCAATGGCCGCCTGGCCGATCTGGTGGCCGGGGCGGGCTGGCATTTCGTGAAATGGCGGCGCGATAAGCTCGCCCGCACCGCCTGATCACCCTGCGGAGTCACTGCCCGGGGGTGGGCGTGGGCAGAATTGGCAAAAGCTCCTAAAGCTTATCTCGCAAACGACTACGGACAGCAGACCACCCCGCCCGAATTCACCGAGGGGGGTTGGAACCTTGCTGTGGTTCATTATAATAAGTTGCACGTAGAGCTAGCAAATGCATGAGTTTTAATTTTCCACTTTTTGATCCTTCCAATCTTTCCATCTATTTTGTCCCCGATGGAAGAAATAAGATTGCTGAACCTTGAGCCTGTACGAGATGTGTAACCCCGCGATATTTCTTGCTTGGAATACCAGTCCGGCTTACAAAAACAAGAAATGAAGGTTCATCCAATGGGCAAGCTTACCGGAAAAATTATCGAAGCTCAGGCCATAGAGGATGGGCTAGGCACAGCGCGGATCGGTGCCGAATTGAAGAAGCTGCGCATTCTGGCTGGCCTCACGCAAGGGCATGTTGCTGCGAGCATGGACGTTCAGCAAGCCTCGATCTCCAAGATTGAGAACGGCGGTGAAATATATCTCAGCACCGTGGAACGTTATGTCAAAGCCCTTGGTGCTTCGCTGCGTCTGAACGCGCATTTTCCAGTCGATACCCCGATTGCAGCTCGGCTGCAGAGTGTTACTTTCGACATCGAGCAAGGGCACGATGACCAACTCATACTTCCAATTCTTGCAGACGAGCCATTCAAACCCCAACGCGACGTGGTGTTGTCTATCAAGCCGGTCTATTCCGAGAAAATCCTCACAGGTGAGAAGACGGTAGAATTGCGCCGCCGTTTTCCTGTTGCAGCTCCGCATGGTGCCTTAGCCTATATTTATTCAAGCTCGCCAGTTAAGGCGATGGTCGGCACCGCTTCGATCCGTGATGTCTTAAAGCTTCCAGTCGAGCAAATCTGGAATAAATTTGAAAGTAAGGCCTTTATCGAGCGGCCGTTATTCGACAAGTATTTTGAAGGATTGGATTATGGCTACGCGCTTGTATTTGATGATGTGAAATCATTCACCCGTCCGCTACCGCTTCACGAGCTTCGAGAGAAATTTGGCTTTGAGCCGCCACAGTCTTTTCTTTACGCCAAGCATGATCTGAGAAGGGCACTTCAAGATGAGCCATCAAGCGTATCTCATTGATACGAATATCCTGATTGAGCTCGAAGACAATCACACAGTTGAAGCAGCTTATGCTCGATTGCTCGCACTAGCGGCGACCCATAAGGTAGGCGTTTACGTTCATGAGGCTGCGATGGACGACATCGCCCATGATACGGATGCGAGGCGCCGTGAAATTTCCCTCAGCAAGATCCAAAAGTATCAGCTTCTGAAGAAGCAGCGCGGCTTGAAACGGCTCGATCTCGAAGAGGCCTTCGGACAGCTAAAGAAGCCGAACGATGTTGTAGATGCGACCCTTCTTGATTCGCTTGAGAAAGGCGCTGCAGACTTTCTTGTCACACAGGACAAAGGGCTTCATCAGCGCGCCCAGAAACGTTCGCCTGACCTTGCGCGGCGCGTCCTGTTTGTCAGCGACGCCGAGGAATTGCTCGTTCAGACCTATGAGCCGAAGCAAGTGCCGATCCGCCACGTTGGCGAGGCAGCAGCACATGAGATCGACAGATCGGACACATTTTTTGACAGCCTTCGAAAGGGCTATCCGGAATTCGATAACTGGTGGCGAGAAAAGTGCGTGAAGCAGCACCGATCATGCTGGGTGGTTTATGATAACGACCAGTTGGTGGGACTGATCGTTCGCAAAGACGAAGATGCATTGGATACTGATGCGGTCACGAAAGCCAATAAAATTCTCAAAATCTGCACCTTCAAGGTAGCGTCGGAAAGCCGGGGGGTGAAGCTCGGAGAGTTGCTTCTGAAACAGGTTCTTTGGTATGCTCAAACCAACAAATACGATCTAGCGTATCTGACGACATATGAAGAACATGTCGCTTTGATGCAGTTGCTGGAATATTATGGGTTTCGGAATTCGGGTCAGAACGCCAACGGCGAATACATCTATGAGCGAGATTTCTCCGCCGCGGTTCTTACACCACAAGATGACAAAAGCGACTTCGATCTGGCACGGGAGCACTATCCACGCTTTGTATTTCACGACAATACACCCGGCTTCGTCATTCCGATCAGGGAGGCATATCACGATACGCTCTTCCCGGACCTTTATAGCCCACTTCAGCCGGACCTTTTTGCTGGTGCGTCCCGCGCCGAGACGATTACAAGGCCTGGCAACACGATCCGAAAGGTGTATCTCTGTCGTTCCAAATCGAAGCTTGGGCCTGCAGGATCACTTCTATTTTTTTACAAAAGTACTTCGCGGAATCCCCCATCGCAGGCCATTACCGCTCTTGGCATTCTGGAAAGTGTGACGCCGGCCGGATCGACCAAAAAGCTCATGCAACTGACAGGCGGTCGGTCCGTCTATAGTGAGGAGCAGCTGAAGAAGTGGAAGGCAACGCCCGATGATCCCGTCAAGGTTATCAACTTCCTGCTGATTTCATATATCGAGCCGGCGGTGTCGCTTCAAGAGTTGCGAAGCATGGGTGTCATCAATGGCCACCCTCAGCAGTCTATCTACAGACTAAACCAAACGCTGACGGCAAGTCTGGTAAAGCGTGCAAATCTAAAGTTCGAAGTATGAACCAGCGGATCGTTGCGTTCACAGGTATTTCTGGCGTGGGAAAGACTACCTTCTTGTGCCGGCTAGCAAAGCTAGTTGATTTCCAGCACCTTACTGGCGGCAGCCTTATTGCCGCAGCTCGGCAGGTTCCATCAGAAGGCAGAGATGCCATTCGCTATTCTGACCTTGATGATAACCAGCGCCTTTTGATCGAAGGTTTCATTCTTACACGCGATCCAAACTCGAACTTGGTTGTGATTGATGGACACGTTGTCATTGACGATGGAAAAGGGCTGACGAAAATTTCGAGCGAGATTTTCAGGGCGCTTGGAGTTTCATTCATGGTACATCTGGAATCCGAGCCGGAACGTATTGCTGCCAATCGTGGAGCGGATACATCACGGTCTCGTCCGACTTATCCATCGAATGTTCTTAAACAGCACCAAGTGATTTCTCGTGCTCACGCCCAAGCCATCGCTGACATAATAGATGTCCCCTTCTTTATAGTCACGCACAAGGATATTGATCAGTTGGCCAGCCTTCTCATCGCCGAATAATCTATACAACTCTGAGGCCTTGCCATTCTCTAACAGGGAGAACAATCTGTGGGGCAGAAAAGACCGCCTTTGCAGCACTTTCAAAAAATCGTCTTAAGTGGCGGAAAATGACTTTCTGCCTTCCCTGACAAGCCTAAGATTCTATAAGCCTTCGTTTATATGACTTATACATACTCTTGGGCGAGTATGACCGTCAAGACAACCCTCGGCTTCACCGACCATCATCATGGGTTTTTGGCCAATCAGATGGGCCAAGGCGTTTTTGCGTTGCAAAGCGCGGCTGTGGCGGCGCGACAAGCTCGCTCGCACCGTCTGATCATTCAGCCTGAACCACGACCAAAGCCGCTGCCTTCAGCTTTGGCGCTTTCAGTGGCTATCGCTGTTCTCGGCCATCTCATCGGGGTTGCGCGGTGATTGGAAGGCTTTCGACCAGAACAGGCCGTTCAAAAACAATTTGCTGGTGCCCAGAAAAATTCCCCGGAAATTGACGGCATCGGCAATGGCGATGATGCTGCCCGCGCCCTTCCGTTCAGCCAGCATCATCGGGGTGCCTGCGATGTCCTTGATCCGGCGGTCTGAGGCATAGCCTGAGAGCAGCGGCTGTGCTTCCAGATAGCGGGCAATCTGGGCATAGGGATTGGCGGGCACCGCAAGGGTGCGGGTGATATTGCGATGGCTGGAGATCAGCCGATCAGAATAGCCAAAGGCCATGGGATGGGTGATATCGAGATCGCTGCCAAAAATGGCCCCGCCAATCACATCTTTCGCCTCGGCCACCGGGAAATCGGCATAATCGAGGCGTTTGGGGCCAGCCTCTTCCGCCTTGGCACCCCCCGCTTTACCCTCTTTCGATTGATTCTCGGTTGATCTGTCGGCGGCGGTCAAAAAGCTTTTCTGGGCCCACAGGGCGCCCTGGCGCAGGGCGATCAGGGTGCCGCCCTCTTCGCTGATCCATTGGCCCAAACGCTGGGTGCTGCGTTCATCCAAAGCGGCATTGCCGCCGGGCAGGATGATATGGCTATAGACCGACCAATCAAGGCCGCGCAGATCATCCTTCGCCCGCAAGGTGACCGGGATATGCATTTCATGATCAAGCAGGAACCAGGCTTCACCGGCTTCGTATTTGCTGATGCCCGCATCGAAAAGCAAAAGCACCTTGGGCTTTTCAAGGCTTTCAAAGGAATTGCGGCCCCCCAGATCCGCCCCCACCGTGGGGGTGAGGCCCGAGCTTATGGCATGAACCGCGATGCCCTCATCCGCCGCCACCGATGCCACGAGGCGATGGATAGCATCCGCCCCGTGATCCTGCCCCGCCAGCGGCACAAACAGGCTGCCGCGCGGGAAATCGACGATGCCCTTGGTGGTGATGGCGCTGAAGGGTTCAACAGCGCCCCGCACCCGAAGCCCGGCATCGAGCAGGCGATAAAGCGCCTTGGGGGCATAATGATCGGTCCATTCAAAAGCATAGCCATAAGGGGCGCGATCCGGCACCGGGGCGCTTTCGGCCTTCGCCATGGCGGGGGCGCCGATCAGATCATCGCGCCAATTTTTCCGATCAAGGGAAGCATGATCAAGATCATAGGCCAAAGGCAGGGTCCAGCCCGAAACATCATAGAAAACGGCTTCTTCAAAGCTGCGCACTCGCTCGAAAATGCCCTTGATCATATGATATTGGGTTTGCGCCATGGGCACGATCACCGCTTCACCGGCGCGATAAGCAATCGTATCGATGGTGATGGTGCGGGCCAGTTCATGGCTTTTGATCTGATGGCGCGCCAAAAGATCGGTGAACAGCCGCATTCGGGCCTGATCGGGGGAGCTGTAAACCCAGCCCTTGATGGGATCATCCTTGGATTTCGCCATGGCATCTTGATGAAATTGCGCCTGATAGGCCAGCAGATCGGGCTTTAGCCCCAATGCGCCCCGGATCGATGAGAGCGATGTACGGAAATGCTTGCGGATATTTTCGCCATGGGTGCGCAGGCCATTGGGGGTATCGATCGCGCCGCCACGGGCGGCCCCGGCCTCAAACAAAATGCCGATCGATCCATTGATATGGGGATAGGTGGAGCCTTTGCCGATATAGTAATTATCAAAGCCTTCTTCGGTAAAATAAAGGGTGCCATCCTGATCGAGGCTTTTGGCATGATAGCCGGCCATTTGTTTCAGAAGATCGCGGGATCGATCCGGGATCAGGGGGTTTTTGCGCTGCGGTTCGCCGGGGTGAAAATAATAGGTCGAATTGGAACCCATCTCGTGATAATCGACCGTGACATTGGGCTTCCACTCATGCCATTTGGCGAGCCATGCCTTTGATTCGGGCTGGGTTTGCAACAACCATTGGCGATTGAGATCAAACCAGTAATGATTGGTGCGCGCATCCACCCATAAATCATGAGCAGCATGGGCAGGATCGGTGACCGGCACCACCGAGCCATATTTATAAACATGATCAATGCGCCGGGCATGGCCATCGGGATTGAAGATGGCGGTGATCAGGATGATGCTGCCTTCAAGGCTTTGCACTGTTTCCTCATCCTGCGCGGCGGCCAGATGATACACCACCGGAATGGCGGCATCCATGCCCGAGGCTTCGGCCCCATGCACCCCATAATTCAGCCATGTCACTACCGGCATTTCGGCGCTGACTGTGGCACTATCGGGGCTGGTGCTCAGCGCCACATGGGCAGAGCGAAGGGCGAGAAGGCGCTGATGATTGGAGGGCGAAGTGATCACCAGAAATTCGATGGGCCGCCCTTCATGGCTGTGGCCGATGGTTTCAATGCTGATGCGATCAGATAAGTCTGCCACCCGGCGCAGATAGGCGACCATCTGATCATGGCGCACCGGCTGTGTGCCCAGTTCATAGCCTAAAAAGGCCTCTGGCGTGGGGATCGCCGGGTCATAGCGAACCCCTTCGGGGGCGAAATAGGCCATGGGTTCGGCCTTGGCAGGGCTTGCGAGGAAAAGAGCGGGGCCGGCTTGCACCCCCATGATGATCAGGCTCAACAGGATGAAAAGGCGCTGAGCCGAAATGGCAGGGCTGGGGAAAAGGCGCATATGGGGCGGTCCGTTCTTTTTTAAATCCCGATGGGCCCCATCCTAAACACCGCCCCCGCCTCTTGCCAAGCCCCACCTCTTTGCCCTGCCCCACCTCTTGCCAAGTGTGGACCGCTTTTATAAAAGAGGGCACAATCGATCATCAGGACAAAAGGGGCCGCAGATGGAGCTTTGGCATAATCCGCGTTGCAGCAAGTCACGCCAGACCCTCGCCCTTTTGGATGCGCGCGGCGTGGATCTGGTGATCCGGCGTTATCTGGAAACACCGCCCAGCGCCGATGAAATCGCCCATGCCCTGAAGCTATTGGGGATGACCCCACGGCAATTGCTGCGCCGGGGTGAAGCCGCCTATCGGGATTTGGGCCTTGATGATCCCGACAAAAGCGATGAAGACCTCATCGCCGCCATGGCCGCGCACCCCATTCTGATCGAGCGCCCGATATTGATTAGCGCCGACCGCGCCGCCCTTGGCCGCCCGCCAGAGCAGGTGCTCGATATTCTCTAAAGCCCTCAGCCGGTTTTTTTGAACCGTGCGGCAGGCTCATAGCCAAGATTGGGCGACAGCCATTTTTCGATCCGGGCGATTTCCACCCCGCGCCTATTGGCATAATCCTCCACCTGATCCGGGCCGATTTTGCCAATCCCGAAATAATGGCTTTCGGGATGCGCCAGATAATAGCCCGAAACGCTGGAGGCAGGCAGCATCGCAAAGCTTTCGGTGAGATGAATGCCGGTGGCCTTTTCCGCATCGAGAAGGGCAAACAGCGCCGGTTTTTCAGAATGATCGGGGCAGGCCGGATAGCCCGGTGCCGGGCGAATGCCGCGATAGCCTTCCTTGATGATCTGTTCATTGCTCAGGGCTTCATCGGGTGCATAGCCCCAGAATTCGGTGCGAACCTTTTCATGCAGCCGCTCGGCAAAGGCTTCGGCCAGCCGATCCGCCAATGACTTCAGCATGATCGAGGCATAATCATCATGGGCGGCCTTGAATTCGGCCAGCTTTTCTTCGATCCGTCCCCCCGCCGTGACCGCGAAACCGCCGATATAATCACACAGGCCGGTGGATACGGGGGCGATGAAATCGGCCAGACAATCATTGCTGCGCTCCCCCCGCTTTTGCTGCTGCTGGCGCAGGAAATGCACCCGGGCGCGTTCTTTTGTGCGGCTTTCATCGTGCCATAAAATCACATCATCGCCATCGGCATTGGCGGGCCAGAAGGCGCATACGCCCCGCGCTTCCACCCAGTGTTCATCGATGATGCGCGCCAGCATTTTTTTGGCATCGTCAAACAGATTGCGGGCGGTTTCCCCGATGATCGCATCTTTCAAAAGGGCGGGATAGGTGCCAGCCAGTTCCCATGTCCGGAAAAAGGGCGTCCAATCAATGCGTTCCACCAGATCGCCAAGGGGATAGTTATCCAGCACGATGCGCTCCGGCCGCCGGGGTTTGGGTGCCGATGGGCCGTTCGACCAATCAAGGGCGGGGGCATTGTCGCGGGCCTGAGCAAGGCTGATCAGGCGATCCACCTGTGGCCGGGCCAGGCGCTTTTCGCGCATGCTGTCATAGCTGCTTTTGGTTTCATCCACAAAGCGCTGCTTGTGCTGATCCGATACCAAGGTGCCCGCCACCCCCACTGATCGCGAGGCATCAAGCACATGCACCACCGGCCCATCATAGGCCGGGGCGATTTTCACCGCCGTGTGCATTTTCGATGTGGTGGCCCCGCCGATCAAAAGCGGCAGCTTGAAGTGCTGGCGCTGCATTTCCTCGGCAACCGTGACCATTTCATCAAGGGATGGGGTGATCAGGCCCGAAAGCCCGATCATATCGACTTTCTGCTCGCGGGCAGTCTCGAGGATGGTTTGCCATGGCACCATCACCCCCAGATCGATGACCTCGAAATTATTGCATTGCAAAACCACCGCCACGATATTCTTGCCGATATCATGCACATCGCCCTTCACCGTGGCCATTACGATCCGGCCTTTCGGTCCGCCCGCGCCTTCGGCTTTTTCGGCCTCGATATAGGGGAGCAGATGCGCCACGGCCTTTTTCATCACCCGCGCCGATTTCACCACCTGGGGCAGGAACATCTTCCCCGAACCAAACAGATCGCCCACCACATTCATGCCATCCATCAAGGGCCCTTCGATCACATCGATGGGGCGGGATGCTTTTTGCCGGGCTTCTTCGGTATCTTCCACCACGAATTTGTCGATCCCCTTCACAAGGGCATATTCAAGGCGCTTTTCCACCGCCACATCCCGCCATGAAAGATCTTCTTCCCGGCGCAGGCCGCCGCCTTTATAGCGTTCGGCCATCTCCAGCAGGCGATCGGTGGCATCGGGGCGGCGATCAAGGATCACATCCTCGACACATTCGCGCAATTCCGGCTCGATCTGATCATAAACGGCGAGCTGACCGGCATTGACGATCCCCATATCCATCCCGGCGGCAATGGCATGATATAAAAACACCGAATGCATCGCCTCGCGCACCCGATCATTGCCGCGAAATGAGAAAGACACATTGGAAACGCCGCCCGATATGCGGGCATGGGGGCAGCGCTGTTTGATGATTTTCGTGGCTTCGATGAAATAGCGGGCATAGGGATTATGCTCTTCGATACCGGTGGCAACGGCAAAGATATTGGGATCGAAGATGATGTCTTCGGGGGGGAAGCCATCTTCGGTCAGTAATTTATAGGATCGTTCGCAGATTGCCACCTTGCGTTCGATGCTATCGGCCTGGCCATCCTCGTCAAAAGCCATCACCACGGTGGCCGCGCCAAAACGGCGGATGGTGCGGGATTGCTCCAGAAAGGGCGCCTCGCCTTCCTTGAGCGAGATGGAATTGACGATGGCCTTGCCGGGAACGCATTTCAAACCGGCTTCGATGATCGCCCATTTCGAGCTATCAATCATGATCGGCACCCGGGCGATATCCGGCTCGGTGGCGATCAGATTGAGGAAGATGGTCATCGCCTGCTGGCTGTCGAGCATCCCCTCATCCATATTGATATCGATGATCTGGGCCCCGTTTTCCACCTGTGAGCGGGCCACCTCCAGCGCTGTATCATAATCGCCATTCAGGATCAGCTTGTTGAACCGGGCCGATCCCGTGACATTGGTGCGTTCGCCGATATTGATGAATTGCGCGGTTTTCTGGGTCATGCTGTGCGATCTGATTGCGTGAGGAACGAACCGGGCTACGCATCCATAGCCCGCAAGATGAAGAAAGGGCGGCGGCCCCGATGCATGGGGCGATCAGGCGACCATCGGTTCCAGCCCCGCCAGCCGCAATTTTGGCGCTGGCGATGGCGGGATGCGCGGCTTTTGATCGGCGATGGCTTTGGCAATGGCCCGGATATGATCCGGCGTTGTGCCGCAGCAGCCGCCCACGATATTCACCAGGCCATCGCGGGCAAAGCCTTCCAGCGACCCGGCGGTGTGGGCCGGGCTTTCATCATAATCGCCCATATCATTGGGCAGCCCGGCATTGGGATAAACGCAGATCAGCGTTTCCACGATTTTGGATAAGGCCAGCACATGGGGGCGTAATTGATCGGCCCCAAAAGAACAGTTCATGCCTGCCGCCAAAGGCCGGGCATGGCGCACCGAATACCAGAAGGCTTCAACGGTTTGCCCCGATAGATTGCGCCCCGAAAGATCGGTGATGGTGACCGCCAGAATGATCGGAATGTGCACATCATGGCTTTGGGATAATTCATCCACGGCCACAAGGGCGGCTTTGGCATTCAGGGTATCGAATATGGTTTCGATCAGCAAAAGATCGACCCCGCCTTCCAGAAGGGCTGAAGCCTGCTGTTTATACACATCTTTCATCTGATCGAAGGTGACATCGCGATAGCCCGGTTCGTTCACCCGGGGCGATACCGAAAGGGTTTTATTGGTGGGGCCGATGGAACCGGCTACAAAGCGCGGCTTATCCGGTGTTTTCGCGGTCCATTCATCGGCGGCTTTGCGGGCGATGCGGGCAGCGGCCAGATTGATCGCCTCCACCTGTGCTTCCATGCCATAATCGGATTGGCTGATGCTGGTGCCGTTAAAGCTGTTGGTGGTGATGATATCCGATCCGGCCGCCAGAAAATCTTCATGGATGGATTGCATCAGGGCGGGCCGGGTCAGGCATAAAAGATCATTGTCGCCCTTCAGATCCCGCGTCCAATCGGCAAATTGGCTGCCGCGATAATCGGCTTCCTTCAGCTTGTGGGATTGGATCATCGTGCCGGTGGCCCCATCGAGCAGCAAAATGCGCTCTTTTGCCAAGGCACGGATCTTTTGGGCGCTGTTGTTCAGGCGATTTTGGATCGACAGACTCATCTGTTTATATCCTTTGGAAGATCGGCAGTCCGAGCGGGCCTGATGCCCAGCATATGGCAGGTGGCATAGGTCAGTTCATCGCGGTTGAGGGTATAGAAATGAAAGCTGTTCACCCCGCCCGCCTGCAAGCGGCGGCAAAGCTCGCTGGCGACGGTCGCGGCGACTAAGCTGCGGGTTTGCGGGTGATCATCCAGCCCTTCAAACAGATCGGCCATCCAGCGCGGAACCGAGGCCCCGCAACTGGCGGCAAAGCGTTTGAGCTGTTCAAAATTGGTCACCGGCAGAATGCCGGGGGTGATTTCCACATCGATGCCATAGGATCGGACATGATCAAGATAGCGGAAATACTGATCCGGTTCAAAAAAGAACTGGGTGATGGCGCGGGTGGCTCCGGCATCCACCTTGCGCTTCAGATTATCGAGATCGGCAGCCAGATTGGGGCTATCGGGATGACATTCGGGATAGGCGGCCACTGAAATCTCGAAATCGCCGATCTTTCTGATCCCGGCCACCAGATCGGCGGCATTTTCATAGCCCCCCGGCGTTGCCCGATAGCCGGTGGATGGATCGGGGGCATCGCCGCGCAGGGCCACGATATGCTTCACCCCGGCCTCTTTATAATCCTGAATGATGGCATCGATCTCATCGCGGGTGGCCCCCACACAGGTGAGATGCGCCGCTGGCTTCAAGTTGGTATCGGTGAGCAGGCGGCGCACGGTTTTATGGGTGCGTTCCCGGGTTGAACCGCCCGCCCCATAGGTCACCGAAACGAAACGCGGCGCCAAAGGCTCCAGCATTTTCACCGCCGCCCACAGGCGTTCTTCCATCTTTTCGGTTTTGGGCGGAAAAAATTCAAAAGACACATCCACCGCTGACAGGTCCCCGGTAAACAGGGGCTGCCCCAAAGGCTTAATCCAGGGCTGATGATGGGTCATAAGGCCGGCTCCAATCTTTTTGCGGCAGGCTGGGTTTGGGGTTTTTCCAATGTCCATAAGGTGACGGTGAGGGTGCCGCCATCCAGATGATCGATATCAAAGGCCCGAAGCCCCGCCGATTGGGCCCAGCCCACCACCTCATCATCGGCGAACCCTAAGCGGCGATGCTGATGATCATCGCGCAGGTCTTCATGCTCATGGGGGGCGAAATCAACGATCAGCGCCATGCCGCCGGGGCGCAAAACCCGCGCCGCTTCCTTCAGCGCCGTGCCCGCATCTTCGGCGAAATGCAAAACCTGATGCAGGATGATCAGGTCCATGCTGTCATTGGCAAGGGGGATATCGTACATATCGCCCAAACGCACCTGACAATGGCCGATATCCTTGGCCGCAAGGCTTGCCCGCGCCACCGTCAGCATTTCCGGCGAAAGGTCGATCCCCAAACCCCGGCTGATATGGGGGGCGAATACCTCCAAAATCCGTCCGGTGCCGGTGCCGATATCCAGCAGGTCCTTCACCTCGATCTGATCGAGGATGGCCAGCAGCCGACTTTCCACCTGATCTTCGGGCACATAAAGCGAGCGGATTTTGTCCCAATGGGGGGCATTGGCCCGGAAATAGGCGGCCGCCGCCTCGGCCCGGGCCTGACGCACATCATCCAGCCTTTCCAGATCGCGCTGATGCTCCTGATCCTCATCGGGCAAAAGATCGACGATGGTGCGCGCCAGATGGCCTTGGGTGCCTCCCTCCACGATCCGGTAGAACACCCAGGCCCCTTCGCGGAAACGATCCAAAAGCCCGGCTTCGGATAACAGGCGCAAATGGCGTGAAACCCGGGGCTGGCTTTGCCGCAGGATCTGGGTCAGTTCCGTCACCGTCAATTCACCATGGCCCAAAAGGCCCAAAATCCGGAGCCTTGTGGGTTCTCCGGCGGCACGCAAGGCTGAAAGGATCGCATCCATGTCGTTTACAGGCCTTAAACTGATATAATATGTCTATAGTATATAAACATATCTTTATGTCTGGTAAAGAGCTTTGTGTTTTTGGCCCTTAAAAAATGATCCATGCGTCAGGGCGAGATCGTTCAAAAACCGGCCAAGATGCACAAGGATGCCGATCCATTTCGTTCACATGATCGTAGCGGGCTTGGGAAAGAGTTGAGGCCTGCATCAACTCTCTGCTAGAGATGACATCAGCAAAAGGTCGTGCTGCCTCTTCTGGCGAGGACCTTCACATTACTTATTTTCAGGAGCGTCCGCGCTTATGATTTTGCCTCAGAACTTTTTCATGCGCGGCCTAGCGGCTGCTCTGCTTATTCTGGCCATTGCTGGCTGTGCCACTCGCCCCCCGGCCAATGATCTGGATGCTGTGGCCGCCTATGAACAGGCCAATGATCCGTTGGAACCCTTCAATCGGGCCATGTGGAAAGTGAATAATGGGCTGGATACGGTGATCCTGCAGCCCGTCACATGGGTTTATCGCACCATCGTTCCCAAAATCTTTCGTGAAGCCATTTCCAATATCTATGCCAATGCCAAAATGCCTTTGGTGATCGTCAATTCCCTTTTGCAGGGCGAAGGCACCCGCGCTGGCATCGCCACCAAACGCTTTTTGGCGAATACCGTGCTGGGCATTGGGGGCATTGCCGATCCGGCCACAGCCTTTGGGATCAGAAATGTGGATGAAGATTTCGGGCAAACGCTGGCGGTGTGGGGCATTGGCGGCGGTCCTTATCTGGTTTTACCGATCATCGGCCCCACCAATCCGCGTGATACCCTTGGCTTTGTGGGGGATTCCGTGTCCGAGCCGGTGGGCCTTGGCCTTGATATTGCCGATGAACGCTGGGCCCGACGGGGCTGGACGGCGGCCGGCGTTCTCGAAGCCCGGGATCGCAATTGGGATGTGATCAAGGAAGTGATGAAGGCGGATGATCCCTATGCCTTTGCCCGCTCTGCTTTTCGCCAGCGCCGCTTGTTTGAAATCAGTAATGGTCAATCGGGCCAAACCGAAGAAGAAGCGGATCTGTTCGATCAGGATTTCGAGGATTTCCCGGAATAACCAAAGAACCTGCTCAGGGTCCTTCCGGGGCGCTGGGCAGTTTGGGCGGCGGATTTTCGCCTAATTGCTGCAAGATCACCGCGATGGCCTTGTCAAGCTGAGGATCGCGGCCTTCGATCACCGCTTTGGGGGTCAACTCCACAGTGATATCGGGGCTCACCCCTTCATTTTCGATGGCCCAGCCCCCTTCGGGGTGAATGAAGCGGAAATAGGGTGTGGTGATCTGGCCCCCATCGATCAGATCGGGCGCCACCCCGATGCCGATCAGCCCGCCCCATGTGCGGGTGCCGATCAGGGTGCCGCCGGTTTGGTATTTAAAGGCAAAAGGCAGGAAATCGCCGCCCGATCCCGCGAATTGATCGATCAGCATTACTTTCGGTCCGAAAATGGCCCCCACAGGCGTTGTAAAAAGCGCCCCATCGCGATCCTTCCATGAGGCCAGATGGGATCGGTTGAGCAGATCAACGATATAATTTGCCGCCTGCCCACCGGCATTGCCGCGCTCATCGATGATCAAAGCCTGCTTATCGAGCTGACTGAAAAAATAGCGATTGAAATAGCTGAAGCCATCGGCGGCGGTATTGGGCAGATACACATAGCCCACGCGATCATTGGTCAGGGCGGCCACATGGCGGCGATTATCTTCGATCCAGGCCCAGCGGCGCAGCCCCCGTTCATTGGGGATCGGCTGCACGATGATGGAATAGGCGCCTTTCATCTCGGGCTTGTCATTCAGATGCAAAAGGGTTTGCCGCCCCACCGTGCCTTCCAAAAATCGATAGGGATTATCCGAGGCGGTGACCGGCTGGCCATTGATCGCCAGCAGATAATGCCCGGCCTTCACCCCAAGCCCCGGCACTGCCAAAGGCGCCCCTAAAAAGGGATTGAAGCTTTCCCCATCATAAATCCGGCTGATCTGGTAATAGCCATTGGCAACCCTGAAATCCGCCCCCAAAAGCCCCACTTTCTGGCCATCGGCCTTCACGATATCGCCCCCCGAGGCGCGGGCATGACCCACCCCCAGTTCGGAAATCATTTCGATCAGAATATGGGTGAGATCCTCGCGGCGACCCAGATGATCGAGCATGGGCGCATATTTTTGCCGCACCGCCTCCCAATCAAGGCCATGCATGGCACGATCATAAAAATAATCACGCTCCAGCCGCCAGACCTCGTTAAAAATCTGCCGCCATTCCGCGCGGGGATCGATTTGAAGGCGGATTTTGTCGAGCGCTAAATCCTTGATCCCCTGCATGGGGGCTGTTGGCGCGCCGGTTTCCACCACCGCCCATGATTTTTTGGGGCGCGAAACCAGCAGATGATCGCCATTGGCGCTGATCGCGGCCTCACCCACATCCGCCAGAAACAGGCTTTCCTTATGTGTTTTGAAATCAAATCGATAGAGGCTGTTGACGGCCTCATCCTCGCGGCCCGGGGGGTTTTCTTCTGCTGCATCCGGGCGGAGGGCAAGGGCATAAAGGGCACCATCCTTGCCGATCATCAGCCGGTTATAATCGCGCAAGACCATGGGCAGGGCGACAATGCGTTTTTCGAGCCCTTCGCGGTCGAGCCGGGTTTGCGGCGGGGCTTCTGGGTCAGAGGCTGCAGCCTTATCTTTGGCCTTTTTCCGCGACTTCTCAGGAGGGATCGGAGCCGCCGGGGGCTGATCGATTTCAGGAAGGACCGGGGTGGGATCGCTGGCCGAAAGCACAGCGGCATAAATCCCCCGGCGCACCATCCGATCCTGATTGCTCATATCAAGCCAGGCACCGGCCGGGCCGCTATTGGTGCTGGCGGTGAAATAAAGATATTTCCCATCCCGGCTGAAAACAGGGGCATCAAGGCTGCCGGGGCCGTTGGTCAGGGGAAAGGTCTCGCGGCTTTGGCGATCATGGATCATCAGGCTGTTCAAATAAGTTTCATTGGCCCGCCGGAAGGCCACATAGCGGCTATCGGGCGAGACCGCGAGGGCAAAGCCATGGGGATACCAGCGCCGGGCATGGCCGCCAATGCGCACCGATGTGCCATCCTTGAGGCTGATTTCATAGAGATTGAGATGATTATCCTCATATAGAATGGCCGATCCATCCGGCGTAAAGGCATGAAGCCGATAGGTGGCGGGGGCACCGGCCAGATCATAATAGGTCGTGGTGCCAAGGCCGCTGACAGCCCCCACATAAAGGGCATATTCCCCCGATTGATCGCTGAGATAAGCAAGCTTGCGGCCATCGGGCGACCATAGGGGCGCGCGATCATGGGCCCCCGATGATCGGGTGATCTGGATCATCTCATCATGATTGACCGAAAGGCTGATGATTTCGCCCCGCACGCTGAGCAGGGCGGTTTGGCCATCGGGGGAAAGGCGCGCCTCGGCGATATAGTCCTTACCCTCGATCCATTTTGGCCGGGCGGCGGGTAGATCGACCGTCAGCTCAATCGCAAGGGCATTTGTGCTTTTCGTTTCCAGATCATAAAGATGCAGGCGACCACCCAATTCATAAACGATGCGCCTGCCATAGCCGGCGGCGGATTTGATATCCCAATCCTTGTGATAGGTGTGTTGGCGCAAGGTTTGATCGGCCAGATCATATGACCACAGATTGGCCACGCCATCTCGGTCCGATACAAAGACAATGCTGTCATCGAGCCAGATGGGGTGGGAGTCATTCACCCCGTCATTAGGGATCGCGCTGATCTCATGGCTTTTGGTGTCGAAAATCCAGATCGGTGGCGTGGTCCCCCCGCGATAGCCTTTCCATCCCGCCGATCCACTATAGCCCGATGGAAAGGGCTGATAGGCGATCTGCCCGCCATCGGGGGCATAGGCACCATCCCAGGCAATGGGCATGGGCAGCGCCCGGGGCAAACCATTGGGCTCGATCCCATCTGTTAACGCAATTTCAAAAAGCTGGCCGCCGCGCTGATAGCTCAAGCCCCGATCCGAACTGAACAGCACCGCCGATCCATCCGCCGACCAGCCGCGCACCCAATCATCACCGGGGTGATAGCTGAGCCTGACCGGCTGCCCGCCGGTGATCGGCATCACATAAACATCGGTATTGCCTTCATAATGGCCGGTAAAAGCCACCATGGTGCCATCCGGTGAGATATGGGGGTGGCTTTCTTCGGCAGCCCCCACAGTCAAGCGGCGGGGGTTCGCGCCCATGGGATCGGCAACATAAAGATCACCAGCATAGGCAAAAACAAGATGCGTGGCCGATAAATCGGGATGACGCAACAGCTGTGTTTGGCCAGAAACGGTTTGGATCATAAAGGTTTGGGCGAAAAATATGAGGATGAGGGTGATGGTGCCTTTGCTGGCAAGATTTCCAAAAAACATCATAACCCCCTTCATGAAAACAGGTTTATGAGCCTGCCAAGATTGCGGCCAAAGGTCAATTCCCGGGTGGGTGCCACAAAAATTTTCTAAAAACGACTTCGCTTAAAATTTCACGTCCACACCGGTCCAAAAACGACGGAGGCTGGGTTTATCGTCGGCACCAAAAAAATCGGCATATTTTATGCTGAAGGTGATCCCCTTTCGGGGCGTGATAAAGAGGCCAAAATCAATTTCTTCACCCAGATCGTCTTGGGTTTGGGTCGCCGAAAAGTCATGAAACCAGGCACTTAAACGAACATCTCCAAGCTTTGAGACATTGCGCCAGCGATATTGGATTTTTGTTTGAATATCCCGCAGTCCCGCTGCGGGGGTCACAAGGAAAACATCCGCAAACCCTTGGAAGGCATGCAATGTTGCAAGGGGCGTGGTGAAGCCTCGCCGGCCATTACCCTCTAAACGCTCGATCTGGGCATCAAAGCTCAGCCCCCCTCGCGTAAATCCGGCTTTCCCCATGATATAATTCAGATCGAAATTTTCGGGATTACCCCCGAAGTCGGTCTGATTTGCAAATTCAGCGCCATAAGCAATCTGCCAATCATCAAACAAATTGCGTGTCCCAGCCATGCGCAGGCCAAAGGTTTTGCTGGCGCTGGATGCTAGCTGGTCTTCCAGATCAAGAAGATAGGCATAGCTGGTGATCACGGCCCATGGCGTTTCATAGCGGGCATTGATCAGATGGGAATCGGCATCTGCGGTTTTGTTCGCGGAATTACTGCCAAAAATGCGATTGACCTGCCAAATATAGCTATAATCAACAGTCAGCCCATCAAAAGGGCTGATCTGCAAGCGGGCAGCGTCAAAAGTTTGTTCATTTTGCCGGAACCCAACATTACCAATAAACCGATCATCATCCAGCTTGATCCTTTGTCGCCCCACCGTTGCAGCCAAAGAAGCCCCATCCCATTTCCGATGATAGCCAAGCTGCAGGCGGTTGAGCCGTTCTGAATCCGGATCGACAACGACCGGAAAACCGGTCTTGCCATTCACCGTGGAATTAAAATCATTCACCCCCAGATCGCGGGTGAAATCGCCCTCGACCAGCGCTTTGAAGCCGTGAAAAGAGGCCGTTTCAAATCCGAACCGGCTCCGCAGCGTCAGGGCTTGCGCATCTTCATCAAAGCCATCCTGATCAACCAGTTCAAACCGCAAACGAGAATCGAAGATGAGATCGCTTTTCGCGATAAATGTCTTCAGCGAATTGCTCTCGACAGTCTGCGCAAGGCCCGGTGATGCGCACATGCTCAGCAGCGTCAGGATAACAAGACGGTGAATAAGGGGATGTACAGGCATCATGGTTCTCCGGCCTTGAAATAAAGATCGTACAGACTGCACCTAACATGAAAGCCGGATAGAGCCTTGATATATATCAAGACACAAGACGCGCCAGTTTAGGTTATTGTGACAAAATATTTCTCTCACCAGTTGATTTTAAATTGTTTAGGCTTGGTATGCGGTCATCGGGATCGTTTCAAAAAAATTTGGGAGGTTATTATGAAAAATAAAATGCTTCACACGCTTTTGATGGGGAGCAGCGGGGGCTTTGCCCTGCTGCTGACAATGCCTGTGCTTGCCCAGCAAGATCAGACACAAACGGATGAAAAGGCCTCGACCATCGAGGAAGTGGTGGTGACCGGGTCGCGCATTCGGCGCAATCCTCTCAATTCGCCCTCCCCGATCGTCAATCTCAGTTCGGAAGATATTGATCGCAGCGGTTTGACCAATGTTGGGGATTTCCTGCAAAGATTGCCGCAATCCCAAGGCACCTTTAACAGCAAGTTCAATAATTCGGGCAATTTCGGCTTTCCACCCGATGGCGGCGGCATTGGCGCAGGCTCGGTTCAGGCCGATCTGCGCGGATTGGGCCCCAAGCGGGTGCTGGTGCTGGTGGATGGTAAGCGCTGGGTGAATGAAACATCGGGGTCCGGCGTTTCATCGGCGGTGGATCTGGGGACCGTGCCCACCAATGCCATCGAACGGATCGAGGTTCTGCAGGATGGGGCTTCGGCGATTTATGGCTCGGATGCCATTGCCGGGGTGATTAACATCATCACCAAAAAAGATTTCGAAGGGTTCAAGGCCTCGGCCTATGGCGGCATGTTTCTCAATGAAGGGGATGGCGAAACTCAGGAATATTCGCTGTCATTTGGTTCTCAGGGCGAGCGCACCCGGATCTTTGTGGATGTGACCTATAATGAAGCCAGCGCGATCAGGGCTTCTGATCGTAAAATCTCGGCCTTCCCAACCCCCGGCGTTGGGGCCTGCACGCCTTTTTGTTCTTCGGGCACGCCGCAGGGTCGATTCATTTTCGGCACCGGGGCTTTTGATGGGCAGGGCAATCCCATTACCGCCGATATTACCCTTAATGATGGGGCCATCAATCAACTGGGCAATCTGGCGGCTTTTGATCCGGCCAATCCGGCATCGCTGGATTTCAATGCTTTCGATACCAGCGACCGCTTTAATTTCGCCCAATTCAATCTGGTGTCCACGCCTAATAAGCGGGTGAGTGTCTTTTCCAATATCGAACATGATCTGACCGATAATGTGGTTTTCGAAATGAAGGCGGTGTTCAACAATCGCGAATCCACCAATCAGGCGGCGCCAGAGCCTTTGTTCATCGGCCCTGATGCCGGCAATGGCAATCTGATGGATACGATTTCCGTGGATGCGACCAATCCCTTCAATCCTTTTGGCATCACCCTCAATGCGGAAAACGGCTTTGTTTTCGCCGGACGCAGACCGCTGGAAGCCGGAGCGCGCATATTCGAGCAAAATGTTGATACCTGGTATCTGAATGGGGGCTTGCGCGGCGATTTCACCTTTGAAGATCGCAGCTTTTTTTGGGATATAAATACCACCTTTTCCGAAAGCCGGGGCAGCCAGCGTAAATTCGGGGCGTTCAATTCCGCCAAATTGAAACAGGCTCTGGGCCCGATCGATCAATGCCTTAATCCCGATGGTTCCAGCATCAATGGCTGCGTGCCGTTCAATTTTTTTGGTGGCCAGGGCGCGGATGGATCCGGTTCCATCACGCCTGAAATGCTCGATTTCGTGACCTTTGTGCAAAAGGATGAAAGCGAATCGGAATTATTTGATGTCACCGCTAATATTTCCGGCGATCTGATCCGCTTACCTGCGGGCTGGATCGCTTTTGCCGGTGGTTATGAGCACAGAAAACGCGAAGGATTCTTCCAGCCCGATGCCGTGGTGGTGGCAGGTGAAAGCGCCGGTGTGCCCTCAACCCCCACCCAAGGCAGCTTTAATGTCGATGAAGTTTATGGCGAAATCGTTTTGCCGCTTCTGGCCGGGGTACCCTTTGCGGAATATCTCGAAGCTTCTTTTGCGGCCCGCTATTCCGATTTTTCCACCTTTGGCGGCAATACCACGATCAAAGCCGGGGTGAACTGGCGGATAACCGAGGATTTCCTCTTGCGCGGCAGCTATGCGGAAGGCTTGCGGGCCCCCGGCATTGGGGAGCTTTTCGGCTCTGAAGCCCGATTTGATGCCACTTTGCAAGATCCCTGCTCCAATTTCCTCGGTCTGGGGGGCGGCAATCCGGCATCGGCCCAAATTCAGGCAAATTGCGTCGCCCTTGGGGTACCTGCTGATGGCAGCTTCACCCAGCTTAATTCCCAGATTTCCACCACCGTGGGGGGCAATCGGGAATTGCAGCCGGAAACATCAGATAGCTTCTCGATTTCTAGCGTTTACAGCCCCAAATGGGCGGCCGATATCAAAGGCGTGGAAAGCCTGACCTTTGAAGCCACCTATTGGAATATCGATCTGGAAAATGCCATTCAGGCCATCGATCAGGATGTTAAACTGCAAGGCTGCGTGCAAACCCTTGATCCGGTCTTGTGCAGCGGTATCAGCCGCACCCCGGGCGGGGCCATCAATGGCTTTAATATCCAGCTCCAGAATATCGGCGGCATTGAAACCGATGGGGTGGATTTTTCCATCGATTATCAATCGCCCATGACCGATTTTGGTCGGTTCAGTGCCGGTGTCCTCACTACATGGGTGAACAGCTTTGAAGAAAGCTTCCCATCAGCCGATGGCTTCACAAAGGTCGAGCGGGTTGGCACCGAACAGGGCGATCCGGAAAAAGGCTGGCCGGAATTCCGGGTTCAGGCCAATCTCAATTGGGCCTATAAAACGGTTTCGGTCAATTTCATCGCCCGTTATATTGATGGTTTGACGGAAAGCTGCCCGGCCAATCTGTTCGGGGTTTCGGCAGGCGGCATCAATGATCTGAGCACCCTGTGTTCCGATCCCGCAGATGGCACCAATAAGCTCGGCTCCAAGATCTATGGCGATCTTCAGGCCACATGGCAGCCCGCCATTTTTGAAGACCGCATCGCCTTCAGCGTGGGGATCAACAATATCCTGCAAACCGATCCGCCGGAATGCTTCTCCTGCGCGCTCAATGGCTTTGACGCCACCTTGTTCGATGTCCCGGGGCGCTTTGGCTATGCTCAGGTGAATGTCACCTTCTGATCTTTCTGATCCATAAAATGGGGGCCAGTGCGTCGTCGCGCTGGTTCTCTTTTTATGCTTCCGCTCCACCCGGCGCGGCGAGTGATCGAGCCGTTGGTGTTGGCGCCGGTACTCGCATG